>NZ_JAMXWS010000004.1:0-416156 GCF_051043335.1 Leucobacter sp. gxy201
CGAGGAACTACACCTAGCCAACTCAGATGTCACCTATCCGTGCAGCAGTCCCTGAAGAGGTTCGGGGTTGGAGGCGCGCGGAGGGCGCTGTCCAGAGAGCGTGAAGCCGGTCGGCCAGGGTGGAGCGGTGTGAAGCTACCGGAACTGCGATAATGGGTGTATGCAGTCTCCGTCGCGTCTCCCGCACTTGGTGCGCGGATCGAGCGCGGCCGGGATCGCGACGTTCGCGGCATTGTTCTCGCATGTCGTCGGCGGGGGCGCGATGCCTGGGCCGCTGGGTATCGCTGTGCCGTTGCTGCTGTCGTTGATGGTGTGCATCCTGCTTGCTGGGCGGAAGCTGTCGCTTGCTCGGCTGTCGGTGTCGGTGGTCGCGAGCCAGATGCTGTTTCACACGCTTTTCGTGCTTGGCACCCCTACCGCGGGCGCGCAGATGAATATGTCCGCCGGTCACCATCACGGTCACGGGATGATGCAGATGCCGGTGGTGTCGGAGCAGACGATCACGCTGGTGCATGGCGATGCCACGATGTGGGTGTCGCACTTCATCGGTGCCGCGGTCACGGTCTTCTTCCTGTATAGGGGTGAGAAGGCGATTCATCGTCTCCGCGCCTTGGCGGAGCAGTTCGTCGCATGGGTGCGGCATCGTCTCGTGGTGCCGCTGCGTTTCCCGGTCGCGACGGCCCCGGCGCGGGTGCCGGTCACCGTGGAGACGAGCGGTTGGTCGGTGCTGTCGCAGCTTCACGCATCGACGCTGAGCAGGCGCGGGCCGCCTCGTATCTTTCGGATCGCTCACTAACTCTCTCAGTGTCGCCGCTTTCAGGCTGGCGATTCGTGTGCTGTAGCCGGTTGTCGCCGCGCACGCACGCCTATCTTGCGTGCGCTGTCGCTTGCGTGAACCCTGCCACCACTAAGGAGAGCGCGTTTGGGCGTATCTATACGGCAGTTCGTATTGATCTGACCGCATCCCCGCACAGGCGGGTGCGGTGCCAACCCGGCGCACGAGTGCGCCTGGCGGTCGGGAGTATGCATGTTTGAAAGGCACAAGAAACCAATGATGAAGATTCGCAATCGCGCCGCGCGCGCCGGGGCCGTGTTCGGGGTGGCGCTGCTCGCGCTGACCGGATGCGCGACAGGGGCCACCGGCGGCACGAACACACAACAGGAGGAATCTGCCGCGCAGACGGCCCAGGCGGACGCGGTCTCGATCGAAGACGCGTGGGTGAAGACCGCGCAGCCGGGCGAGATGACGGCCGCGTTCGGCACGCTCGAGAACGACTCAGACCAGGACGTGACGGTGGTGTTGGTGGAATCGTCGGCGTCGCCGATGATGGAACTCCACGAGACCGTCGAGAACGATTCGGGGCAGATGGTGATGCGGGAGGTCGAGGGCGGCTTCACGATCCCCGCGAACGACCACCTGCACCTGGAACCCGGCGGGAACCATCTCATGCTGATGGAACTCCCGGAGGCGATCCAGGCCGGTCAGGAGGTGACGTTCACCCTCACGTTCTCCGACGGCTCCACGTTCGAGTTCACGGCCGTCGCGAAGGACTACGCGGGCGCAAACGAGACGTATGAGGGCGACATGGATCATGGCGACATGAACCACGACGACGCCGACCACAGCGAGCACTGATGAGGGGCGCCGACCGGGGCGAGCCGTCCGGCAAGGCGTCGTCGACCCGGCGGCAGTTCCTCCTCGGAGGGGCTGCCGCCGGGGTCGGCGCGGCCGCCGCACTCGGCATCGACTACGCCCTCACCCCACGCGGCGGTGAAGCGCCTGCGTCGATGCCGCTGAACGGTAGCGAGACGGTGCCGTTCTACGGTGCACATCAGGCCGGGGTGGATACCGATGCACAGGCGCACGCCGTGTTCATCGGCCTCGACCTGCACCAGGAGACTGACCGGGATGGGCTGCGGCGCATGATGGGGATCCTCACGGATGATGCGGCGCGTCTCACGCAGGGTGTGCCGCCGCTCGCGGATTCCGAACCGGAACTCGCAGTCGCACCCGCGAGGTTGACGGTGACGTTTGGGTTCGGGCCGGGCTTCGTCGCTCGCGCGGGCGGCCCCAGCCCCGGGTGGTTGGGGCCGTTGCCCGCGTTCGGCATCGACCAGCTCCAACCGGAGTACGGTGACGGGGATCTGCTGATCCAGGTCGCCTCGGACGACCCGGTCACGGTCGCGCACGCGACCCGGATGCTCCTCAAGGACACGCGCAGCTTCGCAGGCTTACGGTGGGTGCAGTCGGGGTTCCGGCGCGCGCACGGTTCGGTGAAGCCGGGCACGACGATGCGGAACCTGTTCGGGCAGGTCGACGGCACCACCAACCCCACCCCCGGCACCGCGGACTTCGACGAGGTCGTGTGGTCCACGGGCGGCTGGCTTTCGGGCGGCACGGGGGCGGTGATCCGTAGGATCCGGATGGATCTGGACAAGTGGGATCGTCTCGACCGTTCCGGACGCGACCAATCCATCGGCCGGTTCCAGTCCAACGGCGCACCGCTCACGAGCAGCCCGCACGGGGCGGCGGCTGAGTTCGATGAACCTGACTTCGAGGCGAAGACCCCGATCGGGTTCACGGTGATCCCGGAGTTCTCCCATATGGCGAGGGCCCGCCCGGTCGAGGCGCACGAGCGGATCTTCCGTCGTGCCTACAACTATCAGGGCCCGCCTGCGGGTGATGAGCTGTCGGAGTCGGGGTTGATCTTCGTCTCCTACCAGGCGGATGTGGAGCGGCAGTTCGTGCCGATCCAGCGCCGCCTGGACGAGCTCGATCTGCTCAACGAGTGGACTACCCCGATCGGGTCGGCGGTGTTTGCGATCCCGCCCGGCTGTGCGGAGGGCGGTTTCATCGGCGATACCCTGCTGCGCTGACCCATGGCGGCATCTCCGCGAGGTCGCAGCGCACCAAGAAAACACATCACACACATCATTTGAAAGAAAGAAATCATTAACATGAACACCAACACCGATTCCAAGAAGCGCCCCCTCCTCGTGGGCGGTGCGGCCCTACTCGGCGCAGTCGCGCTCACGCTCGGGGGCACGGCAAGTGCTCACGCGCATGTCGGTGCGAGCCCGAACACGAACGAGGCAGGCGCATACGCGGTCGTGACCCTCAGCGTTCCTCACGGCTGCGACGCCTCGCCGACGACGAAGGTTGCGATCCAGATCCCGGACGGGATCAACGCGGTCACCCCGACCCGCAACAGCTTCTACACGGTCGAGAAGACCATGGAGCAGTTGGACACCCCGATCACCGACGCGCATGGCAACGAGGTCACCGAGCGGGTCGCCGAGGTCGTCTACACGGCCTCGACTCCGCTGCCTGCGGATCAGCGTGACGTGTTCGAGCTGTCGCTGCAGCTCCCCGAGGAGGCGGCAGGTTCGATGCTGTATTTCCCAGCGGTGCAGACCTGTGAAAAGGGTGAGTCGGCGTGGGTGCAGATCCCCGCAGATGGGCAGGATCCCCATGAACTCGAGCTGCCCGCACCCGGCTTCGAGGTCGTCGCAGCAAGCGGCGACAGCCACGGCCACGGGGATGAGGCCTCCGAAGCGAGCACCGGGGAGGCTGCGGCGCACAACGAGGAGACGGCCGCGAGCAATGACCAGACGCCGCTCGTGACCACCGCGCTCGTCGTCGGCGGGCTGGGCCTGATCGCGGGTGTGATCGCGCTGATCCGGGGGCGCAAGCAGGCATGACCCTCACCGTCGCCGGGGAGCTCCCACCGCACGCAAGGCGCACGGTCCTGCGTGCGGTGGGCGCGCTGCTGCTCGGGCTGCTGTTCGTGTTCGGGGTCGGGGTCGCGCCCGCGCAGGCGCACGCCGAACTGCTGAGCACGAATCCCGAGGACGGTGCCGTGATCGACGCGGCACCGGACACCGTGGAGCTGCGGTTCAATGAGCCCGTGCAGCTGATCGAAGACGCGATGCGTCTCTTCCCCGGCGACGGCACCCCCGTGGTGCTCACTGCTCGCACGGTCGATACGACCGTCACGATCACCTTGCCCGACGATCTGGGTGAGGGCGCGTATGCGCTCGCCTACCGGGTCGTGTCTGCTGACGGGCATCCCATCGGCGGGGCGCTGACTTTCCAGATCGGTGACGGCGACTACACTGCCCCCGACACGAGCGCGGCCCCCGCCGATCCGGTCGTGACCGACACCATCGTGTCGTTGCTTACTGTCGCGCAGTACCTCGGACTGCTCCTCCTGGCGGGACTCTTGTGCTTCGACCGCATCGTGCTCCGCCGCGACGAAGCCCCGACCCGGGGCACCCGCCGGATCCTGCACTATGCCATTGGCGCGGCGGTGGTCGCGTCGCTGCTGCTCATCCCGGCGTCGGGGTCGCGCGTCACCGGCCGCGAGTTCATCACTTACCTGCCCGAGAGCGGCGACCTCGTGCTCCTCCCCGCAAGCACCTGGATGCCTGGTGTCTCCTGGCAACTTCTCGCCGCCACTACTCTCGTCACCGTGCTCGGCCTCGCCGCCACGATTCTGGGATCCCGCTCGCGAGGTGCTGCGGGCAGGGCCTGGGCGCTCGGGTGCACGGCCCTCGCGCTTGCCGCGCCGCTCCTGGTCGGGCACACCCAGACCGTGCAGCCCGTGTGGGTGATGCTCGCCGCAGACTACGGTCACCTCGCCACTGGGGCGTTCTGGCTCGGCGGCGTCACCGGACTCCTGCTGTATGTTCGTGCCGCGCGCCCGGCAGTGCGTGGCGGACGCCCCCGCATCTCGGCCCGGCATTCGGCCGGAGTGGTCGCCCGGTTCTCGCGGTTCGCGCTGTACAGCGTGATCCTGCTCGCGGTCAGCGGCACCATCATGGCCGTGCTCATCGTCGGTTCCTGGCAGTCCCTCGTCAGCAGCGGGTACGGCCTGCTCCTCACGATCAAGCTCATCATCGTCGGAGCGGTCATCGCGGTCGCAGCATGGAACCGCAACGACCTCCTGCCCCGCATCACCCGGCACCCGGCAGACGAGCGGCAGTGGGTGAGCTTGCGCCGCACTCTCACTGCCGAGGCCATGCTGCTGGTCGCGGTGCTTGCGGTCACCGGATTCCTCACCAACACCAGCCCCACCACGACTCCCGAGCACTCGCACGGCACCGAGACCACCGCACCCCCGGCGCAAGAGACTGCCTTGCATGCCGCGTCGCAAGGGCTGACCGTCGACGGCACGATCACACCGGCCACCATCGGCAAGAACACGGTCGCGTTCCGCCTGGAATACAAGGGTGAACCCATCACTACCGAAGAGGTAACCGTTGAGGCACGCCTGCCCGAGCAGGAACTCGGCCCTTTCACCGCAACCCCGCAGTTCGACGCGGCGACGGGTGGGTACGAGGCGGCGCTCACGATGCCCGTGGCGGGCGAGTGGCAGATCCAGATAACAACCCGCATCGACACCTACACGCAGCCCATCGTAATCATCCCGGTCACGATCGGTTGAGTCACTGAAAACGGCCCTACCGACGTCGGTGGGCTCGGAACGCTTCATGCGCCAACTCATGTGCTACCGACCGTGCTGAGTCGCGTATCACGGTGAAGTTATCCACAGGTGAGGCTCACGGAAACCGCGGAATCATGCGGCAGAACGCCGATTCACGATTTCATGTGCGAGGGGAACGGATCAGCTCACCTCCCACGCCGTTGACCGCAGTCACGCGGGCGATCAATCCTTTTGCACGTAAAGTCAGCGCGTCATGGAGTTCAGTTGAACGTGGGGTTTTGTGAACAACAGTGCAGGCAAAACTTCCCCAAAACCAGGTTTCATCGTCGTGTCCTTCCAGGTGTGTCAACTAGGAATCGCCAATGACGCTTAGCTCCGTCACAGTCGAGTCGAGGACGACGGAGAGCGTGGCCGTGCGCTGCAGATCGGGATCGCTGCCCGGGTCCCACACCTAGTCTGCGTTCTCGCGCGATGGTCTACGACGAGGAGCACTGTTCCTGCATCCTGTGATTCCTTGTCGCTCTGCGCTTTGGACAGAGCCCCGGTGGTGGTGTAGCAACGAGTAGTGACGCTGGGGCGGGGTCCACCGGCGTTGGAGCGGAGCTAGTGACCGGTCAGGGACAGGCGCCAATCGGCCCCGACGCTCGTCCACGGGTAGTTCGCCGCGGTCGAGTTCTCAGGCGGCCATCCCGCGGTGTCCACCAATATACGCGGTGACGAGGATCCAGGGCGCACGTTGTCTATTGTCTGCCAGGCGAAGCGGCGATATGGCTCACCGGACGTCCCGTTGCTTCGATGGCGGAGTTGATACGGCGGTGCATGTACGCGGCCGCGCTACGTTGGCCAGCAGCGAAGCAACCCTCGGAAGCTTGTGAACTTGCGGCAACGATCGAAGTCGAGGTCGTTTTCGCAGGTCCTCGGTCTGAATCGGCCTGACTTTCGTTCCCATTGGGGCCTTGTCCGGCGGTTGCTGGATTGGCTGATTCGAGGTCAGCGTAGTACGCGTCTTCGACTTCGAATGGGGTGCGCATGTCGAGTTCGCCGTGGAGGCGGGAGTTGTTCCACCACCACACCCATTCGAGCGTCGTGAGTTCGACCTGCTCGACCGTTCGCCAGGGGCCTTGCTGGCGGATCAGTTAGGTCTTGTAGAGATTGTTGGCTGCCTCGGCCATCGCGCCATCGAACGAGTCGCCAACGGTTCCCATGGAGGGGACAGCGCCGAGTTCGACGATCCGCTCCGTGCAGACCATCGCGGTGTAGTTCGACCCGCGATCCGCGTGATGGATGAGTCCGTCGAGTCGGCCGCCGGCGTTCCAGGCTGCCATGTCCAGCGCCTGCATCATCGGCAGGATCTCGGGCCGCAGCGTCGACGCGACGTTCCACCCGACGGTCCGCTTCGAGTGGACGTCGGTGACGAACGCGACATATGCGAACCCGGACCACGTCGCGACGTAGGTCACATCGCAGACCCAAAGTCGCCTGGGATCTGGCGCGGTGAAGCGGCGGTTCACGAGATCGGAGGGCAGTGCCGTCGTCTTGTCGGAGCGTGTGGTGAAGACCCGCTTCGATTTCTTCACACCGCGGACGCCCGCGAGGCGCATCAGGCGTTCGGTCTGGTCGCGGCCGGTCTCCCACCCTTGGCGTCGCATCAGTGCGTGCATCTTCCGTCGCCCGTAGACGCCGTACTTCTCCGCGTGCAGCCGCGCGGTCTCTGGCACAAGCAGGTCGTCGCGCAGCTGCCGGACGGATGGGGGCGCGACCCATCGCGGCGCGGTAGCCGCGGGAGGTAAGGAACCCCTGGACTGCCGGGCGTAGGACCCGGCAGACGAGCTCGACCCCGAAACAATCCCGGTGCTCGGTGATGAACCGGATCATCTCAGTCGGGCGCGGTCGAGCTCATTCGCGAAAAGCACGCTCGCAGCTTTGAGGATCACATTCGCCTTGCGAAACTCGGCGTTCTCCTTCTGCAGCCGCTTGATCTCCGCCGCCGCCTCCGTCGTCAACCCCGGCTTCACTCCAGCATCGACCTCAACCCGACGCTGCCAGAGTCGCAACGTCTCCGGGCTCATGCCCAGCAGCCCCGCCACGTGACGAAGCGCGCTCATCATGTTCGGTGCGACGGCCGCGTCTCCGCGAGCATCCGCAACGCACGTTCCCGCATCTCCGGCGAATACTTCCTGTTCATCGTGTTTCATCCTTGCTTGAAGAACAGAACGAAAGTCAGGCCGATTCACACATCTCGTCTGTCCTGCCGTGATCTTGGACCAGCAGCCCGGCCCTCACTTGGTCGTACTCACGGTTTCTCTGACTACATTTCCGCTCTGCAGACGAATGACTCGGTCTGCTGCGAATGCGGCCGTGTCGTCGTGAGTGACCGTGCAGACGGCCGCGCCTCGATCTGCCTCATCGCGCAGGATCTGCTGCAGTCGGTCAGCGCTTTCATGGTCGAGTCCCGCCGCGGCCTCGTCCAGTAAGAGAATGTCCGGGCGGCGCACGATGCCCTGTGCAAGGAAGATCCTCTGCCGTTGCCCTCCAGAAAGCTCCGAGAGTGGGCGTGTGGCAAGGTCAATCATTCCGACTCGGTGGAGAGCTTCGCCGACGGCGCGTCGTGTGGCTGTGCGCGACACGCGCTTGCCGCGTTTCCAGGTGCCAATGCGTACAACCTCCGCTGCGGTCACCGGTAGCGTCTCTGGCGCAGACGGACGTTGCACAACGAGTGCAAGATCCCCAAACTGGTGAACCTCACCGGAACGCGGTCTTCGCACGCCAGCAAGGACCTCAAGCAGAGTCGACTTCCCAGACCCGTTGTGCCCCGCCACGGCAACGATCTCGCCGAAACGCAGTTCAACGGAAACAGCGTGCAAGACATCCGTGTTGGTGTAGCCGTAACATACGTCGCGTGCAGAGATCGCTGAAGTTCGGTTCATGGCCCCACCGTAACATCTAATGAGAATGATTCTCATTCTCCTGTATGGTGATGTGTCATGCCTCCTTTGTTCGCCCCATTTGCTGTGGACTTCTTTACCCGCGCCCTCACCGGCGGGCTCCTGGTTGCGGTGATCTGTGGGGTGGTGGGGACGTGGGTGGTTATTCGCGGGATGGCATTCCTCGGGGAAGCGATCGGACACGGGATGCTTCCTGGGGTTGCCCTTGCCACCGTGACCGGTGCGCCGGTGCTGATCGGGGCGGCACTCAGCGCCGGGGTGATGAGCGCGGCCATAGGTTTGCTTCAGCGCCGTGGCCGGTTGTCCTACGACACCAGCATTGGTCTCCTTTTTGTCGCGATGCTCTCCGTAGGGGTGATCATCGTGTCGCACTCGCGGAGTTTTGCGACGGACGCCACGGCTCTTCTCTTCGGTGACATCCTCGCCATCGGCACCGACGACATCATCTTTCTGTTGGTGGGAGCCCTAGTAACAGTGTGCGTGACTGCTGCGTTTCATCGCGCATTCGTCGCGGCCGCCTTCGACACCCGAATCGCGCGTACCCTCGGGCTGCGTCCGCCGTTCGCGAACGTGGTACTGGTTGCACTCGTGACGCTCGCTGTCGTCGCGTCGTTCCAGGCGGTCGGCACGCTGCTAGTCGTGGGACTTCTCCTCGCCCCCGCGGTCGCGGCACGTGCATGGACCACACGCATCCCGGCAACAATGCTTTGTGCCATTGCTTTCGGAGCAGCCGCAGTGTTTCTGGGACTGTTGGCATCCTGGCACTTTGCAACCGCGGCAGGAGCATCTATCGGAGCCGCCGCGGTGCTCCTCGCCGCCTGCTCGGCACCCCTGCGCACGTTGCTCTCCCGCGCTGCCCGTCACCGAGTTCGCCATGAACACGTCTCACAGCTTCCCTTGGAAAGGACCCGATGACTTCCCGCTACCTCACGACGTTCACCGTTCTTTTAGCAGTTGGATGTCTCTCCGCCTGCACTCCCGCGCCGGCAGAGACCTCGACCGCCTCGCCTGAAAGTGGATCGGGCCACGGCGCGATCGCCGGGGCTGAAGAGATCGGTGAACCTCCACTCGGGCTCCTCTCTATCGATGAGCAGGGGAATGCTGCACTGCTTGATCTGCTCAGTGAGCAGACGTCCGAAATCGGTGGCGTTCCCGCACCCCAATCGCTTGCCAGTGATGGCCGCTATGGCTTCGTCACCACAGGGGAAGGGGTGGTCGTGATCGACTCGGGCCGGTGGAGTTGGGACCACGGCGACCATTTCCACTATTACCGTGCCGAACCCGCCTTGCTCGGAAAGCTGCCCGGTGCCGGTCCGGTAACTGTCACCTTTGGCGCGCTCTCCACAGCCGGCACCACGGGGGTGTTCTTCACAGGCTCAGGCGAGGCGGTGCTGCTCGATAATAAGTCTCTGACAGCCGGCAAGATCGAGGAACTCTTTCGTATTGAGACCGATGCTAGGTCGGGGCTGGTCGCTCCGGTTGGCGACGGCGCTCTCGTCACCGACGGCGACCAGTTGGTCTATCACGACCGTGACGGGCAGCCAGTGGGAGATTCCTTCGACTGCGTCGACGCCGCAGGGGCGATCACTACCCGGGCTGGGCTCGTGATCGGTTGCGATGACGGAGCAGTACTCGCGACGTGGAAGGGGTCAAAGGTCAGTGTTGAACGTATCCCATATCCGGTCGGAATCGTCGCTGAACGTGCGCGATCATTCGAGGGACGCAAGGGACGGCCGACCGTTGCGGCAGTGGCAGGGTCCACGGGGTTCTGGTTGCTCGACGCGCGTGAGCGCAGCTGGGTCTTCATTCCGACCCCACGCCCGCTGACGCGAGTATCGACCGTGGACGATACAGAGGGGCACGTGGTCGCGATCGATGCTGACGGCCGAGTCGTGGTCTATCTCGCCAAGACGGCCGTGATGGTCAGTTCGACGGATCCGCTGCTCGCCGACGGGGGCATGGGCTCGTCACTTGTTGTCGATGGCCAGCGCGCATACGTCAATGCGCCGGCAAAAGGCGTCGTCTACGAGATCGACTTTGCCGACGAAGCCCGCGTTGCCCGGTCTCTCATATCGCCGAGCAAGCCAGCGTTTTTCACGGAGGTAGGGCGATGAAGGTACTACGCGCACTCGCGTTGGCCGCTGCAACGACTATGCTCGGCGTCGGTCTGGTCGCATGTGCTGAAGCGAGGGAACCCGAGAGGCCCCAGATCGTTGTGACGACCAACATCCTCGGCGACGTCGTCGAGAATCTTGCTGGCGATGCGGCAGCGGTAACGACCCTGATGAAGCCGAATGCTGACCCGCACTCGTTCGAGGTATCTGCACAGGAGGCTGCGCTGATGGACAGCGCTGACCTGCTCGTAACCAACGGTTTGGGGCTCGAGGAGGGCTTACAGAAGCACATCGATCGCGCCACGTCTGCTGGCGTACCTGCCGTCGTCGCCGGTGACGTGATCACGACTCTGCCATATGCGTCCGGGGACGCTGAGGGCCCCGATGATCCGCATTTCTGGACCGACCCAGCGCGCATGGTGCAGGTCGTGAACGCGGCTGAAGCAGCGTTGGTCGAGGTGGATGGGATCGATACGACCCAAGTCCATGAGAACGCTGACGCGTATCGTGCGCAGCTTGCCGCCCTCGACACGGAGATGGTGGAGACGTTCGCGCAAATTCCTTCCGAGCGGCGCGCGTTAGTCACCAATCATCACGTATTTGGCTACCTCACTGAACGGTTCGATTTCCGAGTCATCGGCGCAGTGATACCGGGCGGCACCACTCTCGCCGCACCCAGCGCCGCGGATCTCCGAGACCTCACCAACGCGATCGACAAGGCCGGAGTTCGCACAATCTTTGCCGAGTCCTCACAGTCCGACCGACTGATCCAGGTCCTTGCGTCTGAGGCCGGCGTCCATGTGAATGTCGTCGAGTTGTATACCGAGTCCCTCACCGAACCTGGTGGGGGAGCAGATACCTATCTGTTGATGATGCGCACGAACACGCAGCGCATCGCCGACGGACTCACCCCCTGACAGGCCCCCGTTAGAGGGGTCGCCACGAAAGGAAGAATATGAAGCAACATAACAGGATGGGCGCTGCGGCCCTGGCGCTGGCGGGCGTCTCGCTGCTTGTCACCGCCTGCGCTGCAGGTGGAACCGCTCCGCCCGACGGCGAGCAATCCCCCGCTGCCTCGGAGACATCAGGCCGCGTGGCGGTCTCCTACCCCGGTGGGATCGCCGTACTCGATCCCCAAACCCTCGATGTCGTCGGTGAATTCAAGACCGAGGAGTTCACTCGTCTCAACGCCTTCGGTGATGGACGCACGATCGCTGTGACCACGTCCGAGGGCTTCCAGATGCTCGATACCTCTGCTCCCGCCCTCACCGACGCGATGTTCAAGGCCGAGACTGCCGGCCACGTGGTGATCCACGGCGAGAACACCGTACTGTTTGATGACGGCACGGGCACAACAACCATCGTCCCCACCGCGGGGTTCGCCGGCGGCTACGAAACCGTACCTAAGACAATGACGTACACCGCCGATGCTCCACACCACGGTGTTTCGATTGTCCTCGAGGACGGGTCGCTGCTCACCACTGTCGGTGACGAGACCTCGCGCACGGGAGCGAAGGCCTTGCACCCGCACGAGGATCGCTGGCTCGAGGAAGCCGTGAATGCCGACTGCCCAGGCATCCATGGGGAGGGCGCCGCAGCCAAGGAGACCGTGGTCTTCGGATGCGAGAACGGCGCGCTCCTGTTCAAGGACGGCTCCTTCACAAAACTCGCCGCCCCGGATGCGTACGGCCGGATGGGGAACGCTTTCGTCTCCGAAACCAGCCCCATCGTTGTCGGAGACTACAAGAACGACCCCGATGCGGAAGGCTACCTGCTGAACTCGGTCGCCCTCATCGACACTGACGCTGAGACCCTCGAGGTGCTCTCGCTGCCGGAAGAAGTGCGGTACACATTCCGTGACCTCGCGCGTGGACCCGGCGACCTCGCCTACATCTTGTCGACGGACGGGCAAGTCCACGTACTCGAGCCGAAGACCGGCAAGATCACGAACTCCTTCCCGGTCATTGAGCCGTGGGAAGGCCCAGCCGCATGGCAAGACGCGCACCCGGCGATCAAAGTGAACGGTAATATCGCGTACATCACCGAACCCGCAGCGAAGAGGGTGCACGCAGTGGATCTGACAACCGGAAAGGTCACAGCTTCAGCCGAGCTCGATCACACCCCGAACGAACTGGCCATCGCTGTCGGGTAGCTTCGTTAGTCGCTAACTCAACGGTAGCGGGCAGGACTCCAATGTGAGCTCTGCCCGCTAAGCAATCTTGACTGGAAGACGCGAACAGACTGAGCACTGCTCGTGCGGTACACGCAATTGACCCGAGGGAGTCGGTCAGGTCGGCGATACAGTCGCCTCATGCCGATTGACGCCAGGCTTCGCTTGGTAGCGTAGGACCTCCGGCCCGGATTCCGTGATGGCGATGGGGTGTTCGCTGTGTGCGGCCCGACCGCCGGTCCTGCTGCGTAGCGTCCACCCATCATAGGGGTGCGTGACGAGGTGAAATGCGTCAGCCATCACCCAGGGTTCGAGTGCGAGCAACAAGCCAGGACGCAGTCGGTATCCTCGACATGGGCGGCCAACATTCGAGACGTGCGGGTCCTGATGCATGGTGGGATCAATGCCATGCCCTCCGAATTCCGTATTGATGCTGAACCCAGCCCGGAGATCATCGCCGCATCACCCGATTCACGTCGTTCTCCGACAATGAAGCTGATGGCAGCGTCCGCGGCCATGCCTCCCTTCTTGATCGCAAGGTCAAGGGCGAGAAGGTCACCATCGGCAAGCCGATAGTCGAATGGCACCCGTGGAGGATCGCGTCGTTCAAGGGGCGCAGATATGATGCCCGAGCGGCCCGCGACCAAATGCTGGCGCATAGTCGACGGAGAAGGACGTGGCCTTGACGGCGTAAATCAGTCGCTCTGCTTCCCGATCGATCTCTAGAAGGCTGGAGCCAACTGAGCACTAAGCTCGCAACGCCGCGAGGATGTTCCCCACGAGCCGACCGGCGACCCTCGCTAGGTTCAGCTCGACACTGCTCAGGATCTCGATCCCACACGCCCCTCCGTTCGCGACACTAGTACCGGTATAACCGTACCGATATTGGAATATTTCCATGGTTCGTCTACCGCATTCACCCGAGCAGATCGAACGGGGGAGCGCCTGGGAAGGATACTGCGCCGAGAACGAGAGGGGCGGACCATGATCGACGTCGCTCTGTCGGCAGCTGTTTCTCCAGAGACCCTCCGCAAGATCGAGTCCGGTCGCGTTGCAGCACCGTCGTTCTCTACCGCTGCGGCGATCGCACGAGTGCTGGACCTATTCCCGTGACTCGGTCTGGAACGAGGTCGTCGAACCTCTTAGGCGCGTGCCAGACAGGCAGGAGCGATCAACGACGTTCCGTGAAGCCGTGGCACCTTGAGGGCCGCTATGTCTTTTGGGCCTCCGTGTCTCCGGACGCTCCGGGCAACGGAGCCCTTGGGACGTCTGGGGAGCGGTACTCTGCCATAGTGACTGTGTCTGAGTTGTCTTCGAGTACCCAGGACTACTTGAAGGCGGTGTGGTCGCTGGCGGAGTGGTCAGATGCCCCGGTGACGCCAAAGCTGATTGCCGACCGGGTCGGCTTGAAGCTCTCCTCGGTATCGGACGCGGTTCGGAAACTCACTGAGCAGGGGTTCATTGAGCACGCCCCGTATGGTGCGGTGACGCTAACGACAAAGGGGCGGGTATATGCGGTGGCAATGGTGCGGCGGCATCGTCTGATTGAGACGTTCCTCGTGGAGACGCTCGGATATCGATGGGATCAGGTGCACGATGAGGCCGAGATGCTTGAGCACGCTGTCTCCGATCTCATGATCGAACGTCTGGACGAGCTCCTTGGGCATCCCGCCCGTGATCCCCATGGTGACCCGATACCAACAGCGGACGGCGTCGTCGCACGCCCCGACGCAATCCTGTTGACTGAATTGGTGTCGGGGCAGCGGGCGCGGGTGGAGCGGATCTCTGACGAAGACCCACAGTTACTGCAGTTCTTCGCGGAGAACGGTATCCGCTTCGGTACGATGCTTGAGTCACATCCGGCTGCGCCCTATTCGGAAGCGGTCGAGGTCCTCGTTGAGGGGAGGAGTGAGCCGCTCCCGTTAGGGCGCGCTGCTTCTGATGCGGTCTGGGTGGAGCCGCTGATCTGAGCCAGGCCTTGACGCCCCAACTGTTGGTGCTGCAAGGATGCGGTGGGCTGAGTGGATTCCGATTGTGCGCGCCGTGTCGTTGCACATCAGTTCGATCACTTCAGTGGTGTCGTCGACTCGTTCAACTTGAACGATGCGACCGGGCACGAGACCGAACGAATGTAGGCGGTCGAGCAGTGCGGGTTCAGCGTCCGGGACGCGCAGAATCTCCAGCTCGGTACGGAGGGGCTGCTCGGTCAGCGGGCGAGCCCCTCGCGGAGACGATGCGCCCGTTCCGGGAATCAGGTTACCGTACGGGTCGGTGAGTGGCGAGCCTGACAGGAGATGCAGTCGGTTCGCGAGGCCGTCGTGGAGTACAGTCATGAGCGTGTCGGCTTCTCCCGCGATGTCCGGCCATGGGTAGTCGAGGACCCGGTAGAGGAAGGCGCGGGCGATCCGGTCGTTGCGTACTACTTTGATCGCGAGTTGCTCACCTTTGAGGGTGAGTTCGATCGGGCCGTACGGTTTGTGGTGGATGAGCCGTGCGACTGTGAGCGCGCGAACGGTCTGAGACACCGTAGCTGGGGCTTTCGAGAGCCGTTTGCTGAGGATGGTGATGCCAACGCGGGCCTGTTCTTCATGCTGCAGGATCCAGATCGTTTTGAGGTACGGGATGATCGTGACCTCTTGCGGAGTCGACATGCGCGTTCCTGCTTGTTCACGCCGATACGGCAGATTGGCGCCGACTCCGGATCTGACGTTGGCGCAGCTTCGTGACGATGAGCACTGCAGCAAAAACGAGACCGTAGAAGACTGACATGCCTGCGCTTGTCGCGGCGTTCAGCACATACGCGACCCAGAACCCGGCGAGCGCTCCGGCGACGGCGATGAGCGCGGTGAACGCGATCATCACCGGCAGACGGGTGGTGAGCAGGTACGCGGTCGCTGCCGGTATGACGACGAGTGCGATCACGAGGATCGCGCCGGCTGCGTTGAATGCGGCGGTGACGGTGACGGAGACGAGGAACATGAATGCGGTGTTCAGGAGCCGGGATCGGATGCCGAGGCTGGTCGCGAACTGAGGATCGAAGGTGGTAACTTTCAGCTTCGAGTAGAACAGTGCGAGGAATATGGCGTTGATGAGAAGTACGCCGAGCATCACATACAGATAGGCGGGTCCGACTCGTGTTCCTGCGATAATGAGCGGTTCCCAGGCCGCGATATTGAGATCTCCGGCGAGCACCATATGCGTGTCGAGGTGAATGTTCGCGAACTCGAGTGTGACCAGGATCACTCCGGCGCTGAACAGGGCGGGGAATATGAGGCCCTGCGGGGCGTCGCCGGTGAGCAATCCTGTGCGGGTGAGCCATTCGCTGCCGAGCACGACGGCAAGGCCAGCGAGGGCGGCGGCGGCGATCATGAAGGGAGAGTTGAAGTTGTGGGTGAAGAAGTAGCCGAAGATGATCCCCGGCAGGATCGAATGGCTAATCGCGTCGACCAGCATCGAGTTGCGTCGGAGCACCACGAATGCGCCGGGGAGCGCGCAGGCCAAGGCGGTGACCACCGCAAGGAGCATAGTGCCGAGAACGAAGCTCATGGGTGTCTTCCTTCTATGAGGAGTTCGCGTTTGAGGATTGTGCGTGCACGCGCGCGTGAGACGGCGCGGGTGAGGATGCTGCGCCGGGGCGAGAACAGCAGCGAGAGGAGGAAGATCGCGAACAGCGTGATCACGATGAGCGGGCCGGTTGGCACCTTGCCGAGCACGATCGATAGGTAGGCTCCGGTACCGCTGCCGACCGCGCCGAACACGGCGGACAGGGCGACCATGCCCGGTAGGGTGCGCGTCCACTGACGGGCCGCGGCCGGTGGGGTGACGACGAACGCGACCATGAGCACGAGGCCGACGGCCTTCACGCCGATCACGGTGGCGATCACGATCGTGGTGAACATGAGCGTGTCGATCGTGCGTGCCCGGAACCCGAGCACCGTGGAGTGATCCGGGTCGAAGGTGCGCAGCGCGAACTCCTTCCAGAACACCAGCATCAGGGCGAGGGCGAGGGCGCCCACGGTGATGCTCGTGGTGAGGTCGGCGATCGTGATCACGGAGGCATTCCCGAAGAGGTAGTCCTGGATGCCGCCCTTGCCCGGGAAGGCTCCGTTCGCGATGATCCGCATGAGCAGCATGCCGCTGCCGAAGAAGACCGTGAGCGACACGGCCATCGCGGTGTCGATGCGGATCTTTGAGACCCGGGTCACGCCGTTGGCGAAGAGCACCGCGAGGGTTCCGACGATGACCGCGCCGATGATCAGCGCGATCATGTTGCGGCCGTCCGCGCCCAGCACGACGACCGCGGTCAGGAACGCGAGGAGCGTGCCGGGCAGCGCGGCATGGGAGATCACGTCGCTGATGAGCGACTGCTTGCGCAGATAGGCGAAGGATCCGAGCGCGCCTGCGACGAGCCCGATGGTCATGGTGCCGAAGAGCACCATCCGGTAGGTGTGGTTCCCGAGGAACTCGATCAGAGTCACGACGCGAACTCCAGGAACGCATCATCACCTGCGGTGACTTCGTACGCGGTGCGGATGTTCTCGCGCGTGAACGATTCGTCGGCCGGTCCCGAAGCGACGACACGGCGGTTCAGCAGGGTGACATGGTCGCAGTAGTCGCGCACGGTGGCGAGGTCATGGTGCACGATCACCACCGTCTTGCCCTGCTCCCTGAGAGTGTGCAGCACGGAGACGATGGCCTGCTGACTCTTCGCATCGATGCCCTGGAACGGCTCGTCCATGAAGTACAGATCCGGGGCCTGCACCAGCGTGCGGGCGAGGAACACGCGCTGCCGCTGCCCTCCAGAGAGCTCCCCGATCTGACGGGACGCGAGATCCGGGATCCCGGTCTGCTCCAGGGCCGCGACCGCACGGGCTCGCTCGCGCTTTCCGGGGCGGCGGATCCAGCCGAGGGAGCCGTAGGTGCCCATTGTGACCACATCGAGCACGGTGGTCGGGAAGTCCCAGTCGACGCTGGTCGATTGCGGCATGTAGCCGACCCGTTTCCGCGTGCGTGCGAGGGGCTGCCCGAAGAACTCGGAAGTGCCGGTCAGCGGCTTCACGAGGCCCAGCATGGCCTTAATGAGCGTCGATTTCCCGGCTCCGTTCGGGCCGACGATCCCCATCACCACCCCCTGGGGCACCGTGAAGTCCACGCTTCGCAGCACCGGCTCGGCATGATAGGCGACCGAAAGGCTACGGGTGCGGCAGGCAGGGATTGCGCGTTCTTCGAGTAAATTCGTTCCAGTGCGGGATTCGTGTGTATCGCTCAGGTGTGTCACGTTCTACTCTCCAGTTGTCTTCAGTGCTTCCGCAACAGCACGGGCGTTGTGCGAGAACGCGCCGACATAGGTGTTTACAGGAGCCTCCGCACCCAAAGAGTCCGCAAACAGTTCCTCACTGGACACCTCGACCTGCCACCCGAGTGACCGGACGGCCTCTTTCAGGCTCGTGATGGCCTGGGGATTGGCCTGATTATCCTGGAAAATCACCGGCACCGCGTTGTCGGCAATGAGCTGTGCAAGCTCCGACAGCTCACCGGCGCTGAGCTTCGCCTCGGTCGAGACGAAGTCGGTGGCATACACCTCGAGGTTGAAGGTCTGTCCGAAGTAGTTGAATGCGTCGTGCCCGGTGATCAGGATGCGCGGCGCGATCTTCCCGTCGCCCAGCAATTCGTGGGCCTCCGCAACGGCCGCATCGATCTGGTTAAGGTAGGCGTTGGCGTTTGCTTGGTACTTGTCCGCGTTCTCAGGGTCGGTCTCCCCGAATTTGTCAGCGACGTATTCCACCACGAGCGACCATGCTTCGGGGCTGTTCCAGACGTGTGGATCATGCAGCGGGTTTCCCTGATCGTCGGTTTCGGGCCAGTCAAGGAGGAGGCTGTCCGGGAGTCGGTCACCGACGGCGAGCTGCCGGTCGCCGAGACTGGTGAGCATGTCCGTCATCTGTGCTTCGAGATGCAAACCGTTCCAAAACACCAGATCTGAGTTCTGGATTGTCTCGATGTCCTTCGTTGACGGCTGATATGTGTGCGGGTCCCCACCAGGGCCGACCATCGTCGTGACCTCGGCATCGGGCGCGATGTTCGCCACCGCGTCGGCGAGATATCCGGTGGTCGCGTACACCTTGAGCGGGTCGCCATCCCCGCGCGGCGCGGGGACACCGGGGTTCGCACAGGAGGTGAGACTGAGTGCGGCGATCGCCGTGAACGCGATTCCGTTGAGGAACTTCCGGGTGATCTTCAAAAGAGGCAGCCTTCCTGTATCAGTGGGTGTCGGGGAGAATGGAACCAGGGCGGAAGCCAGGATGCTCCTGGCCTGCCGAGGCCGCGTGCCTGGTGAGTGCCGTAGTGAGGGCCTCGTGAGCGTCCCAGATCTCACGCGGAATATCGGGCAGGCTCGCGAGGTGTGCCTGTCGATGCTGCACTTCCTCAATCCACCGCTTCGTGTCGATTTGTAGGAGCCGCTCGAGATCCTCAGCGGGAATGTCGAGGCCGGTGAGATCGAGCTCCTCCGCCGTAGGAATGACACCTACTGGAGTGGGCCGCCCGTGGACGTCCCCGTTCCGGTAGCGGAAGAGCCAGTTCAGGGCGCGGAGGTTCTCGCGGTAACCGGGCCAGAGGTAATGGCCGTCCTCGGGGTCGCGTTGGAACCAGTTGACGTGCGCGAATACCGGCAGCTCCCGCGCCTGCCGGAGAACACTCAACCAGTGCTGGGCATAGCGTCCCTCGGAGTAAGAGAAGAACGGCCGCATCGACATCGGGTCGTATCTGAGCTGACCGTCAACGCCTTCCGCTGCGAACGTCGCCTCCGCTCCCAGGGTGAGGCCGTCGTAGACGCCGACTGCCGGGTCGTCGATAGCGCGTATCAGGGGTTCGCGGTCGCGAGTGCGTCCCCCGAAGATGATCGCGTCGACCACAACACCCGCGGGGTCTGCTGCATCGGCGGCGAGATTCGGGACCTGAGGGAGCGGGATCGTGAACCGGCTATTCGGGTGCGCCCACGGAGCGTCCTGCTGGTCGGGGCCCCGGTCGGCGATCGAGGCCCCGGTCCAGTCGAGCCAGCCCTCGAGCTCCGCGGGCGGGTGCGGGGTGAGGCCCTCCCACCACACGTCGCCGGTCAGGTGATTGTAGGCGGTGTTGGTGAAGATCGTGCCGGACCCCTCCGCGATCGCGGCCATCGCGGTCGGGTTTGTGTGCTCGTTCGTATCTTTCGCGACTCCGAACGCGCCATTCTCGGGGTTGATCGCCCGCAAGCGGCCCTCGTCGTCGATCCACAACCAGGCGATATCGTCGCCGTAGAAGTCGACCCGGTACCTATCCCCGAGCGTGTCCGGCGGCAATGTCATCGCGAGGTTGGTCTTACCCGATGCGCTTGGGAACCCGCCGCAGACGTGAGTGGTGACACCGGTTTCGAGGTCACGGATGCCTAACAGGAGGAACTGTTCGGCGAGGAACTTGCCCGAGATGTAGCCGTCATAGGAGGCCTGGCGGAGGCCATGAGCGATCTTCCCGAGGAGTGCGTTGCCGCCGTAGGCGGAGCCGTAATGGAGGATCGTGCGCTCGTCGGCGATGGTCGCGAACAGGCGCGCGTCCTCCGGCGTGCCGTGCATGAGCGTGTCGGGATCGCCGGTAACCTGCACGCCACGGACGAAGAAGTTCGGGTCAGTGAGCCCGTCGAAGTGTTCGAGGCCTACGCGGGCCATGCGGATCATCTGCAGCACGACCGTGCGATCGTCCGTCAGCTCCACGCCAGCTGCGTAGGCCGCAAGCGGGGTGCCGGGCGGTGCCATCAGGTAGGGGACGACGTACATCGTCTTCCCGCGAGATGCGCCGCGCATCCGCTCGACGATGAGCGGCTTCACCTCGTTTGTGGACTGCCAGTTGTTATAGCGGCCGCGGTCAGCGGGATCCGAGGTCGCGACAACCGTGCGCTCCTCGGAGCGGGCGGTGTCCTTCGGATGGGATCTCGCGTAGTAGCGGCCCTCACCTGCGGGCAGGAATTCACCGGAGGTGAGGGCTTCGCCGAGAAGCCGAGGGTCATCGATAGCCGAGACGAGCTCGATTCTGTCGGGCTCGGTAATTCCGGCCCACTCCTCCACGAATGCGCGGATGCTCTCGTTCTGAATCTCGACAGGAATCTGGATCCGCGTTGGATCGCTCATGGCACAACCTCACTCATTCTCAGTAGGCCGGTCTCGGCCCGCGTGGACTGGTGATGCGCCCTGCCCGCACTCCACCATGGTCAGCGCGTCTAACTCTAATGTTCGGCTACCCGTAGTTGCAAACATGGGCGTGTCGTAGTCCCGCACTCGAAGATCGTGCTAACACTAGATCTAGTGAGGCAAGGGCCAGCGCCTACTACATGTTGGGTTCTTGACTGAGATGGGAGTGATGCGCGCATGAGTGTGAAGCACCGATTTCCGGGGCATGCCGACCGGGAAGTTCGGGTGCTCGAAGGCCAGGAGTCACCCGACCTGTTGTTCTTCTCGAGCGTGTCGGAGAACACCAGGCGATTCGTTGAGCGACTTGATCGTGACGCGGCACGGATCCCGCTACGGCCCCGACTCGACGGCATGATCCGGGTAACCCGCCCGTTCGTGCTCGTCCTCCCGACGTACGGCGGGGGCGAGCAGTCGGGAGCGGTGCCGAAGCAGGTGATCCAGTTCCTGAACGACCCTGCCAATCGGGCCTTGATTCGCGGTGTCATCACCGCGGGGAACACGAACTTCGGCGAGCATTATTGCCTCGCCGGGCCCGTCATCTCCGCCAAGTGTCGGGTGCCCGAGTTGTATCGCTTCGAGCTCCTCGGCACTGACCGCGACGTCGCCCGTGTGAACGAGGGGCTCCCCGAGTTCTGGGCGCACCCGACCACCCTGCTGAACGAGAAGGAAATCGCATGACCATCACCGCACCACCCAACACCGACACCACCCCGGCTCCCCCGAAGCGTGCCAGGGTCGGCGAGCGCAAGGACTACCACGCCCTGAATGCGCAGCTGAACCTGTTCGCACTGGACGGGTCGATTCAGTTCGACAAGGATCGTGAGGCCGCAGACGCTTACCTCGCGCAGCAGGTCGCCCCGAACACCAGGCGGTTCGGTTCCGTGTGGGAACGACTGGAGTGGCTGATCGAGCGCGACTACTACGAAGAGGCGTACCTGCGCGCCTATGATGCGGATTTCGTGGCGTTGCTGCACGAGCGGGCTTCGTGCTTCGGGCACCGTTTCCAGACGTTCCTCGGCGCTTTCAAGTTCTTCACTTCCTACGCTTTGAAGACCTTCGACGGTGGCAGCTACCTGGAGGGCTTCGAGGAGCGTGTCGTCGCAACGGCACTTTTCCTCGGACAGGGCGATGCGGAGCTCGCCGCGCGCCTTGTCGACGAGATGCTGTCGGGTCGGTTCCAGCCGGCGACCCCGACGTTCCTGAACGCGGGCAAGGCGCAGCGCGGCGAGCTCGTGTCCTGCTTCCTGCTGCGTCTCGAGGACAACCTCGAATCGATCGGCCGCAGTGTGAACTCCGCCCTGCAGCTCTCCAAGCGCGGCGGCGGAGTGGCTCTGCTGCTCACGAACCTCCGCGAGACGGGCGCCCCGATCAAGCAGATCGAGAATCAGGCCTCCGGCGTGGTGCCGGTGATGAAGATCCTCGAAGACAGCTTCAGCTATGCGAACCAGCTCGGCGCCCGGCAGGGCGCGGGCGCGGCGTACCTGCACGCGCACCACCCCGACATCATGCGGTTCCTCGACACGAAGCGTGAGAACGCCGATGAGAAGATCCGCATCAAGACCCTCTCGCTCGGGGTCGTGATCCCGGACATCACCTTCGAGCTGGCGAAGCAGAACCGCGAGATGCACCTCTTCAGCCCCTACGACGTGCTGCGCGAGACCGGCATCCCGCTGTCGGATCATTCGGTGACCGACCGATACGAGGAATTCGTCGCGAACCCGCGCATCCGCAAGACCACGATCAGCGCCCGCGAGTTCTTCAAAACCCTCGCGGAACTGCAGTTTGAGTCCGGCTACCCGTATGTGCTGTTCGAGGACACCGTGAACCGTGCGAAACCGCTTCAGGGGTGGGTGAACATGTCGAACCTGTGCTCCGAGATCCTCCAGGTCAACACCCCCTCCACCTACGATGCGGCGATCGGCTACGCGGAAGTCGGACAGGATATCTCCTGCAACCTCGGCTCGCTGAACATTGCCGAGGCAATGGCTTCCCCCGATTTCGGGGCGACGGTGGAGACGGCGGTGCGGGCGCTCACGAGCGTGTCGGATCAGACCGATGTCGACGCGGTGCCCTCAATCGCAGCCGGAAACGCAGCGTCGCATGCGATCGGGCTCGGGCAGATGAACCTGCACGGCTATCTTGCCTCCCAGCGCATCCACTACGGCAGCGAGGAGGGTATCGACTTCACCGACGCCTACTTCCGTGCTGTCGCCTACCATGCGCTGCGCGCCTCGAACCGGCTCGCGCTAGAACACGGCGAAGCCTTCGCGGGATTCGATCAGAGCGACTACGCCGACGGCACCTATTTCGACCGCTACATCGCAGAGGAATGGCGGCCCGCCACCGAGCGCGTGCGCGAACTCTTCACAGCCGCCGGGATCGCGCTGCCGAGCGTCGCCAACTGGGAGGCACTACGGGCTTCAATCCGAGAGCACGGCATCTACAACGCCTACCTGCAGGCGGTGCCGCCGACCGGGTCGATCAGCTACGTCAACCATTCGACAGCATCGATCCACCCGATCGCGGCAAAGATCGAGATCCGCAAAGAAGGCAAGCTCGGCCGCGTCTACTACCCAGCCCCGCACATGACCGACGACAACCTTGAGTTCTTCGAGGACGCCTACGAAATCGGCCCCGAGAAGATCATCGACACCTACGCCGCCGCCACCCAGCACGTTGACCAAGGCCTCTCGCTGACGCTGTTTTTCAAGGACACCGCCACGACCAGAGACATCAACAAGGCGCAGATCTATGCCTGGCGCAAGGGCATCAAGACGCTCTACTACATCCGCTTGCGCCAGCCCGCCCTCGAGGGAACAGAGATCGAGGGCTGCGTCTCCTGCGCCCTCTGACCCCACCCGACCTCACTCAGAAAGACCAGCAACATGACCCACTCCCTCGCGTTCGACCGTTCGCTCACCGAGCTCTCCGTCACCCCGCCCGCCTACCGCCACGACCCCGCAGCACGCTTGCGCCCGATCAACTGGAACCGCGTCGGCGACGACAAAGACCTCGAGGTGTGGAACCGGCTCACCGCGAACTTCTGGCTCCCCGAGAAAGTGCCGCTCTCGAACGACATCCCCGCCTGGCAGAAGATGAGCCAGGAAGAGCGCACGCTCACGATGCGCGTCTTCACCGGCCTCACCATGCTCGACACCGTGCAGGCCACGGTCGGTGAGATCTGCCAGATCCAGGACGCCCGCACCGAGCATGAGGAAGCCGTCTACACGAACATCGCGTTCATGCAGTCCGTCCACGCCCGCTCCTACTCCTCCGTGTTCTCGACACTCACCTCGACCCCAGAGATCGACGACGCATACCGGTGGGCCGTCGGCAACGACCTGCTGCAGGAGCGCTGCAAGAAAGTGCTGCAGCACTACTTCGGCCCGGATCCGCTGAAGCGCAAGGTGTCGTCGACGCTCCTGTCATCGTTGCTGCTCTACGCCGGCTTCTATCTGCCGTTGCACTTCTCGGTGCACGCCACGCTCACGAACACGGCCGACATGATCCGGCTGATCCTGCGCGACAAGGCCGTGCACGGCTACTACTCCGGGTACAAATATCAGCGCGGCCTCCAAACGCATTCGCAGGCCGAGCAGCAGGAGATGCGCGACTTCACCTTCGCCCTGCTCGAAGAGTTG
Organism: Leucobacter sp. gxy201; assembly: GCF_051043335.1. Classification (NCBI taxonomy): domain Bacteria; kingdom Bacillati; phylum Actinomycetota; class Actinomycetes; order Micrococcales; family Microbacteriaceae; genus Leucobacter; species Leucobacter sp. gxy201. The sequence continues at coordinate 24,537 of NZ_JAMXWS010000004.1, forward strand.
TACGAATTGGAACTGCAGTATTCGGGTGAACTATACGAACCGCTCGGGCTCATGGACGACGTCGCAGTGTTCGTGCGCTATAACGCGAACAAGGCGCTCATGAACCTCGGCTACCCAGCACGGTTCACACCCGAGGAGACAGAGGTAAACCCGGAGATCCTCGCCGCGCTTTCCCCGGGCAGCGATGAGAATCATGACTTCTTCAGCGGCTCGGGATCAAGCTACGTCATGGGAATGGGAGAGGACACCACGGATGCCGACTGGGATTTCTGAGCCTGCTTCTGAGCCGATGCCAGGCCCGGACGAGGGCGCCTGGCTTGAGACGATCGCACTGTTCGAGGCGATCCGAGAAGGCGACCAGCCCGCCGCGCTGAGGCTGCTCGGAACCAGCTCGAATCGTTACGCGGTGATCGGCGGGTTGCTGTCGATGCTCAGCATCTTCCTCCGCGCCGAAGACGCAACAGACCGGGCAAAACTCGACCGCTTCATCGAGGCCTCGCACCGTGCCGGAACCCCACCGGCATTCGGAGCGCGACCATTCCTGCCGCCCTTCGGCTCCTGAGCAGTCGCGACGCATCGACGATAAAGACCAACGGAAGAGAGCAACACCCATGACCAAGAAGATCAGTGTGATCATCGGGAGCCTGCGCCGCGGCTCCTTCGCCCGGAAGATCGCGGAGAACGTCCTGCCCATGTTCCCCGAGGTCTACGAGGCACGAATCGTGGAGATCCGCGATCTCCCCCTCTACGACTTCGACTACGACGACCCCAACGTCGCACACAAGCCAGTACCTCCCGAATACACCGCCTTTCGCGAGACGATCACGGCATCCGACGGCGTCCTCTTCCTCACGCCGGAGAACAACCGCACTATCCCGGCCTGTCTGAAGAACGCCATCGATGTTGGTTCCAAACCCAATGGCGACGTGGCGTGGAGAGGTCTACCGGTCGGGATCATCAGCCACTCCGTCGGACGCATGGGCGGCTACTCCTCGCAGAAGAACCTCCGCCTCGCGCTGTCCTACTTCGACATGCCGACAGTCGGGCAACCGGAAGTCTTCCTCTCTCAGTCGCCGGAACTCTTCAACGGCGGGGATGAGATCGTGCGCGAGCCGACGATCGATTTCCTGCAGAGCTACATCGACCAGCTCGTGCAGTTAGTCGACTCGCACGGTGCTCGACGGTAGATTCAAAGCGCTGGCCGACCCGACCAGGCGAAGAATAATCGAGCTCCTCGTCACCGGGCCACGCACGGTTCTCGACATCGCCGACGAGTTCAGCATCTCGAGACCCGCGATATCGCAGCACCTGAGAACTCTGACCCTGAGCGGCTTCCTAACTGTCGAACCCTACGGCATTCGCCGCCTGTACTACCTCAACCGGGAAGCGCTCCGAGCGCCCGCGGGCTGGCTGAAAATGCAAATGGAAAGATCCGAGCTAGAAGAGGAGACGTAAGTGAGGACGCCGCATATAGGCAGATTCCGTGCCTTACATTGTCTTGACCTGGAGCCGGGCGCTGTCAAGTCTTCCACGCAGCAAAAAGTGCTAACGAAAGTGCTAAGCAGCCTGCAGGTCGGGGTATCGCGATGGAGTTATCCACAGGTCACATGCCTTAGATCGTTGATTTTATGCGGCTGAACGCCCGATGTTGGTTCGCTGCGCGAGGGGGTCGAGGTCAGTTCAAGTCCCCCCTCGCGCACGAGAGAAAATGGGTGAGGCCCCTGCAGATGCAGGGGCCTCACCCATTTCGCGTTCGTGCGGTGTGAACCCGTGATCGATCGCGTGTCCGCGGCGGGATCCGGGGTCGATGTGATGGACTCTGAGAACCGGCCGAAACCGCAGAACGGGCGGTACGGATGCGTGAGGGGATGAGGATGTTCGGACTCCGGCGACCGGGCGGCAGACGCGAAGACGGGCGCTTCTGCGATGTCGGTGTTCCGGAATTGGCCGAGCCGGAGCATGTACGACTCCGCGTGCTCGACTACAACCAGTCGCTCGACGTCGAGATCCATGCGCCCGGCGGTGCGCCCTACCGCGGCACGACCCGTTCGGGGACCCGGCCGTTCAGCACGAGCGGCCTGGTGGTCGGCTTCTTCGCACCAGGAATCATCGACCGCGCGACTCCGGCACGGATCCTCTTGCTCGAGCCCCCGTGCGGCCCGGACCTGCCGCTGGTCGGCCCGGAGCAGCAGCAGGTCCGGGACGCGCGAGACCTCCGCACAGCGGCACTGCTGCACCGGTACCCCGTGCCGAGCACGGCAAAGCTGTTCGAACGCATGCAGCCCACGGCGTCTGCGACCCATCCGCTCTGGGATGCGCTCCGGTTCCGGATGGGCCTGATGACCACACCGGAAGCACGGGCCGTGCTCGAGCTGATCCGCGCGGACGGCAACGCGTGGGACGAGGCCAGGACCGCAGTGAACCCCGCCTGGCACCTTCTCGGCTCGGACTTCTTCACACCGCAAGCCGAGTGCCTCAGCCAGCTCGCGCGGGTCGCTCCCGGAGGGCGCGATATCGATGAGCAGCCGCTGATGACGATCGGCCTGGCGGTGCTGCTGCGCGAATTGCGGCCGGATGCCGTCGACCCGGAGCCCTTCGCCAGACTCGTGCAGCCCTTCATCGACGTGTGCGGCCAGATCGACGAGCGCCGAGTCGGCGGTCCGTAACCTTCCGTCGGTCATCACGGCGTGAGCGCGAGGCCCGGCCGAACGGGTGCCGACTGCCTCGTCGTGCGTTCAGCTCGGAGACTGCTCCGGGGCCTCGGGGTATTTCTCGAGGGCGTCGGGGTCGCGCGGCCCGTCGGGGTCGACTTCGAGCAGCACGTCGATCCCTGTCGAGTGACCGGTCTCGCCATCGTGGATCACCACCACGGTGCCGCCGAGCACGGGGGCGTCCTCGCGCGGCACGCACAGCTCGTCGGTCACCGACCGGGCTCCCGCGGAAGCGGGGACCGCAGCGGTCACGGCGAACACGGCATCGCCATCCTCGCAGGTTCGCCTCCAGTCGAGCGCCGCGACCTGCGCAATGGTGCGGGTGCCGTGATGTCGGAGGTGCTCGCGCCGCAGGTGCCGCGCGTACCGACGATGCAGAGACCGGGCGAATGCGCGCAGAGCGAGCAGGCCCGACATGAGCAGCAGCACGCCGAGGGCGGTGATGCCCAGCGCGATCAGCGGCTGCATGAATCCCGGGCCCGCCACCAGCAGGCCGAGCCCGCTGCCCAGGAGCCCCGCGATGGCGCCGGCGGCAGTGGGCGCCCCGCCTCGCTCCGACCACGGCTCGGAGGTGTCGAGGAAGAGCGCGACCCCGATGCCGAGGAAAACCGCCCCCAGGATCACCGTCACCGTCACGGCCTCGGGCACCGCCGGCCAGCGGGCGTCGAAGAGGTGCGTCAGCACGGGGTCGGGGTGCAGCGGGCAGACGCGGCCTCCGCCGGGCGAGTCGGAGTAGCACTGCGGGTCCATCACGGGCAGCCCCGCCGCCGCGAACATGAACGCCGCGATCGCCCACAGCGAGAAGACGGCGACGACCCGACGCAGCAGGTGCGCCCAGCCGTCGTCGGGCGTCGGAAGGGTGCTCATTCGGCCTCCCAGGAGTACTCGACGCTCATCACGATCACCGTCACCTCGTGGTCGGCGTCGCTGAAGACGAGGCGAATATCGGGCGGGAAGGCATCGGTCTGGATGCGTTCGGCGTACCCGCGGCCGCTGAAGTCCCAAGTGAGCGTCTGCTCGCCCGCCACGGGGCGCGTGTCCGGTGCGACGGTGAGCGTCTCCTCGGTCAGCGGGTTCACGACGTGCAGCCGTGCCTCCAGCACCGATTCGGGCTCGCCCTCGAGCGTGACCCGAGCCTCGACATGCGCCTGATCGGCGGGGTCGCCGCCGATCTCCGTGATGGTGTCGATCTCGTCGACGACGATGCTCGTGCCGGCGAGTTCGAAGCGCTCATCGCGCTGACAGGTGAGGGGCTGCGAGCTCGTGTCGCAATCGGTCACCCGATCAGGGATCACGCCGCATCCAGTGACGCCGAGGAGCGCCGCGAGCACGAGGGGCGCGGTGGACGCGCGGCGGCGAACGTCTGTGCTCATGATTCTCCTCGCATCGATCCCGGTCGACCCGGATCGGGCCCGTATGGCTGGTCGTCCACCATACGGGAAGCGTGCGGGCGCGCTGCCAGGGGTGCCCGAGCCGGATCGCCCGGCCAGGGGAGGGTCTCGTGCTCGCGGGTCTCGGTCGCCATCGCTCTTCCGCTATCCCATCCACGCCGGCCAGGCGACGAGCCCGCGGTCGCCGATCGTGACCCGCCTGAGGCCGTCTTCCGTCGCAATGACCAGCACGCTCTTGCGGTTCTCGCCGCGCATCAGCAGCACGACCTTCCCCGAGGGGGCGACGAGCACCTGCTGCAGGCTCGTCACGTCCGCGAGCTCGGCGACCACCCGGTCGTCGACGATGACCCGCACCGTGCCGTAGTACTCGACCCGGAAGCCGTCGCCGGCGGGCTCGCCGGTCGCCGGATCGAGCACCGTGTCGAATCGCTCGCTGGTGATGCCGACCATCCCGTCGATCTCGGTGAGGTCGACGCCGTTCGGGCTGTCGCCGTACAGGTCGGTGCCCTCCCCGACGAGTTCGCCGATGTTCGCGAGCGTGCCTTGACCCGACTCGATGCTGCAGTCGCCCGTGGAGGTGCCGGGACCGCAGTCCAGGTCGCCCCAAGACGGATCGAAGCCGAACGCGCCTCGCTCGGTGGTGACGACGACCGTGCGGTCGGTGCCTCCCTCGACTGGGCGGTCAAACGAGGTCACCGCGACGGGGTAGCGCTCCCACACATCCGAATCGAGTTTCCTATCCCACAGGAGCGTGCCGTCGGTGAGCGAGATCGCCGCGGTCCGGGCCTGATAGACGGGCAGACCGTCGAGCTTGTACGGCACGAAGATGATCTCGCGGTTCGAGTCGTCGCCCGCGTCGGTGTCGTAATCCACGCCGATGCCGATACCGCTCGACGCCTGGGTGCTGGTGATCGTGGACCACCAGGTGAACCGGCCGACTCCGATGACGGCGAGCCCCACCAGCACGGGCACCACGGTGTATGCGATGAGTATCCGCGTCTCCTTCTGCTCGTATCGGGGCGTCGCCCCGTTCGAATCACCCTCGGACGCCACTGGATCGGATTCGGCGAAGCGGTAGGCCGTATCGGGGCCGAAGAACGGAGATCCCGGGGCGGGCTCGGGGAACCGGCCCTCGTTGCTGTCCCAGCCCCAGAGGCTGCTGACGCCCTTCCGCCACACGTCGTCGTGCTTCTCCGTCAGAAACACGACAGTCCTCGCGTACTGCGGATCCCGATAGGCGTACACCTCGACCGTGCTGCCCACCGGAAGCAGTTCGACGCTCTGCTCCGCGATCTCGTCGGCCAGCGTGGCCGTCTGCAATTCGCCGTCGGCTGTTCGGTACTCGACTGTGGTGCTGCGGTTGTCGGAGTGATCGCCCCAGAGGCGGTGCTCGACGACGATACCGGTCCGCGGTGTCCGGTCGAGCGGAGGCAACATGCGGCGTCGGTGGATGACCATGCCCCGCATGAGGTAGGCGAAGGCGCCGAGACAGGGGAGCACGATCCACACCCACCAGGTCGCCGTGAAGAACGATTTCACCGGGCCGCCGATGAACGCGATGACCACGACGATGATCAGGATCACCACGATGGTGCCGATGCCCCAGGCTGCGGGCGATGGTTTCGAGCTCATGATGCGAACCTCCATTCGGAGCCCTCGCCGAGGAATGGCGAATCGAGCCCGAACACCCGAAGGAATGCTCGAGCCAACGGTGTTTCGCGTGTCTCCGTCATCATGCCTCCTCGGTGGCCCGGGGTTCAGAACCGGTTCCCCATCCGGCTGAGGATCACGGCCGCCTTGTTCCCGAGCTGATCGGGCGCGTATTGCACGCGCATCCGCTGCCCGGTCGTGATCTCCCCGGCGATGGTGTCGCTGGACCAGCGCGTGTTGCCCTCCCGGTCGGTGAACTTCACCGTGACCTTCGTGACCCGCTGGTAGTTGATCGAGTAGCTGCGAGCACGGGTGACGACGCCGGTGGCGACGATGCGGGAGCGTGCCGCCGACTTCCGTACGGCGTCGTTGCGCTGCGAACGCCGACGCAGCAGGATCGACACGATGATCGCGATCACGCCGCCGACGGCGAACACGACGAACTGCAGATGCCACCACTCCAGACCGTCGGGCGACACCGCGCCCCCGGCCACGGCGCCCACTCCGAGTGCGATGAACAGACCCCCGAGCGGCCACACGACGTACCGCGAATCCACGTCATCCGGGGTGCCGAACGCGATGAGGAACGCCCCGCCCAGCAGCAGCGGTAGCGGCAGGATCGTCAAGAACACGCACCACTCGGGCAGCAGGGAGGCTTCACCGGCCATCACGTGGAACATGCTCACCGCTGCTGTCACGAGCGACAGCGCGATCAGGGCGTAGGCGAGGGTGCGGCGCGTGGAATCCCGGTTCCACCAGCGGGACTGCGGATCGATGAGACTCATGTTGGGGATTCCTCTCCGGTGCTGCGTGCTCTGCTTTTCTGCTCGCGATCGGGCCAGCCGGCGAACTGCTCTTCCGCGAACTTCGCCCGGGCGACCCAGTGCTCGGTGTACTCGTCGCTCATGATCCGTACCCCCTCGGCCGGTACGGGAAGGGGGATCCGGGCCCGCGGTCGACCGGCCCCGAGTTCCCGCCGAGGCCGTAGAGGCCGTCGACGTTGTAGCCGCAACGCCACACGTCGTCATGCGCTTCGGTGAGCACCACCCGCGTCGTATCGGGCGAGTACGGGTAGATCTGCCAGACGCTTCCGAGCGCGAAGCGGTCGAGCCAGGAGTCGTCGATCACGTCGGCGAGGTACCGCTGCCGGGTTTCGCCATCGGTGACGACGTACTCGACCTTCACGTTCGGGTCAGCCGTCTCGGAAGCGCTGGTGTCGTATACCCCCACGACCGTCGCGGGGTACGCGCGGCTCCGATCGATGAGCGGGATCGGTTCGTCCTGGGTGCGGATCGCGTGCCGGATGAGCACGGTCATGCCGATCACGAACAGCACGCCGAGGGCGATGAGCACCCAGTGGATCCAGGTCATGACGACTCCTTCCGCCCGGGGCGCTGCCCTCGCTTGTCCGGCCGGCCGACGAGGAGCACGTCGTCGAATGCATCGGCGTCGAGCGTATTGTGGCGGAACCGGACGCGGCTGCCGACGCAGCGGTCGAGCCGGCCGCCCTCGAGGTGCACCCTGCGGCGCAGAACCGTCCCGTCGGGCAGGAGTGCGCTGATCCGCAGATCCCACGACTCATGGTCGTCGCCGCCTCCCGGGAGCTCGATCGCCCGCTCCACCGTGCCCACTGCGACCCGGCCGTCGGCGAAGCACGCCGTCTGCCGCTGCCGGGTGGCGACCAGAAGCGCTGCCAGCCCGCACGTGAGCACTCCGAGTGCGACACCCCAGATCCACCAGTACAGATGCGGCCGGTCGACATTACCTGCGACCGACCAGATACCGACCACGATCGTGGCGACCACGGCCAGGCAGCACAGCGCCCCACCGACCAGCAGAATCAACATGCCGAGGGTCTCGATCGTCGCCCATCGCCGGATGCGCGCCCGCGTCTCGGGCGTACGAGCCATGGCGAGCCACCCCCGGGTCTCGTCGTCGCTCGAGAGCAGGCTCTGCAGGTTCACGCTCGTGAACGGGCCCATCATGCGGCCCTCGCGGCTCTCCGGCGCAGTTTCGCCCTGATCTTCCGCAGTTTCCTCGGCACCGGCACGGGGGTGACGATCACTTCATCCTCACCGGTGCTCTCGTCGTTCCCGGAAGCGCTGCCGCGGGGCTCGGTGACGATGATCCACTGGTTCTCGACGGCCGATCCGGCCATCGCCGAGATCGGCAGGTGGAGGAAGAAGTACCCGCCTGTCGCCTGCTCCCCGAACAGCGCCTCCGACGAGACCGGCCCCGAGCCCGACTTCGGCAGCCCCACCGCGCGCAGCCACTGCTCGAACGCCTCGTGGATCCAGGCCGCCCGCCGGTAGTCGAGCCGGTGGTCGAGCGCGATGTAGGTCGCCCAGCCGCTGGTCTCGCCGTCGTCGTAATCCACCGAGGTGCGGTGGATCGAGTGCGGGACGCCGTGCTCGAAGATCCATGCGTTCTCCGCGCTCAGCTCTTTCCAGACGCTGAAGCGCAGCAGCAGCACCCCGACTGCCACGAGCAGCCAGACGCTCGCCCCGACCCAGAAGAGCCAGATCATCCACGTCGGCCAGCTGTCCACGCTCTGGCCGTTGATGGAGATGCTGACGTGCGAGCCGGTGGGGTCGGTGATCGTCTGCTGGATCAGGAGACCGAACGCGGCGAGCGGCAGCACCACCCAGAACACCGGAGCAGTGATGAGCTCGACACGACGGGAGTCCTCGCTGCCCGCCCACACGGCGACCTCGTCGACGGACTCCGGGCGGGGAACGTCCACGGGGCGCGCGACCCCACGGACGCGGCTCGCGACGACACCGGCCCACAGCCCGGGATACCTCGGCCCATCGACGGGCGGAGGACTCGCTGAGTCCTCCGCCGTGCGGAATCCGCCGTGCCGCATCACCCAGATGAAACGGATGACCCCCCAGGCCACGAAGCCCCCGATGACGACCCAGCCGACCCAGTGCATGTCGTTCGAGTTCATGTCCATGATCGCCCTCCCGTCGTTCTCGGGAGCGCCGAGCGCCTGGTCGGCACTGCTTCGCGTGGTGTTCGGGAGCGGCGGGTGCCGTTCCGTCGACGAGCACCGGTGACGCCCCTCTCGTCTGCAACAGTGTCGCATGCGGCGTGCTCCCGATCACAGGAACGGCCGGCCATCGGTCGACGATCCGCGAGCCGTCACCGGCCGGTCGATCCTGCTACCTGGGCTGGCAGATCTCAGTTCGTAAGGCCCCCGATCTGTGATCGGGAAGGGCCGAGCGCCGCCTAGCTTCGTGAGCACCGGCTGCCGCAGGAGCGGCTGGACAGAACGAGAAACAAGAGGTGCATCATGTTCGGATCGACCACTGCCACTCCCATTCGCATCGGTGCTTCCCGTGCACTCGCAGGTCTGGCGCTCGGCGCGAGCCTCGGCCTGCTCCTCGTGGGCTGCAGCGGCTCCGACGCCCCGGCGAAGACGCCCGAATCATCGGGCACGGAGCCGTCGGGGGCTTCGGAGCAGGATCAGGGCGCTGCCGACGCCGGTTCGACTTCGGCGGGCACGGCGGAGACGAGTGTGACGGTCGACGGCAAGGCGGTCGACATCGCCGACCCGACGACGGTGTGCCATGAGGCCGACGGCATGCTGACGATCGCCGTCGGCGCGGCCGGCGGTACCGAGGGCATCGGCGCCGTGCTGTCGGGCGGCGATGCTCCCCAGGTGACGAGCGTCGCGCTCGGCTCGGTGGACGGCACCGTGATGGGGTGGGCCGAAGGTGCTCCCGGTGAGGCATCGGCGACCAAGCAGGGCAGCACCTACACGATCACCGGCAGCATGATGGCGGTCGACGCCGCGAACCCCGCTGCGCCCGCCGAGAAGCCGTTCGAGATGCGGATCACCTGCCCCTGACTCCCGGGTGCGGAGGCCTGGGGACGTTCCCCTCGCCTCCGCATCGTGCGGGCGACCGCATGCTCACGCGGACGCGGACGCGCGCATGATTCCTCGCGGCGGCGCCCGGCGATCGGTTAGTCTGCAATGGTGACAGGCGCCGGGAACAGGGGGTAGTAGCCGTGCGCGAGATCGGGTGCGACCCAGCCGGAGCACGACCGGTGAACGTGTCGCGGGCGCAGGCGCTCGGCGAGGCGTGGGCCGAGCTCGGCCCGGAGGTCGCCGTGCTCGCGAACGCTTCGGGTCGCCCGCTCGCCCGCACTGTCAAGCTCATCCTCGATCCGCTGGTGATCCGCCCGCAGCAGCACCCCCGGCTGGCCACGGGGTCGCTGAGCACCGACGCCGCGGCCGAACTCCGGGCACGGATCGGCGACGCGCGATCCGACCTCATCGCCACCGCGGCCTGGTACCGCGAAGTCAAAGCGGCACGTCGTCGGGTACGCGTCACCGTCGGGAACCCTCAAGACCTCTACTTCCAGCGCTGCTTCGAATCGGCACGCACGCACGGCGACCCCGCGGTGCTGGACCCGGCGGTGCGGGCCGCGATCGCGGAGGAGATCGTGCACGAGTCGGCCCCGACCGACGACGAGCTCACGAGCGGGCGACTGCTGGCCTTCGCACGGGATCCCGCACGCTCGGGAAGCCTCGTCGCCGAGCTCGAGGAGGCGTGGGCCGTGGCGGCACGATCCCGTTCTCGCGCGACCGCCCCGCAGCCGGCCCCGGAACGGCTGCGCGCGGCCCTCGACGGGTCGTCCCAGGACTTCGACGCGCTCGTCGCATCGGACGCGGGGTCGGCGCGCGGGGCGGGGCTCTTCGCACCGGGTGCCGCAGCGGAGATCGGGCTGACCGACCGGGAGGTTCTCGAGATGCCGTGCATCGGCACGAACGCGTCGAAGCGCGGCATGCCGAAGCCGTTCGACCGCTCGATCGCGGAGCGTCTCTTCGCAGCCCTGCCCTCGCTCGTCGGCGTCTCCTCCGCCGACGACCTGCCCCGGCTCTGCATCGACGAGGTGCACCGCGCCGCCGCTGCCTGGCAGCTCGCGGACGAGCGCAGCAGAGTCACGATGGCGCTCGGCGCCGAGGCGAGCAGCGCCCTGCTCGACGGCGCCGATGATGCCTCCGGTGCGCTGACCGGTACGGTACCGGTGCCGACCCGCACGCACGCGAGGCTCAGCGCGCGATGGCGGCGGGAGGCCTACGTGCGGCGTGCGAGGCGGTTGCCCGGCTCAGTCGCCCCCGGCACGGTCGCCGATGTCGCCGACATCCGCGGAGCCTACGTGCGACGGCTCTGGGTGCGACTGCACGGCCGGGAGCTCCGTGAGCAGCCGGTCGCGGCCGAAGAACTCGAGGGCACGTTCGACGGAGTGCTGCGCTCGGTCGTGCTCGACCATCGGCACCGCCTCAAGCGTGCCATCGAGCGCGACCTCGGGGGAGCGGCATGACTTCTGTCGCAGGCCTGTCTCCCTACCGCACCGCGGTCGTGGAGACGACGCGCGGTGTCTTCAGCTGGGATGCGCTGGCGGTCGACGCCCCCGATCCCGCGCCCGCGGTCGGACCTTCGGGCGGCCCCGACTGCTCCGATGGAGAGCTGCGGGCCCTGCGTCGGCTCGCGTGGCTCGCCTGGGCCGAGGCCTGGTGGCCCGCCGGCCGGCGCATCGCACCGCTCTCGAAAGCGCTGCTGCGCGGCGAGATCGCCGTGGCGACGGCGGCAGTGTCGCACTTGCTCGACGATGAGGATGCCGTCGAACGGGCGCTGGATGACGCGGTCGCGGCGCGTGCGGCCGCCGGTCTGCGGGCTCTCGTGCGGCATGAGGCGCTCGCCCCCGCGGCCCGAGCACTCCTCGCGCAATTGGCAGGCCTAGCGGAAGACTGGGGAGTGGAACTCGACCCGACCGGCTTCACCGGGGCCGACCTCGTCGAGGAGCCGGAGGCTGTGCAGGCACCGCCCGAACCGGAGGGCTGGGCGCTCGCCGCAGGGTCGAGCCGTGCGGGGCCGGGGGCAGGGCAGGGCGGGACCGGGTCGCCGGTCGTCGAAGGCCGGTCGCCGATCCCGTGGGACGGTCTGCCGAGCGGCGTGCTCGACGCGGAAGCCGAGGCGGAGTGGGAGATCACCGAGGCCGGCGGTGCGATGCGGCTGCGGGTGAGTGCGGCGGCAGCGCCCCGGGTCGTGTTCCCGATCGTCGAGCCCCGTGCGCACGCGGACCTGAGGGCGGTCTACGGCGAAGCGGCGCTCGGCGTCGCGGCCCCGATGCGCCTGATCGGCGACGTGTACGCGGCCGAGGCCCCGCTGCCGGTCGCGGCGATGCTGCTGCCGCCGTCGCAGCGAGGGGTGCGAGTCGGCGATGCGCGATACCGGAAGGCGGTAGCAGGGGGCGGCGATGACCCGGGGGCCGACGCGTTCGTCGCCGCGGCGCTCGAGCTCATCGCATTCGCAGAGGCGCGCCTGCGTCGTGCCCCTCTCCGTTCCGATGAGGGCACGGCTTCCGTCGCTGAGCGCGCGGCCGCTTTCGCCGGATCGCCGAGCCCGGGGGAGACCGCATGAGCGATGCTGCGGAGCCGTGGGATGCGGTGCCGGGAGCCGTGCGCGGCGTCAAACGGGTCTCGGAGCGCTGGCTGCCGGTGCGGGAGCTCGTGAACAACGGGGCGATGGCGCTGAACGACGGAATGGTGTCGCGGGGCATGCGGCTGCTGCGCGACGCGATCGCGGCGACCGAGGGCGTCGAACAGGGGGATGGTGCTGGGCGGCGCGAGGCGACCGACGACGAGGCGCAGCGGCTCGACCTGCGCGCCCGGGCATTCGCGAACCTCGCGGGTGCCGAGGAATGGCAGAGCGATCAGAGGGGCGCACTGCGCAGCTACGACTGCGCGCTGTCCGCGGCCGAGGCGTGCGTCGCTCTCGCCGCAGACGACTACGGCACGCGTACGGTGATCGCGAACGTCTACGTATCGCGCGCGGGCACGCTCTCCCAGCTCGGCCGCATGGATGAGGCGTTCGCGTCGACGTCGCAGGCCGAGGCCCTGCTCGACGAGCTGGGCCCGGCCGGGGGCCTGGCCTCTGACGAGGTCGTCGCCCAGAACCTCGGCGTCCTGCGATTCCAGGTGCACAATATCCGTTCGACGCTGTTCATCATGACCGGCCGCTTCGAGGAGGCCGAAGCGGAGGCGAATCGCGCGATCGCCGCCGCGATGGCTGCTGACCCGGCGCTGGCCGGCCATGCGTATACGAACCTCGGGGTCATCGCGCAGCGTACGGGCGATCCTGCGCGCGCGGAGGAGTATCTGCGGCTCTCCTCCGAGCTGCAATCGGGGGCGCCCGCCGGTGACGCGGCGTCGCGTCAGCTCGCTGTCGCGAACCTGGCACGCGCGGCGTTCGGCGCCGGGCGCTTCGCAGAGGCGCGCGAGCGGTTCACGGAGGCCGAACGGCTCGCGCTCGACGCCGACCTGCCCATGCAGGCGGCCGCGGCGCGCACCGGCGTCGCCGCCGTACTGCTGAAGGAGGGGCGCGTCGGCAAGGCTGTGGCCGAGCTGCAGCGCCTGGCCGAGCGGCTCGACCGGGCCGGGGCGGCCGAGCAGCTGCGCGAGGTGCACCAGTTCATCGGCGACGCCGAATCGATGCGCGGCCGGTACGGACGCGCCGAGGAGCGGTACGCGATCGCGCGCGAGCTGACCCGTACCGTGCACGAGCGCTGCCGGGTCGATCTGCGCCGCGCGGAGATGCATGCGGAGTGGGCGGGGGAATCGCCGCTGCTGCGTTCCCGGGTCGCCCGACTGGAGCAGGCGCGGGATCTCGCGGTGCCGGTGCTGCTCGCGACCGAGGCGCTCCGCGAGGGGTTCGTGCAGGGCGCCACCCGCGAGCGCTGGGTCGCGCAGGTCGCGGCTCCCGCTCGCGAGCTCGCCTTCCGCCTCGCGATGACCCTGCACGATGCGCAGCTGCTGGGCGAGCTCGTGGAGCACGAGTCCGCGACAGCGACGCTGCGATCGGCCGACTCACCGCCCGCGACGGCGAGGGAACCCGAATCGCCGAGCCCCGACCTCATCGGGGAGCTGCTCGCCTTCGCGCCCGCCGAGCCCGATGCGAGCGGTGAGGATCCGCCGTCGGAGCTGCCGCTCGCCGCCGGGCATCGCGCATTCTTCGGCGGCACGGCCGATGGGGTGCGTTTCGCTGCTCCACCGCGGGTGATCGCAGCACCGGGCGGCGGCCCGGTGCTGATGCGCTGGGCGGCCGTCGCCGAGGCCGAGTACGGCGTTCGCGTGTACTCCGACATCGCGGTGGCCTCGTGGTGAGAGGTGCTGCGTGAAACGGATCGTGCTCAAGAACTGGCGTGACAAGCGGTGGATCACTGCGCAGCCCCCGGGTGTCCGCAGCGATGGGAGCGAGGTGCTCGCGGGCCTGGACGCGCATCTCTCGCCCTCCGGCCCGGTATCCGGGGCGGGAGGCGCAGTCGGCCGTCCCGTCGTGCGCCTGCGGTACGTCGACGCCGAACTCCTCTACGCGAGCTGGGTGTGGGATCACCAGGCGGACGAACCGCGGCTGACGGTGTTCGAGCGCGCCGACGTCGATGCGGCGCTCGGCCGCCTCGCACGCGCGCTCCCGACGCCGCTTCCGGGAGAGACCGGGGCGCAGGCGCTCGAGCGGGCCATCGGGTCGGGCGAACTGCTCGACCCCGTGCGTGAGCTGGAGCTGGCGCATGAGCTCACCGGAGCGCTCCTGCCCGTCGTGCTCGGCCTCGAGCTCAACCGGCTCGAAGCGCTCGGGCTGCGACCTGTGCTGCGGGTGCAGGCGTCGCCGTCGACCGCGCAGGTGCCTTGGGAACTGCTCGGCGCCGACGGGCACGAGCGCGCTCTCGACATGATGGACGTCGCCATGCTGCTGCCGGCGTCGATCCGCAACGATCCCGAGCGCACGGTCTCGCCCTGGACCCCGGATGGCCCGGTCGTCGGGGTGCTCGACCCGGCGGTGCCGGGCTACGCGAGTAGCAGCGATCTCGGGAGCGTGCTCGGCCCCGTCGCGGATGGGTCGCCGCTCTCCGATCGGGTCGGCGAGCTCGGCGCACGCCTGCGGCCCCGCCCCGCGCACCCGCCCGAGGCCTTCCGCCGCACCGATCTCGACCGGCTCGAACTCGCGCGGCTGCTCGGCGACGCCGGTGCGGTGGAGAACGGCGGATCGACCGCGTCGCGGCTGCTGTACGTCGGTCACGTGACCGGATCGACGCACGCGCTCGACGCCCGTCTGCACCTCGCCGACGATGCGGAGACCCCGGGCCGGGCCGACCTGCTCGGTGCGCACCGGCCGTACAGCGCGGCCGATATCGCGGTGGGCGCCCCGGGCCTCGAACCCCTCCACGCGCCGAACCGCGTCGCGCTCGTCGCGTGCGACTCCGGAGGCGACCTGCGCTTCGCCGAGCCCACCGGACTCGTCGCAGCGTTCGCTCACCGCGGGGCGGAGTACGTGACGGCGACTCGCTGGACGCTGCCGACCGACGCGGGCCTCGCTCGGTTCGGGCTCGGCGACCGTGCCGCGGGAGTGCTCGCCGATGCCGTGCTCGCGGTCGACGCGGCGCACGACGCACCGGATCCCGTCGTCGCGCTCGCCGCGTGGCAGCGCCGGCAGCGGGAGCGCTGGAGCGAGACGGGAGACCCCCGGTATTCGCCGATCGTGTGGGGCGCCTTCATGACGGCGTGGTCGCCGGAGCGCCCTTCCCTGAGCATCCCGTGCGCGCAGAACGATACCGGGTGATCGATCGGCGGAGATGGGACTGGATCGGGGCACTGTCTGGTGGCTCGGAGGGAAGTATCGCTCCAGTCTTGGCAAGTTATCTTGCGGCAAGTAAACTTGTGACATGGAATCAGCCCCGCTCATCCTTGACAGTGCCCATCGGCACGGTGTTGCGGATGCGGCGATGCTCCATGCGCTCCGCTACCCAGTCCGGCACTTCGTGCAAGACGATGCGATGACTATGTTCATCGGCCCCGACGAGACCGGCACTCTGGTCGAAGTCGGGGTCATCGAATGGCACGGTGTGATCGCGATCGCACACGCGATGCGTCCGGCCCGACCCAAATACTTGAGGTGAACATCATGGCTCCACGCTCTATCGAAGACATCAAGGCACGTGCCGACGAGTTTGCGGATGCGTTCGAGAACTACGACCCGAAGCCCGGCGACGCAGACGCTCCGTTGCCCCCGGTGATGGCGGTCAAGCTCGCTGCCTGGCGGCGAGACGCCGCTGAACGAGAACTCGCTGAAGCGGTGCGCATCGCCCGCGAACAGCGACTCTCCTGGCGCGAGGTGGGCGAAGCGATCGGTACCAGCGGTGAGGCCGCACGCCAGCGCTACGCCAGTGCGTGACTGACCACGGATGGGTGATTTTGTGCTGCTTGACTCGTCGTTCTGCCCGGGGTGCTCGCAGGACCTGGTGCTGCTTCTCTGTGGGTGAGGGTCGACGGCGGTGTCGTCTTTGGCCTTGATCTGCGCTGAAGTATCTCGTCGAGGTTCAGCTCGGCGCAGAGCGCCAGCTTGGCCTGCCAAAGCCTGACGGTGGGTGTCCCGGGGGCAGGACACCCACCGTTGCAGGCGGTTAGATTCGCACCTTGTTGGCCGTGAGAACGATCTCGTCGCCCGCATGAATCTGGGCTGCGTACTCGCTCAGCTCCGGGTCTGTCAGGTCACCATCGTGCTGCTGGAAGATGCGACGCAGCGCGGGCTTAATCTCTTCAACCGGTCGGCCCTTGTAGCGATCTGCGAGATTCTTCAGGTCTCGTGTATACCCTGCGGCCATATCGTTTACCACCAACTGGAATTCATTCTCCAAGAGGCGCTTGAGCTCTCGATCGTTCCACTGAATCTTCATTGTAATTTGCTCCTTCTCCGGCTTGCCGGAGTCGATAGGAAGCATGACCGTGACGAATGCAGGCGGGGAAATGTGGGGCTGCCGCGGATCCCGGCAGCCCCACGGACGCTATCCCTTTCCTAGGGTTGAGCCAGTCTTCGATTTTGCAGACTTGCTCGACTTGGGCGACTGCAAAGTCTTCCCTGCCGTGCTCAGTGCCTTCTTCGACGGCTTTCCAGGTCCTCTAGCTTTCGCCATGATGATCATCCTTCCTGTTTCGAAAGTAGGCCGTTGCGTGCATAGCGCTCGCAAAAGAGGCATATGGCCTCTAGAGTCGATATGTCCGCCAAGACAACCGGCCCCGTCCTACAGCAGTCAGAAACCTGACCAGGTAGGTCGGGGCTTCTTGCTGCATGCACAACGGTAGCCGACATCGCAGACATTTACGCAGTTGAATAATTCCAGGTCAGAAGTGTGTTGTGGACAAACCGGCACTCCTATGCGGGGAGCTCCAATCGCATCGCAACGTGATTTATGCTCCGACCAGGCTCGAAAGTATGTTCGATAATTACACAGCTGTGATTCATCCCGGTATGAAACTGTGGATAACTTCGAAGCGTTGCTGTCAAAATAGTTATCCACAGGTGCCATTTGCGGCTCCATCGCTGCCGACTCGGTCAGGTGAAAAGCTAATAATGCCTACTATGCAGCGTTCAAGCGGTGCGTGTCAGGGGGGCAGATCCTCGAATTTCTTGTGAAGACTAAGCCTCGTCCGCCACGACAAGCACGCTCGTCAGGGGGATCTCGTTCCGCCACCGCTCAGGTAGCTTTGCGTAGTTCTCGATCACGAGGCTCACGACGTCTTCACCACTGAGGAGGCGCAGGCCGGGGCGCTGCTGTTCGATCATTCTTGCGTCTTTGCTGTAGGTTCCCAGAGTTACGAATAGCGAATGTTCTCCGGGGCCTTGAGTGCCGACGAGTCGGTGGACATCAGGAGAGCCGACGGTGCCGGTGAGGTGTTTGCATTGCACCTTAATCTGCGGTGGTTCTACCCCGAGCGGGTCTCGGTGTGCAACAACGTCGACGCCCCCGTCCTGGGAGTACTGGGTGACGCGTGCCTGATAGCCGAGCGCGCGAAGCAGTGCTGCCGTGAACTCCTCGAACTCACGGTGGGTGATGTTCTTATGGAGCGTCTCAAGTACGAAGTCGCGGGTGTGCCGATCGATGCGCGATGCGCGTGGCTCGTCGCTGACTGCATCGTCACTCTCGCGCACAGCTACTTGGTCAACGGCAATCGTTACGGCATCTATGGATGCGTCATCCGATGTGAGCGCCGCAAGGAACTCCTTGTAGTGGCTACGCACGCGGAACACGGTGATGGCCGAGCCGATCTCGTACAGAGCGCTCTGCGAGAAGACGGTTCGCGGGATGCCGACTTTCTTCCATTCGACCGCATGGCGGTGACGGTGCGTTGGGGCATCGGCGACATACTCGTACGCTCCAGTGATCACACCGATGTTGATGGTTGAGTCGGGTTTATAGGGGGCGATCACGGTGTCGCCGACGCGTATCTCGTCACGAAACCGGAAGAGTACGCCGGCCTGGTTCGCAATCGAGCGCTGCTTCGCGTTCGGCTCCTGCTCTGCGAGCACCTGCTTGATTCCGTTGCGGCCGTGAGGGATATGGCGAAGGTCGCCGACATTATCCCAGCCGAGACTGACGAACGCATCGTCAATGAGTTCGGTGGTCAACGTGTCATTGTGGATGCCCCAGACGTTCATGCTGGCCTTTCGAGAGAAGCGGTTTTCTGAGTCTATGAGGTAAGACGAGGAAAGTTGAGGCGGCCGGAAGTAATCGCTCCGTGGGCTTGGGGGACCCGCCGCGCAGTTGTGCGGGCCGACCGGTGCGTCCGGTCTACGGTGAGAAGGACGCCCGCGAAACGACCCGACCGGAAGGCCCCGAAAGAGATGCGCATCATTCCCGCCGCCCGCCCGAAGATCCGAGCCGCCCTCGCGGTCTCGGCGCTGCTGACCCTCGGCCTGGCACTCACGGCATGCGGTGATGATGCCGAGGAGCCGACGCCGACAGCCGCACCCGAAGCGCCGTCCACGGAGGTCATCGAGCTCGCCCCGTTCACCGACGAGGGCGAGCTCGCCGCAGGGTGGTCGCTCGACGAGTCCGCGCTCGCCGGCGGCGGGTCGGTCTCCGCCGAGTACTGCGGCCCCTCCGAGCACGGCGCCGGTGAGAACACGGTCTCCTGCGGATCGAGCGCCGACGCGACCTCCGCCTGCTGGCTCACGGAGCGCAGCACCCAGATCGCCTGCCTCGACGAGGCGCTGCCTGAGGAGCAGGCGCTCCGGCTGATCCCGCTGAGCGGGCCGGCCCCGGCCGAGACCGCGGCGGCGGAGGATCCGATGCCGTTGTGGCTCGAGCTCGAGGACGGGTCCGTGTTCGCCTCGGTGAATGGCGGGGCGTTCATGCCGCCGGAGGGCTACCTGGTCGCGTACACCGTCATCGACGGCGGTGACGCGTTCGAGGAGATCGTCGTGCCCGACGACGACTCGGCACCCGTCATCGATACGAGCGGAGACCAGTGGAGCGTCACCGTCGGCGTCGATGGCGAGCAGGACGTGGAGACGCGGAAGGTCGAGCGCGCCTGGCTGCTCGCCGGTCGCACCGCACCGCAGCCCGTCGAAACGGGCGCGGCGGTTGTGAACGGAAGCTGGTGCGAGGCTCCGCAGAGCGAGAACGGATACGGGTGCGTGAGCGTGGCGCTGCCGAACTTCACGATCGAAGACCGGGGCGAGACCTGGCCGTTCACCTACGTCTCCGAGCCGGAGGCCGACGGCACGATTGTGCTCGACATGGAGGGTGCGCCCTTCGGCACCTACTATCCGGCGGGGGTGGCGATCCCTACGGAGGTGCTCATGGGCACCGCGGACATCCCCGACCAGGAGCGCATCTTCAGCGGTCAGAGCGGGATGCTGCTGATCCGCGCCTGAGGCGCACGTGCGCGAGGCCGTGGACGGCCTCAGGGCAGCGGGTGATCGCCCTTCACGACGAAGAAGGTGCCGCGGATCTCTCCGGCCAGCTTCGAGCGCTGACGCGCCCACTTGAAGGCCGCGAGCTCTTCGGGCGGGTTCATCCCGTCGCTGAGCTTGAACCCGACCGCGCGCTTGCCGCCCTCGGCCTTGGTCCACAGCACGTTCACGCCCAGACCGTCCTGGAAGTACAGGGTGGGCCAGAACAGCTCGTCGTCCTCGTAGACGAACACCTCGAGGATGGGGGAGGCGAGCTCGATGCCGCGCTCCTCGCGCAGGATCCGCTCGACCCACGCCACCACGTCGGCCCGCTCGGCAGGGGCAGCGGTGACGTAGTCCGACCGGTACTTGTTCGCGAAGTAGCGCGCCTCGTTCGCGCGCAGTCCCGCCAAGGCCGGGGCGACCGGCGAGGTCTCCAGCCCCTCCGGGGAGATGTCGGTGTAGCTCACATCGGTCATGATTCGGTCCTCTTCTCGTGAATGCGTATGCCTGAAGCGTATGCGCTCGCCCGTGCCGCGACTTCTCGATTCCTGACCGATCTCGGGCAGTCATCCGGCCGCATCCGCAGCGCTCACCGCCGCGAGCGACATCACGGCGTTCACCAGGGCGATGTGCGAGAGCGCCTGCGGGGTGTTGCCGGCGTGCCGGCCGCTCGAAGCCTCGACCTGCTCCGAGATCAGGCCGACATCGTTCTGCAGGGCGCAGAGCCGTTCGGCGAGGGCGCGGGCGTCATCCATCCGGCCCGAAAGCGCGTACTGGTCGACGAGCCAGAACGAGCAGGCGATGAACGGGTTCTCCGTCGTTCCGAGCCCGTCGCCGTCCTCGGTCTCGCGATAGCGGTGCAGCAGGCCCTCGTGCATGAGCGACTGCTCGATGCGTGCGACGGTGGCGAGCATGCGCGGGTCGTCGGCGCGGCAGAAGCCGGTGTTCGGGATCAGCAGCAGCGACGCGTCGACCTCATCGGAGCCGTAGGACTGGGTGAAGTAGCCGTCGGGGTGGACGCCCTCGCTCTCGATCTCGGCCCTGAGCCGATCGCGGGTGCGCTCCCACTCGGCGAGCGGCCCGTCGAAGCCGTGCTGCTGCACGCCGCGGATGGCGCAGTCGAGGCCCGCCCACATCATGATGCGGGAGTGCGTGAACTTGCGGGGCGTGCCGCGCATCTCCCAGATGCCCTGATCGGGCCGATCGAGATTGTCGATCAGGTAGCCGACGAGGGAGCGCTGCAGCGACCACGAATAGCCGGTCTCCGTAAGGCCGGCGTCGCGGGCGCGGCTGAGCGCGGTGAGGGTCTCGCCGATCACGTCGGCCTGGTACTGGCGGTATGCACCGTTGCCGATGCGTACCGGTGTCGAGTTCTCGTAGCCGGGCAGGCTCTCGAGGGTCCACTCGGCGAGATTCCGTTCGCCCGCGATGCCGTACATGATCTGCAGCTGGGCGGGGTCGCCGGCGATCGCGCGCAGCAGCCATTCGCGCCAGTGCTGGGCGATGTCGAGGAAGTCGTAGCGGATGAGGGTCTCGAGGGTGAGAGCCGCATCGCGCAGCCAGACGTAGCGATAATCCCAGTTGCGCGGGCCGCCGAACTCCTCGGGCAGCGAGGTGGTAGCAGCCGCGACGATCCCGCCGGTGTCGTAGTCGGTCAGCGCGCGCAGCACCAGCAGGGATCGCTTCACGGCTTCGGAGTGGAGGCCGTCGGCCGTGATGCGGTCGGCCCAGCGCCGCCACCAGGCGTCGGTGCGCTCGATCGCTTCATCGCAGTCGAGGGCCGCGGGCGGGGCGAAGTGGGAGGGGAACCAGGTCATCGAGAGGTCGACGCGCTCGCCGCCCGCCACCGCGACCCGACCGGCATGACGGTGGTCGGACGCCGTGAGCCGGGCGCCGCGGAAGATCAGCGAATCGGGGCCCGCCGTCGCGAGCAGCGCCGGCGATTCGTCGGTGCCGACCTGGCGCACCCAGGGGATCACGCGGGCGTAGTCGAAGCGCATCCTGAGCTGCTGCGCGAACTCGACCGTGCCGGTCACGCCGGTGATGCGACGCAGCAGGTCCGAGCGGCGGGCGAGGTCGCGGTGCCGATGGTCCATGGGCATCAGGTCGCGCACCTCGGCGACACCGGTGGCCGTCTCCCAGCGGGTGACGAGGGTGAACGTACCGTCTTCGTAGCGCCGGGTCGCGGTGGCATTCGGGTCGGTCGGCTGCAGGCTCCAGTGCCCGTGGCCGTCGTCGCCGAGGAGCGCTGCGAATACGGACGGCGAGTCGAAGCGGGGCACGCACAGCCAGTCGACGCTGCCGTCGCGCGAGACGAGGGCGGCCGAGCGGCAGTCGCCGATCAGTGCATAATCCTCTATCGGTTCGCTCACATCGCCTCCCGTCCGTGATCTCATTATCCGCCCGGAGGCTGCGCGATTACAGCGCGAGCGTCGCGGCCTCCTCGGCGAGCGCCTCGCGCACCGCGACGAGCGCGGGATTGCGCCCCGATGCTGCGCGGGCAGCCGTGAAGACGGTGCGCCGCGGGTCGCCCGGCAGCTCGATCGAGCGGGGGCGGGAGGCGGCGCCGGCGTGCACGAGGTCGGGAAGCAGGGCCGCGGCATTGCCCGATTCGATGAGGCGCAGATGCACCTGGAGGTCGGCCGACTCGTAGCGCACGTCGGGCTCGAACCCCGCCTGCCGGCAGGCCTGCTCGGCCCAGTGGCGCGTCGCCGCCCCCTGCGGCTCCATGACCCAGGGCAGTTCGGCGAGGTCGCTCACGCGGGTGACGGCGTCGAATGCGGCGTGGCCGGCGCCGAGGGGCGGCAGTCCGAGGCGGATCCGGTCGTGGACGAGCTGCACGCGGTCGAGGCCCGCGAAGTGCGGGGTCGAATGATCGGGGTAGTGCTCCGCGATGACGAGGTCGAAGCTGCGCGCCCGGGTCTCGTAGAGCGCCGCGCCCGGCTCGTACTGCACTGCCTCGACCCGGAGGCCGGGGTGCCGTTCGCGCAGCCGGCGCAGGGCGCCCGGCACGATCGCGAGCATGGCCGACTGGAAGGCGGCGATGCGCAGCGCGCCGGTGACCTCCGAGCGCAGCTCGAGCACGCGCGCCTCGGCGCGCTCGAGCCCGGCGAGCAGACCCTCCGCCTCTGCGGCGAGCGCCTCGCCCGCGGGGGTCAGCTCGAGGGTGCGCCCCGTGCGGCGCAAGAGGGGTACGCCCGCCTCCTGCTCGAGAATTTTCAGCTGCTGCGACACCGCCGACGGCGTGTAGCTCAGCGCCTCGGCGACCCGCGCGACGGTGCCGCGCGCGTGCAGCTCCCACAGCAGCCGAAGCCGCTTCATCTCCATCATGACTCGCGTCTCCCCTCATTCATGCAGTTCAGCTTCACATTACCCATCAGAAACAATCGCTTTACTTCACTGATCGGTCGTTGCAGCCTGGTGGCACAGCACGTTCCCCGGCGCAGGGCTCCTTCGCAGGCCCCGGAACCCGGGAGCACCGGCACTCGAAAGGCACCTCAATGACGACTGCTCGCCCCCAGGATCTCGCCGACGACGCCATCGCCCTGGTGCGGCGCTGGCTCGCCGAGGCCGCGGAGATCCCTGCCGATGCCTCTGCGGAGCGACTCGCGGGCGTTCTGCGCGACCCGAACGGCCTCGACTTCACGGTCGGCTTCGTCGACGGGGTCGTGCGCCCCGAAGACCTCGGCGTCGCCGCGAAGAAGCTGGGGCAGCTCGTACCGCTCACCCCGGAGTTCCTCCCCGCCCCCATGCGCGCGGCGATCGGCCTCGGCGGTGCGACCGCGAAGCTCATGCCCGGCGTCGTCGTGCCCATCGCCCGCAGGGTGCTGCGCGAAATGGTGGGCCACCTCATCATCGATGCGAGCGACGCGAAGCTCGGCCCCGCCATCGCGAAGATCAAGCGCAGCGGTGCCCGCCTCAACATCAACCTGCTCGGCGAAGCCATCCTCGGACAAGAGGAGGCGGAGCGGCGTATCGCCGGGACCCATCGACTGCTCGCCCGCCCCGATGTCGACTACGTCTCGATCAAGGTCTCATCGACCGTCGCCCCGCACAACCACTGGGCCTTCGACGAGGCGGCCCGGGGCATCGAGCAGCGCCTGCTGCCGCTCTTCGAACGCGCCGCCGCGGCCTCGCCGCAGAAGTTCATCAACCTCGACATGGAGGAGTACAAGGATCTCGACCTCACTCTCGAGGTGTTCACCCGCATCCTCGACCGCCCCGATTTCCTGCAGCTCGAAGCCGGCATCGTGCTGCAGGCGTACCTGCCCGATGCGCTCGCCGCGATGATGCACCTGCAGGAGTGGTCGGCCGCCCGTGTCGCCCGCGGCGGCGCCCCCATCAAGGTGCGTCTCGTGAAGGGCGCCAACCTGCCCATGGAGCTCGTCGACGCCGCCGTTCACGGTTGGCCGGCAGCCACCTGGGGCAGCAAGCAGGAGTCGGACACGAGCTACAAGGCCGTACTCGATTACGCCCTCACCCCCGAGCACGTGCGGAACGTACGGGTCGGCATCGCCGGCCACAACCTCTTCGACGTCGCCCTCGCCTGGCTGCTCGCGCAGGCGCGCGGGGTCGCCGGCCCGGGCACTGCGGGCCGGCCGGCGATCGAGTTCGAGATGCTCCTCGGCATGGCGACCGGGCAGGCCGAGGCCGTACGGCGCGAGGTCGGCTCACTGCTGCTCTACGTGCCCGTGGTGCATCCCGAGGAGTTCGACGTCGCGATCGCCTACCTCATCCGCCGTCTCGAAGAAGGCGCGAGCCACGAGAACTTCATGTCGGCCGTGTTCGAGCTCAGCGACGACGCGGCCCTCTTCGCGCGCGAGCAGCAGCGCTTCCTCGCCTCGCTCGACGCGCTCGGGGCGATCACCGCGGGCGGCGACCCAGCGGACTACGCGGTGCCGCCCGCCAACCGAGATCAGGATCGCGCCGCGTACGACGACGCGGGCGCCGAAGCGCGCATCGAAGCAAGCGTCGCTGCCGGGCGCGCAGGCGGGTTCGCGAACACCCCCGACAGCGACCCCGATCTCGCCGGCAACCGCGCCTGGGGGCGGGCCATCGCGGGCCGCATGGTCGGCTCGCGGCTCGGAGTCGACCTCGTCGCCGCAGCGCAGGTCGACTCCGCAGACGACCTCGACGCGATCATCGCCCGAGGCATCGCCGCCGCCGCCGCGTGGCAGGCGCTCGGCGCCGACGAGCGCGCCCGCATCCTGTACCGCGCAGGCGAGCAGCTCGAGAATCGCCGCGGCGCCCTGCTCGAAGTCATGGGCTCGGAGTGCGGCAAGACGCTCGACCAGGGCGACCCCGAGGTGTCGGAGGCCATCGACTTCGCCAACTACTACGCGATGCTCGGCCAGCAGCTCGATCGCGTGGACGGCGCCGCCTACCGGCCGCAGAAGCTCACCGCCGTCATCCCGCCGTGGAACTTCCCGGTCGCGATCCCTGCGGGGGGTGCGCTCGCCGCGCTCGCCGCGGGCTCCTCCGTCGTCATCAAGCCCGCCACCAACTCGGCGCGTTCGGGCGCGGTCATGGTCGAAGCGCTGTGGGAGGCGGGCGTGCCGCGCGACGTGCTGCAGCTCGTGCAGTTCGAGGATCGTGCACTCGGTTCGCAGCTCGTCGCCGACCCGCGCGTCGACCGGCTCATCCTCACCGGCGCCTACGAGACCGCGGTGGCGTTCCGCGAACTGCGGCGCGACCTGCCGATCCTCGCCGAGACGAGCGGCAAGAACGCCATCATCGTCACTCCGAACGCCGACCTCGACCTCGCGGCGAAAGACGTCGTGCAGTCGGCCTTCGGCCATGCCGGCCAGAAGTGCTCGGCGGCGTCCCTCGTCATCATGGTCGGGTCGGTCGCGACATCGAAGCGCTTCCGCGGGCAGCTGCTCGATGCCGTGCGATCCCTGGAGGTCGGCACCCCCGAGCACCTCGAGACCCAGATGGGCCCCATCATCACCGCGCCCGACGGCAAGCTGCTGCGCGGCCTCACGACTCTCGGCGAGGGCGAGACCTGGCTCGTCGAACCGCGCCCGATCGAGAGCGGCAGCCCGCTCGCGGCCGACCGGCGCGGCGGCAACAAGCTGTGGAGCCCGGGCGTGCGCGATGGGGTGCGGCGCGGCTCGGAGTACCACCTCACCGAGTACTTCGGCCCCATTCTCGGCCTGATGACCGCCGGCACCCTCGACGAGGCGATCGACATGGTCAACGAGATCGACTACGGCCTCACGAGCGGCCTGCACTCGCTCGACCGCGACGAGCTCGCGCGGTGGGCGGGCCGCATCGAGGCCGGCAACCTGTATGTCAACCGCGGCATCACGGGCGCGATCGTGCGCCGCCAGTCGTTCGGCGGCTGGAAGAAGTCGGCGATCGGTGCGGGCACGAAGGCCGGCGGGCCGAACTACCTGCATGGGCTCGGCGACTGGGTCGATGCCCCGGTCGCCGCCGAGCCCCGTGCCCCCCGCCCGGCCGCCGCCCCGCTCTTCGCCGCCGCCCAGCGCACGGGGATCACGGGCGAAGAGCTCGAGTGGCTGCGTGCGGCCCTCGGTTCGGACGCGACCGCCTGGGCCGAGGAGTTCGGGGCGGCCCGCGACGCCTCGCAGCTCGGCGTCGAGCGCAACCTGCTGCGCTACCTGCCGGTGCCGGTCGTGATCCGCGCAGCGGCCGATGCGACGGCCGTGCAGGTCGTGCGGGCGGTCGCGGCCGGCATCGCCGCCGGGGCGACCCCCGAGCTCAGCACGCCGGTCGCGCTGCCGCAGCCGATCATCGATGCGCTGAGGCTCGCCGCGGTCGAGGTGCACTTCGACGACGATGCCGCGTGGGCGGCGCGCGTCGCCTCGCTCGCGGCGCGGCAGGGCCCGCACGCCGGAGCGCGGGTACGCATCGTCGCGGGCGACTCGCGGGCTTCGGTCGTGGCGGGCGTGCACGCCGCTGCCGGCGGCAAGCCCGACGTGGCGGTGTACGGCGGCGAGGTCGTATCGGCCGGCCGCGTCGAAATGCTGCCGCACCTCCATGAACAGGCGGTCTCGATCACGGCGCACCGCTTCGGTACGCCGAACACGCTTTCGGACGGGCTGCTGTAGCCCGGTGCGCGGGCCGGTAGTCTCGACAGACCCGGCCCATCGGCCCGCTGGGGCCAGACAGGAAAGGATGATGATGTCCAACCAGGTGTATCTGTACATTGCGCTGGGGGTCTACTTCGCCGCGATGATCGCCATCGGCGTCTTCGCCGCGCGCAAGACGAGCGACCACGAGGATTACATGCTCGGCGGGCGCAACCTCCCGCCGTGGGTTGCGGCGCTCAGCGCCGGCGCCTCCGACATGTCGGGCTGGCTCATCATGGGTCTGCCGGGAGCCGTCTATGTCGCGGGCCTCATCGAGGGCTGGATCGCGGTCGGCCTCACCATCGGCGCCTACCTCAACTGGCGGCTCGTCGCCCCGAGGCTGCGCGCCTACACGCAGGTGTCGAAGAACTCGATCACGATCCCGAGCTTCTTCGAGAACCGCCTGCGCGACAGCACCCGCATCCTCCGCGTGGTGTCGAGCCTCGTCATCCTGGTGTTCTTCACCCTCTACATCTCGTCGGGCATGGTCGCCGGCGGCAAGTTCTTCGAGAGCGCGTTCGGCTCGAGCTACATGCTCGGCATGCTGCTCGTCACCGTCGTCACCCTCGCGTACACGATGTTCGGCGGGTTCCTCGGCGCCTCCCTCACGGACGTGGTGCAGGGCCTCATGCTCGTCATCGCCGTGGTCGTCGTGCCGGTGGCCGCCATCATCGCCGTCGGCGGCGTCGGCGAGGCGACCGAGCTGATCACCTCGCTGCGCCCCGAGCACTTCAACGTCTTCGGCGAGGCCGGGGCGACGAGCGTCACCATTCTCGGCATCGCCTCGGGCCTCGCCTGGGGTCTCGGTTACTTCGGCCAGCCGCACATCATCGTGCGGTTCATGGCGCTGCGGAAGCCCGCTGATGCGAAGGCGGGGCGCCGCATCGGCATCACCTGGCAGATCGTGTCGCTCGCGGGCGCGGTGCTCGCGGGGCTCATCGGCGTCGCCTATGTCGCGAAGAACGACATCGATCTCGCCGACCCCGAGACCGTGCTGCTCATGATGTCGCAGACGCTCCTGCACCCGCTCGTCTCGGGCCTCGTACTGGCCGCGGTGCTCGCCGCGATCATGAGCACCTTCTCGAGCCAGCTCATTGTCTGCTCGTCGGCCCTCGTCGAAGACCTCTACAAGGTCGTGCGCAAGACGCCACCGCCCGAGAAGACGCTCGTCGTGCTGGGGCGCGCCTGCGTGCTCGGCGTCGCGATCATCGCCGCGATTCTCGCGCTCGTGCCGAACGACACCGTGCTCGGGCTCGTGAGCTTCGCCTGGGCGGGCTTCGGCGCCGCCTTCGGGCCGATCGTGCTGCTGAGCCTGTACTGGCGCAAGCTCACCAACTGGGGCGCGCTCGCCGGCATGGTCACGGGTACCGCGACAGTCTTCATCTGGAAGGCATTCGAAACGGGCCTCTACGAGCTGCTGCCCGCGTTCATCGTCGCGACGGTCGTAGCCGTCGTCGTGAGCCTCGCGACCTACCGCCGCAACGATGAGATCGAACGGGAGTTCAGCGACACCGGCGCCATGGTCGTCGTGAGCTGAGCCGGTGCCCGCTCGTCGGCCGATACTCGGGCCCTGCGAACGCGGTGGTCGCCCTGAGCGAGGTCGCAGGCTAAGCGTCGACGCGGCGCGTCAGGCGCATCACGGGGATGGTGCGGTCGGTCATGCGCTCGTACTGCGCGAATCCCGGGCTCAGCGCCTTGAAGCCCTCCCAGGCGCGGTCGCGCTCTT
Source organism: Leucobacter sp. gxy201 (assembly GCF_051043335.1). Classification (NCBI taxonomy): domain Bacteria; kingdom Bacillati; phylum Actinomycetota; class Actinomycetes; order Micrococcales; family Microbacteriaceae; genus Leucobacter; species Leucobacter sp. gxy201. Next base: position 52,854 of record NZ_JAMXWS010000004.1, read on the forward strand.
CGCCGACGAGCTCCTCCGCGCACACCGCGAACTCGCCCCGGCCGGCGGCCTCGACGGTCGTATCGGGGTGCGCGAGCAGGTTGTGGTACCAGGCGGGGTTCTGGGGCGCGCCGCCCTTCGATGCGGCGATCAGCCAGGTGTTGTCGGTGTCCCGGATGCTCATGGACGGCGTGATGCGCTCCACGCCGCTCTTCGCGCCGGTGTGGTGCACGAGCAGCAGCGAGTCGCCGAAGCCGCCGACGTTGCCGTCGTTCGCACGGAACTCCGCGATGATGCCGTCGTTGAACTCCGAGAACTTGTTCGTCATGGTCGAGGGCTCCTATCCGTTGGGGTGCGTGCCTCGTCTGCTGCCTACAACAGCGGCGCGCCTGTGCACTATTCCCGAGCCGATGCTCCCCGGCCGATGCGTGCGGAACCCCCGTCGGCTTCGGGGGGAATGGAGTCGGCGGGGGTGGCTTCGCGCTAGATGAGCGCGGGGCTGGGGATGAGGTGCCCCATGCGCTCGCGCTTGGTCTCGAGGTACTGCCGATTGTGCGGGCCGACGCCGACCACGAGCCCGACGCGCTCGTCGACGTCGATGCCAGCGCCGGCGAGCTGCGCGACCTTGTCGGGGTTGTTGGTGAGCAGCCGCACCCGGCCGATGCCGAGGTCGTCCAGCATCTCGGCCGCGGCCCGGTAGTCGCGGGCGTCGGCGGGCAGGCCGAGCTCGAGATTCGCGGTGAGCGTGTCGGCGCCCGACTCCTGCAACCGGTATGCGCTGATCTTGTTCGCGAGCCCGATGCCTCGCCCCTCGTGCCCGCGCAGGTAGAGCACGACGCCGCCGTGCTCGTGGATCATCTCGAGCGCCGCCTGGAGCTGCGGCCCGCAGTCGCATTTCAGGGATCCGAATGCTTCTCCGGTGAGGCACTCGGAATGCACGCGCACGAGCGGCGCCTGCTCGCTCAGCGCGCCGTCCGCGATCAGGGCGAGGTGATCGACTCCTGCCGCCTCGTCGCGGTAGGCGATGGTGCGGAAGACGCCGTGGGCGGTCGGCAGCATCGCCACCGCCCGCCGTTCGACGGGCACCGGTCGCGGAGCGGCGGCGCCGAGGTCGGGGCGGTCGAGGGCCGGGGTCGCTGCGACCGCCGCGGCGTCTGCTGCGGCGAACGGCCGCTCGATGGTGTCGGGGTGCATGACTGATTCTTCCGGGGAGGGTTGGGGGAGTGGGGCGGGATCAGGCGCGGTGCGCGCGGCGGTCGAAGGCGAGCGCCGAGAGCGCGAGCGCCGAGACGAGGAGGCCGAAATCGCGGAGGGCGATGTCGAGGTAGCCGCCGACCGAGACCAGGCTGACGATGATGCCCGCGAGCCAGACGGCGACGAGCAGACCGCCGAAGCGGGGCACGATCGCGACGACGATGCCCGCGACGATCTCGATCGCGCCGACGATCATCATCGCGGTGCGCGCATCGCCGGGGATGAGGTCGTCCATCCACGGTGCCAGGTAGCGCTCCCAGTCATCGGTGAGCAGCCGCAGGTACTTGTCGAGCCCGAAGAGGATCGGCGCGACCGTGAAGACGGTGCGCAGCAGGAGAAAGGCGAGCCGGGCGCCTCCGTCGGCGAGTCCGGTCGAACCGTCGGTGCCGCGGGTGAGATGCGTGGTGGACATGGTGTGCTCCTCTGGACTGTCCGGTGCGATTTTCTAAATCGTATTTATTCGAACTTTAGAAGGAGGAGGTTTCTAAAGTCAAGTTATTCAAGCGTTAGAATGGGGGCATGACGACGACACGAGGGGTGACCGCGGTCGGAGCACTGGCCGATCCGATTCGGCGGAGCCTGTACGAGTACATCGCCGGGCGTCACGCACCCGTCACCCGCGATGAGGCCGCGGACGCGGTGCAGATCTCGCCCTCGAAAGCGAAGTTCCACCTCGACCGTCTCGAGAAGGAGGGGCTGCTCGAGGTCGAGCTGCGGCGTCTGAGCGGGCGCACCGGACCGGGGGCAGGGCGCCCGTCGAAGCTGTACCGCCGATCCGCCGAAGAGCTGCGGGTATCGCTGCCCGAGCGGCGCTACGACGTGGTCGGCGCCGTGCTCGCCGCCGCCGTCGAACAGGCCGCGGCGGGCGGCGACCTCGGTGCTCGGATCGACGAATCGGCGTACGCCCGCGGCGCCGCCGATGCGGCGGGAGCCGGGCGTACGCCGGACGGGACGGTGTCGGAGGTCGCGTCGCCCGATGGATCGCTCGCCGCCGCCGAACAGGTGCTCGCCCGCCTCGGCTACGAGCCCGAGGTGCAGGGCCGCGAATTGGTGCTGCACAACTGCCCCTTCGACGCGCTCGCCGACGAGCACCGCAGCCTCGTCTGCTCGATGAACCAGCGGTACGTGCAGGGCGTGCTCGACTCGGTCGGCGCGGACGGACTGCGATCGTGCCTCGCACCCTCGCCCGGCTACTGCTGCGTCGTCGCCCGCCCGACGCCTCCCGATCACGAGCACGATGACGGCCACGATGACGAGCGGTGAGCGGGCCGGCATCGCCTGGGGCTTCGCATGCGTCGCCCTCGGCGGCCTCGTCGCAGCGGTGACCGGACCGCTCGAGCTGGAGAAGGGCAGCTGGCTCGCCGCCTATCTCGTGCTCGTCGCGGGCCTCGCCCAGATCGTGCTCGCGGGGCAGCGCCAGTACTTCGACGCCGTCGCCGCGGGCACGACCGGCTTCCACCTGCGCGTCACGCTGTGGGCCGGCGGCAGCCTGCTCGTCATGGCGGGCTCGCTCGCGCACGCCCCGTTCGTAGTCGATGCCGGGGGAGCGGCCCTCGTCGTCGCGCTCGCCGCTGCACTGTGGAACGTGCGGAGCGCCAGTCGCCGCGGCCTCGCCCTGCTCGCGGGCGCGTTCTACGCCGTGCTGCTCGTGAGCATCCCCGTCGGGCTCGTGCTCGCGCACCTGCGCGCGTAGCGACCGCCGCCAGGCCGTATCACCGCCCCGGCCGGCCGTTCTCACCCCCGCTCGCGCCGAAATTTCGGCCGAGGCCCGTATTTCGGAGCCGGACGGGGCATTCCATCCGAAATACTGGTGTGAGCCGAAAGAAGGGCCGCATGCGGCGCCCGAAGGGAACACCACGATGACGAATGCGGCCGCGCAGCCCGAAGCCGTACTCGCGACCCGCGACCTCAGCAAGGAGTACGGGCCGGTGCGCGTCGTCTCGGGGCTCTCACTCGAGATCCATGCCGGGCGCATCCACGCCCTGCTCGGCGAGAACGGCGCAGGCAAATCCACCGTCATCAAGATGCTGTCGGGCCAGATCGCCCCGAGCGAGGGTTCGCTCCGCGTCGACGGCGAGGCGCGCGCGCCGCGATCCGTCCGTGAAGCGCAGGCCCTCGGCATCGTCGCGCTGCCCCAGGAGCTCACCCTCGTGCCCACGCTCGCGGCCGCCGAGAACATCTATCTCGGGATGCGGCGGCACGGATCGCGCGGGCTCGTGAACCGGCGCCGCCTCGACCGTGATGCGGCCGCCGAACTGCAGCGCCTCGGGCAGAGCATCCCCCTCGACGTGCCCGTCGGCGAGCTCTCGGCTGTGCAGCAGACCATGATCGCGCTCGCCCGGGCCCTCGCCCGCGACGCACGCGTGCTCATCCTCGACGAGCCCACGGCAGCCCTCACCGACACCGAGACCGAGCAGCTCTTCGCGGTGCTGCGCGCCCTGCGCGACCGGGGCACCGCCATCGTCTACGTCTCACACCGGCTCGAGGAGGTGTTCGCGCTCGCCGACACCGTGACGGTGATGCGCGGCGGCGCCCACGTCTGGACCAAGCCGGTCGCCGAGACCGGCGCCGATGACGCGGTCTCGGCGATGATCGGGCGCGAGCACGGGCAGGTCTTCCCGCCGCGCGCCGTCGAGGCCGGCGAAGCGCTGCTCGAGGTTCGGAGCCTGAGCGGACATACTCTGAACGATGTCGATCTGACGGTGCACCGCGGCCGCGTGCTCGGCGTCGCGGGGCTCGCGGGGTCGGGTCGCAGCGAACTGCTGAAGCTCATCGCGGGCGCCGAGCGGGCGCGTGCGGGTCGCGTGGTGCTCGACGGCGTCGACGTCACCTCGTACTCGATCGGGCGCAGCATGGACGCGGGCATCGCGCTCGTGCCCGAGGAGCGGCGCAGCCAGGGGCTCGTCATGACCGACTCGATCGAAGCGAACATCGCGCTCGCGAACCTCGGAGCGCTGAGCGCGCTCGGCCTCATGAGCCGCAGACGCGAGCGCGTCGCCGCCGAACTCCGGGTCGGCGAGCTGCAGATCCGGGCGACCTCCGTGCGCCAGCCCGTCGCCGAGCTCTCGGGCGGGAACCAGCAGAAGGTCGTGCTCGCCAAGTATCTCGAGCGCGCCCCGCGCGTGCTGCTGCTCGACGAACCCACGCGCGGCATCGACATCGGTACCAAAGCCGAGATCTACCAGCTGATCCGCGGCCTCGCAGGCCAGGGCGTCGCGGTGGTCGTGGTCTCGAGCGAGATCCCCGAACTGATCGGCCTCGCCGACGAGATCGCCGTGCTGCACGAGGGCGTCCTCACCGGCGTCGTCGCCGCGAGCGAATCCACCGAAGAATCCATCCTCCGCCTCTGCTACAGGAAGCCCGAATGACGCCCACGACCACCCCGACCGCCGCCGGGGCCGCGCGCCGCAGGGCGCTGCTGCCCGCCCGACTCGCCTCGTACGGCACGCTGCTCGGCCTCATCGGCCTCATCGCGTTGTTCGCGGCCCTGAAGCCCCAGGTCTTCCTCACCCCGCTCAACTTCACCAACATCCTCGAGCAGCTCGCCATCCTCGCGATGATCGCGATCGTGCAGACCGTCGTCATGGTCGTCGGAGACTTCGACCTCTCGGTCGGCACGCTCGCGAGCCTCGTCGGCGTGATCACCGCCCAGCTGCTCGTCGGCGGCGTCGACCCCGTCGCCGCCGTGCTCGTCGGTCTCGCGGCGGGCCTCGTCGCGGGCGCGATCAACGGATTCCTCGTCGCCTACCTCGGGCTCTCCGCCTTCATCGCGACGCTGGCCACGATGACCTCGTTCGCGGGCCTCGCGCTCTTCCTCTCCGACGGCACCACGGTGTTCGGTCTGCCCGATGCGTTCGTCTGGCTCGGTCAGGGGCGCCTCGGGCCGATCCCCGTGCCGGTGATCATCGCCGTGGTGCTCGCGCTCGTCATCTGGTTCGTGCTCGCGAAGACCGTGATCGGACGCAGCTGGTACGCGGTCGGCGGCAACGCCGAGGCGGCACGGCTCTCGGGCGTGAAGACGCGGTTCGTGCGCTTCTCGGCGTTCCTCGTTTCGGGCCTCGGTTCGGCCCTCGCCGGCATCGTGCTCACCGCGCGCCTCGCCTCGGGCCACCCGTCGGCCGCCGACCCGTTCATGCTCTCGTCGATCGCGGCCGTCTTCCTCGGCATCACCCTGTCGCGCGCGGGGCAGCCGACCGTCGGCGGTACCGCCGTCGGCCTCGGTATCGTCGGCGTGCTGAGCAACGGCCTGAACATCATGCAGGTGAACAGCTACGTGCAGCAGATCCTCACCGGCCTCATCATCGTGCTCGCGGTCAGCCTCAGCCGGCTGAGCCGGAAGCGGCGGTGACGCCGTGCTGATCGCGGGCCTCGACTTCGGCACTTCGGGCGTGAAGCTCGTGGCGGTCGACGGCGCCGGCGCAATCGTCGCCCGCGCCCAGGCCGACTACGGCACGACGACCGGCCCGGCCGGCGAATCGGAGCAGCGGCCCGAGGACTGGTGGGCGGCCGCCCGGGCGGTCGTCGCAGAGAGCGGCTGCGCCGGGCGCATCGACGCGCTCGGCCTGACGGGGCAGATGCAGGATCTGATCCCGGTCGCCGCAGCGCGGTCGCTGCGCCCCGCGCTGCTCTACTCGGACACCCGTGCAGGCGAACAGCACGCACGTCTGCGGGCGCAGCTGCCCGACTGGGAGGCCGCCACCGGCAACCAGCAGGACGTCACGAACGTCGCCGCGAAGATCGCGTGGCTCGCCGAGCACGAGCCCGGCACGCTCGAGAACGCGGAGCACCTGCTGTTCGGAGCCCCCGGCTACATCGCGTGGCGCGCCACGGGTCTCGCCGCCTGCGACGTCACCACCGCATCGACGACCGGCCTGCTCGACACGGCCGAGCGGCGCTGGTCGGGCGACGTCGTCGCCGCGGCCGGCGCGCGCGCCGAGCAGTTGCCGGCTCTCGTCGGCGCCGCCGCGGACGCTGCGACTCCCGAGGCGCCCATCGGCGGGCTGCGGCCCGACGCCGCCGCCGAGCTCGGCCTCCGCACCGGCATCCCCGTGGTGCTCGCGATGGGAGACGCCGGGGCGACCACCGACGGCCTCGTCGGGTCGGCGCCGGGCGACGCCTACCTCTACCTCGGCACGACCGGCTGGCTCGCCGGGGTCACCCCGGCACCGCGCGACGGGGGCGGCGAACCTTCGCCCATCCATTCGCTCGTCTTGCCCGGTTGGCAGACCCGGCTGCGCATCGGCGCCGTGCAGTCGGCGGGGTCGACGGCCGACTGGGCGCGCCGCGCCTTCCTGCCCGGCCTCGGTTTCGCGGAGGTCGAAGCGCGGGTCGCCGAGCGCGTCGCCGACCCGGCCGCGGTCGCCGTGCGCCCGCTCTGCCTGCCCGGTCTATCGGGCGAGCGCACCCCGGTGCGCGATGGCGACTTCCGCGGCGCCTTCGTCGGCGTCCACGAACGCACCGGGCCGATGGACTTCTATCTCGGCGCCCTCACCGGGGTCGCGATGGGCCTGCGGCACGCGGCCGACGCGATGGGCATCGACCAGAGCCGCATCCCCCTCGTCGGCGGCGCCGCGGCGAGCCCGGCCTGGCGTCGCATTCTCGCGGACGTGTTCGACGCGACCATCGTGACCGGCGCGGCCGGGGCCGACGACCCGGCGGCGCACTCCGCCGTGCGCGCGGCCGCCGGCGCCCTGGGGGTCGCCCGCCCGGCCCCGCTCTTCGCCTTCGGGCGGCAGGCGCTCGGCCGGAACGCATCGAAGGCGGCGGCCACCACCGAGACGGAGCCGGGCCCCGCCCGGCGCCTGTACGCCGAAACCCTCGCGACGCATCGCGCACTGTACGATGCACTCGCACCCGCATTCCACCGAAAGGCTAGACAATGAAGTTGACCAGGACATTCGCCGCGATCGGCCTCGCCGCCGCCGCGAGCCTCGCCCTGACCTCCTGCGCCTCGTCCGATGCGGCGGCGCCCGCCGCGGGCGACGGCGACGCACTGAACATCGCGGTCGTGACGCCGTACCTCGGCAACGCGTCGACGAAGGAGGTGATCGACCTCTTCACCGAGGAGGGCGAGCAGCGCGGTTGGAATGTCAGCGTCGAAGACACCGCCGGCGACATGAACCAGCTGAACAGCGCCTTCCAGAACGCCGCCGCGCAGCAGCCCGACGCGATCGTGCTCGGCATGGGCGACCCGACTCAGATCTCGCTCGGACTGAAGGCGGCGGCCGACGCCGGCGTGCCCGTCTTCGCGATCGACGCCGGCGAAGCCGACGGCATCGCGGTCAACGTCACGAGCGACAACCTCGACCTCGGCGAGCAGAGCGCGAACGCGCTGATCGACGCGATGGGCGGCGACGGCTCCATCGTCATGCTGACCCATGACCCGCACCCGGGCGTGAAGGCCCGCGCCGAGGGCGCCCGCAAGGTGTTCGAAGAGGCCGGCATTGACGTCATCGAGGAGAAGCACGTGGACGTGCCCGGCCCCGTCGACGACGCCCGCAAGTCGGTGCAGGATCTCATCGCGGCGCAGGGCGATCGGCTGAACGGCATCTGGGGCGGCTGGGACGAGCCCGCGCTCGGCGCCGTGCAGGCGCTCGATGCGGCCGGCGTCGCCGAGGTCCCGGTCGTCGGCGTCGACGGGCAGGAATTCGCGATTGCCGAGATCGAGAAGGGCGGCCCCTTCGCCGCCACCGTCAAGCAGGATTGGCCCGGCATCGCCGCGAAGGTCGCCGAGCTCATCCAGGCGCAGGTCGTCGACGGCGAGAAGCCTGCCGAAACCCGGGTCGAGCTGCCGGGCACTCTCGTCACGAAGCAGTAGCTGCGGCGCGATCCCTGTCGACCGATCGCATCTCGACAGGGATCGCCCGCCGTTGACTTCGCGCACCCGCCCGGCCATGATCGAGGCATGGATGACGAAGTCAGGCTGACCAGCGACCTGGCACGGGCGGCGCGTGCATTCACGAAGGTCTCGAAGCAGATGATCGCCGACGAAGCCGGGCTCGCACGGGCGAAGGTGCGCGATTTCGAGCGCGGGGTGATCGACCTCGACGACCGCGAGAAGGCCGAACTGCGGCGCGCCCTCGAGGTCTACGGCGCCCTCTTCATCCCGGAGGACGACACCGCCGGGTACGGAGTACGCAGGCGCCACCCCCGCGAGAAGCTCATGCGCCTGAATACCTGGGAAGGCGAGGGCGGCAGCGCCTGAAACGGCCCGTGCCGAGCCCCGCACCACCGTGAGTGGTTTTGTGCGTTCTTGTGCGGAAGGTCCGCCGGCTCGTACGATGGGCGCATGGTGACCACCGATCTCGGCCCCGAACGGCGCGAACGCATCGTGCAGCGCGTGCGAGATCGGGGCACCGTGCGCATCAGCGCGCTCGCCGCCGAACTCGAAGTCTCGCTGATGACTGTGCGCCGGGACATCGCGACCCTCGCAGAAGAGGGGCGGCTCGAACGCATCCACGGCGGCGCCCGCCTGCGCGGCGGCCATGTCGCCGACGAGCCCCTGCCGAGCGTGAAGGGCCTCCTGAGCCCGACTGCGAAGCGCGCGATCGCGCGGCTCGCCGCCGATCAGATCCAACCGGGCGAGGTCATCGGCATCGGCTCGGGCACCACCACGCTCATCTTCGCCGAATACGTCGCGCGCACCCCCGGCCTCACGGTCGCCACCAACTCGGTGCCGGTCGCGCAGCGTCTGTGGGAGCTCGGCAGTGCCCGCGTGATCCTGACGGGCGGAGAGGCGACGCCCTCCCAGGCGCTCGCCGGGCCGATCGCGATCCAGTCGCTGCAGCCGCTGCACTTCGACACGGTCGTGCTCGGCACGCACGGCTTCGACCTCGAGGCCGGTTGCACCACGCCCAATTTGCTCGAGGCGCAGATGAACGAGGCGCTGCTCGCCCGTGCGCGCCGCAGCGTCGTGCTCGCCGACGCCGAGAAGTGGGGTGTCGTCGCGCTCACCACGTTCGCCGGGCTCGCCGACCTCGACGTGCTGGTGAGCGACAGCGGCCTGTCGCAGCACGCCCGCACGGCGCTCGCCGATGCCGAAGTCGGGCTGCTGGTCGCCGAGATCGGCGATTGACGCACGCTCCCGCGCGGTGAAATCGCAGCAAGATAACAATTCCGAACAAAAACAACAGGAATGCCACGCGCCTGTGGCACAATTCGAGAGCAAGCACCCATCTGCCCTGAGGTCGGGTGCAGTTTTTCAAAGGAGAGAAGATGCTCACTCGCAAGAAGAAGCTGGGCGTGGGCCTGGCGATGCTCGCCGTGACGGCCCTCGTCGGCTGCTCGGGCGGCGGTGCCGCCGACGGCGGCAGCGGCGATTCCGCGAAGGATGTCGAGGTGTTCACCTGGTGGGCCCAGGGCTCCGAGAAGGCCGGGCTCGAAGCGCTCGAAGGCGTCTTCGCCGAGCAGCACCCCGACTTCACCTTCGTCAACGGCTCGGTCGCGGGCGGCGCGGGCTCGGCGGCGAAAGATCTGCTGCAGAGCCGCCTCCAGACCAACAACCCGCCGGACTCGTTCCAGGCGCACGCCGGTGAAGAGCTCGCCGACTACATCGAGGCCGGGCAGCTCGAAGACGTCTCGGCGCTGTACGACGAGTACGGCCTGAACGACGCCTTCCCGAGCGACCTCGTCGACCTGCTCACGGTCGACGGCAAGATCTACTCGGTGCCCTCGAACATCCACCGTTCGAACGTCGTCTGGGCGAACAACGAGGTGCTCGAGGCCGCCGGCATCGACCCCTCGACCCCGCCCGCCGACTTCGACGCCTGGATCGCCGACCTCGACAAGGTCGCCGCAGCAGGCCAGACCCCGCTCTCGGTCGCGCAGACCTGGACCCAGGTCAACCTGCTCGAGACCGTGCTCATGTCGAGCCTCGGAGCCGAGGCCTACACCGGCCTCTTCGACGGCACGACCGACTGGTCGGGCCCCGAGGTGACGGGCGCGCTCGAGAACTTCGAGAAGCTCATGAGCTACACCAACGACGACCGCGACGGGCTCGACTGGCCCGAGGCCACCCAGATGGTCATCGACGGTCAGGCCGCCTACAACGTGATGGGCGACTGGGCGGTAGCCGCCTTCCAGCAGGCCGACAAGAAGGACGGTGAAGACTTCACCTACTTCGAGGTGCCCGCCGACAACGGCAACACCGATAAGATCTTCGGCTTCCTCGCCGACTCGTTCACGCTCCCCGTGGGCGCGAAGAACCCCGACGGCGCGAAGGCCTGGCTGAACACCATCAGCTCGGTCGAGGGCCAGGAGGCCTTCAACCTGGCGAAGGGTTCGATCCCCGCCCGAGTCGACACCGACAACTCGAAGTTCCCGGCCTACCAGCAGACCGCACTCCAGTCGTTCGCCGAGGACAAGATCGCCCCGTCGATCGCGCACGGCGCCGCGACGCCGATCGCCTGGCTGAACGCGATCTCCGACGCGACCAGCCAGTACACCGCGGGCGCGACCGACCTGGCCGGCTACCAGACGGCGCTCGCCGAGGCCGCCGACCAGTACGTCAAATAACCCGAGTCACCCGACGGCCGGCCCCGCCCACGCAGCGGGGCCGGTCGGCGGTTCGAAGGAACTCCATGCGCAAATACGCGGCACCGCTCCTGATGGTCGCCCCCTCGCTCATCCTGGTGGGCGTGTTCGTCTACGTGCTCATCGGGCAGAACTTCTGGACCTCGCTCACCGATAACCACACTGCAGCGCAGGCGAACGGCGTGCAGCCCTCGAACTTCGTGGGCTTCGACAACTACGTCGAGCTGCTCACCGACCAGGCGTTCCAGCACTCGCTGATCAACCTCCTGCTCTTCACCGTCGTCTTCATCGCCGGCGCGATGATCGTCGGCTTCATCTGGGCCTGGATCCTCGAACGGCCGATCAAGGGCGGCGGCATCTTCCAGACCGTCTACCTCTTCCCGATGGCCGTCTCGTTCGTGGCCTCCGGCGTCGTGTGGCGCTGGCTGCTCAACGCCAACCAGGGCGACAAGGCCAGCGGCCTGAACCGGCTCTTCCAGATGGTCGGCCTCGATTTCCTGCAGAATCCGTGGTGGAACAACGTCACCTTCGGCATCATGGCGATCGCGCTGCCCGCGGTCTGGCAGCTCTCCGGCTATGTCATGGCGCTCTTCCTCGCCGGCTTCCGCGGGGTGCCCGAAGAGCTGCGCGAAGCGGCCCGCGTCGACGGCGCGACCGAGTGGCAGGTCTACCGCCACGTCATCTTCCCCGAACTCACTCCGGTCGTGATGAGCGCGCTCGTCATCATCGGGCACATGTCGCTGAAGTCGTTCGACCTGATCATGTCGATCTCGAACCCGTCGAACTACCAGACGAAGATCCCTGCCGTCGATATGTTCGTGTTCAAGTCGAGCTTCGACTACGCGAACGCGGCAGCGGTCGGCATGATCCTGCTCGTCATCGTGGCGGTGCTCATCGTGCCCTATCTCATCCAGCAGCACCGGGAGCGCAAGTCATGAGCACCACGACCCTCATCGCGACCGGCGGCACCGTCGTCACGCCCGTCGGCGCGAACCGTCAGAAGACCGGGCTCGCGCGCACCGTCCGCTATGTGCTGCTGCTCGCCGGCGCCGTCTTCGTCTTCATCCCCGTCTACGTGCTCGTCATCACCAGCTTCAAGGGCATCGGCGATGCGACCGCCGAGAACGCATGGTTCCTGCCCGCGTCGTGGACGCTCGAGAACTGGAAGGAAGCGTTCACGGCGCTCGCTCCGTCGCTCGGCCGCACGCTCGCGATGGTCATCCCGTCGACGCTCATCTCCGCCGTGCTCGGCTGCCTCAACGGCTTCGTGCTGTCGCGCTGGCGCTTCCCTGGCGCCGACATCGTCTTCACCCTGATCCTGTTCGGCATGTTCCTGCCCTACCAGGCCGTCATCATCCCGCTCGTCAACATGATGATCGGGCTGAGCGTGCCGAGCGGCATCCCCGCGCTGATCATTCTGCACATCGTCTACGGTCTGCCGATCACGACTCTGATCTTCCGCAACTACTTCGAGAGCGTGCCGATCGAGCTCATGGAGGCGGCGAAGGTCGACGGAGCGGGCATGCTGCGCACCTTCTGGTCGGTCGCGCTGCCGATCGCCATCCCGGGCTTCGTCGTCGTGATCATCTGGCAGTTCACGGCCGCGTGGAACGACTTCCTCTTCGCGGTGTTCTTCTCGGCGCCGGTGAACGGCCCGGTCACCCTCGCCCTGAACAACCTCGCGAACGGCGCGCTGCTCACGAACTACGGCATCTCGATGGCGGGCGCGCTGCTCGCTTCGCTGCCGACCGTGGTCGTGTACGTGATCCTCTCGAAGTACTTCATCGCGGGGCTCATGTCGGGCTCGGTCAAGGGGTAGGGTCTTTCGGCCGACTTCTCGCCGCGAATGCGGGAATTCGTGCGCAATGATCGACTGATTCTGCACGTATCCCCGCATTCGCGTGGCGGAGCCGGACGAGGCGGGGCGCGGGCGCAGCGCGCGGTGCTAGCGGGCGCGCGGCGGGGCGGTCGATGACCGCTGCACGAGCTCCGGCAGCGTCGCGGGCAGCGCGCCGACCGGGCCGCCCTCGATCTGCGCGATGAGCCGCAGCGCCGCAGCACGGCCGAGGTCTTCGAAGGGCTGACGCACCGTCGTGAGCGCCGGGGTCGCATATGCCCCGAGCGGGATCCCGTCGACGGACACCACCGACACGTCCTCGGGGACGCGCCGCCCGGCCTCGTGGAGCGCGCGCAGCACGCCGAAGGCCATCTCGTCGCTCGACACGTACACCGCGGTCGCTTCGGGGATGCCCGCGAGGATGCGGCCCGCGCGGTACCCCGACTCGGGCGTCCAATCTCCAGGGATCGCCTCCGGCGGCACGATACCGCGTGCCTCGAGCGACTCCCGCCACGACGCCCGACGCACTTCGGTCTCGACCCAGTACTCGTCGCCCGAGACGTGCCAGACATTGGCGTGGCCGAGGTCGAGCAGGTGGTCGACCGCGAGGCGCGAGATGAGTGCCTGGTCGACGGCGAAGGGGGAGCGAGGGTCGAGCGCGGCGCGATCGCTGCGCACCGTCGGGGTGCGGTGCGTGCGCAGGCGCATCTCGGGGCTGTCGAGATCGATCGGCACGGCCAGCACGATGCCCTCGGCGCCCTGCCGTTCGAGTCGGTCGAAGGCCTGCAGAAACGCATCGATCGAGGCGTGCTCGGCGACCGCTGCGGTCGTGACCGTATAACCGAGCCCGGCGGCGGTCTGCTCGACGCCGACCCCGAGCGCGCTGAGCGAGTACCGGTCGTTCGAGACGATCATCACGCCGAGCAGCCGAGTGCGCCCCGATGCGAGCGACGCCGCCACCGCCTGCACGCGGTACCCGAGCTGCTCGATCGCCGCCTGCACGCGCGCCGCCGTGTCGGGGCGTACGCTGCTCTGCCCCGATACGACGCGCGATACGGTCTGAGTCGAGACGCCGGCGAGCCGCGCGACATCCGCCTGATTCGCCGGCCGGTGGTGCTGCGGGCCGCGCGGGCTCACCGTGCGCTCCGCGGGAGCACTCGTGCCGGGCGAGGGTTCGGCGACGCGCCGGCCGTCATGACCGGCCCGCTCCTGCTCTCGGTGCCACCGCGAAGACGTCGGGCCGAAGCCAGCCGGCCTCGTCGAACGCGCGCAGCACGTGCTGCTGCACCCGCTCGGCGTCGGCGACGTCGATGAGGGCGATCGCGGCGCCGCCGAACCCGCCGCCGGTCATGCGTGCGCCGAGCGCGCCGGCGGCGATCGAGGCGTCGACCGCGAGGTCGAGCTCGGGCACCGAGATCTCGAAGTCGTCGCGCAGCGACTCGTGCGAGGCGGTCAGCAGCGGGCCGATGGCGCGGGCGCCCTCGCGCTCGAGCGTCGCGATGGTGCGCAGCACGCGATCGTTCTCGGTGACGATGTGGCGCACGCGGCGGAACGTCTCGCCGTCGAGCAGCGCTGCGGCGCTCTCCAGACCCGAGAGGTCGAGCTCGCGCAGCGAGGGGAGGCCGAGCGCGTGGGCGCCGCGCTCGCACGATGCGCGGCGGTCGCGGTAGCCCCCGCTGGCATGCGCGTGCCGCACCCGGGTATCGATGACGAGCAGCTCGAGGTTCGCCTCCGCGAAATGCAGCGGCACGAGCTCGGTCGAGAGGTCTCGGCTGTCGATCAGCACCGCATGGTCGGGTTCGCCCAGCAGCGAGGCGATCTGGTCCATGATGCCGGTCGGGGCGCCGACGGCCTCGTTCTCGGCGCGACGGCCGACGCGGGCGAGCGCCCTGCGGTCGGCGCCGATGCCCCACAGTTCGTCGAGCGCCGTCGCCGTCGCGCACTCGAGCGCGGCCGATGACGACAGGCCGGCGCCGAGGGGTACTTCCGAGGCGAAGAGGAGGTCGTAGCCGCCGAGAGACGCGCCCGGGGCGGCGCCCGTCGAGGCGATCTCGGCGAGCGCCCAGGCGACGCCGAGCGGGTAGGCCGCCCACTCGGGCACCCGCGAGGCGTCGCGGTCGGGGAAGAGATCCGCGAGCTCGTCGATGCGGGCTTCGACCGCGTCGTGGCCCGCGCCCTCGTGCGGGCCGCCGTCTCCGTCTCCGTCTCCGTCGAACGCCGTGGAGGCCACGCGCAATACGCCGTCATCGCGCGGTGCGAGAGCGGCGTACGTGCGCTGGCCGATAGCGAACGGGAGCGCGAAGCCGTCGTTGTAGTCGGTGTGCTCGCCGATGAGATTCACGCGGCCCGGGGCCGACCAGACCCCGACCGGGGCGCGCCCGAAGCGCGCTTCGCAGGCGGCCGCGATGCCGGCGTGCGCGCTTTCCGCAGGGGGCGTCCCGTGCGCGTGCGGCTCGGCCCGCACCGCCTGATCCCTGGCGCTCATCGTGCGCCCCGGTGGAGTCGGCCGTCGCCGTTCGCCGGCGCGAATTCGGGCACCGGTGTCGCTTCGAACGCCTCGCGCAGCCGGGCGGCCCCCTGCTCGGGCGAGACGTCGCCGACCCACGCGCCCATCGCAGCCTCGGAGCCGGCGAGGAACTTCAGCTTGTCGCGGCTGCGGCGGGGCGACGTCAGCTCGAGCCGCAGGCGAATGCTCTCGCGGCCGACGCGCACCGGAGCCTGATGCCACGCGGCGATGTAGGGGGTCGGGGTGTCGTAGACCGCATCGACCGCCCGCAGCAGGCGCAGGTAGAGGGGGGCGAGCTCGTCGCGCTCCGCCGCCGTGGTCTCGGCGAGATCGGCGACGTGGCGGTGCGGCATGAGATGCACTTCGAGCGGCCAGCGCGCCGCGAAGGGCACGAAGGCGCTCCAATGCTCGCCTGCGAAGACGATCCGATCCGACCTCTGCTCGTGCGCGAGGATGCGCGCGAAGAGGTCGTCGCCGTGCGCATCGATGCTGCGCAGCAGACCGCGCGTTCGGGGCGTCACGTACGGGTAGCCGTAGATCTGGCCGTGGGGGTGGGGCAGGGTGACGCCGATCTGCTCCCCCCGGTTCTCGAACGGGAACACCTGCTCGATGCCGGGAAGCGCCGAGAGCGCCGCCACCCGCTCGGCCAGCGCTTCGATGACCGTGCGCGCCCGCGTGGGGGTGAGCGACGCGAACGAGCCTTCGTGCTCGGGCGAGAAGCAGATGACCTCGCAGCGGCCGTGCGACGGGTGGGCGATGCCGGCCGCGGGGTCGTCGGGGCCGACGGGGCCGACGGGTGCGATACCGGCGGGGGAGGCGTCGCCGAGCGGCTCGCCGACGGGGGAGCGCAGGGCTCGAGCGTCGGGGTCGGGCAGGCCGGGGCCGAACGCGGGCGACCGGTTCTCGAACACGGCGACGTCGTAGAGCGACGGCACTTCTGACGGGTTCGCGGGCGTCTGAGGGGCCAGCGGGTCGGCCTCCGCCGGCGGTAAGAAGGCGCGGTTCTGGCGGCTCGTCGCGACCGAGATCCAGTCGCCGGTGAGCACGTCGTAGCGCATCTGCGAGGTGTCGGGGCGAGGATCGAGCACGCGCTCGTCGACGCGGCGCTGGGCCGGCAGGTCGGTGTTCGGGTCGTCGAAGTAGAGCAGCTCGCGGCCGTCGGCGAGGTGCGTCGTGCGCTTGACGACCCCCGCCCCGAGAATCCGTGCCGGGGCCGCGGCCGAATCGAGAATGTTCACGTGAACATTCTAGGCATCGACGTGGCCGGAGTCCATGAGGAGCACCGGTCGGGTCCGGCGGCCGCCCGAACTTCGGCTCTCACCCGAACTTCGGAGCGATTCCGGGGTTCCCATCCGAACGACGGGTGAGAGCCGAAGTTCGGGCGAGGGTTGAAGCGCAGGCGCGCGCCGAGACCCGGCCGCCGCGCGACCGGTCGGCGCCTCAGGCCGCGGCGAGCACCGTTTCCTTGCGGAAGCACTCGAGGCTCTGGAAGACCGTGTCGCGCACCGCGTGCCAGTCGGCCTCGAAGTGCGGCAGGCCCGTCGTGCGCAGCCAGCGCCGGCGCAACCCCTCGGTGACCAGCCCGAGCATCGCGATGACGGCGGTCGTGTTCTCGTACTCCCGTTCGACGAGCTCGAGAATCAGGGGGCGCAGCAGCCGCGTGCTGTGGCCCGCCGCGAAATAGTCGTGCAGGGGGTGCGCCGGGTCGGTGAGGGCATGCATCTCGAGGCGGTCGAAGTTGACGCTCTCGAGCCCGCGCTCGGCCGTGATGCGCACGGTGATGTCGGCGAGGTCGCGCAGAGTGGCCCGGGTGCCGAGCGCGTCGATCTCGGCGATCGCGCGCGAATAGGCGCAGGCCTCCTGCTGCGCCCGCTCGGTGAGCACGGCTTCGAGCAGCGTGGTCAGATCGCTGAAGTGGTGCAGCAGACCGGGTGCGCTCATGCCGCACCAGCGCGCGGTCTTCCGCAGACTGAGCCCTTCCGCTCCGCGGGTGGCGATCATCTCGTGGGTACGAGCGATGATCTCCGCGCGGCGGTCATCCGGGGTCAGGCGGCGTACCATGTGTATCGTTCTTCTTCCGATCTGCGATTCTCCGATGGTACCCCAACCTTTGCGCAAGTATAATCCTCGGCCGCGATCTACTCGGGGTCGCGCACGCCCGACGCTTCGACGATGACGACGAGCCCCGCCATGACGGCGGCGGCGGCGAGCACGGCGATCGAGGGCGAGAAGCCGGCGAGCGGAAGCAGCGCGCAGAGGCAGATGAGCAGGCCGCCGACAGGGATCAGCGCTCCGTACGCCCCCGGCAGGCAGCGGCGCAGGATCAGCCCCCAGACCCCCAGCACGAACACCGCGACCGGCACCGTCAGCATCGCGGTGGCGGCGGCTCCCGTGATCTCTGCGCGGCCGGATTCGTGGTCGAGGAGCACCTTGATCCCTGTCGAGAACGCGCCCGCCGCGGCGAACACGGCGTAGTGCCCGTACCCGAAGATCATCGGGCTACGGCGGCTCTGCAGGGCCGAGCTCGCATCGGAGGAGAAGTAGAGCCACCACATGCCGGCCGCGAGCACGAACCCGCTGCCGCCGATGAGCGCGAAGTCGGCGAGGTGCGACGCCTGCTCGAAGACGTTCGCGGCCGCCGTGGTCGAGGCGAGCACCGACTCGCCGAGCACGATGAGGGTGAACGACCCGTAGCGGTCGGCGATGTGCTCGGGGTGCCAGGGCGTCTGCCCCGCGCTCTCGGCGAAGATCGGCACCGAGACCTCGGCGAGCACGAGCGTGCAGAAGACCGGCAGCGCCCACTGCGCCGGCACCAGCGGGTAGCAGACCCACAGCACCTGCACCGCGACGATGCCGCCGGCGAAGCGCAGCGCTGTGCGCCGCAGGCGGGGGTGGCTGCGCGAGGCCCGGATCCACTGGGCGACGAGCGCGAGACGCATGACGACGTAGCCCGCGATGATGATGCGGAAGTCGCCGTCGACCATCGCCGGCGTCGTGCCCACCGCGAGCACGATGACGCCCGCCATCTGGGTGAGCGCGAGCACGCGGTAGAGCCAGTCGTCGGCGTCGAAGGCGCTCGCGAACCAGGTGAAGTTCATCCATGCCCACCACACGGCGAAGAACACCATGAGGTACGAGACGATGCCGGTGCCGACGTGGGCGCTCGACTCGGCCTGGAAGAGCTGGGCCGATGCGAGCGACACCGATACCGCGAAGATGAGGTCGAAGAAGAGCTCGAGGGGGCTCGACGCGCGGAAGATCTCGGTCGGGTCGCGCGGCCGCATCTTGCGCACGCCGAGGCGCCGATGCGTTCCGGGCATGCCGGGCGCCGTCCGATCCGCGTCGCTCATGCGGCACTCCTTCGCGTCTTCCGGGCCCGTGCCCGGGATGGGGAAATCTTACGGCAGAGGTTGCGGGCTGCCGCATCAGCGGCAGGAGCGCCGGGCCCGGCCCGGCCGTGCGAGCTCCATCGGACTTGCGAGCTCGCTCGGACGAAAAGCAGCCGAATGATCCGAACGGGCTCCAGGATCCGAGCGAGCTCACGTCGCCGTGCATGCTGAGGGCGCGGCGCCTCCGCGACCCGTCGGCGAGGGCCGAGTCGAAAGCATTGCGTCACGTACTATCTCTGTCGTAGTATGTTTGATGTACCAGCATCCGGCGGTACCCGGCACCGAACGAAGGGGAATGCGATCGTGATCAGCGCCGACGCCATTCGCGGCTACATCGACCTCATGGTGCTCTCGCTCTTGCGCACCGGACCCTCGTACGCCTATGAGTTGGCCCAGCGCATCACCGAGATCGGCGACGGCGATTACGACATCAAGCAGACCACCCTCTATTCGGCGGTGAAACGGCTCGAAGCGAGCGAGCACGTCAGCTCGTACGCCGGCGTCTCGCCCTCGGGCAAGCCGCGCACCTATTACCGCATCACGGATGCGGGCCATGCGCACCTCGCGCAGAAGGTCGCCGAATGGCGCACCACTCAGACCGTCGTCGAACGGTTCATCCACGACCAGAACGCACCAGGAGCGACATCATGAACGTCATCAACGCGTATCTCGACACCATGTTCAGCGCATACCCGCAGACGCCCCGCCTGCTCGAAGCCAAGACCGAGCTGCAGGGCATGATGGAGGACGCCTACACGGGCCTCATCGCCGAGGGTCGCTCCGAGAACGAGGCCGTCGGGCAGGTGATCCGCGACTTCGGCAACATCGACGAGGTCGCCCCGGTGCTCGGCATCTCGGCCGACATCGCCCCCGCGGACGCCGCCGATGGGCCGAACGGTCCGGCCGACCGAGCACCCGCAGGCCCCGCACCCATCACGCTCGAAGAAGCGAAAGGCTACGCCGGGGTGCAGGAGCGCATCCGCTTCCGCGTCAGCACCGCCATCATGCTCTTCGTGCTCTCGCCGGCGCTGATCATCCTGCTGCCGACCGCCGCCGAAGCGGGCGCGATCGGCATCACCGCCGGCGTCGCGAGCTTCATCGGCATCGCGGCGCTGCTCGTGCTCGTCGCGACCGGCGTCATCCTCATGATCACCGCCTCGCGCGAGATCGCGCCGTACCAGCGCGTCGCCGACGGGGCCTTCGCCACGAACCCCGAGGTCGCGCGCTGGGCCGACGCGCTCGAGCAGCAGCACGAGCACGGCCGCATTCGAGCCCTGCAGCTCGCCATCGCATTCTGGATTCTCGCGCCGCTGCCCCTCATCGGCTTCTCGCTGCTCATGAGCGGGGGCGAGCGCGGCGACATCTGGTCGACCATCGGGGTCGTGCTGGTGCTCGTGTTCGTCGCGGCCGGCCTCGGCATCCTACTGCCGCGGGCCTGGGCGCACTCGGCGGCCGCGCGCCTGCGTCTCGAGACGAGGGGCACGGGCGGCTCCGACGACGAGCGCAGCATCATCGGCGTGATCGCCGCCTTCTACTGGCCGCTGCTCACTGCGATCTTCCTCGCCTGGAGCTTCATCGGCGATGCGTGGGGCACCTCGTGGATCGTGTGGCCCATCGGCGGCGTGCTCTTCGGCGCGATCGCCGCGGGCGGCGGGGCGATCGAGAGCTACCGACGCGCGAACCGCTAGCGACCGCCGGCGGTCGGTGATCCCTGGCGGTGGCTGCAGGGATCGCCGACCGTACTCGGTACCGCGGTACCTATCGCCCGCGGCGCGCGGGGCGTACCGTGAGAGCGTAGGGATGTCTCGGCATGCCGCCGCGACCACGAGCGAAGGAGTGCCATGAACGGGATGGTGATCATCGGCGGCGGGCTCGCGGCCGAGACCGCTGCGAAGGAGCTTCGTACTCGGGGCTACGACGGGGCGATCACGGTGCTCGCCTCGGAAGCGCACAGCCTCTACCAGCGGCCCCCGCTCTCGAAAGGCTATCTCTCGGGCGCCGAGGGAATCGAAGCGGTCGTACTGCACGACCACGACTGGTACACCGAGCACAGCATCACTGTGCTCGCGAACACCGAGGCGACGAGCCTCGACACCGCGGCCCGTGAAGTCGGCTTCACCGACGGCGGCACGCTCGGCTACGACAAGCTGCTGCTCGCGACGGGGGCTTCGGCGCGACGTCTGCCCCTCGCAGGCGCCGACCTCGCCGGAGTGCACGCGCTGCGCACCCTCGAGGACGCCGATCAGCTGCGGGCGCCGCTCGCCGAGGGCGGCAAGCGGCTCGTGGTCATCGGCTCGGGCTGGATCGGCATGGAGGTCGCGGCGACGGCCCGCCAGCTCGGCAACACGGTCACCGTGCTCGAACGCGGCGCCGTACCGCTCGCATCGGCCCTCGGCGCGGAGATCGGGAGCGAGTTCCGGCGCCTCCACGAGGAGCACGGCGTCGTCTTCCGCTCGGAGGTCGAGGTGCGGGAGATCGTCGGTGCCGAGGGCGCGGTGACGGGCGTGCGCATCTCAGGATCGGGCGCTGAAGCCGACCTCGTCGACGCCGACCTCGTGCTCATCGCCGTCGGTGCCGAGCCCGACACGGGCCTCGCCGAACGGGCCGGCATCGAGGTCGATCACGGCATCCTGACCGACGCGTCGCTGCGCACGAGCGCGCCCGACGTGTTCGCCGCGGGCGACGTCGCGAACCCCGTGCACCCGGTGCTCGGCGAACGGCTGCGCAGCGAGCACTGGCAGAACGCCATCTCGAGCGGCGAGGTCGCGGCGCGCTCCATGCTCGGCATCGCCGCGCAGCACGACTCCATCCCCTACTTCTACACCGACCAGTTCGACCTCGGCATGGAGCTCTCGGGCTACCCGCCGCTCATGGCGGGAGCCGACATCGTGATCCGCGGCGACCTCCAGGCCCGCGAGTTCATCGCCTTCTGGATGCGGGGCGGCCGGGTCGTCGGCGGCATGAACGTCAATGTCTGGGACGTCAACGAGACGGTGCAGCAGCTCATCCGAGAGGCGTCGCCGGTCGATGCCGCCGCTCTCGCCGACACCGCGACCGGGCTCGCGAGCCTCGTCGGGTAGCCTGAACGCGATGACTACGAAACGGCCCGCCGATCAGGCTGCAGCCGAGCGCGCGGTGCGCGAACTGCTCTCGGCCCTCGGCTACGACGCCGACAGCGAGCGCTTCGCCCTCACTCCGGCCCGTGTGGTCACCGCGCTGCGCGAGTTCACCGAACCCGCACCGCTCGCCGTGAGCACCTTCCCGAACACCGACGGCTACGACGACCTCGTCGTGATGCGCGACATCGCCTTCGTCTCGGTGTGCGAGCACCATCTGCTGCCCTTCCGCGGGGTCGCCCACGTCGGCTACCTGCCCGGCGAGAAGATCGCCGGCCTCTCGGCGCTCGCCCATGCGGTCGAGCACTACGCGCGCGCCGCGACGCTGCAGGAGGACCTGACCGCCCGCATCGCCGACCGCCTGCAGGCCGACCTCGGCGCCCGGGCCGTCGGCGTCGTCACCGTCGCCGAGCACCAGTGCGTCACGATCCGCGGCGTGAGGGCCGCCGGCACGAGCACCCTGATGCAGGCGTTCCGCGGCGCTGAGCGCGACGACGCCGCGCTCAGGAGGGCGCTGTCGTGATCGTCGACCCCGAGCTGCCGTATCCGGTATTCCGTCTCGGCGCGGTCGACATCGATTTCAGCCGCCACGTCGCGACGATGGCGATCGTCAACCGCACCCCCGACTCCTTCTACGACGAGGGCGCCACCTTCGCGTTCGACGCGGCGCTCGCCGCAGGGGCCCGGGCCTTCGAGCTCGGCGCCGACATCGTCGACGTCGGCGGGGTGAAGTTCGCCCCGGGGCCCGCGCTCCCGATCGACGACGAGCTCGGCCGCGTCGTGCCGTTCGTGCGCGAGCTCGCGGCCCTCGGGCCCGTGAGCGTCGACACCTTCCACCCGCGCGTGGCCCGCGAATCGATCGCAGCGGGCGCCGCGATCATCAACGATACGACGGGTCTGCACGACCCCGAGATGGCGAGCATCGTCGCCGACAGTGAAGCGGTGCTCGTGATCGCGCACAGCTCGGCGGCCCCGCGCACGAGGCTCGTCGGCCCGCAGTACGGAGATGTCGTGCGCGACGTGCGCGAGTTCCTCGAAGCCCGGGTCGCGCTCGCCCTCGACCGCGGCGTGCCGCCCGAACGCATCATCGTCGACCCGGGGCACGATCTCAATAAGAACACGCTGCACACTCTCGCGATCACGCGCGAGCTCGAGCAGTTCGCGCGTCTCGGCTACCCGCTGCTCGTCGCGCTCTCGAACAAGGATTTCATCGGCGAGACCCTGAACCGCCCACGGCCCGAGCGCCTCGTCGGGTCGATCGCCTCCGCCGTGTTCTGCGCGACCCAGGGCGCGCGCATCGTGCGCGTGCACAACGTCGCCGAGACCGTCGACGCGATGCGCATGATCGAGACGACGATGGGCTGGCGCGATCCGGTCTTCCTCCGGCACAACATGCCGCCGCAGGGCCCGCGCCTCGAGACCGGCGAGGCCGTCGAGATCATGACCGAGGCCGCGCGCGATACGGTCTGAGCGTCGTTCGAGAAGGGAGCTGAGCATGCCGAGCACGGACGAACTGTTCGAGCACTACCAGTACGCCGACGCGACGGGCGGCGGTTCGGGTCGCGCGCACGTGCGCATGAATTTCATCACCGGCGCCGATGGCGCAGTCGCCTATGGCGGGCGCAGCGGTGCGCTCGGCGGCGACACCGACCGTACTCTCATGCGGGTGATGCGGGCGATGAGCGACGCCGTGCTCGTCAGCGCGGGTACGGTGCGGGCCGAGGGATACGGCGGGCTGACGATCCCTGCCGAGATGCTCGAACGGAGGCGCGTCGAGGCGCTCGCGGAGGGTGCGCACCCGCGCATGGTGATCGCGACGAACGCGTTCGATCTCGACCCGGCGATGCCGGTGTTCGCGCAGGCAGAACAGCGCCCGCTGATCCTCACCTCGCACGTCGCCGCCGCGCGCCGTGGCGGCGACTTCGCGGCGGTCGCCGACGTGCTCGCAGCGGGCGACGAGCGGCTCGACATCGCGGAGGCCCTGCGCCGCCTGCCCGAGCGCGGCCTGCGGCGGGTGCTCTGCGAGGGCGGCCCGCAGTTCTTCGGGGCGTTGCTCGAGGCCGATCTCGTCGACGAGGTCTGCCTCACGATCGCCCCGATCTTCACCGCCGGTCGCGCCGGCCGCATCGCGGTATCGGCCGAGGAGGTGTACCGCCGCTTCGAGTTGCTCGGGCACCTCGCCGATGCCGAGGGGTTTCTGCTCGCGCGGTACGTGCGCCGCTGAAGCCGTCAGCCGCCCCGCCGCTCCCGGGTGCGCCGCTCAGCCTGCTCGACTAGAGTGGCTGATACGCGGCGATTTCAGCCAGTTTCTACCGATTTCATCAGTGGAAATGTGATTTTTCAGCGGAAAACGTAGGGCGGCCCGATCTCCGGGCTGCTCGTCAACAAAGGAGTTACGACTATGTCGAAGTACCGGGTGCAGAACCCCGCGACCGGCGAGATCCTGGAGACCTTCGCCGACATGAGCGATGCCCAGATCGAGCAGGCGCTCGCGAGCGCCGACGCGGTGTACCGCGAGTGGCGCGAGAAGAGCGTGCAGGAGCGCGCGGTCGTGGTGAAGCGCGTCGCCGAGATCTTCGCCGAACGTCGCGACGAGCTCGCCGAGATCATCGCCACCGAGATGGGCAAGTCGATCGCCGAGAGCCTCGACGAGGTCGACTTCGCGACCGACATCATCGAGTACTACGCGGTGCACGGCCCGAGCCTCATCACCGACGTCGAGATCCCGTCGACCATCCCGGGCAAGGCGACGATCGAGCAGCTGCCGCTCGGCGTGCTGCTCGGTGTCATGCCGTGGAACTTCCCGTACTACCAGGTCGCACGTTTCGCAGCACCCAATCTGCTGCTCGGCAACACGATCCTGCTCAAGCACGCCGACATCTGCGCGAAGTCGAACCTCGTCATGCAGGAGATCTTCGAGCAGGCGGGCGTTCCCGCCGGCGGCTACCAGGCGATCTTCGCCTCGCACGACCAGATCGCGACCGTCATCGCCGATCCGCGCGTGCAGGGCGTCTCGCTCACCGGCTCCGAGCGCGCCGGCGCCATCATCGGCGCCCAGGCCGGCACGCACCTGAAGAAGTGCGTGCTCGAGCTCGGCGGCATCGACCCGATGGTCGTGCTCGACGCCGACGACGTCGCCGCGGTGGCGAAGGACGCCTGGGGCTTCCGCGTCTACAACGGCGGCCAGGTCTGCAACTCGAACAAGCGCATGATCGTCATGGACGACATCTACGACGAGTTCGTCGCCGAGCTGAAGAAGCTCGCTACCGGGCTCGTCCCGGGCGACCAGCTGAACCTGCAGGAGGGCGAGTTCGCCCCGCTGTCGACCCGCGGCGCCGCCGAGACCGTGCATGCGCAGGTGCAGAAGGCCGTCGCCGAGGGCGCGACCCTCGAGATCGGCGGCGTGCTCTCGGACGGCCCCGGCGCCTACTACTCGCCCGCCGTGCTCACCGGCGTGCCGCGCGACTCGGAGTCGTACCGCGAGGAGATCTTCGGCCCGGTCGCGACCGTCTACAAGGTGTCGAGCGACGAGGAAGCGCTCGAACTCGCCAACGACTGCGCGCTCGGCCTCGGGGGCTCGGTGTTCTCGGACGACGAGGCCCGCGCAGCCCGGGTCGCTTCGAAGCTCGAGGTCGGCATGAGCCACGTGAACATCATCGCCGCGGAGGCCGCCGAGATCCCGTTCGGCGGTGTGAAGCGCTCGGGCTTCGGTCGCGAGATGGGCCCCGTCGGCATCGGCGAGTTCGCCAACAAGCGCCTGTACTTCGTCGCGAAGTAGCTCTTCACGGCTGCGAGGCGAACCCCGCTCCTGCGATGCGCAGGGGCGGGGTTCGTCGTTTCCGGGCCCGTTCCGGCGTAGATTCTGCCGGATCCCTGCAGCGGGAGGCGCCCGAATGCATCGGAATGGTAGCGATTCCGGCAATCGGCGCGGAGCGACCCCGCGAGCACAGTACACTCGGTACGGAAATCGCGACAGGGCGACTCTCTCGTACGAGGCCGGGCGTCCCTGTCCTGACAGGAGAGATCGATGAAGATTCGCTACGCGCTTCCCGCGCTGCTCGCAGTCGGCGCCCTCGCGCTGACCGGTTGCACCAATGACGACACCGCCGCTACGAAGGGCTCGGATTCCGCGAGCACCTCGAAGAGCATCGTCACGTTCGACGACATCAAGAAGGCCGGCGTGCTGGTCATCGCCACCGATGCCGAGTACCCGCCGAACGAGTACAAGGACGAGAAGGGCGAGCCGACCGGCTGGGGCGTCGACCTCGCGAACGCCGTCGCAGAGAAGCTCGGCGTCGAGCCCGAGTGGGAGATCATGGGCTTCGACTCGATCATGCCCCGCATCGAGGAGGGCGTCGTGAACATGGGTTCGTCGTCGTTCACCGACAATGCGAAGCGCCAGGAGACCGTCGACTTCGTCAACTTCCTGAACGCAGGCAGCCAGTGGGCGGCCCCGACGGGCACCGACGTCGACCCCGAGAACGCGTGCGGTCTCACGATCGCCGTGCAGCAGGGCACCGTGCAGCACACCGATGAGCTGCCCGCCCGCGACCAGAAGTGCAAGGACGACGGCCAGCCCGGCATCGAAATCCTGCCCTTCGAGGGCCAGCCCGAGGTCACGAACGCCGTGATCAACGGCCAGGCGCAGGCCTTCTCGGCCGACTCGCCGGTCACCGGCGATGCGGTCGCCAAGACCGATGGCGCGCTGCACCTCGTCGGTGACCTCTTCGACGCCGCCCCGTACGGCTTCGCCGTGCAGAAGGATTCGGGCATGGCCGAAGAAGTGCAGAAGGCCCTGCAGGCGCTCATGGACGACGGCACCTACCTCGACATCCTGACCCAGGCCGGCATCGAGTCGGGCGCGCTGCCCGAGGCAACCATCAACGCGGGCAAGTAGGCAGAGGGCTTCGATCATGTCGAACCCGAGCGTAGAGGGCGCGGAGCAGACCGCTCCGCGCCCTCGCGCGAATTCCGAGCCCGAGGCCATCGAGGCCATCCGTCTGCGCCACCCGTGGCGCACCGTGTTCGCGACGGTGCTCGTCATCGCCGCGGCACTCTTCATCTACGACGCCGCGGTCAACCGCCCGGTGTATTCGTGGGATATCGTCGCGCAGTATCTCTTCGACGTCCGAGTCATCTCGGCCATCGGCTACACGCTGCAGCTCACCATCTACTCGATGGTCATCGCGATCGTGCTCGGCGTGACGCTCGCCATCATGCGCCTCTCGCCGAACCCGGTGGTGCGATCGATCGCGTGGGTCTACCTGTGGGTCTTCCGCGGCACTCCGGTGTACGTGCAGCTGGTGTTCTGGGGCCTCGTGCCCGTCATCTACAAGACCATCGATATCGGCATCCCCTTCACCGAGGCGATGTTCTCGCTGACGACGAAGGACTTCCTGAGCTACTTCGTGCTCGCGATCATCGGCCTCGCGCTGAACGAGGCCGCCTACATGGCCGAGATCGTGCGCGCCGGTCTGCTCTCGGTCGATAAGGGCCAGGACGAGGCGGCGATCGCGCTCGGCCTGGGCTGGTGGCACACCATGACGCGCGTGATCCTGCCGCAGGCGATGCGCGTCATCATCCCGCCCACCGGCAACGAGGTCATCTCGATGCTGAAGACCACATCGCTCGTGACGGCCGTGCCGTTCACGCTCGAGCTGTACACCCGCACCCGCGACATCGCGGCGGTCACCTACAAGCCGGTGCCGATGCTCATCGTCGCATCCGTCTGGTATCTCGTGATCACGTCGATCCTCATGGTCGGCCAGTACTATCTCGAGCGCCACTTCGCGCGCGGCGTGAGCCAGCGGGTCGACAACGTGCCGTCGGTGACGGTCGAGACCGGCGTCATCAGCGTCGCTGCGGCTCAGGCCGAGGTCGCACCGGGTGCTCCAGGTGACGGTCCAGCGGCCGCAGATCGCGGAGAAAGGGGCTAGGCCATGAACGTACACGCAACCGACGTGCCCATGGTCCGGGCCGAGAGCGTCTCGAAGTCGTACGGCTCGAACCTCGTGCTGAAGTCGATCTCGCTCGAGGTGCAGCGCGGCGAAGTGCTCTGCCTCGTCGGCCCCTCGGGGTCGGGCAAGTCGACCTTCCTACGCTGCATCAACCACCTCGAGACCGTCAATGCCGGCCGCCTCTTCGTCGACGGCGACATCGTCGGCTACCGGCAGCAGGGCGACAAGCTCTACGAGATGCACCCGCGCGAGGCGGCGAAGCAGCGCCGCGACATCGGCATGGTGTTCCAGCGCTTCAACCTGTTTCCGCACATGACGGCGCTCGAGAACGTGATGCTCGCCCCCGACCTGCTCAGGAAGGCCGGAAAGGCGCAGCTCAAGGCGCGCGCGATGGAGCTGCTCGCCCGCGTCGGTCTCGCCGACCGGCACGACTACTATCCGGCGCACCTGTCGGGCGGTCAGCAACAGCGCGTCGCGATCGCCCGTGCGCTCGCGATGGAGCCGAAGCTCATGCTGTTCGACGAGCCCACCTCGGCGCTCGACCCCGAGCTCGTCGGCGAGGTGCTCGACGTGATGAAGGGCCTCGCCGAGAGCGGAATGACCATGATCGTCGTGACCCACGAGATGGGCTTCGCCCGCGAGGTCGCCGACAAGCTCGTATTCATGGACGGCGGCGTGGTCGTCGAAGAGGGCGACCCGACCGAGGTGCTCACGAACCCGCAGCGGGAGCGCACGAAGGCCTTCCTCTCGAAGGTGCTGTAGCAGACACGGAAGGGCGGCGAGGAATTCACCTCGCCGCCCTTCCGCTGTGCCGGGGCGCCCGGAATCGTGGCCCTACGCGTTCACCCCGAGGTCCTTCTTGATCTTCGTGGTCGACACGCCCTCGGTACGGTCGAGGTAGACGACCTCGCAGTAGTCGCGCAGCACCTCGAAGCGGGGGTCGCCCTCCCAGTCGCCGCCCATGACGACGGCATCGATCTCGTACTTCTGCACGTCGCGGATCTTCTGGTCCCACGCCTCCTCCGGGATCACGAGGTCGACGTAGCGGACCGCCTCGAGCATATTCTTGCGCGTCGCGAAGTCGTGGTACGTCTTCTTGCCCTTGCCGGCGTTGAACTCCTCGGTCGAAGCGGCGACCACGAGATAGTCTCCGAGGTCCCTGGCCCGCTTGAGCAGACGGATGTGCCCCCAGTGCAGGAGGTCGAAGGTGCCGTAGGTGAGGATCCGCTTCATGCCCCCAATAGTACGGGCCCGGGCAATGCTTTCCTCCTGAACGCGCGCGGCGTAGTCTGGAGGCCAGAGGCCCGCCTCCGCGGGCGACCGATGAGAGCGAGGGACTGCGATGTCGACCAGCGAGCAGCGCGATCACGACCACGAGTCCGACCCGGCCCACGTGCCCGGCGACGGCTGGGTGGACGAGGGCGGGGCATCCCATCTCGGCCCGGCGACCCATACCGGATCGGGTCATCCGCACCCCGCCGAGCATCAGGAGGATGACGAGACGGCGGAGTCCGAGAACTGACCGTTCTCGCAGCGCCCGCGTGACCCGCCCGGACCGCCCCCATTGATAGTCTGATGCCGAGCAATGAAGACGGGCGGGCGATCATGGGTGTTCATCGAGACGGGCAGCAGCCCTTCGACGCGTCCGCGTTCCTCGACGCGAACTCCGAGGCGCGGTCGCGGTACGGCAGATTCAACCTCGCCGTCATCGGCGGCACCGGGGTCGGCAAGTCGTCGCTCGTCAATGCGGTCTTCGGTCGGGACCTCGCGAAGGTCGGCACCGGCCTGCCCGTCACCCGCGGCGTGCAGTACTATCACGATGACTCGCTCGGCATCTGGGACATCGAGGGCTTCGAGATCGGCTCGGCCGTGGCGCCCGCCGAGCAGTTGCGGCACCACCTCGAGCTGATCGCCGCGCGCCCGGCGAACGAGCAGGTCGCGGTCGTCTGGTATTGCCTGAAGGCGAACGACGACCGCCTGACGCCCGCCGACATCGGCATGATCCGCGAGCTCGCGGCGCAGGGGCTCCCCGTCATCCTCGTGCTCACCAAGGTCGACTGGATCAGGCACCCGATCACCGGCAAGTATTCGGTCGCGCAGGGGCTCGAACGGTTCGTCGACTGGCTCGAGCATCCCGTCGATGAGCACGGCCGCCCGATCGAGCTCCCCGTCGAACGGGTCATGCTCACCTCGACGACCGACCCTCGCGGGAAGGGCAACGGGCACGGGCTCGGTGAGCTTGTCACGGAGACCCTCAACCTGTCCCCCGAAAGTGCCAAGGACGCGTTTCGCATCGCGCAACGGCTCAACCTCCCCTGGAAGCGGGAGATGGCGCGCCCCGTCATCAGCGGAGCCGCCGGTCTGGCCGCCGCGGCCGCGGCCACGCCGATCCCGGTCGCGGACGCGGTGGCCCTGGCGCCGATCCAGATCGGAATGATGGGCCGCATCGCCGCCATCTACGACCTGGAGCTGAAGACCATGATGTCGGCGGGGGCGCTCGCCCAGATCGGCGTGCAGATCTCGGGCCAGGCGCTGGCACGCAGCTTCATCAAGCTCGTTCCCGGCGCCGGCAGCGCGGTGAACGCCGGGGTCGCGTTCTCGCTGACCGCGGCGACCGGGGAAGGGTGGATGCGGCTGTGCGAGCAGGTGCACACGGGCAAGCTCGACCCGGGGCGCATCTCGGAGTCGTGGAGGGACTACGCACCGGGCCTGCTCGATGTCGTACGGAAGATGACCGAGCATCGCATCGGCAGACGCTCGGGTCGCCCGTGATCGCGGAGCTAGGCTGAAGCCATGACCGAGTTCAGCCAGATCGTGCGCAAATGGGTGAAGCCCGAAGACCTCAATCAGCACGGGGCGCTGTTCGGCGGGCGCCTGCTGCAGTGGGTCGACGAGGAGGCGGCGATCATCGCCGTCGCGCAGCTCGGTACGATCGATGTCGTGACCCGGCACATGTCGGCCGTGAGCTTCTCGTCGCGCGCCGACCGCGGCGACCTGCTCGAGCTCGAGTTCCGCATCGTCTCGTTCGGCACGAGCTCGCTCACGGTCAGCTGCCGCGTCGACAACGCCGTGACCGGGCAGGAGGTGCTGACCCTCGAGCGCATCGTCTTCGTCGCGGTCGACGGCAGCGGCCACTCGGTCGCGCACGGCCGCACCGAGGCGACGGCCGGCACCGAGCGGCTGCGCGAGGGGCGGCGCGGCCCCGCGGCCGCGCACGGTCGGTAGGGCTTCGGTTCGGCCGTCGAAGCAGAGGAGCACACGATGCCGCGCATGCTCATCGCAGGTGACAAGTTCAAGGGATCGGCTTCGGCGCGCACCGTCGCCGAAGCTCTCTCCAGGGGTATCGCCGCGGCCGCGCCCGAAGCCGAGGTCGTCGCCCTTCCCATCGCCGACGGAGGCGACGGCACCATCGACGCCGCACTCGCCGCGGGTTTCGTCGAGCACCGCAGCGCCGTGACCGGCGCGTACGGGGAGCGGCGGGATGCCCGGTTCGCCGTCGAGCCGGCCTCGGGCGCCGCGGTCATCGAGGTCGCCGAGGCCTGCGGCCTGCGCGACGTCTCCGCCGCACGTCTCGCCTCGGGGGCGCTCGATGCCGCCGCGGCGACCTCGTGGGGTGTCGGCGAGCTCGTGCTCGCCGCGCTCGACGCCGGTGCGCGTAGCGTCGTGCTCGGCCTCGGCGGCAGTGCGACGAGCGACGGCGGTCTCGGCATGATGCGCGCGCTGGGCATGCGCGTCGTGGCAGCGGACGGCGCCCCGATCGATCGGCTCGATGCGGCCGCACTGCGCGGGGCGACCTTCGACGCCTCCGGCCTCGACCCGCGGCTCGCCGGTCTCGCGGTGCAGATCGCCTGCGACGTCACGAACCCGCTCACGGGGCCCGACGGCGCCGCTGCGGTGTACGGGCCGCAGAAGGGGCTCGCGCCCGAGCAGGTGCCCGAGGTCGACGCGGCGCTGCACCTCTTCGGGGCGATGGTGGAGCGTGCGCTCGGCGCGGAGCCCGGCGCCTGGGCCGAGGTGCCCGGCGCGGGCGCCGCGGGCGGGCTCGGCTTCGGGGCGCTCGCCGTGCTCGGCGGCGAGATGCGCTCGGGCATCGATCTGGTGCTCGACCTCGTCGGGTTCGACGACGCGCTCGTCGGCGCCGATCTGGTCATCACGAGCGAGGGGCGCCTCGATGCCCAGACGCTCAGCGGCAAAGCCCCGGCCGGCGTGCTGCGTCGCTCGAGAGAGGTACCGGTGGTCGTGGTGTGCGGGTCGAGCGATCTCACGGCCGCCGAGGTCCGTGGCGCGGGCTTCGCGGAGGTCTACGAGCTCGTGGCGCTCGAACCCGATGCCGCCGCATGCATCGCCGCTCCCGAACCGTTGCTCGAAGTGATCGGGCGCCGCATCGGGACGGCGCTGCGCTCCGGGTAGGCGCCGACGAATCGCATCCGAGGGCGCGAGATGCGGCCCGAACTACGGCAGAATGAAGCTATTCGCGATAGATCAGCGATGCGCCGGCGGTACGCCTGCGACCACGTGAGCAAAGGGGACCCCACCATGTCGAAGCCCTCGACTTCAGAAACCGCCGCGACAGCGCAGCGCAGCGCGGGCGACAGCCTGCGCATCGCGCTCGGCGTCGGCGGCCTGATCGCCTTCGTGCTCGGCCTGCTCGTGCTCTTCGCGCCGGCCCCGTCGGCGAAGGCCGCCGCGGGCACCGCAGCCGCGCTGCTCGCCCTCTACGCGCTCATCACGGGCGTCGTCTACGTGGGCACCTCGATCTTCTCGAAGACGCTCGGCGGTTGGGCGCGCACGGGCCACGTCCTGCTCGGGGTGCTCTACATCGTCGGCGGCGTGATCATGATGTCGAACCTGCTCGCGACCGGCACGCTCGTCTTCCTCTTCATCACCATCACCATCGGCGTGCTGTGGCTGTTCGAGGGCATCATGGCCTTCTCGCTCGTCAGCAAGAGCGAGAACAAGGTCTGGGGCATCATCTACGGCGTCATCAGCGTGCTCGCCGGTCTCACCATGATGTTCTCGCCGCTGCTGAGCGCTGCGGTGCTGTGGATCATGCTCGGCGCGTCGATGGTCGTGCTCGGCGCGGCGCAGAGCGTACGCGCCTTCATGATGAAGTCGAACGGCTGAGGCCCGTGGGCTACCGCATCGCCTCGAGCGAGGCTGCGGTGATCTCATCGTCACCGGCCGCGAGCGCGATGTACTTGCGCAGCACGACGAGCGACGACGACGCCTTGTCGAACTCCGCGGCGACGAAGCGGTCGGTACCGATGAGGGCGAGCGCCTCGAGCGCCGGCATGACGGCCCCGCGCAGCTGGTCGCGGCGGTCGGCGGGCACGATCTGCCGCAGCTCGTCCATCGACGTGAACAGGGGCAGCACCAGCTGCCCCTTCGTCGAACGGATGGTGCGGATGCGCGTGCCCTTCTTCTTCGAGGCCGCGCCGGTCACATCGACGACGAGGTAGCCCTCGCGCAGCGCGAGCAGAAAGGCCGCGAGATGCTCGTAATCGGGAATCGCCTGCAACTCGCGCAGCGCGGTGCGCACCGCCTCGTTGGCGTAGTCGGCATGGACTTCCTCGGGAATGCTCGGGGTATCGGCCATGCGCTCCAGCCTACTGGGCGACCGCGGCCGAGCGGCGGCGCCCGTGAGGCGGCGCTCCGCCCGAGAATGCGAACACCCCACGAACCCCGGAGGAAGCAGTGACCGGAACCGGCATCGCGTCAGTGATCGCGATCGTCTTCATCATCATCGAGTACCTCGTGAAGATCATCGCGATCGGGGTGGTGCCCGAGAACCGCAAGCCCTCGTCCTCGATGGGCTGGCTCCTGCTGATCCTCTTCCTGCCGATCGTCGGCGTGCCGCTGTTCCTCATCCTCGGCAGCCCGTACGTGGACCGCCGGCGCGCCGCCATCCAGGCCGAGGCGAACAAGATCCTCGCCGAGGGCACGAGCGCGGTGCCGCCGGTGCCCGAATCGGTCTCGCTGCCGGCAGACCTGACAGGGATCGTGGAGCTGTCGAGATCCCTCACCGCGCTGCCCATGGTCACCGGTCGCAACCACGGCGTCGAGCGCGACTACGAGGCCGGCATCGCGCGTATGACGCGGCTCGCGGAGCAGGCGGTCGAGTCGATCCATGTCGAGATCTACAT
This sequence comes from Leucobacter sp. gxy201, assembly GCF_051043335.1. Taxonomy (NCBI): domain Bacteria; kingdom Bacillati; phylum Actinomycetota; class Actinomycetes; order Micrococcales; family Microbacteriaceae; genus Leucobacter; species Leucobacter sp. gxy201. Next base: position 86,566 of record NZ_JAMXWS010000004.1, read on the forward strand.
CATGGCCCGCGACGCCGTGACCGAACCGTTCTTCCGGGCGCTCGAAGAGGCCGTGCGGCGCGGCGTGCGGGTGCGGGTGCTGCTCGACCACCTCGGCTCGCGCAAGTACGACGGCTTCAAGCAGTTTCTGCAGAGCATGACGGATGCGGGCATCGAGTGGCGTCTGATGCTGCCCTTCCTGCCGCTCCAGGGCCGCATGCGCCGCATCGACCTGCGCAATCACCGCAAGCTCATGGTGGTCGACGGCAGAACGGCGATCATGGGGTCGCAGAATCTGATCGCCGCCTCGTACGGGTCGGCGAAGAACGAGCGCGTCGGGCGCTTCTGGAACGACATCAGCGTCGAGCTGAGCGGCGAGATCGTCGCCTCGCTCGAGGCGGTGTTCGCGGTCGACTGGTTCACCGAGAGCGGCGAGCTCATCGACGTGCACGCCTACCGCCCCGAGGCGGGCGGGAGGCCCGGGGCGGCCCCGCGCTTCGTCGCCTCCGGGCCGGCTCCTGCGGTCGGCGGAGACGTCAACGCCGTGCAGCTCATCCCGTCGGGCCCGGGCTTCCGCACCGAACCCAACCTGAAGGCCTTCACCTCGCTCATCTACACGGCGAAGCGGCGGCTCGCGATCGTGAGCCCGTACTTCGTGCCCGACGAGTCGATCCTCGCCGCGATCACCACCGCGGCGTACCGCGGCGTGCAGGTCGAGCTCTACGTCAGCGCGGTCGCCGATCAGTTCATGGTGGATCGCGCGCAGTCGTCGTACTACCAGTCGCTGCTCGACGCCGGCGTGACGATCCACCTGTACCCGCAGCCCGAGGTGCTGCACACGAAGTGCTTCCTCATCGACGACACCTGCGCCGTCATGGGGTCGTCGAACATGGATATGCGCTCGTTCGGCCTCAACTACGAGATCAGCCTGCTCGCCTACGGCGGCGATATCGTCGCGCAGATCGGCGACGTGATCGCGGGGTACGCGGCCCGCAGCACCGTGCTCGACGCGCAGGCGTGGCCGAAGCGCTCGCCCCTCAGGCGGTACACCGAGTCGGTGATGCGCCTGACCTCGGCGCTGCAGTAGCGGGCGGGCGCGGGGGCGGAGCGCCTCGCGGACCCGGTGCCGGCGTTCGACGTCGGAGCACCTCGCGGGGCTACTCGTCGCCGATGCCGCGGGCCGCGAGCGCCTCGCCCGTGAGCTGCGCGTGCGAGACGGTGCGCAGCACGAACGGCACGAGCCGGGCGCGCGGGCTGCGTTCGAGCCCTCGGGCGCGCGCGGCGGCCCGCGTTTCGTGCGCGATGCCGAGGATGCTCGGGATCGCGCGGATCACGAGCGAGAAGGCGAGCGCCACCCGTTCGGGGTCGACGCCGAAACGGCGCAGCGGCCCGAGGGCCCAGGTGATCGTGTCGAGCGTGTCCTCGACCGCCGTGGTCGCGGTGAGCGCGCTCGCCGCGAGGATGAGCGCGATGAGCGTGCCGACGACCTCGACGCCGCGCTCCCACCCGTGCTGCCAGGCCTGGAACGCGAAGAGCAGCGCCCCCACGATGAGAAAGCGGCTGAGCATCCGCCAGAGGTCGCGGCCGCGCAGGCCCGCGACGAGGCCGAGCGCGACGGCGATGATGAGCGCGACGACCGTGCTCGGCACCGAGCGCAGCGCCACGGCGGCGGTGGCGAAGACGAAGAGGCCGATGAGCTTCGCCCCCGGCCGTAGGCGGTGCAGCGGCGAGTCGCCCGGCAGGTAGGAGCCGAGCGGGCTGACGCCGCTCATGAGTGCGCCGCCAGCTCGCGGTAGTGCGCGATCGCCGTGTCGGGTGCGCCGTCGAAGGCGATGCGGCCGCCGTCGATGACGAGTGTGCGCTCGGCGCGGGCCGCGAGCTCGAGGTCGTGCGTCACGACGACGGTCTGCTGGGGCAGCCCCATGAGCAGGTCGCCGATCTTGCGGGCGTTGCGCAGATCGAGCAGCGTGGTCGGTTCGTCGGCGACGACGATCGCCGGTTCGCCCGTCAGCACCGAGGCGAGGGCGAGCAGCTGCTTCTGACCGCCCGACAGGGTGTGCACGCTGCGGTCGGCGAGGGCGTCGAGCCCGAACCGTTCGAGCGCCGCGAGCGCGGCCGCGTGCCGTTCGCGCTTGTCGCGATGCGATCGGCGCAGCGACAGCGAGACGTCTTCGACGACGGTGGGCATGATGAGCTGGGCGGCCGGGTCGGTGAAGACGAAGCCGACGAGCCTGCGCACGGCCGTGCCGTCGCGCATCGTGTCGAGCGGAGGGCCGCCCGACGCCGACACCGTCACCGCGCCGCTGCTCGGTGCGACGAGCCCGTTGATGAGCCGAGCGAGCGTCGACTTGCCCGAGCCGTTGCCGCCGATGATCGAGATGCGCTGCTCGGAGAGCTCGAGCGTCGTCGGGTGCAGGATCGTGGCGTCGCCCGTGGGGGCGGTCACGGTCGCGCTGCGGAATTCGATCACGGGGCGGGTCACCTTCGGGCGGCAGTTCGGGGCGCTACTTCGAGCGGGTAGGCAGGAGCGCGGGGAACGCGCGGTGCACGGCGGTCGCGACGAGGGCCATGAGGATGTTCTTGACGATGTCACCGGGGTAGAAGGTGAGGTCGAAGAGGAAGGCCTCGCGGAGCGCGAGCCCGCCGAACACCGACATGCCGAGGGGCCCGAGGGTGTGGATGAAGACGAGGCTCGAGGCGAAGCCGGCGGCGAAGGTGAGCGGGATGCTCGTGGCGAGCTTCTTGCGGGGCAGGCGCTCGACGATGAAGCCGCAGAGGGCGGCGGCGAGGGGGAACGCGAAGAGGTAGCCGGCCGACGGGCCGACGAAGGGGGCGATGCCGGCCGAGCCGCCCGAGAACACGGGGAGGCCGATGGCGCCGGCCGCGAGGTAGAGCAGCACGGCGAGGAAGCCGCGCTTCGCGCCGAGCACCGCGCCGGCGAGCATGACGGCGAAGGTCTGCAGGGTGATGGGCACGAGGCCGCCGACGCTGATCGCGGGCAGCAGCGCGCAGACGGCGATGAGGGCGGCGAACGTCGCGATGAGGGCGAGGTCGGTCGCGGTGCCGCGCTTCTTGCGGGCGGGGGCGGCGTTCGCGGTGGTCGGCTGCTGGTCGGCGGTCGCGGTCACGAGGTCTCCTGGGGCGGTGTCTGAATCGGGGCAGGGATCGGCGGGATCGCGCTACCTGAACAGTGTTCTGGTGAACGGTGTTCAGGTTAGCGCTAGGCTGGGGGAATGCGCAACACCCTCGCCGATGTCGTGACCGCGGCGCTCGGCGTGCTCGACGCGCAGGGGCTCGAGGGATGCTCGATGCGTCGGGTGGCCGCCGCCCTCGACGTGCAGCCGAGCGCGCTCTACCATCACGTGCCGAACAAGCAGAGCCTGCTCGCGCTGATGGCCGACGAGATCGTCGGCCGCGTCGGCCGCCTGCACGACGCGCGCGCACTCTGCATCGCGCTGCGTGATGCGATGCTCCGCGTGCGAGACGGCGCCGACGTCGTCGCCACCGCCGAGGCCTTCCGCCTCGGATCCTCCGAGATCGAGCGCAGTCTCGCCGAGATGGTCGGCGCCGACGGTGCGCGCACGCTGCTGCTCTTCACCTTCGGGCATGCGCAGTCGACGCAGACGCACCGGCAGGCCGCGCAGTTCGGCGCCCTGCTCGACGCCCCGCCCGCGGGCGGTCAGGCGCCGCCCGTGTTCGACCTCGACGCATCGTTCGGTCGCGGGCTCGACATCATCCTGCGCGGGCTCGTGCCCGACGCCGATACCCGCTGACGCCGCATGGAGGAGACGCTGTGACCACTGCCCCGAACCCGCGAGCGCGCGAGACGCCGACCGATCCCGAGGTGCTCCTCGTCGGAGAGGCGCTCGTCGACATCGTGCACCGCGCCGACGGCACGCACGACGAGAGCCCCGGCGGCAGCCCGGCGAACGTCGCGCTCGCGCTCGGCCGACTCGGGCGCTCGCCGCGACTGCTCACCTCGCTCGGCGACGACGAGCGGGGGCGCACGGTGCGCGAGTGGCTCGCGGCCTCGGGGGTCGCAGTGCTCGGCAGCGCCGGCGCCCGCACCGCGACCGCTACGGCCCTGCTCGACGAGACGGGCGCCGCGACCTACGAGTTCGATCTCGTGTGGAACTTCGATGCCGCCGACGCCGGCCGGCCCGACGTGCTGCATGCCGGGTCGATCGGCGCGTTCCTGGCGCCCGGCGCCGACGAGCTGTCGCGGCTGGTAGACGCGATGCGGGGCCGCGCCCTCATCGGCTACGACCCGAACATCAGGCCGGCACTCATCGGCGGCGCGGACGCCGAGGCCGGGGCGGTGCGCGAGCGGGTGCGCTCGCTCATCGCCCGCTCCGACGTCGTGAAGGCGAGCGACGAAGACATCGCGTGGTTGCATCCGGGGGAGGATCCGGTCGCAGTCGCGCATCGTTGGGCGGCCGCGGGGCCGGCGCTCGTCGTCGTCACGCGCGGTGCCGAGGGCGTCGTCGCCGTACGCGGCGGTGCCGGTGCGGGCGCGCCTGCCGGGCGCACCGAGCTGACGGTCGCGGGCGTGCCCGTCGACGTCGTCGACACGGTCGGCGCGGGCGATACCTTCATGGGCGCGCTGCTCGACGGGCTGCTCTCGGCGGGCGCCTACGGGGCTGAGGCCCGCGCGGCGCTCGGTGCGCTGCGCGACGCCGAACTCGGGGTGCTGCTCGAACGCAGCGCGCAGGCGGCGGCGATCACGGTGAGCCGGGCGGGCGCGAACCCGCCGACGCTCGCCGAGCTCGACGCCGCTCGGCGATCCCTGTAGAGGCGCCCGAGGCGCCGGAGGCCCGCGCGAGCTCAGTCGGAGATGAGACGTCATGCGGACGAATCGGCCGCAGAACGTCCGAACGAGCTGCAGAATCCGAATGAACCCACGCGCCCACGGCACGGGGCATGAGCGCGCCAGGGATCGCCGGCAGGCGGCCAGCCGCCCTAGAATAGCGTGTTCTTGTCCTCCATGCCGCGCATCGCGTCGTAGTCGAGCACGAGGCAGCGGATGCCCCGGTCCTCGGCGAGCGTACGGGCCTGCGGCTTGATCTCCTGCGCCGCGAACACGCCCTGCACCGGCGCGAGCACCGGGTCGCGGTTCATGAGCTCGAGGTAGCGGGTGAGCTGCTCGACGCCGTCGATCTCGCCGCGCCGCTTGATCTCGATCGCGACCGAGGCGCCCGCCGCGTCGCGGGCGAGGATGTCGACCGGACCGATCGCGGTCATGTACTCGCGCCGCACCAGAGTGTGGCCGTCGCCCACGAGGCCGATCTGCTCGGCGAGCAGCTCTTGCAGGTGCGCTTCGACGCCGTCCTTGATGAGGCCCGGGTCGATGCCGAGGTCGTGCGACGTGTCGTGGATGATCTCGAAGAGCGACACCACGAGCTTGTCGGCGGTCTTCTTGTGCGTGACCTCCCACGCCTCGACGATGCCGGCGGCCTGCTGCTCGTCGTCGAGCTCGAGCGGGGCGAGCGTGCAGGGCGGGCTCATCCAGTTGAGCGGCTTGTACGACCCGCCATCGGAGTGCACCAGGATGGAGCCGTCGTTCTTGAGCATGAGCACGCGCTTCGCCCGCGGCAGGTGGGCCGACAGGCGCCCGGCATAGTCAACGGAGCAGTCTGCAACAACGATTCGCACCGCGGTAGTCTACCCCGGCCGCCGCACGCGCGCCTGAGCGGGCGAGCGGCCCGCGCCGCCTACGCGTGCGGCCGCGGCCTCGCGACCCCGGCCGCGACGACGACGTAGATCGCGAACGGCACCAGCGCCCAGAACGCCGTGAGCAGACCGAAGTGATCGCCGAGAAAGCCGAAGGCGAGCGGGCCCACGAGCATCGACCCGTACCCGATGCCCGCGACGGCCGCGACGGCGCGCGCCGCGTGCTCGGGGTCGTCGGCCGCCGCCGAGAGGGTGACGGGCCAGCCGAGCGCGCTGCCGATGCCCCAGCATACGACGCCGACGACGGCTGCGGCGGTGCCCGGCACGAGGATGAGCAGCACGACGCCGATCGCGGCGAGCGCGGCCGAGGCGCGCAGCATCGTCACCCGGCCGAAGCGCCCGAGCAGCCACGAGCCGACGATGCGGGTCGCGAGCGCCGCGAAGAAGAACACGCTGAGCATGGTCGCGCCGAGGTCGTTGCCGAGACCGCGACCGTCGACGAGGGCGAGCGGCAGCCAGTCGGCGGCGGTGCCCTCGAAGATGCCGAACGCGAGCGTGATGACGCCGATCACGATGAGGCGCGGGTCGCGCCAGGGCGAGTACCTGCGCGGCCCGGGGCGAAGGGCGGGCGACGCGGCGCCCGCTGAGCCGTGCTCATCGGGGATGATCGGGATCGCGCCGGTGTGGGTGACGACGGGGTCGGCCCCGGTGTGCGCGACGACCGGCACCGGCCCGGTGATGGCGAGCGCGGGGTCGGCGCCGCCGCTGGTCGCCGCCCGGCGCACCGCGAGCTCGTCGTGGGGGAGGGCGCGCAGGAGGAGCAGGAGCACCACCGCGCTCGCCGCCATGACGATCGCCAGGTGCACCGGTACGGGCACCGCGGCCGCCTCCGCGGCCGCGCCGATGCCGGTCGCGGCGACGGCGCCGAGGCTGTAGCCCGCGTGCATGAGGGGCATGCGCGGCTTGCCGAGCGCCGCTTCGGCGTTGGCGCCGCTCACGCTGATGGCGACATCGCAGATGCTGAAGGCGAAGCCGAACGCGAAGAGCAGGGCGAGCCCGACAGGGATCGCCCACCCCAGCAGCACGGCGGCCGCGCTCGGCAGCGCGACGGCGGCAGTGAGCCCGGCGACGAGCAGCACGCGCCGCGCCCCGAAGCGCTGGATGACGGTGCCCGAGATGATGAGGGCCGCGACGCTGCCGGCGGCGAGGCAGAGGCCGTAGAGTCCCATCTGCGACGCGCTCGCACCGAGCTGGTCGCGCACGGCGGGGAGACGGCTGAGCCAGGTGCCGAAGCTCAGGCCGACGAGCAGGAAGATGAAGGGCACGGCGCGCACCCAACGGATGACCTCGGGGCGAGGCGAAGGGGAGCGGTCGGTCACACATCGAGTGTAGTCAGCGGAGCTGCCCGATTCTCTGCGCGATCTGGGGGCAATCTGCGCAGAACGGATCTGGGAACCCTCTGCGTGCAGTAGCGTTTGGCTGTGACTACCATTTCAGCGGCGAATGTTGAGGGCCTGCCCGAACGCTCCATCACCGACTTCGCCGAGGGCGATTTCCAGCGCACGGGGGTGCGCGGCAGTGGCGGCGAGATCGGCATGCAGGCCCGCGTGAGCGCGTTCGGGGCGATCATCGTCATCGAGGCATGGGGCTCGGGGTCGGAGATCGAGCGCCGACCGCTGCGGCCCGGCCTGCCGACCATCGACATCGTCTTCGTCGACGAGGGCGAGTTCGAGTACCTCGACGGCGCCGAGTGGCGCGTCTCGAGCGGGCCGCTCATGATCGCGCCGAGCGGGCTGCCGCGCCGCGTGCGCTTCCTCGGACCGTGGCGGTTCGTCGTCGTGCGCATCCCCCGCGAGGCGCTGCTCGCCTATGTGCCGATGCTGAACGACGAAGTCGGCGTCTACTCCGAGCTCACGGTGACCGAGCGCGCGATGCAGGGGTTCCTCGAGCAGGCCGTCGCGGGCGAAGCACTCGTCTCGGAGGGCGAGAGCCGCACCGTCGACCGCCTCGTGCTCGACATGGCGGGCACGCTCGTGCTCGGCCGGCAAGGGGCCGCGTGGCCGCAGGGCACGCCGCGCGCGGTGGTGCGCGAGCGGGCTCTCGCCGATATCGCCGGGAATGCGGGCGATGTGCGGTTCACACCGCAGGCCCTCGCGGCCCGCATCGGGGTCTCGCTCAGGCACCTGCAGGCGGTGTTCGCCGAGGCCGAGAGCTCGGTGGCGGCCGAGATCAGGCGCGAGCGCGCTCGTGTGGCGCGGTCGGTGCTGCAGGATGCCCGCTTCGATGCGCTCGACGTGCGCGAGGTCGCGGCGCAGGCGGGCTTCGGGTCGCCGGCCAGCATGCGGCGGGCGCTCGACGAGCTCTACGGGGTCGGGCCGAAGGAGTTGCGGATCGCCCGCTGACCCGGGGCGCGGCCTGCGCCCCTTACTCGTTGCCGGAGACCGCCCAGAGCGCTGCGCCTACGATGCCGGAGTTCTGGCGCATCGCGGCCGGGACGATGGGGGTGCGCAGATCGAGCAGCGGCAGGAACCGGTCGGCGCTCTGGCTGACGCTGCCGCCGACGATGAACAGGTCGGGCGAGAACAGGTGCTCGACATGGCCGAAGTAGCGCTGCAGGCGCTCCGCCCACTCGGGGTACGACAGGTCTTCGCGCACCCGGGCCGAGGTCGCCGCCCGCTTCTCGGCGTCGAAGCCGTCGAGCTCGAGGTGACCGAACTCGGTGTTCATGAGCAGCTTGCCGTCGAGGAAGAGGGCCGAACCGATTCCGGTGCCGAGCGCGATGAGCATCACGATGCCGGTCGCCCCGCGGCCCGCGCCGAGCCGCATCTCGGCCACGCCGGCCGCATCCGCGTCGTTCAGCGCGGCGACCGGGCGCCCGATGCGCGCGGAGAGCCGGTCGGCGAGGTTCACGCCGATCCAGGCCTTGTCGACGTTCGCGGCGGTGCCGACGACGCCGTGCTTGACGATTCCGGGGAAGGTGCAGCCGATCGGGCCGTCCCACTGCGCAGACTCGACGATCCGCGCGACCGTATCGAGCACCGCCTCGACGGTGGCCGGCTGCGGCGTCGGCAGCTGGAAGCGCTCGCCCGCGAGTGCTCCGGTGGTCACGTCGACGATCGCGCCCTTGATGCCGGTGCCCCCGATGTCGAGCCCCAATGCCTGAACCATGCCGTTCGCCTCCGGTCGGTGGGGCGGCCGTCGGGTGGTCGCCCCCACAGCACAAGAGTGTTCCCTACGCGCGATGCCGGGTCAAACATGGCCGGGCCGAGGCCGGGGCCGGGGCCGGGAAGAATGCCCGGGTTCGCGCTGCCGGCCCCGCCCGTCGACGAGCGCACTCCGGGATACCGCGCATGTGGAGGATGCGGCCCGTCGTCGCGGGCAATACGCTGTGCGCATGGGTGTCAGTGCGGCAGCAGCGGAGTCTCGTCGGATGCGCACGGTCGGCGTCGTCGTCGCGACCGTCCTCATGATCGGGGTCGGCGCGTGCGCACCCGCCGCCGACCCGGTGCTCGAACCGCGCGCCCACGGGGCGGCATGGCAGGCCGAGAGCTTCGCCTCCGTGTACGAGCAGCGGGTCGAGTGGCGCGAGTGCGACGCCGATGACGGGCTCGACGCCGACCTGACCGAGTCGCTCGAAGCATCGGGAGTCGAACCCGACGGCATCGCGTGCGGGGCCGTGACGGCGCCGTTCGACTGGAACGACCCCGAGAACGAGCAGACCATCGAGCTCGCGGTCGTGCGGGTGCTCGCGACGGGGGAGCCGCGGGGCACGCTGATCGGCAACCCCGGCGGGCCCGGTGCGACGGGCATCGACTTCATGCTCGGCATGGCGGCGGCCCCGGGCTTCGATCAGGTGCTCGAGCACTACGATCTGCTCGGGTTCGACCCGCGCGGCATCGGGTCGAGCACTCCGATCGACTGCGATGCGGGAGTCTCGGAGCTGCCCGAGATCCAGCTCGGCGAGTGCATCGCCGAGCACCCCCTGACCCGCACGATGGGCACCGTGCAGGTCGCGCGCGACATGGAGCTGCTGCGCGCGCTGCAGGGAGCCGAGAAGCTCGACTACCTCGGCTACTCGTACGGCACCATGCTCGGTGCGACGTACGCGAGCATCTTCCCCGAGCGGGTCGGGCGCATGGTGCTCGACAGCGCCGAGAACGCCGAGTGGGCGAGCCCGATCCACTCCTTCGAGCAGCAGGTCGCGATCGCGAAGGCCGTCGTCGCGCTCGCGACCGACTGCCGCACCGAGTACGCCGATGAGGTCGAGGTGTGCCCGTTCGACTCCGAGGCGTCGGTGCTCGCGGTGCTCGAACGCTTGCAGACCGAGCCGCTCGTCGCGAGCGACGGCACCGAGATCACGGGCGCCGACCTCTACGGGTATCTGACGGGCGCCCTGTACTCGAGCCATTACGGGCGAGGGATCGTGCTCGACACCGTCGCGCTCGCGCTCTTCGGCGACCAGGAGGCGATCGATGCGCTCGGCGCAGAGGTCTCGGGCGGCAGCGCCGATCTGGCGATGCGCGTGGTCAGCTGCCATTCCTTCCCCATCGAACCCGACATTCCGGGCCTGCTCGCCCACGTCGAGCGGGTCGGCGTGCCGCGGCTCATGGGCGGCCCCGAGATCACCGACGAGGTGCTCGCGCCGTTCGTCGATCTGTCGTGCTACGCGCTGCCCGAGAGCGGGCTCGACGTCACCGAGTCGTTCGACGCGGCGGGCGCCGGCCCGATCCTCGTCATCGGCATCACCGGCGACCACGCGACGCCGTACCCCTACGCGCAGGAGCTCGTGGACGAGCTCGGCCCGGCGACCCTGCTCACGCTCGACGGTCAGGGGCACGCGGCCTCGTTCAGCGACCGTTCGAGCTGCATCGACGCTGCGGTCACCGCCTACCTCGTGGCGGGCGAGATGCCCGCGACGGGCACCGTCTGCACCGACGACTGACGCGGCCGGCCGCGCGCATCGTGGCGCCTCGACGTCTCGCCCGGGCTGCGTGCGCACCCAGCTTGCGCGCCGCCGATCCAACTTGCGCAACGAGGGCGGAAGCGCACTCCGGGTACCCCGGAGGGTCGATATATTCGACCCGATTGGACTGTGTCCAGAACTTGGGGATCGAAGGAGATGGACGATGGGAAAACGGATCTTCGCGAGCGCGGCTGCGCTCGCCGTCGCAGGGCTGCTGCTGAGCGCGTGCGCCCCGGCCGCAGATGACTCGCCGAGCGGCGTGCAGGCGGAATCGTTCCCGGCCGTGTACGCGCAGACGATCGACTGGGGCGAGTGCGATGCCGACTACGGCCTCCACGACACCGGTCGCGAGCGTCTGCGAGAGGAGGGCGTCGCGCACGAGACCTTCGAATGCGCCATGATCACGGCCCCCATTGACTGGAACGACCCGAAGAACCACGGCACCATCGAGCTTGCCGTCGTGCACATCCCCGCGACGGGCGGCGAGAAGATCGGCACGCTGTTCGGCAACCCCGGCGGCCCGGGCGCCAGCGGGATCGACTACACCTTCGGCATGACCGTCTCGTCGGCGTTCCAGCAGGTGATGGAGCAGTACGACCTGATCGGCTTCGACCCGCGCGGCATCGGCCGCAGCACGCCGATCGAGTGCGAGCAGATGTCGAACGTGCGCGAACTGCAGCTCGCCCTCTGCGCCGCGGAACAGCCGCTCGCGCATTCGATGGGCACCTCGCAGGTCGCCCGCGACATGGACCTGCTGCGCACGCTGCAGGGCGAGCCGAAGCTCGACTACCTCGGCTACTCGTACGGCACCATACTCGGGGCGACCTACTCGACGCTGTTCCCGGAGCGCGTGGGGCGCATGGTGCTCGACAGCGCCCCCGACGACACGTGGGCCGCGCCGACCGGCAACTACACGCAGTCGCTCGCTATGGTCGCCGAGATCGATGCGATGCTCGCGAACTGCGGCACGCTCTACGAGGTCGAGGTGTGCCCGCTGCGGAGCGACGACGACCTGGGGGCGAAGATGCAGCAGCTCGCGGAGCAGCCGCTCGTCGCGAGCGACGGCACCGAGATCGACGGCTGGACGCTCTTCTCCTACCTGCAGACCGGGCTCTACGGCCGCGACGTCGGCCGCCCGGTGGTGCTCGACACCGTGGGCGCGGCACTCGCGGGCGACCAGCAGGGCATCGACGCCATCGCCGAGGCGCTCGCGGGCGGCGGGGCGTCCGTGAGCTTCGCCGGCCAGATCGTCGGCTGCCACTCCCTGCCGCAGGATCCGGACATTCTCGGACTCATCGAGACCATCGAGAAGATGGGTGCGCCGGAGCTCTTGGGCGGCCCCGAGATCTCCGAGGAGTTCGTCGCGCAGTACGCCGACATCTCGTGCGGTGCGCTGCCCGAATCGGGCGACGACCTCGAATCGTTCTCGGCGCCGGAGGGTACGACGGTGCTTGTGCTCGGCGTCACCGGCGACCATGCGACGCCGTACGAGAACGGGCGTCATCTCGCGGCGCAGATGGGCAACACCCGCTTCGTCACGCTCGAGGGCCACGGGCACGGTGCCAGCTACACCGACCGCTCGACGTGCATCGACGACGCGGTCACGCAGTTCCTGCTCGCGGGCGAGCTGCCCGAGCAGAGGCTGGTCTGCCAGACGGACTGATCCGCACCGGCTGCTACACGCCCAGCTGCACCCACGAGCCGCTGCGCGCGCGAAGCCCCAGCGTCGTCGCGCGCGCAGCCATGAACACGATGCAGAAGCTCGCGGTCAGTGCGGTGAGCGCCGCGACGCCGCTCGGCACCGCGACGGTGACGGCCCAGAGCATCGGGAGGTAGACGGCAAGGTTCACGAGGCTCGTCCATGCGAGGTAGCGCACATCGCCCGCGCCCATGAGCACGCCGTCGAGCACGAACACGTACCCGCCGAGCGGCAGTGACAGCCCGAGCACCATGAGCGGCAGCGGCAGGATCGCGAGCACCGCGGCATCGTTCGTGAAGACCCGGCCGAGCAGGGGGCTGCAGGCGGCGAGCAGCAGCCCGATCGCGCCCCCGCTCGCGAGCCCCCAGAACAGGGATCGCCGCACGACGAGCCGCGCACGGTCGGCGTCGCGGGCGCCGAGCGCCTCGCCGACGAGCGCCTGCGCTGCGATGGCGAGCGCGTCGAGCGCGAAGGCCGCCGTCGAGAAGATCGTGAACACGACCTGGTAACCGGCCGTCGCGTCGGTGCCGTGGCTCGTCGCAGCGAACACGGTCGCGAGGAACGCGGCGCGCAGCCCGATCGTGCGGATGAAGAGCCAGCCGCCGCTGCGCCCCACCCGGCCGAGGCCGTCGCGGCGCGGCCGGAAGTCGCCGCCCGCGCGCCGCACGTGGCGCGCGATGACGGCGAGGTAGACGGCGACCATGCCCCACTGGGCGGCGACCGTGCCCCAGGCGCTGCCCGCGATGCCCCAGCCGAGGCCGGTGATGAACCACCAGTTCAGCAGCGCGTTGACCGCGAAGCCGATCGTCGCCACGACGAGCGGGGTGCGGGTGTCGAGCATGCCGCGCAGCAGCCCGCTCGCCGCGAACACGACGAGCATGGCGGGGATGCCGAGGCACGAGATCGCCAGATACGTCACCGCGTGGCCGGATGTCGCCGCGTCGGTGCCGAAGAGGCCCACCAGCCAGGGGCTCGCGGCCCACATCGCGGCGCCGACGAGCGCTCCGAGACCGAGCGCGAGCCACAGCCCGTCGACCCCCGCCTGCACCGCGCCGCGCAGGTCGCCGGCGCCGCGGCGCCTAGCCACGAACGGCGTCGTCGAGTAGGCGAGGAACACCATGAGACCGACGGCCGTCTGCAGCACGGCGCCCGCGACGGCGAGGCCCGCGAGGGGAGCCGCGCCGAGGTGGCCGACGAGCGCCGAATCGACGATGAGGAAGAGCGGCTCGGCGACGAGCGCGCCGAGCGCTGGGATCGCGAGGCCCGCGATGCTGCGGTCGATGCCGCGAGTTCCGGGCGCGCGTTCAGCCACGGCCTGCCGCGAACTCGCGCAGCCGCGCCATGGCGGTGCGGATGGTCTCCTCGTCCTTCACGAAGGTGAACCGCACCCACGGCGCGAGAGCGGTCGCAGTCGGCGACCCCTGCAGGCAGAACGCCGACACCGGCACGCACGCCACCCCGGCGAGTTCGGGCAGCGCCCGCGCGAGGGCCGCGCCGTCGGGCATCTCGGCAGTGAGCCACGGCGACGCATCGGCGCACACGAAGTAGGTGCCGCCCGGCTCCACGACCGTGAGCCCCGCGGCGCGCAGCCCGTCGAGCAGCAGCCCGCGGCGGTGCTCCAGGGATCGCCGCAGCGCCTCGACATCGGCGTCGCCCTCGGCGAGCGCCCGCGCGATCGCGGGCTGGAACGGGGCGCCGCCCGAGAAGGTGAGGAACTGCTTGACCGCGAGCAGCGCCTCCATGAGTGCTGCCGGGCCGGTGGCCCAGCCGATCTTCCACCCGGTGAGCGAGAACGTCTTGCCCGCCGACGAGATCGATATCGTGCGCTCAGCCATGCCCGGCAGCGTCGAGATCGGAGTGTGGCGCTCGCCGCCGTACAGCAGATGCTCGTAGACCTCGTCGGTCACGACGATCGCGTCGACGCGGCGGGCGGCGTCGGCGATCGCCTCGAGCTCGCGGCGCCCGAGCACCGCGCCGGTCGGATTGTGCGGGGTGTTCACGATGATGACGCGCGTGCGTTCGCCCACGACGGCGTCGAGCGCCGCCAGATCGAGCGCGAACCCGCCGTCATCCGGGACGAGCGGCACCGTCGTATGCGTCGCCCCGGCGAGCGCGATGGCGGCCGCGTGCGAATCGTAGAACGGCTCGATCGTCGCGACCTCGTCTCCCGGGCCCGCGAGCGCGAGCACCGCCGCCGTGATCGCCTCGGTCGCCCCCGCGGTCACTACCACCTCGGTCTCGGGGTCGAGAACGATGCCGTAGTGGCGCTGCCGGTGGGCGGCGATCGCGCGGCGCAGCGCCGGGATGCCCTGACCGGGCGGGTACTGGTTGATGCCGTCGCGGATCGCCTGGGCCGCGACCTCGCGCACCCATTCGGGGCCGTCGGCATCGGGGAAGCCCTGTCCGAGATTCGCGGCTCCCGTACGGCGGGCGAGCGCCGACATCTCCGTGAAGATGGTGGGCCGCGTGCTGCCGTCGGGAGCAATGAGCCCGGTCGCGCGGGCGACTTCGCGCCATCGCGGAGCCGGGAGAGGAGGGCGGGAGGTCATGCCTGCCAGTCTAGTTTCGTCGACCTCGGTTCTGGCGGCCGTTCCAAGCACGCATCGATAGGCTGGTGCCCATGAGCAATGCAGCAGCCCAGTCGGGCATCGACCTCGCCGAACTCGACCCCTCGACGCGGCCGCAGGACGACCTCTTCCGCCACGTCAACGGCAAGTGGATCGATCGCACGGAGATCCCTGGAGACAAGGCGCGCTACGGCTCGTTCGCCGTGCTCGCCGAGAACGCCGAAGAGGCGGTGCGCGACATCATCACGGGCACGGACGCTCCCGCGCCCGGGCTGATCTCGGGCGGCGCGGAGGCCGAGGCCGACAAGGTCGCGGCGCTCTACGCGAGCTTCATGGACACCGACCGCGCAGACTCGCTCGGAGCCGCGCCCATCGCCGCCGATCTCGAGCGGGCCCGCGCCATCGCCACGGTCGACGAGCTCATCGCGACGGTCGCAGACCTCGAGCGCCAGGGCCTCGGCGGCTTCTTCGGCATGTTCGTCGACAACGACCCGGGCGATCCCGCGCGCTACATCGTGTTCGTGATGCAGGGCGGCATCGGGCTGCCCGACGAGTCGTACTACCGCGAGGAGCAGTTCGCCGAGATCCGCGAGCAGTACCGCGCCCACATCGCCCGCATGCTGCGCCTCGCGGGCGCCGCCGGCGACGACGCCGATGCGGAGCGCCTCGCCGGTCTCGCCTTCGATCTCGAGACCCGCATCGCGGCCGCGCACTGGGACAAGGTCGCGAGCCGCGACATCCAGAAGCTCTACAACCTGCGCGACTTCGCGGGTCTCGCCGAGATCACCCCGGAGCTCGACTGGTCGGCGTACCTCGCCGCGATGGGCGCCCCCGAGGCCGCGTTCGCCGAGGTCGTCGCAGCGCAGCCCGAGGCGCTCGCGGGGCTGTCGGCCCTGCTCGGCGCCGCCCGCTCGGACGAGGGCGAGCTCGAGGCGTGGCGCGCGTGGCTCGTCTGGGCCATCGTGCGCGGCTCGGCCGCTCTGCTGTCGCAGGAGATCTCGCGCGCCAACTTCGACTTCTACGGCACCGCGCTCACCGGCGCCCCCGAGCAGCGCGAGCGCTGGCGTCGCGGAGTCTCGTTCGTCGAGGGCGCGATGGGCGAGGCCGTCGGCCGCCTCTACGTCGAGCGCCACTTCGACGAGTCAGCGAAGGCGTCGATGGACGAGCTCGTCGGGCACCTCATCGAGGCCTATCGAGAGTCGATCGAGGGGCTGTCGTGGATGGGCGCCGACACGCGGGAGCGCGCGCTCGAGAAGCTCGGCAAGTTCACGCCGAAGATCGGCTACCCGGTCAAATGGCGGGACTACTCGGAGCTCGCCACCGATGCCGGCGACCTGCTCGGCAATTCGCGTCGCGTCGCCGAATCCGAATTCGCCCGCGAACTCGGCAAGGTGGGGCGGCCCATCGACCGCGACGAGTGGTTCATGACCCCGCAGACGGTGAACGCCTACTACAACCCGGGCTTCAACGAGATCGTCTTCCCGGCTGCGATCCTGCAGCCGCCCTTCTTCGATGCGTCGTGGGATGCGGCCACGAACTTCGGCGCGATCGGCGCCGTCATCGGCCACGAGATCGGCCACGGCTTCGATGACCAGGGGTCGCGCTACGACGGCGACGGCCGCCTCACCGATTGGTGGACGGCTGCCGACCGGGAGGCCTTCGAGCAGCTCACGGGCGCGCTCATCGGCCAGTACAACGCGCTCTCGCCCGAGGGGGCGGAGGGGCAGACCGTCAACGGCGAGCTCACCATCGGCGAGAACATCGGCGACCTGTCGGGCCTCGAGATCGCCTGGAAGGCGTACCGGCGCTCGCTCGGCGGAGCGGAGTCGCCCGTCATCGACGGGCTGACCGGCGCCGAGCGCTTCTTCCTCGCCTGGTCGCAGGCGTGGCAGCAGAAGTCGCGCCCGGAGGAGACGGTGCGCCTGCTCACGATCGACCCGCATTCGCCGAACGAGTTCCGGTGCAACCAGATCGTGCGCAATCTCGACGCATTCCACGAGGCATATGCGACGCGGCCGGGCGACGGGCTGTGGCTCGCCCCCGAGGAGCGCGTCTCGATCTGGTAGTCGCGAGCCGGGATGGAGGTCGGAGCGGTGCAGCAGCTTGCAGAGATGGGCGACCCGAGGCGTAGCGGAGCGCGCCGGTGGCTCTTCTGCATCGCGGCCGCGGCGCTGTGGATCGCGAGCGGGGGCGCTCTTCAGGCGCTGCGCTGGTTCACCTCCTACGGTTCGCTCCTGGGCGCGGCACTGCCCGAGACGCTGCCGGGAACGGTATGGATGCGTCGCGGGGCCTGGGGTGCTCTGACCGTCATTCTGGGCGGGATCGCCCTCGCGCTCGTCACACTCACCGTTGCCGGTCTGCTGCAGCGCGGGAGCGGCCGACCCGGTCGTCGGCCTGCGGCTGGTGGCCGGGCGGCGGTCTGGCTGGCTACGATCCTCGCCGGCACCATCCTCGGCGCCGTCACCGATCTGGCGCGGTTTGCGGCCTTGCCGCCCGGAATGGGGCTGCGGAGCGCGCTCTCGGTGGTGGATCTCGGCGCCTCTGCCGCCCATGGTGCCTACTGGGGAGCCCTCTACGGCTGGATCATCGCCCTGATCGCCGCGCCACGGATCCGGAGCGGAGGATCCCGCGCGCTGTCTGCTGCCGCGGATGGCCGGCACCCCGTCGGGCCACCGCTGCGTGTGATTCAGCGGCCCATCGCGCTCATCGTCGTGTCCCTGATCGCGGTCGCCGCCTACGCGATCGTCAGCGTCGGCGGCGACCGATCCTGGCATCGGCAGACGCAGGCCGAGGCCGCGGAGGCCGAGCGGGCTGCGGCCGTCGAAGCCGGCACTCCGCGCACGGGATCCGCCCCTGATCCCTATGCCACCGGAGAGGCGGTGCCGGCGCGAGCCTCCGCCTCCGAGGGGGCTGTGGACCCCTCCGACCGGGGTCCGCGTGCGTGCGCCGCTGAGGAGATGACCTTGATGTACGGTGATGCCGACGCGGCAACCGGCCACCGTCTGCAGACCCTGCGCGTCGTGAACGGCGGTGAATCCGCGTGCGTGCTGCAGGGCTATCCCGACATCGCGTTCGCCGACCAGAACGGACATCTGCTCGATGTGGCGGTGGAGCACGGACCCTCCTTCATGGCGCCGGAAGACCCCGGCCCGCTGGAGGTATCGCTCGGCCCCGGTGAATGGGCGATCACTCGGATCGGCTGGAATGCGAATTCCACGCAGGGATCCCTCGTGGCCACCGAGATCTATGCCGCCCTGCTGCCGGGAGATGAACGGCACCCCTGGCCGCCAAGTGCCCCGTTCGACATCGTGTCGGGGGCGACCGTAGCCGTCACGGCCTGGGCGGCCGACTCGGGCCCCGTGCCGAGCGACCCGTGAACCGGATCATCGTGCTCCACGCACGACGATGATCCGGGGCCGCGAGCAATACGAGCCTGCAGCCGAGCATCCGTGCGCTGAGCGGCCTACCGGCCCACCGGCCTATTTCGGGCGCCGTTTCAGGTAGTGCACCGACATGCCGAAGATGATGCCGAGCGACATTCCGAGCGCGAGGCCCATCGCGACGTCGCCGAGCGCTGCACCGATACCCGCTCCGACTGCGATGCCGATCGCGAGGCCCGAGCCCGCGGCCGCATAGCCCGGGTTCTGCTGTGCGTCGTTCGGCTGCTCCGGGTCCGGTTGTGCGTCGTTCTGCTGCTCGTCCATGTCATCGACGTTACGCACCGCGGTCGCCGCGCGGATCCGGCTGCCGGGTGAACTCGCCTCCGCCGATCGGGGGACGCCGAGCGCGGCCCGGGGTCGCGAGTCGTCGTACCGAGGCTTCACCCCTCGCCCGGGCGGGCCATGACCGGCCGGTCGGGTCTGCCGGCAGTGTCAGCGCTCTGCGCGGGTGCTGCCGCGCACGATCAGCTCGGGGGCGAGCCGCTCGCTGTCGGGTGTGCCGCCCCGGAGCACTTCGGTGAGCAGCTCGTAACCGCGGAAACCCATGCGGTGCATCGGCGAACGCACGCTCGTGAGCCCGACGCTCGTCGCGAGCGGAGTGTCGTTGTACCCGCAGATGGCGACATCGTCGTGGATGTGGATGCCGCGGGCGGTGAGCGCGCCGAGCGCTCCGATGGCGGCGAAGTCGTTGGCCGCGAAGATGGCCTCGGGCGGCGGGCCGGCCGAGAGCAGCTGCTCCGACGACTCGCGACCGGCGATCGCGTCGAAGCCGCCGTGCACGATCGTGATGCGGTCGTCGTCGATGCCGTGCTCGTGCAATGCGTCGACGAAGCCGCGGGTGCGCAGCTCGGAGGTGGAGGTGCCGAGCTTGCCGGCGAGGATGCCGAACGAGGTGCGTCCGGTCGCGACCAGGTGCTCGGCCATCATGCGTCCGCCGGCCTCGTCGTCGCAGGTGACCGAGATGTGCCCGGTCAGTCTGCGGCTCACGAGCACGTGCGGCACGCGGCGCTCGTTCAGTTCGTCGAAGAGCTCGCGCTGGTCCGAGCGGGCGTCGCCGAAGACGAGGCCGTCGACCCTGCTCGCGAGCAGGCGCTCGGTCTTCGTGCGGCGCAGTTCGGCGTCGTCGAGCGAGTTCGAGACCATGGTGAGGCAGCCGTTCGCGGTGGCGGCCTCGTCGATGCCCTCGTAGATCGTGGAGAGCACGTAGTCCTGCAGTCGGGGCACGATGACGCCGACGAGGTTCGATCGGGCCGTGCGCAGCGAGGCAGCGTAGGGGTTGCGCGTGTACCCGCGTTCGGCGGCGAGCGAGATGATGCGCTCCGCGGTATCCGCGGCGGCCCAGCGGCTCTTCGGCCCCGCGGGGTCGTTCAGTACCCGCGATACCGTCGACGGGTTGAGGCCGAGTTCGCTCGCGAGGGCCTTCAGCGTGATCGGGCGGCTGGTGTGCATGATCCTCCAGCCTCGCTCGGTATGTGTACGTGCTCCGCGGGCGCTCGTGGGCCGCGGCGACGCGCCGGTCCGCTCTGCCGGTGCGATGCCCCATCATCCTACCCGGATGTCGGTGCCCGGAGATCTCGGCCCGCATCGTCGACGGTTTCCGTACGGGATCGCCGTCGCGAGCACTCGAATCGTCGTCAGCAGGGCGGTCTTCGACTGCTTTCATCCAACGATTGCAGCAAACGTGTGCGACAATCGCTTGCGGCAAGCGATTGCGTAGTGTTAAATGTCGGATACAGCAGCTGTTCACCGGAACACCCAAGGGAGCGTTTTTCGTGAGAAGAATCGTCGTGCTCGGCACCGGAGGCACCATCGCCTCGCGCGGCAGCGCCGAGGCGAATGCGGTCGCGACGAGCAGCATCTCCGACCTGCTCGCCCCGCTCGCCCCCGACTGCGAGCTCGATGCCCGCGACGTGATGACGATCGGCAGCTACAACATCGGCTTCGCCGAGATGCGCCGGATCGCCGAGGCCGCCACCGCTGCCGCCGCCGAGCCCGGCGTCGACGGCGTCGTGGTCACCCACGGCACCGACACCATGGAGGAGTCGGCCTACCTCACCGATCTGCTCGCCGGTGCCGGCACCGATGGCGCCGACTCCGATTGCGCCCCGATCGTGTTCACCGGCGCCCAGTTCGCCGCCGACACCATCGCCCCCGACGGCGGCCGCAACATCGCCGACGCCATCGCTTTCGCCGCGAGCCCCGAACTGCGCGGAATCGGGGCCGGCATCGCCTTCGGCGGCGACCTCGTGGCGGCCCGGGGTACCCGGAAGGCGCATACCACGGCGCCGAGCCCGTTCGAGGGCGGGGTGCTCATCGCCCGTCGGCGGGGCGACGGCGTCGCGCTGCACGCCCGCCCGGCCCGGCCCGGCCCGCCGCTCGCGATCGGCGAGGCCTTCGACACGCTCGTCGTCGACGCCGTGATCGCGGCTCCCGGCATCGACCCCGCGCTCTTCGAGATCGCGGCGGCGCGCTCGAAGGCCGTCGTGGTCGTCGGTACCGGCGTCGGCAACGCCGGCCCCGGTTTCGCGCAGGCCGTCGCGGCTGCGACCGAAGCCGGCACCCCCGTCGTGCTCGCGACCCGCGTCGCCTTCGGCCCCGTCACCCCGGTCTACGGCGGCGGCGGCGGAGTCGACATCGTACGGGCGGGGGCGACCGCCGCCGCCGAGCTCGGCCACGCCCAGGCCCGCATCCTCGCCGCGGCACTGCTCGCCGACCCGGCCGGGGCGCCGACCACGGTCGCCGACTTCACCGCACGCTTCCTGCGGCACGCCGGCTGACGGCGGCCGGCACCGCACGCATCACCCCACGCACCATCAACACGAAGGAGTATTTGAAATGTCGAAGAAGATCATGGTCAGCATCGGGATCGACGTCGACGCCGTCGGCGGCTGGCTCGGCTCGTACGGCGGCCAGGATTCGCCCGGCGATATCTCGCGCGGCCTGTTCGCCGGCGAGGTCGGTGTGCCCCGCCTGCTGAAGCTCGCCCAGGATCGACAGATCCCGGTCACCTGGTTCTGGCCCGGCCATTCGATCGAGACCTTCCCCGAGCAGTTCGAGGCCACGGTCGCGGCGGGCCACGAAGTCGGCGTGCACGGCTACAGCCACGAGAACCCGATCGCCATGACCCGCGAGCAGGAGACCGAGGTGCTCGACCACTGCCTCGAGCTGTTCGAGAGCCGCACGGGCGAGCGCCCCGTCGGCTACGTCGCCCCCTGGTGGGAGTTCTCGAAGGTCACCAACGAGATCCTGCTCGAGCGCGGCTTCCTCTACGACCACTCGCTCATGCACCACGACCACATGCCGTACCGCGTGCGCGTCGGCGACACCTGGACCAAGATCAACTACGAGGCCGCATCGGCCAAGGAGTGGATGAAGCCGCTCGTGCGCGGCGAGGAGACCGACCTCATCGAGATCCCCGCGAGCTGGTACCTCGACGACCTGCCCCCGATGATGTTCATCAAGGGCAGCGCGAACAGCCACGGCTTCGTGAGCCCGCGCGACATCGAGATGCTGTGGCGCGACCAGTTCGACTGGGTCTACCGCGAGATGGACTACGCCGTCTTCCCGATCACCATCCACCCCGATGTCAGCGGCCGCCCCCAGACCCTGCTGATGCTCGAGCGCCTCATCGACCACATGTCGCAGCACGACGGCGTCGAGTTCATGTTCATGAAGGATGTCGCCCGCGACTTCGACGCGCGCTTCCCGCGCCACTGACCCCATTCCCCGTCCCTGAAAGGACACCCGACAGCGATGTCAACCCACTCCCCGTCTCCCGCGGAGACTCAGAACCGGGCCGAGCCCTGGAACCGACCCATCACGAAGCGGACCATCGTCCACGTCTCGATCATCTGCTTCGTCGCCTGGGTCATCTCGGTGTACGACTACACCCTCTTCGGCACACTGCTGCCCGTCATCGCCGAAGACTTCGGCTGGAACACCGCCGACATCGCTGCGATCAACACCTACGTCACCATCGGCGTGTTCATCGTGTCGCTGATCGTCGGCACCATCCTCGACAAGCTCGGCCGCAAGCGCGCCCTGATCCTGCTCGTACTCGGCGGCGCCCTCGCCTCGGGCCTCACCGGCCTCGCGGCCGGGCTCGGCAGCATGATCGTCATCCGCGCGTTCACGGGCCTGTCGATCTCGGAGGAGGTCGTCAACGCGGTCTACCTGAGCGAGATGTACCGCAAGGTGAAGAAGAAGGGGCTCGTCTACGCGCTCGTGCAGGGCGGCTACCCGATCGGCGCGCTGCTCGCCGCCGCGATCTCGGCCGCCTTCCTGCCGGTCATCGGCTGGCGGGGCAGTTTCGTGCTCGCCGGAGTGCTGGGCCTCGTCGTCGTGCTGCTCGCGTTCACGCTGCCGGAGTCGCCGACGTTCGCGGCCATCAGGGAGGTCAAGCGCCGCCGCGAGGCGGGCGATGATGCGGGGGCCGCGGCCCTCGCCGCCGAGCACGAGCTCGACCTTGACGCGAACAGCACGGGCGGCCTGCGCGAGGTGTTCGGGCCGCAGCATCGGGGGCACACGATCTCGCTGGCGCTCGCCTGGTTCGCGAGCTGGATGGCCATCCAGGTGTTCTCGGTGCTCGGCACGACCGTGCTCGTCGCGGCGAAGGGCGTCTCCTTCGACAACGCGCTGTTCATCCTGATCCTCGCGAACGCCGTCGGCTTCTGCGGATACGTGTTCCACGGCTGGATCGGCGACAAGATCAGCCGCCGCCTCACCGTCATCCTGGGCTGGACCCTGGGCGGCATCGTGAGCTTCATCATGCTCATCGGCCCGGGCGAGGCGTGGTTCATCTTCCCGATGTACGCGCTCACCCTGTTCTTCCTGAACGGTCCGTTCGCGGCTCTGCTCTACTACGGCGGCGAATCGTTCCCGGCCCACGTGCGCGGCGTCGGCAACAACGTGGCGCACGTCATGGCTCCCGTCGGCGGGATCGCCGGTTCGGGCCTGCTCGCCATCCTGCTCTCGGCGGGCGCGAGCATGATCGTCGCGGCGGCGATCGCGGGCTCGCTGGCGCTGATCCTCGGCGGCGTCTGCATGAGCTTCACACGCAAGGTGGATCAGCGGACGGCTGCAGAGAAAGCGGAGGTGGCAGCATGATGACGCGTGACGACGGTCTCGTCGGCAAGGTCGCGGTGATCACGGGCGGTGCCAGCGGCATCGGCCAGGCGCTCGCGGTGGCGTACGCGCGCGCCGGAGCGCACAGCGTCATCGGCGTCTTCCCGGGCGACCCCTACGGCGCCGATGAGACGATCGGCCTCGTCGAGGCGGCGGGCGGCCGCTGCATCGCGGTCGAGATGGACGTGCGTACGACCGAGGGCAACGAGGCGCTCGCCCAGGCGGCCATCGACGAGTTCGGTCGGCTCGACATCGCGGTCGCGGCTGCAGGGATCCTGCGACGCCAATCGCTCGGCGAGATGACCGACGAGGCCTGGGACGACATGATGCAGGTCGACTTCACCGGGGTGCTGCGCACCTTCCGCGCCTGCGCCGGCCGCATGAGCGGTGCCGGCGCCATGGTGGCGACCTCGTCGATCGCGGGCGGGGTGTACGGGTGGGAGGATCACAGCCACTACGCCGCGGCGAAGTCGGGCCTGCTCGGGCTCTGCCGATCCCTGGCGGTCGAGCTCGCACCGCGCAAGATTCGCGTGAACGCCGTGATTCCGGGCCTGATCGAGAGCCCGCAGTCGCTCGACGGCAAGAATTCGCTCGGTAAGGACGGCCTCGAGGCCGCCGGCAGCATCATCCCGTGGGGCCGCGTCGGCAACGTGGACGAGGCCGCCCGGGTCATCCGGTTCCTCACCTCCGACGACTCCGCCTACGTCACCGGTCAGCAGCTGATCGTCGACGGCGGGCTCACGGTGCGCTGGCCGAGCTGACACCGTGCGCGCCCCGAGGTCGAAACCCGGGGCGCGCACCATCGTATTCGAAGAGCGCCGTGCGGCGGCGCGAGCAGGAGGGAGTGGAGCATGGCACAGCTCGAAGGAAAGGTCGCGGTCGTCGTCGGCGCCGCAAGCGGCATCGGTGCGGCGATCGCCGCGCTGTTCAGCAGCGAGGGGGCTCAGGTCGCCCTCGCCGACCGCTCGGCCGCCGGGGTCGAGGCGACCCGCGCCCGGTGCATCGGCCCTGCGAAGGTCAGCAGCCACGTCGTCGACGTCACCGACGCCGCGGCCGTCGAGGCGGCGCTCGCCGCGGCGGCCGAGGAGCACGGCGGCATCGACATCCTCGTGAACAGCGCCGGCATCCTCGAGGAGGTGCCCGTGCTCGAGATGACCCCCGAGGCCTGGGACCGCACGATCGGCGTCGACCTCACCGGCGTCTTCCACACCGCCCGCTACGTCGCGCCGCACATGATCGAGCGCGGGGGCGGACGCATCATCAACGTCGCATCGCAGCTCGGCATCAAGGGCGGCACCGGCCTCGCCCACTACGTCGCGGCGAAGGCCGGCGTCATCGGGCTCGACAAGGCGCTCGCCCTCGAGCTCGCACCCCACAACATCCTCGTGAACTCGATCGCTCCCGGCCCCATCGAGACCCCGCTCATCGACGGCCTCTCGGAGGATTGGAAGCGCGACAAGCGCGCCGAGCTGCCGATCGGCCGCTTCGGCACCGCCGAGGAGGTCGCGCCGACCGCGCTCCTGCTCGCTGCCTCGCCGAGCGGCGATCTGTACACGGGCCAGACCCTCGGCCCGAACAGCGGCGACGTGATGCCGTAGACCCGGGCGAGCGGAGAACGAACATGTGCGGTGCGTGCCCCGGAGGCGGACGGCTCAGCGCGGGGACCCTGTTCCTCGCGCAGCGGTTCTCGCCCGCGCGCACCGCGCAGCTCGTCTCCGAGCTCACCGGCGACCGACTGCGCATCGCCCCGCTCGGCGACGGCTGGTCGGTCGGCCTCCCCACCGGCGGTATGACGGTCGCCGCCGACTTCGAGACCCTGGTGCGCGTGTGCGCCTCGTTCGTGCGGGCCGATCGGCGGGATGCCGTGCGGGCGCGAGCCGCGATGGCGCACAGTGCCGAGAGCGCGGGCATCGCCTACATCCTCGAGCGTTTCTCCGCTGCTCCGCCGTCCACCGGCCACGAGGTGTTCGACCCATGCGCGGAGAGCATCGCCTGACCAGCGCTGATGGGCCGCGGCGCGAGTCGCCGCCCCGGATCAGTCGTCGGGGGCGTCCAGAATCGGGCGCTGCTCGTAGAAGGTCTGCAGCACGACCGTGGTGCGCGTATTGACGAGCACGGCCAAGCGGATGTCGCGGATGAGTGTTTCGAGATCCCTGGGTGCGCCCACGCGCACGAAGAGCATATAGCTCGCCTCGCCCGCGATCGAGTAACAGGATTCGATGGCGGTGAGGTGCTCGAGCAGCTCGGGCACGTCATCGGCCCGCGCCGGGTCGAGCGGAGTAATCTCGATGAAGGCCGACAGCCCCTTGCCGACGGCCTCGGGGTCGATCGTCGCCCGGTAGCCGGTGATGACGCCGCTGCTCTCGAGGCGCTTCAGCCGGGCCTGCACCGCCGAGGTCGAGAGACCGACGCGGGACGAGAGCTGCGAGAGCGTGGCGCGGGGGTCGCGCGCCACTTCGGCGGCGAGACGGTGATCGACCGGGTCTTCCATGCAACGAAGGCTAGCAGCTGCGTGTCGGCGAGCGGGGGTCGATGGCGCACAGGACGGTTGACTTTGCGTAGCTTCCATGTAAATATTCCGGTGACTGCTATATTTTGCAGGATAATTTACATGCCGCACCATGATGGGAGGTTGCCATGTCCATCTCAGCTCAGAATGCTCAGACCGTCATCGGAGAACCCGAGGTCGTCGAGGATGCGCGCGCGGTCGAGACCAGCGAGGCCTGGCAGCAGCTGAAGGCGGCCGCGACCGCGATCCAGGCGCTGCAGGTGAAGGACGGCTCGATCCCCGACCCCGCGGATCACACCCGCGGCCGCGAGCTCGTCGAGACGATCGTCGCTTCGATCTCGGCGCTTGTTCCGCTCTTCCCGCACGACGCCGCCTACCTCGAGGCGCTGCCCGTCGATTTCGACCGCTGGGTCGCGGGCGGCTTCGGCGTCCCCGACTTCCTCGATTCGCTCACGCAGTTCCAACCGCAGCAGCACCGCGTCGACGGCATCCGCCATCTCGTCGTGTTCCCGATGGTCACCCAGAACGGTTCGTCGAACCGCTATGTCGAGGCGCTGCTGGTCGAGACCATCTGGCCCGAGTTCATCGCCGCGCTCGAGGCCGGCGACTACGGCAACAAGCTGTTCGTCTCGCTGCGCCTCATCGACTTCACCCCCGGGTACGACACGAACTCCGCCGTGCTCTTCCCCGAGACGGTGGCGATGCGCGAGATCCCGCAGTTCACCTGGGGCGCCATCTTCCAGGACCGCGAGGCGGCCCGCTACCGCCGTGTGACCGCGGCGGCGGCCGACATCACCAAGCTCGCCCTTCCCGAAGACGCGGCGGAGATGCTCGGCGATCACGACCTCACCGAGAAGACGTTCGTCATGTGGGACATCATCCACGACCGCACGCACATGCGCGGCGACCTGCCCTTCGATCCCTTCATGATCAAGCAGCGCATGCCGTTCTTCCTCTACTCGCTCGAAGAGCTGCGCTGCGACCTCACCGCCTTCCGCGAGTCGGTGAAGATCCAGCGCTCTCTCGACGCCCGCGCCGCGGCCGGAGAAGAGCTGAGCGAGGTCGAGCAGCAGATCCGCAAGCACGCGAAGCTCGTGCAGTACGCGGTGATCTTCGACCGCATCTTCCGCTTCTCGATCACCGGTTCGCGCGTGCGCAACTACGACGGCCTCGGCGGCCAGCTGATCTTCGCCTGGCTGCACCGGAAGCACGTGCTCGAATGGCGCGACGTCGAGCTGAGCTTCGACTGGGACAAGGTCGCCGACGCCGTCGTCGAGCTCGGCGACGCGATCGACGACCTCTACTGGGAGTCGATCGACCGCCCGAAGACGGTGCACTGGCTGAAGGCGTACGAGCTCGTCTCGAGCGTCGTCACCCCGAACCCGGCATCGGTGTGGGCCGAGGGGCTGCCCCGCGAAGTGCTCGCCGGCCCGCCCAAGGGCTACACCGACCTCGTGATGGACGACGAGTTCCCGCTCTCGATGTTCTTCGAAGCGCTCGACAAGAAGATGAAGAGCGTCATCGAATCGACCGCCGGTATCCGTGCGACGGACGTCTGAGTGACGGATGTCTGAGCGATGGATGCCTGAACGAGGAGGCGCAGCGACGACCGTGCTCTCGGGCCGCACGGTGCTGATCGCGGGGGCGACGAGCGCGTCGGGCCTCGCCGCCGCCCGCGCGCTCGCCGCAGCAGGCGCCCGGGTCGTGGCGGCGGGGCGCAGCGCAGAGAAGCTCGCACCCCTCGCCGAGCTCGGCGCGCGCACCGAGGCGGTCGACCTCGCCGACGAAGCCGCGGTGTTCGCGCTCGCCGATCGGCTGCGGGCCGATGGCGTGCGCGTGCACGGAGTGCTGCACCTCGTCGGCGGGTGGCGCGGCGGAGGCGGTCTCGCCGGGCAGACCGAGGCCGATTACCGCGTTCTCGAGAACTCGTTCACGGCGCTGCGCCATGTGACGCGCGCCTTCGACGCCGAACTGCGCGAGGCCGAGACCGGGCGGCTGGCGATGATCTCGTCGACGGCGGTCGCGCGCCCGCTCGCGGGCGGCGCGAACTACGCAGCGGTCAAGGCGGCGAGCGAGGCCTGGATGCGCGCGGTCGCGCAGGGCTATGCGAAAGACGCGCGGGATCGCGGCGCCCGGTTGCGCGCGGCCGCGATAGTCTTCCGGGTGAAGACGCTGGCGGGCCTCGAAGAGCGCGTCGCCGACGCCTACATCGACCTGTGGAGCGCCGACGCGGCCTCCGTGAACGACACGGTCGTCGAAGTGCTCGAGAAGGAATAGGTGAGACACCGGATGGATCAGCTGCACGACACCGCCCTGCGCGGATTCGCCTCCGACAACTACTCTGGCGTGCACCCCGAGGTGCTCGCGGCGATCGGGGTCGCGAACGGCGGCCATCAGGTCGCCTACGGCGAAGACGACTACACCGCCCGGCTCGGCGAGGTCGTCGTGCAGCACTTCGGCGAGGGGGCGACGGTGTGGCCGGTCTTCAACGGCACCGGCGCGAACGTGGTGGGCCTGCAGGCGATGCTGCCGCGGTGGGGCGCGGTCATCTGCGCCGCGACCGCGCACATCCACGTCGACGAGGGCGGGGCTCCCGAGAAATCGGCCGGCATCAAACTGCTGCCGGTGCCGACCCCCGACGGCAAGCTGACGCCCGAGCTCATCGCCGCCGAAGCGTGGGGCTGGGGCGACGAGCACCGTGCGCAGCCGCTCGTCGTCTACCTCACGCAGTCGACCGAGCTCGGCACCCTCTACACGGTCGATGAGCTGCGCGCCATCTGCGACTACGCGCACGAGCACGGCATGCGGGTCTACATGGACGGCGCTCGCCTCTCGAACGCCGCCGCATCGCTCGGGCTGCCGCTCGCCGCCTTCACGACCGACGTCGGCGTCGACGTGCTCTCGTTCGGCGGCACGAAGAACGGCGCGCTCGGCGCCGAGGCGATCATCGTACTGCACCCCGAGGCCGCACCCGGGCTCATCTACCTGCGCAAGAACCAGATGCAGCTCGCCTCGAAGATGCGCTTCGTGTCGGCGCAGCTGCTCGCGCTGCTCGACGGCGACCTCTACCTGCGGAACGCGGGGCATGCGAACGCGATGGCCGGGCGCCTGCGCGACGGCATCGAGGCCGGCATCGCCGCCGGAGAGCTGGCCGGAGTCGGATTCACCCAGGCCACCGATGCGAACGCGGTGTTCGCGACGCTGCCCGACGGCGTCGCCGACCGGTTGCGCGAGCGGTTCCGCTTCTACGACTGGGACGCCTCGAAGAACGAGGTGCGCTGGGTCTGCGGCTTCGACACGACCGAGGGCGACATCGATGCGTTCCTCGCCGCGCTCGGGGCGGAGCTCGCATGATCGGGCACTCGGCGGGCGCCGTCGCCCTCGACCCCGCGATCGCCCTCGACACCGAGGTGCTCTACCCGGCCGGGGCGACGACGTCGACCGGCACCGTCACCCACGTCGTGCCGCTCGACGGCGGCGAGTTCGGGGTCGTGGTCGACCGCACCGCATTCCACCCCGTCGACACCGCCTGGCCCGATCAGCCTTCGGACACGGGGGTGATGCGCTTCGGGGCCGAGACCGTCGACATCGTCCGCGCCGTCGTGGGCGCCGCCCATGAGGGCCGCCTCAGCATCGGCGCCGACGTGCCCGTGCGCACCGGCACCGAGGGCTGGGTCTTCTGCGTCGTGCACGTCATCGTGGGCCCCGCGCCCGCGGTCGGGGCCACCGTCGAGATCGAGGCCGACGCCGCGCTGCGCACCGCACTCTCGGCCGGGCACACCGCTTGCCATCTGGCCGCGCTCGCGCTCGACGCCGCCCTCGCCGAGGCCTGGACCAAGCCGGTCGCGGCAGACGCGCTCGGCAGCCCGGCGTTCGACGCGCTCGCCATCCAGTCGTCGCGCATCGAGCCGTTCGGTTCGGTCGACGTCTACCGCATCGGCAAGTCGCTGCGGCGCAAGGGCTTCTCGGTCGATGCGCTCGACGACCTCGAGGGCATCGCTGCGCGCGCCAACGAGCGACTCGCGGGCTGGGTCGCGGCGGGCGGCGCCGTGCGCATCGAACGCGACGGGCTCGGCCTGTCGGCGCGGCGGCGCTGGGTGTGCGAACTGCCCGAGGGGCGCGTCGAGATCGCCTGCGGCGGCACCCACGTGGACGAGGTCGGCGCGCTCGCGGCCATCTCGGTCTCGCTCGAGCGGGCCGACGTCACCGGCGGCGTCGAGCTCGCGATGCGCACGCGTACCGCCGGCTGAGACGCGCGCCGCGGGCTGACCCGCCCGCATGTCCGACCCGTCATTCGGCTCTCACCCGAACTTCGGAGCGGATCGGCGTTTTCCATCCGAACGACGGGTGAGAGCCGAAGTTCGGGCGGCGCCGGCCGAGCGGTCGGCCGGCAAGGAGCCCGCCCTACGCGCGCGCGTGCGCGGTGCAGAAGGCGCCGGCGTGGGCGTCGCAGGCGACGAAGCGCTCGCGGCACTGCGGCGCCGGGCAGTCGCTCAGCCGGGCGGAGGGCTCGCCGCAGACGGCGCAGCGCCCGAGCACGGCGGTCTCGCCCGCGAAGTCGACGGTCTCGCGCCCGTCGAATACGGCGAGCGATCCCTCCCAGAGGCCTGCGTTGCCGAAGGCCTCGCCGTAGCGCACGATGCCGCCGTCGACCTGGTAGACCTCCTCGAAGCCCCGCTTCAGCATCGCGGCCGAGAGGATCTCGCAGCGGATGCCGCCCGTGCAGTAGGTGACGACGGGCTTCGACTTCAGATCGTCGAAGGCCCCCGACTCGATCTGCTCGATGAAGCCGTGGGTGGTGCGCACGTCGGGCACGACGGCCCCCTTGAAACGGCCGACCTCCGCCTCCCAAGCGTTGCGCCCGTCGAAGAAGACGACGTCGTCGCCGCGTTCGGCGACGAGCGCGTTCACGGCAGCGGGCGAGAGGTGCTCGCCGCCCCCGACGACGCCGTTCGCGTCGACGACGGTCTCGTCGGGAAGGCCGAAGGCGACGAGCTCGTCGCGCACCTTGACGCTGAGCTTCGGGAAGTCGGCGATGCGCCGCCAGGGCGCGGTGCGGTCGACGCCCTTGAGCAGCTCGGGTTCGAGGGTCTCGAAGCCGGTGCCGTCGCTCCACTTCGGCTCGAGCTCGGCGAACGGCGCGTACTCGCGCGTGCGCTTCAGGTACTGCTTGCAGGCGTCGATCTCGCCGCCGACGGTACCGTTGATGCCGTGCTTCGAAATGATGATGCGGCCGCGCAGGCCGAGCGATTCGCAGAGCTCCCGCTGCCACAGTCGCACGGCCTCGGGGTCGGCGACGGGGGCGAAGACGTAGTACAGCAGGATCTTGGGTGCGCTCACCCGTCAATCGTAAAGGCTCCGTTCCGTACGCTCTTGACATTGACGTAACGTCAACCTCTACCGTGAGATGAGCGCCGGGAAGGTCCCGGCCGCGGAGCGGGAGGCCGTCATGGGGCGCGAGCATTCGATCCAGGACATCGCGAAGGCGGCGGGCACGACCTCGCGCACGCTGCGCCACTACGACGGCATCGGCCTGCTGCCGCCGAGCCGCGTCGGCGCGAACGGCTACCGCTACTACGACGACCGCGCGCTCGTCAGGCTGCAGCGCATCCTGCTGCTGCGCGAACTCGGCCTCGGTCTCGAGGCGATCGCGCAGGTGCTCGCGTCGCAGGATGCGGGGGCCGCGCACGGCGCAGACCCCGAGGCGGCCGAGGCGCACATCCTCGCCTCCCACCTCGAGCTGCTGCACCGGGAGCGCGACCGCATCGACGCGCAGATCGGCGCGGTCGGCCGCACCATCGAGGCGCTGCGGGGTCGCGTCCGGGAGCCCGGGGGAGCGCCCGGAGAAGCACGAGACGAAGCACGAGACGAAGCACGAGAAGAAGGAGGGGACCTCATGTCCCAGAACATGTTCGACGGATTCGACCACACCGAGCACCGCGAGGAGGTCGAGGCGCGGTGGGGGAAGGACGCCTACGCGCGCAGCGACCGCTGGTGGCGGGCGATGGGCGACGAGGAGCGCCGCGCCTGGCAGGAGCGGACCGCGCAGCTCGCCGCCGACTGGAGCGCGGCCGCCGCTCGGGGAGAGGACCCGACGGGCGCGGGCGCGCAGGAGCTGGCCGCGCGGCACATCGAGTGGCTGCGCGGCGTGCCCGGCACTCCGGCCGCGACTCCCGGCGGCGATCTCGCGGGCTATGTGCGCGGCCTCGCCGAGATGTACGTGGCCGACGAGCGCTTCGCCGCGAACTACGGCGGCCGTGCCGGGGCCGAGCTCGTGCGCGACGCGCTCACCGCCTACCTCGGCGACTGAGCTCCGATGCCGGCCCCGACGTCCGCGCGGGCGAGCGGCCGGACGGCGGGGCCCGCCGGCGTCAGACCTGCGTCTTCTCCTGCGCGTCCCACGCGTCCGAGATGCGCTGCTGCTGCTCGGGGGTGCGGGTGAGCGGCGGCACGACCTCGTAGTGATCGTTCACGATGACGACGTCGTGGTCGACGTGGTCGACCATCGCGTGCACGGTGTCGATGAAGTCGCGGCGGCGGATCGCGTCGAGCACGCGGGCGTGGTCGCGCTCCATCTCAGCGCCGGTCGCGACGTTCGCGAGGCGGCCGCGGTGCTCGGGGGTGCGCAGCTTGTCGTTGATGCCGGCGTACAGCGACGCGAGCAGTCGGTTCTTCGCCGAGTCGAACACGAGACGGTGGAACTTGCTGTCGAAGGCGTTGTTGTCGCTGCCCTCGGCGAGGCCGAGCACGGGGCAGCGGGTGCAGCCGATCTCCTCCTCCGCCGCCAGCTCGAGCGCGGCGAGATCCTCATCGGTGCGATGGATGGCGGCCTGCTGCGCCGCCTCGATCTCGAGTGCGCGGCGGTAGCTCAGAATCTCCTCGAGGGTGAAGTCGTTGAGGAACTCGTTGAGCAGCGAACTGGTCGGCGAGGCCGAGCGCACGAAGGTGCCGCGGCCCGGCAGCGTCTCGAGCATCCCCATGCTCGCCAGGGATCGCACCGCTTCGCGCACGGTCGACCGGCCGACGCCGGTCTGCTCGGCGAGTTCGGGTTCGATCGGGATCCGGCTGCCGACCTCCCACTCGCCCGTCGTGATCTTCCGGCGGAGATAGGCGAGAGTCGAGCGGGCGCGGTCGGATCCGGTTGTTGACGCCACTTCGGTCCTCACCTTCCTCGGAGCGGTTTCCGTACGCGATCGTACGTGCGAAACCCCAGTATATCTGCGGGAAACCGGGCGCCGACCGCCCCCGGCCTCTAGGCTTGAGTCGAGATGCGCGCGCAAGGCCGCGCGCGCCGCACGAGGGAGGGGGCTCACGATGACTCAACGGCCGAGCCATGGCAGGATCGACCCCTACGCAGGCATGCGGGAGGTGCCGGGGTTCGCCCTGTCGAGCACCGACGTGCAAGACGGCGAACCGCTGCCCGCCGAGGTCTACGCCGACTACGCGGGCGGGGCGAATCTCTCGCCGCAGCTCAGCTGGTCGGGCTTCCCCGCCGAGACCCGCAGCTTCGCCGTGACCTGCTTCGACCCCGATGCGCCGACCGGGTCGGGATTCTGGCACTGGGCCGTCGCGAACATCCCGGCGCACGTCACCGACCTGCCGGCGGGCGCAGGTGCGCCGGGCGGCGAGCTGCTGCCCGAGGGCGCCATCACGATGCCGAACGAGATGCGCGAACCGGCGTTCACGGGCGCCGGACCGCCCGAGGGCACCGGCGTGCACCACTACTGGTTCGTCGTGCACGCGCTGAACGTGGAGCGCATCGACATCGACCCGCAGGCGACGCCCGCCGTCATGGGCTTCACGATGCGCGATGCCGTCGTCGGGCGGGCGATCATCGTCGCGACCGGCGAGTACGGGCAGGCGGCCTGACGCCCGGCGATCCCTGTCGAGATCGGACAGGGATCGCTGCACGCGCAGGCAACGGCTCTGTTACGAAGCACGCCGCGGTGCGAGGAAACGCGCCGTCGGGGTCTACGATTCTTCAGAGCGGTCGATTCATGCCCGAATCAGCTATGACCGTCGTGAATTGACACCGTTAGGACCAGATACACATGCGACAGACCTCGTTCCGCCGCCGTGCGCTCGCGATTGCCGGCATCACCGCAGCTGCTGCGCTCACCCTCACCGCCTGCTCGGGCGGCGCAGATACCGCCGAGGGCGGTGCAGGCGCAGCCGAGTACAAGATCGGCATCAGCCAGTTCGCGCCGCACCCGGCGCTCGACGCCGCGACCGAGGGCTTCCAGGAGGCCTTCGACGACGCCGGCATCAAGGCCGAGTTCGACCTGCAGAACGCTCAGGGCGAGCAGCAGAACGCGGTGACCATCGCGCAGAGCTTCGCCGACTCCGACGTCGATCTCGTGCTCGCGGTCGCGACGCCCTCGGCCCAGGCGGCCGCCCAGGCCATCGCCGACAAGCCCGTGCTCTTCACCGCCGTCACCGACGCGGTCGAAGCCGAGCTCGTCGACTCGGACGACGCGCCCGGTTCGAACGTCACCGGCACGAGCGACGCCGTCCCGGCCGACGCTCTCGAGGGCCAGTTCGGCCTCATCGCCGAGCTCGTGCCCGACGCCAAGAAGGTCGGCATCGTGTACGCCTCGGGCGAGGTCAACTCCGAGGTGCAGGTCAAGGACGCCGAGGCCGTCGCCGAGGGCATGGGCATCGAGATCGTCACCCAGACCGTCACCACCGCGAACGATATCGCGCAGGCCACCGAGGCGCTCGGCGACGTCGACGCGATCTACGTGCCGACCGACAACATGGTCGTCACCGGCGTCGCATCGCTCGTGAAGGTCGCGGAGGAGAAGCAGATCCCCGTGATCGCCGCCGAGGCCGGCACCGTCGAGGGCGGCGCCATCGCCACGATGGGCATCGACTACAAGGCGCTCGGCAAGCAGACCGGCGAGATGGCCGTCAAGATCCTGCAGGACGGCGCCGACCCCGCGAAGACCCCGGTCGAGTTCGCGAAGGTGCTCGCCAACACCGTGAACCCGGGCGCCGCCGAGCGCATGGGCGTCACGCTGCCCGACTCGCTGCTCGAGGGCGCGGACATCGTCGAATAGTCGGAGACGCGCGGGTCACCGCGTATGCGTCGGGCGGGCGGCCGGATCGGTCGCCCGCTTCGACGTTCTCCCGAAATAGGAATAGGATCGCGGCATGATCGGTGCGCTCGAGCTCGGCCTCATCTACGGCGTCATGGCGCTCGGCGTCTATTTGACGTTCCGAGTACTCAACTTCCCCGACCTCACCGTCGACGGCAGCTTCACCACGGGGGCCGCGACCGCGGGCGCCATGATCACGCTCGGCCACAACCCCGTGCTCGCGACTCTCGTCGGCGGCGCCGCCGGCCTCGTCGCGGGCGCGATCACCGGCGTGCTGCACACCAAGGGCAAGATCGACGGACTGCTCGCCGGCATCCTGACCATGATCGCGCTGTGGTCCATCAACCTCCGCATCATGGGCACCACCAAGGAAGACGCCGTCAGCACCTCGAACCTGCCGCTGCTGCGCGCCGACACGGTCTTCACGCCGCTGCAGGACGCGGGCATCGCGAAGAGCTGGCTGAGCATGCTCATCATCTTCGTCGGCGTCATGATCGTGAAGCTCATCGTCGACTGGTTCCTCTCCACCAACCTCGGCCTCTCGATCCAGGCCACGGGCGACAACGGCCCCATGATCGCGAGCTTCGGCGTCAGCACCGACCGCACCAAGATCCTGACCCTCGCCCTCTCGAACGGCCTCGTCGCGCTCTGCGGCGCGCTCGTCGCCCAGTACCAGGGCTTCGCCGACATCAGCATGGGCATCGGGCTCATCCTCGTCGGCCTCGCCTCGGTCATCCTCGGGCAGGCGATCCTCGGCCAGCGCTTCATCTGGGTCGCATCGTTCGCCGTCGTCTTCGGCGCCGTGCTCTACCGCATGATCATCTTCTTCGCGCTGCAGGTCGGCCTCGACCCGAACGACATGAAGCTCATCACGGCGCTGCTGGTGGTGGCCGCGCTGCTGCTGCCGCGCTGGGGCTTCCTGAAGCGCGTGCCCGCCTGGAAGAACCGGGGAGGCAAGGTCGAACGGCCCGAAGACCGCGATCCCTCGCTGTACGACGACGCGACTCCGGTCGCCGAAGAACCCGCCGCCGAGAGCGCGGGGAGGTAACCGCATGCTCACTATCGACCATATCCAGAAGACCTTCTTCGCGGGCACCGTCAACGAGCGCCGGGCGCTCA
The DNA here is from genome assembly GCF_051043335.1 of Leucobacter sp. gxy201. Taxonomy (NCBI): domain Bacteria; kingdom Bacillati; phylum Actinomycetota; class Actinomycetes; order Micrococcales; family Microbacteriaceae; genus Leucobacter; species Leucobacter sp. gxy201. Next base: position 122,734 of record NZ_JAMXWS010000004.1, read on the forward strand.
CGGGGGTCACCCTGAGCCTTGCCGAGGGCGACTTCGTCACCGTCATCGGCTCGAACGGTGCCGGCAAGTCGACCCTGCTGAACGCGATCTCGGGGCGCTACACCGTCGACTCGGGCACGATCGAGATCGACGGCAACCGCGTCAACCGCCTCAAGGAGTACCAGCGCGCCAAGTACGTCGGCCGCGTCTTCCAGGACCCGATGGCGGGCACGGCGCCCGAGCTGACCATCGAGCAGAACCTCGCCCTCGCCGTGCGGCGCGGCAAGCCCCGCGGGCTCGGCCCCGCCCTCACCAAGGCGCAGCGCGAGCGCTTCCGCGACGAACTGAAGTCGCTCGAGCTCGGCCTCGAGAACCGCCTCACCGCGAAGGTCGGCCTGCTCTCGGGCGGTCAGCGCCAGGCGCTGTCGCTGCTCATGGCGGGCTTCACCCACCCGAGCATCCTGCTGCTCGACGAGCACACGGCGGCGCTCGACCCGCAGCGCGCAGCGCTCGTCACCGAACTCACCGACCGCATCGTGTCGCAGGGCCGGCTCACGACCCTCATGGTGACGCACAACATGGAGCAGGCGCTCCGGCTCGGCAACCGCCTCATCATGATGCACGAGGGCAATATCGTCTTCCAGGCAACGGCGGAGGAGAAGCAGCAGCTGACCGTACCGGGCTTGCTCGCGGAGTTCGCGAAGATCAAGGGCGCGCAGCTCGACGACCGCGCCATGCTGGCGTAGCGGCGCGTCGGAGGTTCTCGGCGCGCATCCACCCTCCCGCCGTCCCGCCGCAATACAGTGGGCACATGGCAGAGGACAGCATCGTCTGGAGCGAGGTCGCGGAAGCCGCCGAAGCGCGCGCCCTCGCATGGTACGCGGGTCTCGACCGCGACGGCGGGCGTGCGATGCTGCTCGGCGAGATGAGTCGCGAGCCCGAGAGCTTCGACTTCACCCGCCGGCTGATCGAACTCGTCGCAGGCACCGAGGACGCGTTCACCTCGGCCCTCGGGCTGCGCGAGATGGCGCACGAGATCCCCGAATCGATGCCCATGCGCGATCGCATCGCCGTGCGCACGGGCGGTGCCGTCTCGCTCGGACTGCCCTGGGCAGTGATGCCCGTGGCCCGCAAGTGGCTCAGGGATCGCGTCTCGCACCTCGTGCTCGCCGCGCGGCTGCCCGAGAGCGCCGAGAAGCCGGGGCGGCTGAGCGGCCTCGCCGAGGTGCTGCGCCGTCACGGCGAGGCGGGCCTCGTGCCCGTGCTCGCTCCCGGCGGCGACGCCGTGCACGGGCCGCACGGCGTGCGCGCCGAGGCGGGCCGCCTCGCGGGCCTCGCGACGCACGCGATCGTGAAGCACCTCGTCGTCGACCCCGAGCGGCTCGCGCCGGGCGGCACCGACTGGTCGGCGGAGGACGACGTGGCGGGCGCCGCCGCAGCCATCGTCCCCGTGCTCGAATCCGCGCGCGAGCACGGCACCACCGTGTGCATCGCGCCGCGCAGCGTGCGCTGGGCCCGGCTCGTGCCCGAGCTGCTCGCCCGAGCGCTCGCCGACCCCGCCTTCGACAGCGTGCGCATCGGAGTGCGCCTGATGGCCGAGCTGCCCGAGTCGCGCGAGCAGTACTCCTGGCTGAGCCGGTGGGCGCAGCGCCGCCTCGCCGACGGGGGAGCGCCCTCGGAGGTCACCATCGGCGTCGCCGGCGTCGCGGGCGTCGAACGCATCGCCTCGATCCGCAGCGGCCTCGCCGTGCCGGTCATCGAAGGGCGTCGCGAGACGACGACCCAGCTGCTGCGCCTCGCCGAGCTCGCACTGCACCCGGGCCGCGCGGCGTCGCTGCGCCCCGTCATCGCATCCGAGGATCCGCTCGTGCTCGCCGCCGTCGCCGAGATCGCGACCGAGCTCGGCAGCGCCGAGCTCGGCAGCGTGCAACTGCGCCGCGGCATCGTGCCGGGGCTCGCCGAGCTGCTCGCGCGCGACCTCGCCGAGGTGCGCGTGCTCATCCCGGTCGTGCCGCCCCAGGAATTCGGCGGCGCGCTCGACGTGCTGCTCGGGTTCGTCGCCGAGGCCTCCGACCCCGACTCGGTCGTCGCCCGACTCGAAGCCGGCGAGGCCTCGCTGCCCGAGGAGCGCGAATGGTTCGGCGAGGCGGTCGAGGCGGTGCCCGATTGCGCGCCCCGCTCTCACCGCACGCAGCTGCGGGCGCGGGAGTGGGATCCGAGCGAGCGCGACAGCGCGCTCTTCTACCGCGCCCCCGACGAGCCGGCGAGCTTCGACACGGGCGGTCTCACCGCGGCGGTGCTCGGCCTCACACGCGGGTCGACGGGCGAGCTGCGGCTCGACGCCGTCGCCGCGCCGAAGGCGATTCCCGTGGTCTCGGCGTCGGGGTTCGCGAACGAGCCCGACACCGACGCGAGCCTGCCGCAGAACCGGGAATGGGCGCGCGGCCTCGCCCGTAGCGCCGCCGAGGAGTCGGCGGAGATCGAGGCCGAGAACCCGACCATCGCGTTGTCGCCCGCCGACCTCGACCCGGCGCGCGCGGCCGAGCAGGCGCGCACGGCGGGCGAGGCCTGGGCCGCGACGCCGGCCGCGACGCGCGCGGTGCGCCTGCGCCGGCTCGCGCTCGCCACGGTCGCCGCGCGCGACCGGCTGCTGCAGAGCCTCGTGCGCGACACCGGTGCGCCGGTGCGCGAGATCGACCGGCGCATCGGCGACATCGTCGACACGGCACGCTACTCGGGGCAGCTCGCCGAGCGGCTCTCCGCCGTGCTCGGCGCCACGTTCGTCGCCGAGGGGCTCGTGCTCGTCGTCGCCGACGACAGCTTCCCGCTCGACGTGCAGGCCGAAGCCGTGCTGTCGGCGCTGGCCGCGGGCAGCGGAGTCATCTGGACGGTGCCGAGCCGCATCGCCGCCACCGCGCGAGCCCTGCTCGAGGAGTGGGAGATCGCGGGGCTCCCCGCGGGGGTCGTGCGCGTCGAACCGGTTTTCGCGACGGGGGCCGGCGGCACGCTGGCGCGGCTCGTCGCCGAGCCCGGCATCGATCGCGCGGTGGTGCTCGGCGCGCGCGGTATCGCGAAGGATCTCGTACGCCACCGGCCCGACCTCCGCGTCGACGGCCGCCTGCCCGCCCCCGGAACGATGCTCGTCGCGCCCTCCGCCGATTTCGACGGGGCCGTGCGCGACGTCGTGGCCTCCGCGTTCATCGGCGCCGGCGCGCATCCCCGATCGATCAGCGGGGTGCTGCTGCTCGGCAGCGCCGGCCGGTCGCGCCGGTTCCGCGAGGGTCTCGCCGATGCGGTGCGGCAGCTGCGGGTCGGCGATTCCTCCCGTCCGGGCCAGGCCGATCCGCTCGGCTTCGACGTCGGGCCGCTGCCGGTGCCGCCGAGCGCCGCCGGCATGCGCGCGCTGACCGAGCTCGGCCGCGGTGAGGAGTGGCTCGTGCAGCCCGAGCGGCTCGACGACGCGGGGCTGCTGTGGCGGCCCGGCGTGCGCACCGGCGTTTCGGCGTCATCGGCCTTCTGGGATGACGCCGTCGGCGTGCCCGTCATCGGCATCGCGCACGTGCACACGCTCGGCGACGCGCTCGCGCTGCAGCAGATGGGCGGCGCGGTCGCCGGCCTGCAATCGTACGACTCAGATGAGGTGCTCGCCTGGCTCGAGGGCGCCGAGGCGGCGTCGCTTTCGATCAACCGGCCCACGAGCGATGCGCGCGTCGAACGGCAGCCCGGCGGCGCCTGGAACGACGCCGCGATCGGCATCGCCGGCCTCGGCGGCGGCCCGAACCGACTGCTCGCCCTCGGCTCATGGAGCCTGCGCTCGGGCACGCGCAGCGAGACGCTGCACCTGCGCGGCCTCGAACCCGAGGTGCGCCTGCTCATCGAAGCGGTGCAGCCCTCGATCGGCTACGAGGAGTTCGACAATCTGCGCCGTGCGGCCCTCGCCGACGCCATCACCTGGCGCACGTCGTTCGGTATCGCGCGCGACGACCTCGGTCTCGGCGTCGAGCGCAATGTGCTCCGGTACCAGCCGGTGCCGACGCACGTGCGGCTCGCGGAGGGCGGCGCGCTCGCGGAGCTCGTGCGCGTGATCGCGGCCGCGATTCTCGTGCGCGCACCGATCGCGGTGTCGACCGGCGAGGTGCTGCCGGCGCCGGTCTCGGCGTTCCTCTCGCAGGTCGGCATCGAGGTGTCGCTCGAGAACGACGGCGACTGGGTCGAACGGCTCGCGGTCGCGGGGCCCGTCGGAGCCGGCGGCGTCGTCGCGCCGCGCATCCGTCTGATCGGCGGCGACCGCGTGCGTGCGGCCGAATGGCTCGGCGGCCTCGAGCGGGTGTCGCTGTGGGCCGAGCCGGTGACGATGGCCGGGCCGGTCGAGCTGTTGACGCTGCTGCGCGAGCAGTCGGTGGCGGCGCGCGCGTACCGTCACGGGCTCGCCGTGCCGGTGCCGGGGCTCGACGAGCTGCTGGAGTCGTAGGTGCGTCACTGCGCCTCGATTTCCGTTCGACGGAGTCGCACGGTAAAGTAATCTCCTGGTCGTGTTCGCACGGTCTTCGGCGGATTACCCGAGCGGCCAAAGGGGGCTGACTGTAAATCAGCTGGCACAGCCTACGGGGGTTCGAATCCCTCATCCGCCACCGAAGAAAACCCGGTCAGAAGAAATTCTGACCGGGTTTTTCGCGTGTGGAGCCTCCGGGGCGCTCAGGCGCCGGGCTGCCGCAGCACGAACTCCACGATCATGGAGGCGGCCGGCTCGGGGTTCTCGATGACGGCTTCGTGGCCGTGCTGCGGGATCTCGCGCATCTCACTGCTGGGAATCGCCGCCGCGACCTCCGCCACCCATCCGCGCGGGCAGACGCGATCGTGCTCGCCGCGCATCACGAGGGTCGGGCGCGAGATGAGCGGGCAGATGGCCTCGATGCGATGGTGCAGCATGAAGCGCAGCTTGCGCAGGTACCAGAGCGGGCTCGTCTTCGCGTACTCCCACAGCCCGAGCAGCAGCGTCCTCGGGCCGGTGCCGCCGAGATCCTGCAGCATGCGCAGGGCCTGCTGCCGCGCGGTGCGCTCGTGCACGTTCACCGTGGGCGCGATCAGCACGAGCTCCGACACGAGCTCCGGGCGGTGCACCGCGATCTCGGCGACGACCTGTGTGCCCATCGAATGCCCGACGAGCACGACCGGGCCGCCGACTTCACGGCGGATGAACATCGCGACCTCCGCCGCCGTCTCCTCGAGCGTCGCGGCCGAGCCGGGCTCGGGGGAGTCGCCGAACCCCGGCAGATCGACGGCGAGCACGCGCCCGTAGGCGCTGAGCACCTCGCCGACGCCGTCGAAGACGAGGCGGCCCATGCCGATGCCGTGCACGAGCACGAAGGTGCGCGTCGCGGGCCCCGACGTGTCGGTGAAGGCCATGGTGGTCTCTCCGCGACGATACTCGCGATCCTGCCGAGTCATAGCCCCACACTAGCCGCTGCGGAGCTACGCTCGAGCTGTGCGGCACCCCGGTCGTGGGCGCCGGAGGCCGATGAGGGCGAAGGAGTCGAACGTGGTCGTGCAATCCGAAGTCACCCCGGAATTCGTGAACGGGAGCGTCTCGTACTGGATGCGGGATGCCGGGCGGCCGCACCCGCGCCCGGGTCTTCCGGGCCCGATCGAGGCCGATGTCGCGATCGTCGGCGGCGGGTTCACGGGGTTGTGGACGGCCTACTATCTCAAGTGCGCGCGGCCCGAGCTCGACATCGCCGTCATCGAGCGCGAGTTCGCGGGCTTCGGCTCCTCGGGGCGCAACGGCGGCTGGTTCAGCGCGAAGGCGCCGGGGCAGTTCGCCCGGTACGCGCGGGAGTCGGGGCGCGACGCGGCGGTCGCATTCGAGCGCGAGATGATGGCCTCCGTGGGCGAGGGGGTCGCGGTCGCCGAGCGCGAGGGTTTCGGCGAGCACGTGCGCCACGACGGCATGATCCAGGTGGCGACGAGCCCCGCGCAGCTCTCGCGGCTGCGGGCCTATGCGGCTGCGCTCGGGCGCGAGGGGTGGGCGCCGGGGCGCGACTTCCATCTGCTGACTCCGCCCGAACTCGACGAGCGCGTGCGGGTCGCCGACGTGCGGGGCGCCTTCTGGAGCCCCCATTGCGCCCGCATCCACCCGGCGAAGTACGTGCTCGCCCTCGCCGAGACGGTCGAGCGGCTCGGCGTGCGCATCTACGAGGGTACGACGGCGACGGCGATCGAGCCGCGTCGCGTGCGCACGAACCGCGGCGATGTGCGCGCGCAGACCGTGGTGCAGGCGATCGAGGGCTACACCGGATCGCTCGAGGGGCAACGGCGCAGGTACCTGCCGATGAACAGCAGCATGGTGGTCACGGAGCCGCTCGGTGAGGCGCAGCTCGCCGCGATCGGATGGCGGGGAGCCGAGACGATGGGCGACTTCGCGCACAGCTTCGCCTATCTGCAGCGCACGGCCGATCACCGCATCGCGATCGGCGGCCGCGGCATCCCGTACCACTTCGCATCGACCTTCGATCGCCAGGGCCGCACCGCAGACTTCACGGTCGGCCAGCTCGGCACGCGCCTCGTCGAGCTGTTCCCCTCGCTCGCGGGGGTGCGGCTCGACCACAGCTGGTCGGGGGTGCTCGGGGTGCCGCGCGACTGGTGCGCGGGGGTCGATTTCGATGCTTCGACAGGGATCGCCCATGCCGGCGGCTATGTCGGCCACGGAGTGACCGCGACGAACCTCGCCGGGCGCACGCTGCGCGACCTCATCCTCGGCGAGGATACGGAGCTGACCCGGCTGCCGTGGGTCGGGCATCGTTCGCGCAACTGGGAGCCGGAGCCGCTGCGGTGGATCGCGGCGCGATCGCTGTACGCCGTGTACCGTTTCGCCGACCGTCGGGAGTATCGCAGCGGCTCCGGGCGCACGCACCCTGCCGCGCGCCTCGCGAACCTCATCAGCGGTCGCTGACCGGCGTGGGGTGCTCAAGCTGAGAGTTGAGTGAGATCGACTCAAGTTTGAGGCGGAGAACTTGACGTCTCCGATGCAGTCGGTAAACTTGAGTTCATCAGGCTCAAGGTTGCTCGGGTGCTTGCGAAATCATCCCGGGCCGGGAGCACGGGACCACGACGGTCGGTCGCGCAAGCGGTCCGTTCCGCCGATCACAGCAGCAGAAGGAGAACGCATGTCACGCGCAGTAGGCATTGACCTCGGTACCACCAACTCGGTCGTCTCGGTGCTGGAGGGCGGCGAGCCCACCGTCATCGCGAACGCCGAAGGGTTGCGCACCACCCCCTCGATCGTCGCCTTCACGAAGGACGGCGAGGTGCTCGTCGGCGAGACCGCGAAGCGCCAGGCCGTCACCAACGTCGACCGCACCCTCGCGTCGGTCAAGCGCCACATGGGCACCGATTGGAAGACCGACGAGATCGACGGCAAGCGCTACACCGCGCAGGAGATCTCGGCTCGCACGCTCATGAAGCTGAAGCGCGACGCCGAGACCTACCTCGGCGACAAGGTCACCGACGCGGTCATCACCGTGCCGGCGTACTTCAACGACGCCGAGCGACAGGCCACCAAGGAAGCCGGCGAGATCTCGGGCCTCAACGTGCTCCGCATCATCAACGAGCCCACCGCCGCCGCGCTCGCGTATGGCCTCGACAAGGGCAAGGAGGACGAGCTCATCCTCGTCTTCGACCTCGGCGGCGGCACCTTCGACGTCTCCCTCCTCGAGGTGGGCAAGGACGACGACTTCTCGACCATCCAGGTGCGCGCCACCTCGGGCGACAACCGCCTGGGCGGCGACGACTGGGACCAGCGCGTCGTCGAGTGGCTCATCACGCAGTTCAAGAACTCGACCGGCGTCGACGTCTCGAAGGACAAGATCGCCCTCCAGCGCCTCAAGGAGGCCGCTGAGCAGGCGAAGAAGGAGCTCTCGAACTCGATGAGCACCCAGATCCAGCTGCCCTACCTCTCGCTCACCGAGAACGGCCCGGCCAACCTCGACGAGACCCTCTCGCGCGCCAAGTTCGAGGAGCTCACCAAGGATCTGCTCGAGCGCACCCGCAAGCCGTTCAACGACGTCATCGCCGAGGCGGGCGTCAAGGTCGGCGACATCGCGCACGTCGTGCTCGTCGGCGGCTCGACCCGCATGCCCGCGGTCACCGAGCTCGTGAAGCAGCTCACCGGCGGCCGCGAGCCCAACAAGGGCGTGAACCCGGATGAGGTCGTCGCCGTCGGCGCAGCCCTCCAGGCCGGCGTGCTGAAGGGCGAGCGCAAGGACGTTCTGCTCATCGACGTGACCCCCCTGTCGCTCGGCATCGAGACCAAGGGCGGCATCATGACGAAGCTCATCGAGCGCAACACCGCCATTCCGACGAAGCGCAGCGAGACCTTCACCACCGCCGAGGACAACCAGCCCTCGGTCGCCATCCAGGTCTTCCAGGGCGAGCGCGAGTTCACCCGCGACAACAAGAATCTCGGCACCTTCGAGCTCACCGGCATCGCGCCGGCTCCCCGCGGCATCCCGCAGGTCGAGGTGACCTTCGACATCGACGCCAACGGCATCGTGCAGGTCTCGGCGAAGGACAAGGGCACCGGCCAGGAGCAGACCATCACGATCTCGGGCGGCTCGACCCTCTCGAAGGAGGACATCGAGCGCATGGTGCGCGAAGCCGAGGAGCACGCCGCCGAGGACAAGAAGCGCCGCGAGACCGCCGAGCAGCGCAACCAGGCCGAGCAGCTGGCCTACTCGACCGAGAAGCTCATCAGCGAGAACGAGGACAAGCTGCCCGAGGACGTCAAGACCGAGGTGCAGGGCGATCTCGACGAGCTGAAGCAGGCGCTCGCGGGCGACGACGAGGATGCGGTGAAGGCCGCGTCCGAGAAGCTCGGCCAGAGCCAGACGAAGCTCGGCGAGGCCATCTACGCCCAGGCGCAGGCCGAGGCCCCCGAGGCCGGCGCCACCGCCGAGGAGTCGAACGATGACGACGTGGTCGACGCAGAGGTCGTCGAGGACGAGGAGTCGAAGTAACCATGGCTGAACAGGAACAGCACATTCCCGGCGAAGAGCCCCGTGACGTTCCTGCTGCAGGGTCGGAAGAGGAGAACTCTTCCGGCCCTGTGCCGCAGCAGGGGGCCGAGAACGCCGAAGACGGCCTGACCGTCGAAGACATCCTGGGCGCGGAGCAGAACGCGGACGCGGCCGAGGCCGATGCGGCGGAGGCCGACGAGAATCTCTCGGACGAGGAGAAGTCGTACCTCGAAGATCTGCGCCGTCTGACCGCCGAGTACGCGAACTACCGCAAGCGCACCGAGGCGAACGCCGTGCTCGAGAAGCAGCGCGCGGTCGCCGCGGCCGTGTCGCCGCTGCTCACGGTGCTCGACGACCTCGACCGCGCCGACCAGCACGGCGACCTGGTCGAGGGGTCGGCGTTCGCAACGATCGCGCAGAAGCTGCGCGGCGTCGTGGAGCGCCTCGGTCTCGAGGGCTTCGGCGAGAAGGGCGAGCCCTTCGACCCGCAGGTGCACGAGGCGATCGCCCAGGTGCCGGTCCCCGGCACCGAGGAGCATGTCGTGCTCGACGTGATCGAGCGGGGGTACCGCATCGGCGAAGTCGAGCTGCGCCCCGCCAAGGTAGCGGTGGCGGTGGGGGCAGATGGCTAGTCAGGATTGGCTCGAGAAAGACTTCTACCGCACCCTCGGCGTCTCGAAGGCGGCAAGCGAGGCTGAGATCAAGAAGGCCTACCGCAAACTCGCGCGCAAGTACCACCCCGATTCCAACCCGGGCGATGCCACGGCCGAGACCAAGTTCAAAGAGATCAGCGAGGCGTACGCCGTGCTCTCCGACACGGAGGAGCGGGCGGAGTACGACCAGATCCGAGCCATGGGCGCCGGCGGCGCCCGCTTCACGGCGGGCGGCGGCGGGAGCCAGGGCTTCGAGGACATCTTCGGCGGCATGTTCGGGGGCGGCCATCGCGGCGGCGCCCAGTTCGGCGGGCAGCCGGGCGGGTTCCGCACCGGCGGTCAGGGCTACGACGACATCTTCAACATGTTCGGCGGCGGGGCGCCTCGAGGCCCTCAGCCCGGGCGCGACATCCAGGCCTCGACCACGCTCGACTTCGAGACGGCGGTGGGCGGCCAGACGGTGACGCTCCAGGCGCCCGGCGGCCCGGTCAAGGTGAAGATCCCTGCCGGGGTCGCCGATGGTCAGAAGATCAAGGTGCGCGGCAAGGGCGAACCGAGCCCGAACGGCGGCTCGGCCGGCGACATCATCGTCACGGTGCACGTGCGCAAGCACCCCGTATTCGAGCGCGACGGCCAGAACCTGCGCCTCAAGCTGCCGGTGACCTTCTCGGAGGCCGCACTCGGCGCGACCGTCGAAGTGCCGACGCTCGGCGAGGGCACTGTGAAGCTGCGCGTGCAGCCGGGCACTCCGAGCGGCCGCGTACTGCGCGTCAAGGGGCGCGGCGTGAAGAGCGCGAAGGGCACCGGCGATCTGCTCGCCGAGGTCCAGATCGTGGTCCCCTCGCACCTCTCCGACGCGGCGCGCGAGGCCCTCGAGGCCTTCCGCGACGTTGAACCGAACGAGAATCCGCGCGAGGATCTGTATGCACGTGTGCGAGGCGCCTGAGCGCCCGGCACGCCCCGAATGAAAGACAGGTGAGCCCCATGGCCGACCCCCAGCTCGATCGCTACACTCCGGTGTTCGCCATCGCGGCGGCGGCGGGGCTCGCCGAGATGCACCCGCAGACGCTGCGGCAGTACGACCGTATCGGGCTCGTCACGCCGCAGCGTACGCGGGGCAACACCCGCCGATACTCGCTGCACGACGTCGCGCGTCTGCGCGAGGTCGCCCGGCTCTCGGCCGAAGGGCTGAGCCTCGAGGGCATCCGCCGGGTCATCCAGCTCGAAGACCGCGTGCGCATGCTCGAGGGGCAGGTCAGGGATCTCGAACGCGCCCTCTCGGAGGAGCGCATGCAGCGGCCCGATCGCCGGGTGTTCGCGGCCGGCGCTGCGGGCGGCGAGGTCGTCACGCTTCGACGCGGCACCCGTGTGCGCCGCAACGCCGAGGTCGTGGTGTGGAGGCCGTGAACCTCGAGCACCTGCTGGCGCAGCTCTCGCGGAAGCCCGACGTCGATGCGCCGGAGCTGCAGGCCCACGACGCGGCCGACGAACTGATCCTCGACACCGCGGCCGCAGACGTGCGGGCGGCCGGGCCCGGCGAGGTCGTCGTGATCGGCGACCGACACGGGGCGCTGACGCTCGGCGCTATCGCCGTGCTCGGCGCGCGCCGGGTGCGCAGCCATCAGGACCCGCTGCTCGGCGAGCGCGCGGTCGCGGCGAATGCGGCGCGCCTCGGTCTCTCAGACGACATCGCGGCCCACGGACTCGACGCCTCGCTGCTGTCGGGCGCCCGCGTCGTGCTGCTGCAGCTGCCGCGCAGCCTCGACGCGCTCGACGAGATCGCGTGGTCGATCGCCCGGTGGGCGACGCCCGAGGTGCGCGTCATCGCGGGCGGGCGGGTGAAGCACATGACGCGCACCCAGAACGAGGTGCTCGGGCGGTACTTCGACGAGGTGGCCGCCGGGCTCGGGCGGCGCAAGGCCCGCGTGCTCACCGCCTCGGCTCCGGCCTCGGACTCCGGCCCCGCACCATTCCCCCGATGGGGTACCGACCCCGACCTCCCCTTCCGCGTCGCCGCGTTCGGCGCGACCTTCGGTGGCGCGACCCTCGATCACGGCAGCCGACTGCTGCTCGCGGGTCTCGACGGGGCGCCCGCCGCGCGCCGGGTCGTCGATCTCGGCTGCGGCAACGGTTCGCTCGCCGTATCGGCGGCGCTGCGGCTGCCGCATGCGCAGGTTCTCGCAACCGATCAGTCGGTCGCCGCGGTCGCCGCGACCCGGCTCACCGCCGAAGCGGCTGGCGTTGCGGAGCGCATCGACATCCACCGGGCCGATGCGCTGGAGGCCGTGCCCGACGGCTGGGCCGAGCTGATCCTGCTGAACCCGCCGTTCCACACGGGCGCCGCAGTGCACGCGGGCGTGGGTCATCGGCTCATCCGGGCCTGCGGCCGCGCGCTCGCGCCGGGCGGCGAACTGCGCATCGTCTTCAACTCGCACCTGCGCTACCGTCCCCTCGTCGAACGCACGGTCGGCCCGGTCGAGCAGATCGCGCGCGATCGCACCTACACGGTGCTGGCGGCGCGGCGCCGGTGATCCCTGGGGCGCTCGCTGTACAGCGGCGCTCTCGGGAACGCCCCTCGATGATGATCGATCAGTGCACAAGCGGCCGAGGGCAAGATCGCGCGACTGTGCGTGCATGCACATACGACGTGCGGTAAATCGTCTTGCCAGCCCCGCGCCCAGGCAAGAAGCTGGGGTGAGCTTCGGTCGGTCGAAGATCTACGTTTCAGCTACAAGGAGGTAGCAGTGGCCGTAAGGGAACAGCAGGTCGAGACGGGCAGCGCGCTCAAGCGCACGCTGCGCCGCGTCGTCATCGCATCGATGGCGGGCACCGTGGTCGAGTGGTACGAGTTCTTCCTGTACACGACAGCGGCGACGCTCGTGTTCAACAAGATCTTCTTCCCGCAGACCGGCGATCCGCTCGATGGAGTGATCGCCGCGTTCGTCACCTATGCCGTCGGGTTCATCGCCCGCCCGCTGGGAGGCGTGGTATTCGGGTACTTCGGCGACCGCTACGGGCGCAAGCACCTGCTGCAGGTCGCCATCGTCATGGTCGGTGCGACCACCTTCCTCATGGGGTGCCTGCCGACCTTCGACACCATCCAGTACTGGGCGCCGGCGCTGCTCGTCGCGCTGCGGTTCATCCAGGGCTTCGCCGTCGGCGGCGAGTGGGGCGGGGCGGTGCTGCTCGTGGCGGAGCACTCGCCGAACGACAGCCGCGGATTCTGGGCGAGCTGGCCGCAGGCCGCGCTCCCGCTCGGCAACCTCCTCGCGACGATCGTGCTGTGGGTGCTGTCGTGGTCGCTCTCCGATGCGCAGTTCCTCTCGTGGGGCTGGCGTATCGGATTCTGGCTGTCGGTGATCATCGTCGCAGTCGGATACTACGTGCGCACGAAGGTCAACGACGCCCCGATCTTCACCGAGACGAAGCAGATCGAGGTGGTGCGTCAGAAGCGCACGAACGGGCTCGTCGACGTCTTCCGCCAGTACCCCCGCCAGGTGTTCACCGCGATGGGTCTGCGGTTCGCGGAGAACATCATGTACTACCTGGTCGTGACCTTCTCGATCACCTACCTGTCCATCCACCGCGGGATGGATACGACCTCGATCCTGAGCTTCCTGCTGCTGGCGCATGCGATCCAGTTCTTCGCGATCCCCGTCATCGGTCGGCTCGGAGACCGTCTCGGCCGTCGGCCGGTCTACGGCGCGGGCGTCGTGCTCTCCGCCGCCTGGGGCTTCATCGCATTCCCGCTCTTCAATACCGAGAATCCGGTGCTGATCGTCATCGCTATCACGCTCGGCCTACTGCTGCACGGCACGATGTACGCCGGGCAGCCGTCGATCATGGCCGAGATGTTCCCGACTCGCATGCGCTACTCGGGCGTCTCGCTCGGATACCAGGTCACGTCGATCGTCGCCGGCTCGGTGGCGCCGATCATCGCGGCGGCCCTGCTGCGCGAATTCGGTTCAGGAGTACCCGTGGCGATCTACCTCGCATTCGCCTGCGCGATCTCCCTCGTCGCGGTGATCGTCATGCGCGAGACCCGGGGCATCGACCTGAAGGAGCTCGACCGGGAGGATCTCGCGAAGTACGGCGAGTACGGCGAGTACGGCGAGTAGGGCGGTCGGCCGCCCGAAGACGACGGAACCGAACGGCGGTGCGTATCGGGGCGGGGCGGACTCCCGCCCCGATACGCTGTTACGGCAGCGCGGGCGCCGATGCCCTGTCGTCGACGTAGGACTGCGTCTGGTCGATCAGGGCGCGCAGACAGAGCGCGACGGCAGGTTTGCGCAGATTGTCTTCGCGTGCGACGGCCCAATAGTCGGCCCGGTGCTCGTAGTCGTCGGGCAGCACCGGGACGAGCGACGGGTGCTCGTGGGCGAGGAAGTGCGGCAGGATGCCGATGCCCGCGGACGCCGCCGTCGCCGCGACGTGGGCGAACACGCTCGTCGAGCTGATGGTCGGCAGCGACTTCGGCAGGCCCTTGCGGGCCGCATCGAGATCGTCGACCTGCAGGGCCGAGTCGACGTAGAAGATGAGCCGGTGCTGCGCGAGATCGGCGATCGACCGGGGTGCGCCGTGGGACTCGAGGTACGCGGGAGTGGCGTACAGCGCGAGCCGGTAGGAGGCGATGTGCGCCGCGATCGCATTATGGACATGCGGTTTGCCGACGACGACCTCGATATCGACGCCCGAGCGGTGCTGTCGCACCGGTTGCGTCGCCGCCAGCACGTCGAAGTCGATGTCGGGGTGCGTGCTCTGCAGCGCGGTGCAGACCGGCACGACGCACGATGCGCCGAATGCGTCGGGAGTGGCGATGCGCACGAGGCCGCCCACGGCGTCGGGTCGATCGTGCGCGACGAGCCTGCTCATCGCGGCCTCCATCTCCTCGGCCGCGCGGAGCGCGATGAGACCGAGCTGGGTGGGTTCCCACCCGCCGGGAGTGCGCACCAGCACGCGGTCGCCGAGGCTCGCTTCGAGCGACGACAGGCGTCGGGACACGGTGGAGTGATTGACGCCGAGCGCATCGGCGGCTGCAGTGTAGCGGCCGAGCCGTGCGACGGCGAGCAGCGTCATGAGTGCTTCGGGGGCGAGGTCGGGGCGGATGTCTGCCATACCTCGATTGTGCATTCATGCACAGTTGTATTGCAAGATTCGACCGTATCCGTGTATTGATTAACGGTTGCGCGGTCGGCATGCTGAATGCATTGCAGAAGCTGTCGAGGAGGACAAATGGCAACGATCGCGTGGGTGGGGCTCGGCAATATGGGTTCCCGTATGAGTCAGCACCTCATCAGGGCCGGCCACCGGGTCGTCGGCTTCGACCTCAACGATGCCGCGCTCGCGCAGGCCGTCGCGGTCGGTGTCGAAGCGGCCGGGTCGGTCGCGGAGGCCGTGGTTGGGGCCGAAGCCGTGATCACCATGCTGCCGAAGGGCGAGCACGTGCGCAGCGTCTACGACGGCGAGGCCGGCATCTGGGCCCATGCCCCGAAGGATGCGGTGCTCTTCGACTCCTCCACCGTCGATATCGAGACATCCCAGTGGTGCCACGACGAGTCCCGGGCGAGAGGGTTCGCATTCGTCGATGCTCCGGTCTCCGGCGGCACGGCAGGTGCGGCCGACGGAACTCTGGCGTTCATGCTCGGCGGCGACTCCGAGCAGGTGCTCCGGGTGCGCGAGATCATCGAACCGATGGCGGGCAACGTCTTCGTCGCGGGCGGTCCGACCGCCGGTATCGCCGCCAAGATCGTCAACAACATGATGCTGTTCATCGCGCTGCAGGCGTGCGCCGAGGGCTCTCAGCTCGCCGAGCGTCTCGGTCTCGACGCGAAGACCTTCTGGGACATCGCCTCCGCCTCCTCGGGCCGTTCCTGGCCGCAGCAGGTGTGGTATCCGGTTCCCGGGGTCATCGAGCGCGCGGCGGCGAATCACAACTTCGACGCGGCGTTCAGCGCGAACCTCGCCCGCAAGGATATCGGCCTCGCGCTCGCCGCGGGTGAGAGCACCGGCGTCGCTCTTCCGGGCGCGGAGGCCGCGATGCGCCAGCTCGACCGTCTGATCGAAGAGGGGCTCGGCGAGAAGGACTGCACGCTCGTGGTGAAGTACTCGTCGCCCGATGGAACGGTGGCCGGATACGACCCGGGGCTCGACGCGTAGAGGCGACGGGGCGGCTGGGCTCGAGTGCTCCGGGTGCGTATACCCTGACAGCAGCAGTCTGGCCAGTCTCATCGCGTGCTGGGCAAGAGGCGGAGATCGATAGCGCTATAGCGGTGAACGATCTCCGCGGACTGTCCGGTCCGCCGCATCGACGCCTTCGGGGCCCGGAGCCGAGTTTCTCCGAGCCGGTTCACTCCGCGGGCGCGAGATCGTACGTGACCCAGGGCGTCTGCCGGGCGAAGCGGTCGTAGAGGCTGCGTGCGGTCGCGTTGCTGTCGGCGGTGATCCACCGCACGATCGAGGCGCCCTCGATCTCTCGTGCGGCTTGCGGCCGAAGCCGCGGTATCCGCGGTAGAGCGCGGCCTACGCCTCGCGGTCACCGGCCGTGACGGGACAGACGTTGGCGCAGGATCGCGTAATCACGACAGCCGCTCCACTTCGACGAAGACGACGTCATCGTGCTCGTCTCGATTCTCGATGCGGTGCTCCGAGCCCGAGGAACGGGTATAGCTGGTCCCCTTGACGAGCTCGGCCACGACCTCGGTGCCGTCGGCATTCGAGACGTGCATGGTGCCGGTAACCATCGGCACGACGACGTATTCGAAGTCGTGGCGGTGCATTGGAATGTGTCCGCCAGGCGCGATGGTCCACCGCGTGACGCGGAAGTGCTCGTTCTCTAGCTGTACCTCCCCAACAGCCCCGGAGTTGCTGTTCGTCGCTCCCGTGCCCATGATCCTCCTCGCCGGGTGCGCTCGGCCGGATAGATTCCGGCGCCGCGTTGCGCACTCCATCCAGCCTATCCGGTGAGGATCGGCGGCTTCGAGCTCTCGGACTGCACTCTGAGGTGTCACACTGACCGGTGTGTTCCGAGTTTAGACGCTCATGGAGGGCGAACCCCAGGGCCCAGGCACCGTCATCGAATGGGTAAGTCGTCAGGAAGAACGCAGTGGCGAACGGAGCGACCTCGGACTAGAGCCCAGAGCGTCGCCCGCAGCGCAGGAAGAAACCACGGACGCCGGCGCAGACGATTCTGCGAGTTGACATTGCTCCTCCCAGGCTCCATCCATGGTCGGTCCATTTCCGGATATCGGCGAAGCGCAGCAGGCACAAGAGGTTTGCGGGCCTGCGCTGGTGATCAGCATTGCCCAGCGGTCGGCCGACGGCTTCGGACGGCGAACGAGGTAGCAGCCCGTGACGTCCGGCCCGCATGTCTCCTCTGAAACGAACACGTTCGCGCCGTACGGGCTTCCAGTGCACCCCTCGGGTGGGCTACACCGGTGCAGCCGTCCCCGCCATATCTGGAACGTGGTGAAGACCCGCGCTGCCTGCTCATCGGGATATCTCCCCACAGGCCTCGTGGCCGCCGTCACCATCGTGGACGTGAAACCTGGACGGGTGGAGTTGGCACAGGACGATCTGCACCTCCGGAATGAGTCGCGGTGGCCTGGCCCTGCGCCTGTGCCTGCCGACCAACCCCAGGTTCAGAGCGCGACGCGCTTGACGAGCAGCCCGATTCCGGTGGTGAACTGGACCGGTTCTTTCATCGCGCAGTACCCGGGTATCGGCAGAACACCAATCAGTGGCCCTCCGACGAGGAGTGCCCCGACAACACCTGCGATGATGTTGAGCATCGGCAACAGGTATCACTGGTCCTCCTGCTCAGTCCGCGATCGACGCGTTAGCAGCGTCGGCGCCCGGCCAGCTCGTCAGCTGCTCTTAGAAGGTGGGAGAGCATACAGTCTTCGCCCGAACCGAGGCGGGATCAGCCCGGCCACGGGGAGACGAAAAGGCCCGAGATTTTAGTCACTGGGTGTGTCCCTCCTGCGTCCTCGCTCCAAAGGCCGCAGTGGGCGTCGGCCCTACCTATGCGGCGCAGCCGCTGGGGTCCGCGCCACGCTCAGAAGAAGCGGGGAGTCCCCGGTACCGCCGCTGCGGCGTCAGCCACAAGCTCGCTTAGGAGCTTGGCTTCCTCGCCCACGCAGCCGAGGGACAGGTGGACGTGTGGCCGTGCCCTCGGGCCAGTCGCGAACGCAGCCCCCTCCGCGACTGAGATGCCCTGTGAGGCGAGGCGCAGCAACGTCTCTTGCTCCGAGGCGACCGGTACCCAGAAGCTGAGCCCGGCGTTCGAGCGGCTCTCGATGCCTCGACGCTGTAGGGCGTCGCGGAAGACCTTCCGGCGACGATCGTACTCCGCGCGCGCGCGAGCTATCACCCCTTCCACCTCGGGGTCGGTGAGGCAGGCCTCGAGCAGCGCCCGGTTCACCGAGCTCACCCACTGGCCGCCCGCGCGCCAGAATGACATGCGTTCGATGATGGGACGTGGGCCTGTGATGGCGCTCACCCGGACGTCGGGGTGGATGTCTTTGGAGAACGAGCTGAGCAGCACAGTGCGTTCAGGGGCTAGGCGCGCGAGCCTGACGTCGGCCTCCGGTGCGAGCGCGCCGTGGTGGTCGATCTCGATTGCGGTTGCGTCGTGTCGGCGCAGCGATGCGGCGATGCCCTCCAGGTTCTCGGTCGGCACGAGCCGGCCGGTGGGATTGTGCACGCGAGTCTGGAGCAGGACCACACGGACCCCACCGGCGAGCGCTCTGTCGAGGGCGGCGAGATCGTAGCCGCCCTCAGAGAAACCGATCGGCGCGGGCGCCATCCCTGCCTGACGCAGGATCACGTTGTAGAGCGGGAACTCCGGGTTGCCGACCCCGATCGCTGCCCCCCGGTGGCTGACCGCCTGCAGGATTCGGGGCAGCGCACCGATGATCTCAGTGTCGAGCAGCATTGCCTCGGGCAGGTACCCG
Source organism: Leucobacter sp. gxy201 (assembly GCF_051043335.1). Classification (NCBI taxonomy): domain Bacteria; kingdom Bacillati; phylum Actinomycetota; class Actinomycetes; order Micrococcales; family Microbacteriaceae; genus Leucobacter; species Leucobacter sp. gxy201. Next base: position 141,328 of record NZ_JAMXWS010000004.1, read on the forward strand.
ACACGCGCGAGGAGCGCCTCGTGCAGGGGCTCGGTGATCGTACGATTCCCCGGGTAGCCCGGGAAGGTCGCCTGCTCCGCGACCCGTAGGAGCATTTTCGCGAGGTCGACCTGAAGGGTCGTATCAGGGTAGCCCGGCGAGAGGAAGTACCGGAACTGCTCGCGGTCGTAACCTTTGAAACGGTAGGAAGTGGCCTCGACTGGCCGAGCCACGAACGTGCCGCCGCGTCGCCGGGTCTCGATGACGCCCATTTGTACCAGGTTGGCCCAGGCGCGGCTCACTGTTGAGGTCGACAGTCCGAGCGCCTGCGCGGTCTGGGTGATGGTCGGTAGGCGGGTGCCCTCTGGCAGCTGACCGTTCCGCGCGGTCAGCAGCACCGCGTCCACGAGTGCGTCGGCGTCGTAGCGGAGGAGGTTGTCCTGCAGCACCTGCATCGCGCTTGAATTATCATTCATAACTTAAAGTGTATTATCCACATCATAATTCCCATAGTCTGGCGAGTACTTCCTATTCGACGAAGACGAGGACGTACTATGCGAAAGTCAGCAATCACACTGTTCGGCGCCGCGGCCGTGGCGGCGCTCTCCTTCACCGCCTGCAGTAGCGGAAGCGCAGACAGTGCCGGGGGCAGCAATTCCTCGCTCCCGGTCATCGAGTCGGGCTCACTGACCGTCTGCATTTCGAAGAACGCTTACGAGCCGCTCTACTGGAAGGACGGCGAGACCTTCACCGGGTTCGATCCGGACTCCATTACCGCCATAGCGGATGAGCTGGGCTTGACGGTCAAGTACAATGTCTCCGCGTTCGACGGCCTGCTGCCCGCATTGATGTCCGGCCGCTGCGATGTGCTGAGGTCGGGGCTCTACATCAACGAGGAGCGCAGTTCGAACGCGGACGCGATTCCGTATCTCCAGACGGGTCCTGCCCTCATTGTCCCAAAGGGGAACCCGCTCGGGCTGGAGAGTCCCGAGGATCTCTCCGGCGTCAAGATCGCCGTCCAGGGCGCTTCGGCCAACGAGAAGATCTTGCAGGAGCTCAGTGCCCAGTTCGAGGCGGACGGCAAGCCGGGCATCGAGCTGTCCGTCTATCCCGAACTGCCGGAGACCATCGCGGCACTGCAGAACGGGCGGGTCGACGCGACCATGGAGACCGACGTCGCGGCGAACCAGGCAGCGGAGACCCTCGGCGACGAGTTCGAGGTCGCCACGGAGGTGTTCCCCGCCGAGACCGACTTCGGGATGTTCCTGACGAAGGACAGCGAGTTCACCGCGAAGATCACTGAGGTCGCCCAGAAGCTCACTGACGACGGAACGTTCGCCCAGCTTGCCGAGAAGTACGGGCTGCTACCCGACCGGATCGTCGCCCCCTGAAAGGAGATGCAGTGAAGTTCGATCCTCAGATATTTCTCGACGCACTCTTTTCGCCGACCTATCTACACGGGGCTGTCACGGCGATCACACTCGCCCTGCTTGTGCAGGCCGCCGCGATTGTCCTTGGGTTCTTTCTGGCGCTCGGCCGAGATAGTCGGCGGAACTGGCTGCGCTGGCTGGCCGCCGGGTACGTCTGGGTGTTCCGGGCGGTCCCCGCGCTCCTTATCTTGATCCTCATCTGGAACGCGTTGCCGCAGCTCATCCCAGCGTTGAAGCAGTCCTGGTTCAACCCCTACATCGCGGCGTTCTTCGGGCTCACTCTGCTCGAGGCCGCGCTGATGGCCGAGATCCTGCGCTCGGCACTCGCCGCGATCCCGTCCGGGCAGGTGCAGGCGGCGAGGGCGCTCGGCCTACGGCCGTGGAGCGTGATCTGGCACGTGCAGATCCCTCAGATGATCCGCGTGGCGATCCCGCCGACCGGTAATCAGTTCATCAACATGGTGAAGATGACGAGCCTTGCCTCGGTCATTTCCCTCCAGGAACTGCTCTACACGGCGGCGCAGGACGTCTCGCGCACCTTCAGCTACGCCGAGTACTACTCCGCGGCCGCCGTCTATTATCTCGTGCTCGTCTCGCTCTTCATGCTCGGTCAGAGCTGGGCCGAGCGCAAGTTCGCTTGGAGGAGCTCGACGGGCCGGCGGCGCTCGCGCAGCGCCTTTCCTTCGCTCAATACCAGGGAGGTCTCCGTTGTCTGAGTCCCACGCTCTCCTCCACGCTGAGGCTATCAGCAAGATCTATCACGGGAAGCCAGCGGTGGATGAAGTATCGTTCACCACGACGAAGGGCGAGGTTACCGCGATCCTCGGTCCCTCTGGCTCCGGCAAGTCCACGTTCCTGCGTAGCCTCGCGCTGCTCGAACCCGTCGACGGTGGACGGATCCTCTTCGAGGGCGAACTCGTGGGGCAGCGCGAGCGGCGTGGGTCACTCTTGCCTGCCTCGGAGCGCCAGCTCGCGGGGGACCGTACGACAGTAGGCATGGTCTTCCAGAACTTCAACCTGTTCCCGCACATGACCGTCGAGCGCAACATCATGCTGGCGCTCGGCGTGCATAAGCGCGGCAGCACCTTGGCCAATCGGGAGACCGCCCGGGAGATGCTGGGCCGGGTCGGGCTCGACGGCTACGGGGAGAAGTATCCGAGCGAGCTCTCCGGCGGCCAGCAGCAGCGTGTCGCCATTGCGCGGGCGCTCGTGCTGCGCCCGAAGGTGATGCTCTTCGACGAACCGACCTCGGCGCTGGACCCCGAGCTCGTCCGGGACGTGCTGAAAGTGATGGAGTCCCTCGCGGAGGAGGGGATGACAATGGTCGTCGTCACGCACGAGGTCGGCTTCGCTCGGAATGTGGCGTCGCGAGTGATCCTCTTCGAGAACGGGCGCATCGTCGAGGATTCGCCGCCGGAGCGCTTCTTCTCCAGTGAGGCCTCCGAGCGTACCACTGCTTTCCTGGAGCACGTGCTATAGCCGAGACCGCCCGCTTGGACTGGATTCCCATTGCGAAGCACCCGGGGTTCGTCGGGCTTGCTCGGAAACCCGGAGCGGTCGATCCAGATGCGGCGATCCGGAACCTTGGACCCCGCAACATCAAGAACACCGAAGAAAGGAACATTATGAGCAACGGCGACTTCTACGGTCCCGCTGAGAATTACTTCCACAAACTGCTCGGGCCCGAGCCGGAGCCGAGGTTCAGCGACCCCGGCGAACTCGAGCGGAACTGGGGGCGGCGATGGGGACGCGGCGACGAGACGAGCACGTTGCGCTCCGTGATCGTGCGACGCCCGAACGCAGGGATGGCGGACATTCGTGCCGATGCCTGGAGCGAGGAGGCCCAGGCGCTCGTCGACCCCGACCGGAACTGGTATTACAAGCGAGCCACGCCGCCGGACATAGCGAAGGTGCTCGATCAGCACGCGCAGCTGGTCAGCGCGCTCGAGGCCGAGGGCGTCGAAGTCGTGTTCGCTCCCGATCTACCCCGTACCTTCACCAAGTCGGTCTACACCCGCGACCCCGTGCTGACTGTTCCGGGCGGGGCCATTATCACCCGCCTCGCCCCACGCATGCGCCGCGGCGAGGAGGCCAGTATGACCCAGTCTCTCGCGGCGCTGGGAATGCCGATCCTCGGCACGATCACTGGCGCCGGTCTCGCCGAGGGCGGATCCTTCCATATGCTCAACCGCAACCTCGCCGTGTACGGCACTTCGATCCGTTGCAACGTGGAGGGCGCACGCCAGCTCGAGAGCCTGCTGCAACCGCTCGACGTCGAGCTGATCACGGTGCCCCTGCCGGGATACACGATCCACACTGACGGTCAGTTCATGGTTCTCGACGAGCGCACGGTGATGGCGAACCCGCACCGGCTGCCCTATGAGTACTTAGCCCGGCTCGAGGAGCTCGGGTACGAGATCGTGCATCCTCACCCTGACGAGCAGAATTCCTGCAACTCGCTCATGGTGCGCCCCGGGCGGCTCATCATGGCGTCGATCTACCCGAACACGGCGGCGATGCTCCGCAAGCGCGGCTTCGAGGTCGTGCTGATCGATTATGACGAGATCATCAACAACGGCGGCAATATCCACTGCTCGACGACGGAGATCGTCCGCGACTGGTAGGCGGCGCGGACCGGAGGGTGTACTATGACGAATCTGCTAACGGCGGCTCGGGAGACGATCGGCTCGTTCGCCGCGGGATGCCTGGCGGCAAACGGGGTCGACACCGTGTTCGGCATCCCCGGCACGCACAACATCGAGATCTACCGTGGCCTCAGGGCGTCGGGGATCCGCCACGTGCTGACGCGGCACGAGCAGGGGGCGAGCTATGCGGCGGACGGATACGCGCGGGCCTCGGGGCGTCCCGGTGTCGTCATCGCGACGAGCGGCCCTGGGGTCACCAACTGCATCACCGGGATCGCCAACGCCTACGCGGATGGGGTACCCCTGCTCGTCCTGTCACCGGGCGCCCCCCGGGGGCAGGAGCGCCGGAACCTCGGTTTCCTGCATGAAGCGAAGGACCAGCGCGCTGGGGTCGACCGCTTCGCTGCGGAGAGTGTGCGCGCCGAGTCTCAGGAAGCCCTCGAGGAGGCGATCCATCGGGCGTTCCTCGGGTTTCGCACGGGCCGCCCACGGCCCGTGCACATCGAGATCCCCACGGACCTCATCGAGGAGCCCTCCGCGGGGCCCCCCGGGGCGGCGTGGACGGCCCCGCCGCTGAGTCCCGATCCCGCGGCGATCGCGGGTGTGGTCGCGGCGATGCGGGAGGCGAAGCGCCCTCTGATCGTGGTTGGGGGCGGCGCGGTGGCCCACGGCGCGGTGCTCACGGCACTCGTCGACGCGACCGGAATCCCCATCGTCACTACGGTGCAGGGCAAGGGCGCGGTATCGGAGCGGCATCCGCTCTCGGCCGGGGCACTGGCCGGGGGTTCCGCGGCCTTCCCGCCGATCGGCCGTGCTGATCTGATCCTGGCGTTCGGCACCGAGCTCAAGAACGCCGGGACCCGTCCCGGCGCGCGCGTCGCGCGTTTCGATATCGACCCGGGCCAGCTGCACAAGCACCGCCGCGCGGATTTGCCGGTGCTAGGCGACGCTGGGCTCGCCGCGGACGCCCTGCTCGGAGCGGTGCGGCGTGCGCCGCATCCCGGGGACGGCGATGCCTGGGTACGTGAGGTGCTGGGCGACGCCGCGGACGTGCGCGCCGAAGCGGTCGAGCGCTGGGGCGCGCTGCACGCTGCGGTCATGCGCGCTGCCCGGGAGGAGGGTGCGGGAGAGGAAAAGCCCGCGGTGCTGACCGGGGACAGTTCGCAGATCTCCTGGCAGGGCACGGTGCGGGCCGCGATGCTCGACGAACCGCGGGGCTTCCTCACGACCGACGGCTACGCGACCCTCGGCTACGGCCTGCCGGCTGCGATCGGGGCGAGGATCGCCCGGCCGGAGGCGAACGTGGTCGCCCTCCTCGGCGACGGAGCGCTGATGTTCAGCGTGCAGGAGCTGATCACGGCCGCGGAGCAGCGCCTCCCGATCCCGGTGGTCGTCTTCGACAACGGCGGCTATGCCGAGATCGAGCAGAACATGCGCGACGCCGGGGTCGATCCCTTCGCCGTCGCGCTCACCCCTCCGGATTACGCCGCGCTCGCCGCGGGGCTGCGCTGCGGCTTCGGCGAGGCGCGCACCCCGGAGGAGTTGGAGCGGGCCGTGGCGGCCGCGCTCGAAGCGGAGGGCCCGACGCTGATCAGGATCGGCGACGAGGTATTCGAGGCGCCCGTCTGGCGCGCGCCCTATGCGGCACCCGCCGCGTAGGACGGAAAGGAAAGGACATCATGGTGGAGTCGAGAGGATCGCGCGGCATCGCGATTGGGGAGACGGGCGTGGCCGACGAGGCCTTCCTGGCCGACTGGTCGGCGCTCTCGGGGTTCGGCGCCGTCGCGGGGACGAACGGGGTGGAGCGTCAGGCCGCGTCCGTCGCGGACGGCGAGCAGCGGAGCTGGTTCGCCGCGCTGCTGGAGGCGCGCGGATTTACGGTGGTCCGCGACCGGATCGGCAACCAGTTTGGCCTGCTGGAACTCTCGCCCGGCGCCCCGTACGTCATCGCGGGCTCGCACCTGGACTCGCAGCCGACGGCGGGGCGCTTCGACGGCGCCTACGGGGTGCTGGCGGCGGCCCACGCGTGCTTCCGCGTTGCGGAGGAGCTGCGGGCCACGGGCCGGGCGCCGCGTTTGAACCTGGCGGTGGCGAACTGGTTCAACGAGGAGGGGTCGCGGTTCAAGCCGTCCATGATGGGCAGCTCCGTGTTCACGGGGAAGCTGCAGCTCGAGGTCGCGCTGGCGACGACGGATCCCCGGGGGGTCTCCGTGCGGGAGGCGCTGGCGGGGCTCGGCGAGCTGGGGGAGGAGGACGCCTTCGGGCCCGGGACGGGGCGGGAGGCGGCGTCGTACGCCGAGATCCACGTGCAGCAGGGGCGCAGCATGGAGGAGGACGGCGTCACCATCGGCCTGGTGCACGCGACGTGGGCGGCGCACAAGTTCGGGTTCCGGGTGACCGGCGAGCAGGCGCACAGCGGCTCCGCGCTCATGGCGGATCGGCGGGATGCGCTGCTCGGAGCGGCCCGGCTGGTGGTCGCCGCGCGGGAGCTGGCGGACGAGTTCGAGACCGGGGCGCTGCACACCGCCTGCGGGGAGCTGAACGTGTATCCGAACTCCCCGGTCGTGGTCGCCAGCGAGGTGGAGCTGCTGCTGGACCTGCGCTCCCCGAGCCGCGAGGTGATCGAACTGGCGCGCGAGAAGCTTATGGCCGTGGTGGACCGGGTGCGGGCGGAGGACCGGGTGGGCATCGAGATCACCGCGGAGCACGCGTGGGATCAGAACCCCTACCCCGAGGCCGGAGTCGCGCTCGCGCAGCGCGTCGCCGACGATCTCGGCCTCGCGCACGGCCGGGTGATGACCGTCGCGGGGCACGACTCCACGAACATGAAGGATCTCGTGCCCACGGTGATGCTGTTCGTGCCTTCCGTGAACGGCGTCTCCCACAACCTCGACGAGTACACCCGAGACGAGGATCTGCTCGCCGGCCTGCGCCATCTCACCGCGGTCGTCCGCAGCCTCGCGGACGGCGCGCTCGCCGGCTGAAGCACGCGGCGAGCGAGCGGCCTGTGGGGCCCGCTCATCGATCGAAGCGAAGAACGGAGGAGGAGCACCCATGGAACACCTGCACCCGACACGGAACCCCGGCACCCGCCTCGCGGCCCGGCGGAGGCTCGCTATCGTCGGCGGGAATCACCTGCTGCCCGACGGGGTGCTCGAGGACGGTGGGATCTACGCGGAGGACGGCCGGATCGTCGCCATCGGGCCGCGCGCCGAGATCGAGCGCCGGATCGATCCGGGGGTGCGGGTCGTCGAGGCCCGCGGAGGAACGGTGATCCCCGGATTCATCGATGCGCACGCCCATCCGCTCTCCTTCGGCTTCTCGATCCGGGAGGAGCGCGACGTCCGCTACCCCAAGGTCTCGTCGATCGCCGAGCTCGTCGAGGCGGTCGCGCGCTTGACGGAGGGCGCGGAACCCGGTCGCTGGCTGCGGGGCCGCGGCTTCGACTACGGGAAGTATCCCGAGGGGCGCATGCCGACGCGCTGGGACATCGATCCCGTCAGCGAGCGCAACCCGGTCGGACTCGTGCACTCCTCGGGCCATTTCGCGCTGGTGAACACCGCCGCCCTGCGCGAGGCGGGGATCGAGGACGACGTCGCGGATCCCGAGTCCGGGCGGTTCGTGCGCGACGAGTGGGGGCGGGTGACGGGCATGCTGCTCGACTCGGCGATGGAGCAGGTGCTGCGCAGCGCGATCGACGTCGAGGGGCACGGCCCCAACCACAACACCTTCCCCGCCCCGCTCGACGACCTCGTCGACGATCTCGAGCTCGGCCTTTCGGCCTTCGCCGCGGCGGGGGTGACGACGGTCGTGGACGCCCAGACCACCTCGCGCGACATGCCGGTCTATCTCTCGGCCCGGGACGAGGGGCGGATGCTGGTGCGCGTCGTCTGCATGTATCTCTCGAACCACTGGAAGGGCATCGAGGGCCTCGGCATGTCGGGGCCGCTCGGGGACGAGCGCCTCGCCATCGGACCCCTGAAGATCTACAGCGACGGCGCGCTGACCGGCTCGACGGCGCTGATGAGCGAACCGTACGCGAACGACCCGTGCTCGCACGGATACCCCTACTGGTCGGCCGACCGGCTCTCGGAGCTCGTCGGAGACGCGCACCGCTTCGGTCTGCAGCTCGGGATCCACGCGCAGGGCGATACCGCCATCGGCATGTGCCTCGACTCGATCGCGCAGGCGCTCGACAGCCGGCCTCGAGCCGATCATCGGCACCGCCTGGAGCACTGCGGCTCGCCGACGCCCGATCAGATCGAGCGCATCCGCGAGCTCGGAGCCGTCCCGGTGTGCCAGCCGAATTTCCTGTACGAGTTCGGCGACAGCTTCCGCGCGAACCTGGGGGAGGAGCGCGCGACCCGGATCACCCCGCTCGCGAGCATGCTTGCCGCCGACGTGCCGGTGGCGCTGAGCTCGGACGCCCCCGTCTCATCGCACGCACCGCTGCGGAACATTCAGACGGCCGTCCTCCGCCGCAGCCTCTCGGGCGCGGACATGGGGGCTTCGGAACGGATCTCGATCCTCGACGGGATTCGCGCCTACACCTGGAACTCGGCCCGGGCACTCTTCCGCGAATCGTGGTGCGGAGCGCTTCTCCCCGGTTACGTTGCCGACATCGTCGTGCTCGGCGCGGATCTCCGCGAGACGGACCCCGAAACGCTGAGCGAAGTAGGGATCAGGTGCACCGTGGTCGATGGTGAGGTTGTCCACGAGGCGTTCTGATCGTCAGGAGCGGCCCCTCACCGATACCGCTCCTTGCCTGCCCTGTCTCTCTCGGCCGAACACCGCTTCATCCGCGACATGCATCTCGGTCCGCTGCGCAACACGCATCTCGATCTGCCCTGCAGGAAGCAAAGCTCCCACCGCCCCAGGTCCGTGATCTCGGAGACGACCTTGCGCGAGACTGCGGAGGTGCGTTCGCTCGACAGGACACAGATGGGAGTGGACCATTCCGCCGGGATGATGGGTGCAGCCTGCAGATGTGGCGATGACCGAGGTGTTCCTGCCCTCCGAGTGCATGACGGTTCAGGCGGTTAGCGTCACCTCGGTCCAAAACTCGGGAGCCGCCCTAATTGCCGGTATCGCTTGCCTGGCCGGAAGAGTGTCCGATGAGATTGGCGCGCTGAAGATGGGCCTCGAGCGGGAAGCCCGCTCAGCCCTGACCGGCCCGCGCACGGCGCTCGCGGATCAGCTCGCGCGCCGAGAGCTGATGCATGCGGCTGCCGTAGTCGTCCGCGGTGATGCCGGCCAGAAAGCTGCCCGGGTCGACCTCGAGAGCGGTGCCGATGCGCACGAGCGTCTCGGCCGTCGGGCTCGAAACGCCGCGCTCGATCTTGCCGATGCTCGTCCAGCTCAGCTCGGACAGCTCGCCCAGATCTTCGAGAGAAATGCCCAGACGCTGGCGTATCTCGCGAATGCGCTTGCCGATCGTCACGGCAGCGGCGGAGTGGGTACGGGGCATGGTTTAAGCGTGCTGGACCCAGTGCCATGGCACCAGAGATTTAAGGCACTGGCCAATTTAGGTCAGCACGTACGGGTCACGGCGGTTTCCGGGTCGGCGCTGCTTACACTTGAGGCGTCGGCCACAACGCCGAATATCCCGGACCGATAGGACTCCCGCGACACCGTGAGCACCAGCGATCGACCCACCCGCCTCCGCATCCTGATCGGGTGCGACACCTTCACACCCGACGTGAACGGCGCCGCCCGGTTCGCCGAACGCCTGGCAGCCGGATTCGTGCGCCGGGGCGACGATGTGCATGTCGTCGCGCCCTCGACACGGCACCGCCGCACCGGAGCCTTCGTCGAGACGGTCGAGGGCGAGCGAATGACGCTGCACCGTTGGGCGAGCTGGCGCTGGTACCCGCACGAGTGGCTGCGCTTCGTGCTGCCCTGGCGCGCCCGCGGTTACGCGCGCAAGGTGCTCGACCAGGTGCGCCCCGACGTGATCCACATCCAGTCGCACATCATCATCGGCCGCGCTCTCGCGAGGGAAGGAGCGAAGCGCGGCATCCGCATCATCGCCACGAACCACGTGATGCCCGAGAACGTGTTCGACTTCTCGCTGCTGCCGAAGCGCCTCAAACGGGTGCTCGTGCGCTGGGGCTGGCACGACGCCGACAGCGTGCTGAAACTGGCCGCTGCGATCACGACCCCCACGCGCCGCGCCGCCGACTTCCTCGAACGCAATACGAAGCGCAGCGGAGTGATCCCTGTCAGTTGCGGGCTGCGCGCCTCCGACTACACCGCGGATCTCGCGCCGCGCACCTCGAACGAACTCGTGTTCGTCGGCCGCGTCACGCTCGAGAAGGAGATCGACGTCATCGTGCGCGCGCTGCCGCGACTCGCCCGCGACCTCGACGCCCGCCTCACCGTCGTGGGCGACGGCGACCAGCGCAAGAACCTCGAGAAGCTCGCCAGGGATCTCGGCGTGGCCGACCGCGTCGTCTTCACCGGTCGCGTCAGCGACGACGAGCTGCGCGCGCACCTCACCCGCGCGAGCGTGTTCGTGATCGCATCGATCGCCGAGCTGCAGTCGATCGCGACGATGGAGGCGATGGCGTCGGGCCTGCCCATCGTCGCCGCGAACGCGATGGCGCTGCCGCACCTCGTGCACGAGGGCGAGAACGGCTACCTCTTCCAACCGCGCAACGATCGCGAGCTCGCCGAACGGGTCTCGCAGATCCTCTCGCTGCCGGCCGAGCAGTATCGCGAGATGCAGCTCGCCTCGCTCGAAGCCGTGAAGGCTCACGACATCGACCGCACCCTCGACACGTTCGAAGCGCTCTACCGCGGCGAGAGCGCTCCGCGCTGATGCACATCCTCATCGTCACCGATCAGCACCCGGAGTCGCTCGGCGGGGTGCAGGTCGTGATCAGGCTGCAGCGCGACTACCTCGAGCGGCTCGGGCACCGAGTGACCATCGCTGCACCGGCGCTGCACCGGCCCGGCTACGCGACCGCGCGGGCGAACCGCGGCGCCTACATCGACCTGCCGTCGCGCGCGATCACGAAGGATCGCGAGTACGGCATCGCCTGGCCCACGGCCCGCACCGACCGCGCCCTGGCCGAAGCTCTCGCCGACCTGCCGCGCGTCGATCTTGTGCACGTGCAGGGCGACTTCTGGGGGGCGATGACCGGATACCGCGCGGCGCGCGGCCTCAGCGCCGCCACGGGCCGGCGCGTTCCCGTCGTGCACACCATGCACAACCACGTCGACGAGGGCACGCGCGCGGTCACACCGTTCGCGCCGTTCGCCTTCGCAGGTCTGCAGGCCTGGCGGCGTCTCGCGCTCGGCGCCCCTCGCGGTCCCGTGTCGCGCGAAGCCCGGGGAGCCTGGCGGTACCTCGCCGAGCTCGCGGCCGACGCCGACGCCGTGACCGCCCCATCGCAGCACTTCGCGACCGCGCTCGAGACGCACGGCGTCGCGCAACGGGTGCTCGTCACCCCGAACGGCGTCGACGACGACGCGATCGCCGACGTACGCGCCCGGCGCCGCTCGCCCCGCGAACGGCCTCGCCTCGTCTGGCTCGGGCGCATGAGCCACGAGAAGCGGGTGCTCGAATTCATCGACGCCATCGCCCGGTCGGGCATCGACGCCGATGTCTCCCTGCACGGCGCCGGCCTGCTGCTGCCGCGCGTCGAGGCGCGCATCGCCGAGCTCGCCCTCGCCGACCGGGTGACCGTGCCCGGCCCGGTGCCGTACCGCGACGCGCTCGCCGCGATCCACGACGCGGATGCGCTCGTGCAGACCTCGATCGGCTTCGAGACGCAGGGCATGACGCCGTTCGAAGCCGCGGCGCTCGGCACGCCGACCGTCTTCAGCGACCCCGAGATCGCCGACGACGTCGCCGTGCGGCCCGAGTGGCGGGTGCCCGAGGCGACCGTGGAGTCGCTCGCGGCGACGCTCGAGCGTGCGGTCGTCGAGATCGCCGCCGCAGCCGCACAGGGCGGGGGCGCAGCCGGCGGCTCCGGGGGCGACGCCGTGCGCGTGCCGGCGCCCGAGGCGCGGCGCTTCCTGCAATCGACGCAGGTCGCGAAGCTCGCCGAGCTCTACGAATCGCTCGTCTGACCGGTCGGGAACGCAGCTGCGCCCAGGGCGTCACCCGAACTTCGGCTCTCACCCGAACTTCGGATCGAAAGCCCGGTTCTCATCCGAAATGCGGGTGTGAACCGAACGACGGGCGGACGCGGTGCCCGGGAAATCGGCCGGTCGGGCCTAGAAGCGCCAGACGACGGCCTCGAAGCCGCTCGGCGGCTTCGGCAGCCATGCCTCGTCCTTGCTGACGAGACCCGAGCCGCCGGGGTTGTTCGACTCGATGATCTGGAAGGTGCCGTCGGTGTTCACGCCGACGATCATGACGGTGTGCACGCCCGTGACCCACGAGGTCGGCGATTCGATGTTCTCGTACTGCACGATGTCGCCGGGAGCGGCATCGGCGATGGTCATGCGCGTCGCGGTGTCGTAGTTGGTGACGGGGTTGCCGCCACCGACCCAGTTGCCGCCGCCGGCGCGGATCCAGCGCTGCGCCGACATGATGCACTCGCCCGGGGCGCTCCAGCCGGTCGGGCGGCTCGTACCGATCTCGCTCTCGGCGAGGGCGATCGTGGCGGCCACGTCGAAGTTGTGGGGGATCGACGCCTCTTCGGCGAGATCGAGCGGCGACGCGAGCATGTCGGTGTCGGCCAGCGCGGTGTCGAGCGTCTGGGCCACCGGGGTCGTGCTCGTCTGCACGGCGGCAGCGGGAGCGCTTGCGGTGAAGTCTTCGACCGGTGCTGCTGCGACCGCGGGGGCCGCCCCGAAAGCGAAGGTGATCGAAGACACCAGGCCCACGATGAACGCCTTGGCAGAGGATTGCACTGTGATTGAACTCCGGATTCGCTGACTCGAAAAACGCGGAGCCTCGCCCCGCGACTGAACAAGTATGCGTTACCGTTCTGTTACTTTTCAAGTCCGAGGCGCGAAGTTCTCAGGAATCGAACGATTCTGCGGCGTCGGGGGCGGCAGCACGAGCGCCGCTGCAGTCGCCGATATGACGGGGCGGCGCGATGCCGCTAGACTGATGCGCGCTGGCTTTTCGCCGGTGAGGAGGATTCGCCTAGCGGCCTATGGCGCACGCCTGGAACGCGTGTTGGGTTCACGCCCTCGGGGGTTCAAATCCCCCATCCTCCGCCAAAACCCCATCGCTCGCGCGGTGGGGTTTTCGCGTCGGCGGGGCTCGCGCGTTCGAATTTTCCGGAGAGTGCGGTTCCGGCACCGAACGCGAGCAACCGTGCTGTTCCGAGTGCTAGAAACGGGCTGGAATACAACGCCAGGCCCTGGAGGAGCATCATGAAATTCCACCGCGCTCGTAACCTTGCCGCTATCGGTGCGTCCTTTCTGCTGCTCGCCGGTTGCGCGAGCACCCCTTCGGACGCTGGAGATGTTGAAGGGCCAACGAACCAGCTCCGCTCGTCAGAGTCAAGCACTGCCTCCGGGTCGGTGGCTCCGGAAGACTGCGAACGCATCTTGAAGAGACTCATCCTCACCGGATACTCACCTCTCGACCATGCGGATCTCACGGCGATTATTCCCGGGCTGCCGGCATCCGAGTGCGAGGGCCGTGCAGACGTCGATGATGTGGTCGTCTTCTACGCCACCTATCCTGAAGCAGATCTGGAGGATATCGTCTCGCTGCTCGAAAGCGCCGGATACTACAAAGGCACCGGATACGATCCGCATCCGCGTGCGGACGAAGGGCTCGGGGGCCGATTCACTGATCGGGGAGCGGAGGGCCCGTTCGTGGGTTTGGACGACGCGAACGCACCTGATGGTCACCTCCTTCTCGCGGTCAGATACACCACCGGTGACGTCGCGGGCTGAAGTGGGCGCGGTCTACTGCTGGCCAGGAGATCGAGGGTGCCGCTGCTGCGGTAGTGCGCCGGGGCTGCGACGCGTTGCGCGCGCATCTCTTACACTGTTCCGAGGCTCGGCATCTCGGGCCCTTCAGCTTCCGTCCCAGAAGGACCCCATGAAACTCCTCCGCTCCGTGCCGCTGCTCGGCTGGATCATCGCCGCCATCGTGCTCGGCATTCTCATCGGCCCCGTCATGCCGCAGTGGCTCGGCAGCCTCTTCCTGACCTACAACTCGATCTTCTCCGGCTTCCTCGGTTTCGCGGTGCCGCTGATCATCCTCGGTCTCGTGACCCCGGCGATCGCAGAGCTCGGCAAAGGCGCCGGCAAGTGGCTCGGCGTGACCGCCGGCATCGCCTACGGATCGACCCTGCTCGCCGGCCTCCTCGCCTACTTCGTCAGCCGCTGGCTCTTCACCGCATCGATGTCGGGGGCGGGCGCGAGCTCGCTCGGCGACGGCGAGGGGTCGGGCTTCGAACCGTACGTCTCCGTCGTCTCCTCCGCGGGCGACGCCGCGACCGAGATCGTGCTGTCGCCGGTCGTCGACGTGATGAGCGCCCTCGTGCTCGCCTTCGTGGTGGGCATCGGCCTCACCGCGTTCCGCAGCACCGTCGTGCTGCGCGGTGCCGTCGAGTTCCGCACCATCATCGAGTCGCTGATCCGCCGCATCATCGTGCCCGCGCTGCCGCTGTTCATCTTCGGCATCTTCATGGACCTCTCGGCGAGCGGTTCGGCGATGATCGTCGTCTCGAAGTTCCTGCTCGTGGTCGTGGTCTCGTTCGCGCTGACCCTCGTCGTGCTGCTGATCCAGTACACGATCGCCGGCATCATCGGCGGCGTGAACCCGCTGCGCGCGCTGTGGAACATGCGCGACGCCTACTTCACCGCGCTCGGCACCTCGTCGTCGGCCGCGACCATCCCGGTCACGCTCGAATCGGCGCAGAAGAACGGCGTCTCGAAGTCGGTGGCGGGCTTCGTCGTGCCGCTGTGCGCCACCATCCACCTGTCGGGCTCGATGGTGAAGATCACCTGCTTCTCGATCGCGGTGCTGCTGCTCACCGGCGGCGACGTGTCGTTCGGCGCCTACTTCCCGTTCATCATGATGCTCGGCGTCATGATGATCGCGGCCCCCGGCGTGCCGGGCGGGGCGATCGCCGCTGCGGCCGGGCTCCTCGTGCAGATGCTCGGCTTCGGCGATGTCGAGGTCGGCCTCATGTTCGCCGCGTACATCGCGCTCGACAGCTTCGGCACCGCGACCAACGTGACGGGCGACGGCGCGATCGCGATCGTGATGAACAAGCTGACCCGCGGCAGCCTGGGCCAGGGCCACCGGGCCGAAGCCGCAGAGGCGGTCGAGGCGCTCGAGGGCGAAGCCGCGGCCTGAACCCGCCCAGGGATCGCGGAGATCATCGCTTGGCGATCGGGCGAGTGTGCTGTAGGCTTGCTCTTTGGCTGTGCAAAGTCCCATTGCGCAGACCGCGAGATCCCTTCACCGATCTGTCGCCTGCGACGCGAGAGCGCTGCACGAGACAGGGTCTCGCAGACAAGAAATCTTGGGTGAGGCCGTCCGGTCTCACGGTATGAGAGGAAAAACCATGGCAGCAGTGTGCCAGGTGACTGGAGCCGTTCCCGGCTTCGGACACAACATTTCGCACTCGCACCGTCGCACCAAGCGTCGGTTCGATCCGAACATCCAGAAGAAGACCTACTTCGTGCCGTCGCTCGGCCGCAAGGTGACGCTCACCCTGTCGGCGAAGGGCATCAAGGTCATCGATGCCCGCGGTATCGATGCAGTGGTCGCTGACCTTCAGAAGCGTGGGGTGAAGCTCTAATGGCTAAGGACAAGGACGTACGTCCGATCATCAAGCTCAAGTCGACTGCGGGCACCGGGTTCACCTATGTGACGAAGAAGAACCGTCGCAACACCCCGGATCGTCTCGTGCTCAAGAAGTACGACCCGGTCGTTCGCAAGCACGTTGACTTCCGAGAGGAGCGCTAAATCATGGCGAAGAAGAGCATGATCGCGAAGAACAAGCAGCGCCAGGAGATCGTCGCACGCTACGCAGAGCAGCGCGCCGAGCTCAAGAAGGCTCTGGTCGACCCCAACGGCACCGATGAGAGCCGCGAGGCCGCTCGCGTGGGCCTGCAGAAGCTGCCCCGCAACGCATCGCCGGTGCGCGTGCGCAGCCGCGACGTCATCGACGGCCGCCCCCGCGGCGTCCTGTCGAAGTACGGCATCTCGCGTGTGCGTTTCCGCGATATGGCGCACCGCGGCGAGCTGCCCGGCATCACCAAGTCGAGCTGGTAGCAGCCCGACCGGTAAGCACCGGGCTGCCGATTCGGTAGTCGAACGGGCGCGGATCCTTCGGGATCCGCGCCCGTTCTGCATTTCCCCGGTTCCTGGTCGTTGCTCGGTCTGCACGTCGTATTGTCGACGATCTGACGGTGTACGCTGATTCCATGCCGGAGTACGCAGTCGAACCCATACAGATGACCAGTGCCGCCGAGCTGGTCTCCGACCGATTGCGCAGGCTCATCGTCACCGGCGTGCTGTCGGCGGGCGAACCGCTGCGGGAGACCCAGCTCGCGAAGCGCATGGAGATCTCGCGCAACTCGCTGCGCGAGGGCATCCGCCTGCTCGAGCAGAGCCGGCTCGTGAAGTACGAGCTGCATCGCGGCGCCGTCGTGACCACGCCGTCGGTCGCCGATCTCGCCGACGTGTTCCGCACCCGCCGTCATATCGAGCTCGCTGCGGTGCGGGTCGAGGCGAGCGATGAGCAGCTCGCCACGCTCTCCGAGGCATGCGAGCGACTCGAAGCGACGGCGGCGGGGCTCGAGCCCGACCAGATCATCGCGGCCGATCTCGCGCTGCACCAGGCCATCGTCGGCCTGCTCCGGTCGGAGCGGTTGTCGGCCTTCTACGACACGATCTGCAAGGAGCTCATCTTCTACTTCGCGGTGCTCTCGCACACCGATGAGGAGTACCTGCATCCGCAGGAGGCGATCGTCGACCGCCACCGCGAGATCGTCGATGCGCTGGTCTCGCGTCGCACGAGCGATGCGGAGGCGCTCCTGCTCAAGCACATCGATGAGAACGAATCCCGTCTGCGTGACATTCTGACCGTGCGGGCCGACGCGTCCGAGCCCGCAGCGCGGCGGCAGTAGTCGTGCGCGGATACCGGAACCGGGGACGGCATCATGACTGAGGTGGTGAATCGCGGGCTCGACAGTGCGGATATCGCGCCGATCCGGGCCGAATCGACGGCGAGCCTGATCTCCCGGCGTCTGCGCGAGGGGATCGCCCTCGGTCATTTTGCCCAGGGGCAGCAGCTCGTCGAGGTCGAGCTGTCGAAGCAGTTGCAGGTGAGCCGTGGCGTGCTGCGCGAGGCGATGCAGCGGTTGACCCAGGAGGGTCTGCTCGTGAGCCGCCCGAATCGCGGGGTATTCGTCGCAGAGCTCGACTCGGCGGCCGTGTTCGACATCTATACCGCGAGACTCGCCATCGAGCGGGCCGCCTGCCTCAAGGTGATCGATGTCACCGACCGCGCATCAGAGATGGCTGCGGCGCTCGACGCCTCGAGCGATCTGTACGAGGAGCGGATCGCTCAAGGGGCCGGGCTCGAGGAGATCGCCCGGCTGGATATCGAGTTCCACGAGCGCATGGTCGCCGAAGCGCACAGCGTTCGGCTCGACCGCATGTACGGGACGCTCGCGACCGAGGCGCGCATGTGCTTCTCGGGGCTCGAGAGCCGCGTCTACCCGGCGGCCGAGCGACTGGCCGAGCATCGTGCGATCGCGCAGGCGATCCGCGAGCGCGACGTGCCGCTGCTGCACCGGCTGCTCGCCGAGCATATGGACCATGCCGTGGAGATGATCCTGCGAGAGGTCGAAAGCTCGGACTGAGTCGCGCGCGACCGCCCCGTGCGGCGTCAGCGATTCGTCTTCGGGAGGGGTTCCGCGTAGGCGATGACGCTGACCTCGACGGGGGCGCCGTCGGGGAGCGATGCGACGCCGACCGCTGCGCGCGCGTGGCGCCCGGCCTCGCCGAAGAGCTCGACGAGCGTATTCGATGCGCCGTCGGCGACCCAGGGGTGGCGGGTGAATGTCGGCAGCGCCGCGACGAACACCGTGAGCGAGACGAAGTGCGAGATGCGATCGAGGTCGCCGAGGTGCTGCTGCAGGGCCGAGACCGCGTTGAGCACGGCGGTGCGGGCGAGATCGCGAGCGTCTTCGGGCGCGACCGACTCGCCGACCACGCCTCGCATGGCGATATCGCCGGCGATGTGCGGGGTCTGCCCCGCGACGTGCAGCATGCCCGCGGCCTCGCGCACCGGGAGGTAGTCGGCTGCGGGCTGCGGGGGCGGAGGGAGCAGCTCGGCGATCTGCTGCGGGGTGAGGCGCACGGGTCTTCCCTCCGGTCGGTTTCGTGTTTAGAATGTCAACAATTCAACAATAACACGCTTGCTCGTGTGAGCCGAGCGAGCACTGCATGAACCGAGGCGGAGATGGAACCGAACACCGCAGCCCACATGGGCGCACCCGCGCAAGCGACAGGGATCCCTGAGCAGACGCACCTGCCAGCGGGGCCCGAGTCGCGCCTCGCCCTCGGCATCGTGGCGCCCTTCGACCTCGAGCTCGATGCCGAGCTCTGGCGCTGGTGCCCGCCGAACGTCGACCTGCTGATCACGCGTACGCCGTACGTCGACGACGCCGTCACCGTCGACTTCGCGCTCGAGATCTCCGACGAGCAGCAGTTGCGCGAGGGGGTGCGCAGTGTGATCGCCGGCCGGGCCGATACCGTCGCGTACGCGTGCACCTCGGCGAGCTTCGTGCGCGGCAGGGCGGGGGAGGAGGAGTTGCGCGCCTCCATGCTGCGTGCGGGCGCGACCCGCGCGCTCACCACGTCCGGCGCGCTCGTGGACGCGCTCGGCGTACTCGGCGCGCGAACGGTCGCGGTCGCCACCCCCTACCTCCCCGAACTCTCGGTGCACCTCGACCGCTATCTCGGCGAGCACGATATCGCCGTCGTGAAGCACGAGGCGCTCGGGCTCGATCGAGAGATCTGGAGCGTGCCGTACGAGCGCACCGCCCGGCTCATCCGCGACGTCGATCACCCGGACGCCGAGGCGATCGTGGTGAGCTGCACCAATCTGCCGAGCTACGACCTGATCGCGCCGCTCGAGCAGGAGCTCGGCAAGCCGATCGTGTCGGCGAACCAGGCCACGGTGTGGGCGGCCCTGCGCGCGATCGGCGCGGCTGCAGTGGGGCCCGGCCAGCGTCTCATCGAGGCGTAGCCGGGCGGAAGGGCGTCGATGATGGGGGCGGATTCCCCCGCGAAGGGGCCCGCCGAGAGCGCGGGGCGCGTGCCGGGCGGTGCGGTGCGCGCGTTCGCCCTGCTCACCGCAGCGGTGGCGGCGGGCATCGCCGTCTTCTTCGCGCTCTACTCGCTGCTCCCGGTCACGAGGCCCGATGCCCCGGAGCTCGGCAGCCTCTTCACGGGCGCGATGATGGCGTTCGTGATGGCCGTTCAGGCGTTCGTCCCGGCGCTCGTGCGCAGGTGGTCGCTGCGGCTCGTGCTCGTACTCGCGCTCATCCTCCTCGGCGTCGGAGCACTGCTCTCCGGCTCCGCGAGCGGACCGGCGCTGCTCATGCCGGGCGCTGCGCTCAGCGGCATCGGGTTCGGTGCGATCGTCGTGGTCGGCACGCAGGGCGTCGCCCTGTTCGTGCCCGGCGCTTCGCTCGGGCGGGCACTCGGAGTCTACGGCCTCGTCACGCTCCTCGCCTCGGCCTTCGGCTCGCCTGCCGGCGTGCAGCTCGCCCTGGTGCTCTCGCCCGAGGTCTTCGGGGTCGGCGCGGCAGCGCTCTGCGCAGTGTCGGCGGCGGCCGCGAGCCGCCTTCCCGCCGGGGCGGGGCGGGAGCCGGGGCGGGCTGGGGTGCCCGGGCGCGTGCGGGCCGTGCCGTGGCGAGGGCGACTCTCCGGCGTGCCCATCGGGGTGCTGGCGTTCCTGCTCGTCAGCGTGCTGCTGCTCTCGCACGGCCTGTCGAGCTTCGCGGTGCTCGGTTCGGATGCCGCCGGCGCCGCGCTCGCGATCTTCTGCGTGCAGCTGGGCAATGCGATCGGGCGCTGGCTCGGGGGAGAGCTGGAGCGATGGCTGCCGGCCGGCGTGGCCTGGGTGCTGGTCGCCGGGTGCGTCGCGGTCGCCGCCGCCGCAGGCGTGCTCGTGCCCGGGCTCGCTGCGGTGGTGGTCTGCGGGCTGCTGCTCGGGGCGGGCATCGGCGCCGTGCAGACGGTCACGCTGCACGCCGTGCTGAGGCGGCTCGAGGCGGGCCGTGCCTCGGTGGTCTGGAATCTCACGGTCGATGCGGGCCTGTGGGCAGGGGGCGTCGGCTGGGGAATCGCGCTCTCCGCGGGCCGTGCCGTGCCCGCGGTCGTGACGGTGTCGTGCGTCGCACTGCTGCTCGGACTGGTGCTCGCGGTACGGGCTCGCCGGGCGGATGTCACGGGCGCATCACGACGCCGCAGGATGCCTTGACGGTCGTCGCAAAGACTGCCATATTGTCCTAGGGTGGGATTGTCCTACAGTTTCGATATCGCTCGAACGCGGGCCCGCCCGTCCATAACGGCAGAACATTCTGAATAAGGAGTCAATGATGACCCTCAAGCAGTTCACGCGTACCCGTCGGGTAGCGACGGCAGTGCTCGGCGGCGCCTTCGCCGCCGCACTGCTCGTGTCGTGCTCGACCACGACGCCGGGGCAGGGGACGCCCGCGGGCGACGGCGCGGCGACGAGCACGCTCGAACGTGCGCAGCAGGACGGGTACCTTCGGGTGGCGATCGCCAACGAGCCGCCCTACACGCAGGTCGAGACCGATGGCACCGTCACCGGCGCTGAGCCCGACGTCCTCGCCGCCGTGCTCAAGAAGATCGGCATCGACGAGATCCAGGGGGTGACCACGCCGTACGAATCGATGATCCCCGGCCTCGATGCCGACCGCTGGGACGTCGTCGCCGCGGGCCTCTTCATGAAGGAGTCGCGATGCGCGGCGGTCGCCTACTCCGAGCCGGTCATCGTGTCGACGGAATCGTTCGGCGTGCCGAAGGGCAACCCCGAGGGCATCACCACCATTCAGGACGTGCTCGACAACCCCGACCTGAAGATCGCGGTGCTCACCGGCGGCTTCGAGGAGGGCATCCTCAAGTCCGCCGAGGTGCCCGCCGATCAGCACGTGCTCGTGAAGGATGCGCGCAGCGGCGTCGAGTCGATCGGCGCCGGCCGCGCCGACGCCTTCCTGCTGCCAACGCTGTCGTTGCGCGACCTCATCGCGGAGGACGACGCGAGCCTCGAGGTCACCGACGCGATCGAGGATGCGCCGCGCACCGGCTCGGGCGCCGCGTTCCGCAAGAGCGACACCGAGCTGCTCGACGCCTACAACGAGGCGCTCGCGGAGTTCAAGAAGACCGACGAGTTCGCGCAGATCCTCACCAAGTGGGGCTTCGACCCCGAGGCCGTCGAGGGCGTGACCTCCGAAGAGCTCTGCAAGAACGCGGGCTGACGCGCGGATCGCCCGCGACTCCGGAGTAGATCCATGGATTCAGTCATCGAGTACTCCGGGCTCCTCCTCGAGGGGCTCGGAGTCACAGTGATGGTGACGGTGCTCGGAGCGGCCCTGACGATCGCGGTGGCGTTCGCCGCCGGATTGGCGGGGCTCTCCCGGCGCTGGTACCTGCGCTGGCCTTCGTTCGTGTTCGTCGAGTTCATCCGAGGATCGGGCCTGCTCGTGCAGATGTTCTGGTTCTTCTTCGCGCTGCCGTTCCTCGGGATCCAGCTGCACCCCGTGCTCGCCGGCGTGCTCGCGCTCGGGCTCAACGAGGGCGCCTACGCCGCCGAGATCGTGCGCGGAACGATCCGGTCGCGGCCCCGTGGTCAGACCGAGGCGGCGATCGCGCTCGGCATGAGCCCGACGCTGCGGCTCCGGCGCATCCTCATCCCGCAATCGGTGCCCGCGATGCTGCCCTCGTTCGGCAACGTCATGGTCGACCTGCTGAAGAACACCTCGCTCGTGTCGCTCGTCACGGTGGGCGACCTCACCTGGCGCGCGTTCAACGCCCGCACCGTGACGGGGGCGACGGTCGAGATCTTCCTGACCATCCTCGTCATGTACTACCTGCTGTCGCTCATCATCGGCAGGATCACGCGGCTGCTCGAGCATCGTTTCGCCCTGGACCGCAAGGCGAAGCTGCGCGCGAAGCGCGAAGCGCGGAAGGGGGTGAGCGCCCGATGATCTGGGACAACGACTTCGTCATCTCCATCATGCCGCAGCTCGGACGCGGCTTCTGGCTCACCATCCAGATCACGTTCTTCGCGTTCATCATCAGCCTCGTCGTCGGTCTGCTCCTCGCGATTCTGCGATACCTCGAGATTCCAGTGATCTCGCACCTCGCGACCTTCATCGTCTCGTTCGTGCGCGGCACCCCGCTGCTCGTGCAGGCCTACATCGCCTACTTCGTGCTGCCCTACGCGGGGCTCGCGTTCGACCCGCTGCCGACCGGCATCGTCGTGCTCGGACTGAACTACAGCGCCTACACCGCGGAGGTGTACCGATCGGGCATCGAGCAGCTGCCGGCGGGGCAGTGGGAGGCGGGCAAGGCGCTGAGCCTGCCCGGCGGCCGCATGTGGATGCGCATCATCGTGCCGCAGGCGATCCGCCCGATCGTGCCGGTGCTCGGCAACTATCTCATCATGATGTTCAAGGACTCGGCGATCCTCTCGTCGATCACCCTGCTCGAGCTCATGGGCACGGCGATGCAGATCGGCAGCAACTACTACCGCTACCTCGAGCCGATCACCATCGCCGGCCTGCTGTACCTCCTGGTCAGCTTCCCCTGTTCACTGCTCATTCGACGTTTGGAGCACCGCCTTGTCCCCGCACACTGACATCCTCAGAACCCTCAACAACCCCGATGACGACATCGACGTCGCGATCTCGTTCGAGAACGTGAGCAAGTCGTGGGGCGACAACCACGTGCTGCGCAGCCTCGACTTCGAGGTGAAGCCCGGCGAGAAGGTATCGATCATCGGGCCCTCGGGCTCGGGGAAGACCACCATTCTGCGCGTGCTCATGACGCTCGAGACGCCCGACATCGGGCTCGTGACGGTGGGCGGGGACGTGCTGTGGAACCTCGCGAAGGGGGACAAACCGCGCGAGACGAAGCAGACGCTGGAGACGCGGAAGAAGATCGGCATGGTCTTCCAGCAGTTCAACCTGTTCCCGCACATGACGGTGCTCGAGAACGTCATCGAGGCCCCCATCCACGTGCGGGGCCTGAAGAAGGCCGAAGCCGTGGAGCGGGCGACCGAGCTGCTCGAACTCGTCGGGCTGCAGAACCACATGCAGCACCTGCCCACCCAGCTCTCGGGCGGGCAGCAGCAGCGCGCGGCGATCGCGCGGGCCCTCGCCATGCAGCCCGAGGTGATGCTGCTCGATGAGCCGACCAGCGCGCTCGACCCCGAGCTGATCGGCGAGGTGCAGCACGTCATCAGGCGCCTCGCCACGACCACGAACATGACGATGCTCATGGTCACGCACGAGATGAGGTTCGCCCGCGAGATCTCCGATCGCATCGTGATGTTCGACCAGGGGCAGGTGGTCGAAGAGGGGCCGCCCGCGCAGCTCTTCGAGCACCCGCGGTCCGAGCGCACCCGCCAGTTCCTCGAGGCGGTCGTCGGTCACTGACCGCGGTCGCCCGGCCTCTCCGAGTACACGCAAGCAGGGGCGGATCGGCGAGTGCCGACCCGCCCCTGCTGCGCGGTGCCCGGTCAGGCCCGTTCGTAGCGCAGGGTCTCCCCGGCGGCGCCGGTCATCCACATGTCCTGGCAGGCCGCCGCGAACTCCTCGAAGCCGTCTTCGATCTCGGCGAAGACGTTGCCCGGGATCCAGCCCTTGTCGCCGTTGATGAGGAGATTGTTTCGGCCGTAGAAGACCGCGAGGTCGACGATGCTCGCGCCGGTGTCGCCGCCCTCGCCCGAGCGGTAGCCGTAGCCCGGGTTGCCGAGCTCGGTCTCGGAGAAGCTGAAGTAGCAGACGTCGCGAGGGATCGGCGTGATCGTGGTGTTCTCGGGTCCCGGCTCCTGGTCGGCGAAGGCGGGCACCAGGTTGTAGATCTCATTGCGCGCGTACTTGCCGTGGTAGGCCTGGCCCTCCTGCGGCAGGGCGTCCCAGACCGCTGCGGCGGTGCGCGGGGCCTCATCGTCGAGCAGTCGTGCCCGGCACGATACTCCGCGCTTGACCAGGGTGATCGTGATGTAGCGGCTCATGCATGCGCTCCTTTGCGTTCGTTGCGCCCGCGCGGGTACGTGTTGAGGCGGGCCGTGATGGTTAGAGTAGGTCCTGCTCGAGATGATTGTCAACAATTGGAATGTAGGATAAGGTGGCGTCACGCAGTGCAGCGGACGCGCTCGTCGAAAGGACGCACATGACCACGATCGGTTTTCTCTACCCCGGGTACGGCGCGGAGGACGACTACCCGTTCATGCAGGCCCTCGTGCCCGACGGTGTGGCACTCGAGCTCGAGCACACCTCGGTCGGCGTCGATGCGCACGAGGTCGACGCCCTGCTCGACCTCGGCCGCAGCGAGCGACTGCTCGAGGGCGCCGAGAATCTGCGGGCGAAGCAGCTCGACGCGATCATCTGGGCCTGCACCTCCGGCAGCTTCGTCTTCGGCCTCGAAGGGGCCCGGCGCCAGGCCGCCGAAGTGGGCGACGCCCTCGCGGTCCCGGCCTCATCGACCTCGCTCGCCTTCGTCGACGCGATCCGCCACCTGGGCTTCTCCCGAGTCGCCATCGCGGCGACGTACCCCGAAGACGTCTCCCGGCACTTCCGCAAGCTGCTCGAAGACGCGGGCATCGAGGTGCTGTCGCTCGTGAGCCACGACATCGAGACCGCGGCGCTCGCCGGTGAACTCGACGACGACGGCGTGGTCGCACTCGCCGAGAGCAACAATCCCGCCGAGGCCCAGGCCGTGCTGCTGCCGGACACCGCGATGCATACCGCCCGGATCATCGAGCGGCTCGAAACCGCGCTCGGCAAGCCGGTGCTCACCGCGAACCAGGTGACGCTCTGGCAGGGACTCCGCCTCGCCGGTACGACCCCGCCCATTCCGGCGATGGGCGCTCTCTTCGCGAAGGACGCCGCCGCCTCGTCCTGACAGCGCATTACAGAGGGGTGCGTACACTCGGGGCACGCTCACACCTGCGCACCCTGACTGCCCGAGACCACGAGTCCCGAGTGGGCGGTGACCACATCCAGTTGCAAAGGAGCACACATCATGAGCAAGACAGCCGCAGGATCAGGCTCGGCGCCGAGAGTCCGCGAGCCCGATAAGGCCACGCTGCGCAAGGCAATCGCCGCTTCGGCGATCGGCAACGCGACCGAATGGTTCGACTACGGCGTGTACGCCGTGGCAGTGACCTACATCACGGTCAACTTCTTCCCGACCGATGGCGGATCGGGCACCGCGATGGCGCTCGCGACCTTCGCCCTCTCGTTCCTCGTGCGCCCGCTCGGCGGCATGTTCTGGGGGCCGCTCGGCGACAAGTTCGGGCGAAAACTGGTGCTCGCGCTCACGATCCTCCTGATGGCCGGCGCTACATTCCTCGTCGGCGTACTGCCGACCTATGAGCAGGTCGGTGTCTTCGCACCGATCCTGCTCATCATCCTGCGCATGGTGCAGGGCTTCTCGACGGGCGGCGAATACGGCGGGGCGGCGACATTCATGGCCGAGTACGCGCCCGACAAGAAGCGCGGCTTCTACGGCAGCTTCCTCGAGTTCGGCACGCTCGGCGGCTTCGCGCTCGGTGCATTCATCGTGCTGGCCGCGGTTCGCATCCTCGGCGACGACGCGATGGAGCAGTGGGGCTGGCGCATCCCGTTCCTGCTCGCCGGCCCGCTGGGCCTCATCGGCATGTACCTGCGCAACAAGATCGAGGACACCCCGCTCTTCCAGGAGCAGGAGGAAGCGGCCGAGAAGGCCGAGAAGGCGGCGCAGGAGAACAAGCGCGGCGTATGGCGCGAGCTGTTCACCCACTACCGCCGGGCGATGCTCGTCATGACCGGTCTCGTCATCGCGCTGAACGTGGTGAACTACACGCTGCTCACCTACATGCCGACCTATCTGCAGAACACCATCGGTCTGTCGGCCGATGCCGGGCTCATGGTGGTGCTCATCGGCTACCTCGTGATGATGGCGATCATCCCGTTCTTCGGCGCGCTGTCCGATCGCATCGGCCGGAAGCCGATGTGGATCTTCTCGCTCATCGGGCTGATGGTGCTCGTGCTGCCGATGTACATGATGATGGAGAAGGGCTTCGGCTGGGCGATGCTCGCCTTCGTGGTGCTCGGGCTGCTGTACCTGCCGCAGCTCGCCACGATCTCCTCGACCTTCCCCGCCTTCTTCCCGACCCACGTGCGCTACGCGGGCTTCGCCATCACCTACAACGTGGCGACTGCGGCCTTCGGCGGTACGGCGCCCGCGGCGAACGAGCTGCTCATCGAGGGAACGGGATTCGACCTCACCCCCGCCGTCTACATGATCGTGGCATGCGCGATCGGCTTGGTCGCGGCGTTCGCGATGAAGGAGACCGCGGGAGTGTCGATCCGCACCCAGCCCGTCGCGATCGTCGGCATCGATACGCGCATCCCGGCGCCCGGCGAGGACTGAGCCGCATGCGCGTCGATACCATCATCGAGAACGCCCGGGTGCTCACGCAGCACGAGGTCGCCCCGAGAGCGTCGGCGATCGCGGTGCTCGACGGCCGCATCGTCGCGGTCGAGGCCGGGGCCTCGTCCGGCGGCGGGGCGCCCGGGCGCGCAGGCGCGCTCGACGGGCTCGCCGCCCGCCGCCGCATCGATGCGGGCGGAGCCGTCGTGGTGCCCGGCTTCAACGACGCGCATGCGCACTCGGTGTGGTTCGGGCACACGCTGCTCGAGACCGATCTCGCCGGATGCGATGGCCTCGACGACCTCTACGGGCGCATCGCGCGGGCCTCCGCCGGCCTCGAAGCCGGGGAGTGGGTCGTCGCGTCCGGCTACAACCAGATGGATACGGGCGGCGCGTACCCCGATGCCGACCGGCTCGACGCGGCTTCCGGCCGTCGCCCCGTCTGGATCAAGCACACCTCGGGCCACTCCTGCTTCGTGAACCGGCGCGCTATCGAGGCGCTCGGCATCACGGGGCGCGAGCAGTTCGACGGCGGTTCGGTCGTGACCGACGACGCCGGCCGGCCCACCGGGCTGCTCGAGGAGACGGCGATGGCACTCGTGCAGCAGCAGATGCTGCCGGCGCCGCAGCAGCAGATCGTCGCGGCGCTCGACGCGGCGACGGCCCGGTACGCGGCCGAGGGGCTCACGAGCATCACCGATGCGGGCATCGGGGGCGGGTGGATCGGGCACAGCGCTCAGGAGTTCGCCGCCTATCAGGCCGCGCTCGATGCCGGCGTCCTGCGCACCAGGATGCAGCCGATGCTCGTCGCCGACGTGCTCGGCGACGTCCCGCTCGGCGATGACGGCCGCAGCTTCCGGGGCCTGCCCGGCGGGCTGCGCAGCGGGCTCGGCGACGACCGGCTGCAGCTCGGCCCGGTGAAGATCTTCCTCGACGGGTCGATCCTCGGGAATACGGCGCGGATGTCGCAGGGGTACCACCATTGCCCGTCGAACCGCGGCTATTTCCAGGGCGACCTCGAAGAGATGCGGCGGCACGCCCTCGACGCCGGTCGCGCGGGGTGGGCGCTCGCGATGCACGCGGTCGGCGATGAGGCGGTCGGCCTCGCGATCGAGATACTGGAGCAGCTGCGCGCCGAGGACGTGACACCGCCCCTGCCGCACCGCATCGAGCACGGCGGGGTGGTCGCCGAAGGGCAGGTGGCGGCGCTCGCCGCCCTCGGCACGTCGATCGTCGCGCAGCCGTACTTCATGCGCGTGTACGGCGACGGCTTCCGCGGGTACATCGGCGACGAGCGCTCCGCGCAGTCGTTCCGTCTCGGCAGCCTGCTGCGGCACGGCCTGCCCGTCGCGGGCAGCTCGGACCGGCCGGTGGCGGCGGGCCGCCCGCTCGACGTGATGCAGGCCGCGGTCGAGCGTCTCACTGCGGAAGCCTGGGTGTACGGTCCCGACGAACGGCTCACGGCGGCGGAGGCGCTGCGCGCCTACACCGTCGGTTCTGCCGAGGTGACCGGCTGGGGTGACCGCAAGGGGCGTATCGCGCCCGGCTATCTGGCCGACTTCGCCGTGCTCGGCGACGACCCGACGGCGGTCGAGCCGTCGCGCATCGGAGCCATCGACGTGCTCGCGACCGTCGTCGGCGACGATGCCGTCTTCGACGCGCACGGCATATTCACCGAGGGATCGGAGGACGCATGACCGACACCCAGCCGGAGGCCGGCACCGCAGGCGGGCGAATGCGCCCGCTCGGCACCGCGATCGTGACCGGTGGTACTTCGGGCATCGGTCTCGCGATCGCGCGCGGGCTCGTGGAGCGCGGCTTCGGGGCGGTGCTGACGGGGCGCACGGCACCGGTCGAGGAGCTGCCCGAGCACATGCGCTTCATCGAGGTCGACCATGCGCTGCCCGATGCCGCCGAAGTCGTGGCCGACCAGCTCGACGACCGCTTCGGGCCGCTCGCGGCGCTCATCAACAACGTCGGTCGCCGCCACAACGACCTGATCGGCGCGCTCGAGCGCGAGTCGCTGCTCGAGACGATGGCGCTGAACGTGGTCTCGCACATGCTGCTCACGCAGCGGCTCGTTCCGCTCTTCTCCGCCCCTGCATCGGCCGCGCGTGGGAACGGCGATGCCGGGCGCACGGCGGTCGGCGGTTCGGTCGTGAATATCAGCTCGCGCCTCGCCGCGGTCGGGATGCCCGGGGTCAGCGGGTACGCCGCGACCAAGGGCGCGATCAACTCGTTCACGATCTCCTCCGCGGTCGAACTGGCTCCGCTCGGCATCCGGGTCAATGCGGTCGCGCCGGGCATGACGCGAACGCCCCTCATCGAGGCGTGGCTCGCCGAACAGCGCGACCCCGCGGTCGCCGAAGCCGAGGTCACCGCCCGAGTACCGCTTGCCCGCCTCGCTGCGCCCCACGACATCGCGGGCGCGGCCGTCTTTCTCGCGTCGCCCGAATCCAGCTACATCACGGGTGCCGTGCTGCCGGTCGACGGGGGCTATACGATCGGTTGATCCGCGGCGCCCCAGACCTCGCCCCAGGCCGTCCGCAGCGCGGCCAGGCATGCGGCGACGGCGCGCGAACGCTCGGTACCGCGCCTGATGAGCGTGACGTGGCGGCGGTGCATATCGTCGGGGAAGCCGGAGACGGGCGCGACCGGTGCGTGCAGGCCGGCCGCCACCCCGGCGGGGAGGAATGCTGCGGCGACCCCTTGTTCGACGAGGCGGCGGTGCACGTACGGATCGGGCGACTCGAACTGCACGCGCGGTTCGAAGCCCGCGGCGCGGCAGATGCCGCGACTCCAGCGGAACGAGTCGGATGCGCGCGGCTCCATCGCCCAGACGGCGGCCGCGGGGTCATCGACTCCGGCGGGCAGGTACGCCTGGATCGGCTCCTTGCCGAGCACCGTGCCTCGCAGCCCGGGGCTCGGCGGCAAGGGGTGCCCGGGGTACTCGTCGGCGACCGCGATGTCGGCTCGACGGGCGAGCAGCCGGTCGACGGCGGCCTCGGGGTCGAGCTGCACGAACTCGAGCCTGAGGCCGGGCGCATCCCGGTGCAGGGCGCGAGTCGCGCTCGCGAGCATGCCGATGGCGAAGGTGTGGAACCCGACGAGGCGCACCGTGCCGCTCGGCGCGCCGCCGGGCGACTCGAGCTCGCTCGAGGCCCGTTCGAGCACTTCGAGGATCTGCTCCGTGTGCTCCACCAGGCGCACGGCCGCCGCGGAGAGCCGCACTCCGCGGCCCTCGCTCTCGAGCAGCGGCACCCCGCATTCGCGCTCGAGGCGACTCAGGCGCTGCGAGATGTTCGAGGGGCTGACGCCGAGCGAGGCCGCCGCCGCGGTCACGCTGCCCCGCAGGGACACCTCGCGCAGCAGCACGAGTTTGCCGGTGTCGAGCATGCGGCCCCCTTCTGTTAATGGAAAGTGAACGGTATTGATGATACCGGTCGGTCTTGATAAAGAATGCTGGTCGCCTACGGTGGAGGAAGACGGAAGCGGAGCAGCTGAAGGAGGAGCCGATGTCTGTAGGGGTGCTGGAAGGCGCGGAATTGGATCGCCGGCTCGCCGCCGTGCGCGAGTCGATGCGCGAGCGCGGATTCGACGGGCTGGTGGTGGCGGACCCCGCCAACATCTTCTACCTCACCGGGTACAACGCCTGGTCGTTCTACACCCCGCAGATCTTCTACGTGCCGCTCGCAGGCGCACCGGTGCTCGCGATGCGCGAGATGGATGCGCTCGGCGCCCACCGCACCGCGCTCCGCTACGGCGACGACGTGCTCGGCTACCCCGAAACCACCGTGCACCGCCCCGACACGCACCCGATGGTCTGGGTAGCCGAGCAGTTGCGCGCCCGGGGCTATGCGGATGGCGCTCCGGGCCCCGGCGCCCTGCGCATCGGCTTCGAGGGCGACGCCCACTTCTTCGCGGTGCGCTCGTATCTCGCGCTGCGCGACGGCCTGCCCGAGTGGGATCTCGTCGAGAGCCGCGAACTCGTCAACTGGGTGCGGCTCGTGAAATCGGATTTCGAGATCTCGCAGATGCGCAAGGCCGGCCTGGTCGCGAGCGGCGCGATGCGCGCCGCGGTCGACGCGATCCGAGAAGGTGTGCCGCTCAACGAGCTCGCCGCCGAGGTCCTGGCCGCACAGGCGCGCGGCGTCGCGGCCACGGAAGACGACCCGGCGACGCTCGCGGACGGCGACTACCCGGCGATCGTGCCGATGTTCATGTACGGCGAGGGGGCGGACACCCCGCACCTCACCTGGACGGCCGAACGCATGGCGAAGAACGAGGCCGTCTCGATCGAGCTCACCGGCGTGCACCATCGCTACCATGCGCCGCTCGCGCGCACCGTGTCGCTCGGGGCGCCGACCCGCGAGCTCGATCGTCTCGCGGGCGCCACGGTCGAGGGGCTGAACGCCGCGCTCGAAGCACTGCGCCCCGGCAACACCTCGGCGGATGTGCACGCCGCGTTCGACCGCGTGCTGCGCCGCCACGGCCTCGAGAAGAAGTCGCGCCTCGGCTACTCGATCGGCGTCGGCTTCCCGCCCGACTGGGGCGAACGCACCGTGAGCCTGCGGGCCGGCAACGACACCGTGCTCGAGGAGAACATGACCTTCCACCTCATCGCGGGCATGTGGATGACCGGCTACGGCTTCGAGGCCTCGGAGTCGGCGCGCGTCGCCCCGGGAGGCGCCGACGTGTTCACCAGCGCACCGCGCGAACTCATCGTGAAGGAGATCTGACGATGGCCCCCACCACCCTCTCGCCCGCGTTCGCGGACCGGGCCGAGCTGCTCATCGGCTCGGTCATCGACGCCTCGACCGCCCTGCTCGCCGAGCAGCAGCACGACATCGTGCGATTCGCGATGGGCGCGCCGAGCGAAGACCTGATGCCGATGGCCGAGATCGACGAGGCGTTCGCGAAGCAGGCCGCGGGCCGCTACGACTACGGCGAATCGCAGGGCGAGCCCGTGCTGCGCGAGCAGATCCTCCGCCTGAGCGAGCGCCTCGGCCTCGACACGAGCGACGACCGCATCCTGGTGACGAACGGCGGCATGCAGGGGCTCGATATCGCCTTCAAGCTGTTCGTCGACCCGGGCGACCTGGTCGTCGCCGAGGCGCCCACCTACAGCAACGGCAACGCCACCGCGCTGAGCTACGGCGCCGATATCCTGCCGGTGCCGACCGACGACCGCGGCATGATCGTCGAGGCGCTCCCCGAACTCGTCGATCGGGCCGGGCGCGCACCGCGCGCCATCTACGTGATCCCCAACTTCCAGAACCCCACGGGTGTGACTCTCAGCCGCGAGCGCAGGGAGCTGCTCCTCGAGCTCGCCGAGCGCTGGAACGCGATGATCATCGACGACGACCCGTACGGCATGCTCCGCTTCGACGGCGCCTCCGAGCCGAGCTTCGCCGAGCTCGCGCCTCGGCACCCGCTCCTCTTCCAGGTGCGGACCTTCTCCAAGACGATCGCCCCCGGGCTCCGCACCGGATGGATCGATGTCGACCCCGCGGTGCGGGAGCTCGCCATCAACGCGAAGCAGGCGATGGACACCTGCAGCAGCGTGCCGGTGCAGCGCGCGGTCGCCGATCTGCTCGCCGACGGGCACCTCGAGCGCCATATCGATCGCATGCTGCCGATCTACCGCGAGCGCAAGGACGCCATGCGCGCCTCGCTTGCCCGGCACTTCGGCAACGCTGCAGTGGCGACCGACCCCGAAGGCGGCTTCTTCCTCTGGGTGACCTTCGCCGGCGCCCTCGCGGATCTCGACACCGAGGAGCTCTTCCCCGCGGCGCTGGCCGACGGCGTCGCCTATATTCCCGGACCGGCATTCACCGTCGACGCGTCGCTGCGCAATGCCTTGCGGCTGTGCTTCGCGACGTCGTCGCCCGAGCGCATCGAAGCGGGCGTGAGCCGGCTGGCGCATGCGATCCGCCGCACGCACCCCGCCTGGGACGGCGCGCGATGACCGCGTCGAGCGCCGATCGCGAGCAGCGCGCCCTCGCGAGCATCGACGAGCGCCGCATCGTCGACGACACCTGCGAACTCATCCGCGGGCGCGGCGAGAACCCGGGGGAGACCGAGGCCGAGACCGTGCACCGCCTGCGCGCGATATGCGAGCGGATCGGCGCCCGCGTCGTCACCCAGGAGTTCGAACCGGGGCGCGAGAACCTGCGCGCCGTGCTCGGCCCGGAGAGCGGGCCTTCCGTGCTCTTCCTCGGGCACAGCGACGTCGTGCCCGCGGGCGAGGGGTGGAGCGCCGACCCCTTCGAACCCCGCGTGCACGACGGGCTCATCATCGGTCGCGGCACGACCGACATGAAGGGCGGGCTGGCCGCCGTGCTCGCCGCGATGGAGGCCGTGCACCGCGTGTCGCCCGAGCTGCGCCTCGAGCTGCTGTGCACCGGAGACGAAGAGGATCGGGCGCAGGGCGTGCTCGCCGCGCTCGGCGCCGCCGAAGCGCTGGCGCCCGGCGCCGCCGACGCCCCGCCGACGGGAGCGCCCCGCGAATACCTCGCCTGCATCGTGGCCGAACCGACCGATCTCGATGTCGTCATCGGGTGCCGCGGCGCGAGCAATTTCGTCATCGAATGCCTCGGGGCATCCGCACACGCCGGCCGCCCGTCCGACGGCGCGAGCTCGATCTACGCGGCGAGCCGCGTGGTCGAGCTCGTGCGCCGCGAGCACCTGGCCGGTCTCGAGGGCGACCACGACCCCCTGCTCGGCGGCCCGACCTGGAGCGTCGGGACGATCGCGGGCGGCAGCGGCACGTCGATGGTGCCGCGCCAGACCTATCTCACCGTCGACCGGCGCACGATGCCGGGCGAGGATCCGCGGGTGATCCTCGCGGGGCTGCTCGGCAAGGTGCGCGCCGACATCGCGACGGGCGACATTCCGAGCGCCGACCGCATCGAGGTGTTCGGCGAGGTGAACATGGAGATGCCCGGGTTCCGCACGGCCCCCGGATCTCCGGTCGTCACGACCGCCGCGGCGGCCGTGGCCGAGCTGGGCCGCGCGGGGCGGGTGACCGGATGGACCGCGGCCTGCGAAGGCGGGTTCATCGCCGGCTTCCACAACGTTCCCACCATCATCCTCGGCCCGGGCGACATCAACAATCAGGCGCATCAACCCGATGAGCACGTGCGCATCGATCACCTCGTGCTCGCGGCGCGCGCATACGCGCTCACCGTGCTCCGGCTCGCCGCATCGGCGAACGGGCGTGCGGGCGGCACCGAAGAACAGGAGCAGTCATGACCAATCGGAGAACCGCCATCGTGACGGGGGCGACCTCGGGCATCGGGGTCGTCATCGCGCAGCAGCTCGTCGCCAGCGGCTTCCGGGTCGCGCTCGTCGGCCGCTCCGTCGAACGCGGCGAAGCGGTCGCGGCCGACCTGGGCGACGGCGCGCGGTTCTTCGCGAGCGACCTCAGCGCGAGCGGCGCGAGCGCGCAGCTCGTCGCCCGCGTGGTCGAATCGTTCGGGCGCCTCGACGTGCTCGTGAACAACGCGGCGATCGACCACACGAACGACCTGCTCGAGGTGGGAGAGGAGGAGATCGTGCGCACGTTCGGGACGAACACGTTCGCGACGATGAACCTGCTCATCGCGGGAGCGCGGCAGATGCGCGAACAGGGCGATGGCGGTGCGATCATCAACATCACCTCGCGGCTCGCGAGCATCGGAGTGCCGACGATGGGCGTCTACAGCGCTTCGAAGGGGGCGATCGAAGCATTCACGCGCGCGTCGGCGATCGACCTCGCACCGTTCAACATTCGCGTGAACGCGGTCGCGCCGGGCATGACCCGCACGCCGCTGTACGAGGAGTGGCTCGAGGGCCTTCCCGACCCCGAGGCCGAGGCGCAGCGTGTGGCCGCGGCGATTCCGCTCGGCCGCATCGCCGAACCGGAGGACGTCGCCGCGGTGGTGGACTTCCTCGCCTCGGAGCGGGCGTCGTATCTGACGGGCGCGTCGATCCCTGTCGAGGGCGGCTACCTGGCCCAGTAGCCCCGCGAGCCGCGCTCGGGCCGTACCGCACGAAAGCCCGGCCGGAGCGCGGCCGAATCGTATTGCAAATAATTGTAGGACAAGGCTACAATCGAACACATTGGGGCACCATCCCCGCTGCTTGCCACGAAAGGACACCGATGTCTGTACTCCAGCCCTCAGACGAGCGCCTCGCCGCCTCGGACGCCGCGCTCGCGAGCCTGCCGGGCTTCGCCGATCACACCCCCGGCGCAGACGAGTTCGCGGTGCTCGACCCCTCGACCGAGCAGCGCATCGCGACGCTGCCGAACCGCTCGGTCGAATACGCCCTCGAACAGGTCGCCATCGCCGATGCCGCGGGCCGCGCCTGGGCCCGGACGACCCCGCGGCATCGCTCGGACACGCTGCACCGCGTCTACGACGTGCTGACCGCGAACCGCGACCGCCTCGCCTACGTGATCAGCCGCGAGATGGGCAAGACCCTCGCCGAAGCGCACGGCGAGGTGCAGTACGCGGCCGACTACGTGCGCTGGTACGCCGACGAGCTGCTGCGGCCGGCGGGCGGGTTCCGCGAGAATCCCGCGGGCGGATCGACGATCCTCACCCGCCGAGCCCCAGTCGGCCTCGCCCTGCTCATCGCGCCCTGGAACTTCCCGATGGCGATGATCACCCGCAAGATCGCGCCGGCGCTCGCCGCCGGCTGCGGCGCCGTCATCAAGCCGGCGAGCCTCACGCCCCTGACCACCCTGCTCACGGTCGAACTCATGGCCGAGGCCGGGGTGCCGCCCGAGCTCATGCGCGTCGTGACCACGAAGCAGTCGGGCGCGTTCAGCGACGCCGTGCTCGCCGACCCGCGCATCCGCAAGGTGTCGTTCACCGGCTCGACGGGCGTCGGCGCTGAACTCATGGGGCTCGCAGCGAAGCACATCGTGAAGAGCTCGATGGAGCTCGGCGGCAACGCCCCGCTCATCGTCTTCGACGATGCCGATCTCGAGCGCGCGGTCGAGGGCGCCCTCGCCGCGAAGCTGCGCAACGGCGGGCAGTCGTGCGTCGCCGCGAACCGCATCTTCGTGCAGGACGGCATCGCCGATGCCTTCGTCGAAGCGTTCAGCGAACGGATGTCCCAGGTGCAGCTCGGCCACTCCGTCGCGGAGGGCGCCGGCCTCGGCCCGGTCATCGACCGCCGCGCGGTGCAGAACTTCTCATCGCTCGTCGACGATGCGGTGCATCGCGGCGCCGATCTGCGCTCCGGCGGCAGCGCGGTCGACGGAGACGGCTACTTCTTCGAGGCGACCGTGCTCGATCGGGTGCCGGCCGACGCCGACATCGCGAACACCGAGATCTTCGGCCCCGTCGCAGCGATCAGCCGGTTCTCGACGCAGCAGCAGGTGCTCGAGGCCGCCAACGACACGCCGTTCGGCCTCGCCGGCTACGTGTTCACCGAGAGCCTCGACCGCGCGCTCAACGTCGCGGATGCGCTCGAGACCGGTCTCGTCGGCATCAACAACGGCGTACCGACCACGCCGGCCGCACCGTTCGGCGGGGTGAAGCAATCGGGCCTCGGCCGCGAGGGCTCCGGCGAGGGCCTCGAGGAGTACCAGGAGATCCGCTTCTACAACATCTCGCGCCGCGACACCGAATAGGGCCCGCGCCGGGCGGATCCGCCGCCCGCCGGACCTCCAGAACTTCCGAACAACCAGATCTCAGCGAAGGAGCCACCGATGGCAGCCACCATGACCGAGTACCCGCAGCGCGTACGCACCGAAGTGCCCGGACCGAAATCGCGTGCAGCGCACGCGCGCAAGGAGCAGCACATCTCGGCGTCGGTCGCCCCCCTGCTGCCCGTCTACATCGAGAGCGCGAACGGTTCGATCCTCACCGATATCGACGGCAACGAGTTCATCGACTTCGGCTGCGGCATCGGCGTGACCTCGCTCGGGCACGGCAACGCCGCCGTCGTCGATGCGGCGATCGCGCAGATGCGACGCTTCACCCACACGCTCTTCAGCGTCACCCCGTACGAGCTCTACGTCGAGGTGGGCCGCCTGCTCGGCGAGATCACGCCGGGCGACTTCGCGAAGAAGTCGGTGCTCTCGTCGACCGGCGCCGAGGCCATCGAGAACGCCGTGAAGATCGCCCGCGCCTTCACCCGGCGCAACGGCATCGCGGTCGTCGAGCACGGCTACCACGGGCGCACGAACCTCACGCTCGGCATGAACTACAAGGCGCAGCCGTACGCCGCGAACACGGGCCCCCGGCCCGGCGAGATCTACCGCGTGCCGAACTCGTACCCGTACCGCGACGGCCTCGACGGCGCCGTGGCCGCGAAGCGCGCGATCAAGCACCTCGAGAAGATCTCGGGCGCCTCGAACCTCGCCTGCCTCGTCATCGAACCGATCCAGGGCGAGGGCGGCGTCACCATTCCCGCCCCGGGCTATCTCGAGACGCTGCAGCAGTGGGCGAACGAGAACGGCATCGTCATCATCGCCGACGAGATCCAGACCGGGCTCGGCCGCACCGGCAAGCTCTTCGCGAGCGAGCACTTCGGCTTCGTGCCCGATCTCGTCGTCATCGCGAAGGCGATCGCCGGCGGCATCCCCGTCTCGGCCGTCACCGGCCGCGCCGACATGCTCGACGCGATCCCTGCCGGCGGCCTGAGCGGCACGTTCAGCGGCAACCCGGTCGGCTGCGCCGCGGCGATCGAGGTCATCGAGCAGCTGCGCGAACCCGGGGCGATGGCGCGCACCGCCGAGATCGGCGAGCGCCTGCAGGCCGGCCTGCGCGAGCTGCAGCAGCGCCACCCGGTCATCGGCGATGTGCGCGGCCTCGGCGCGCTGCACGGCATCGAGCTCATCGACGAGGAGGGCGAGCCGAACCCGGCGGCCTTCGCAGCCGTCAGCCGGGCCGCCGCTGAGAACGGCCTGCTCGTCATGGCCGGCGGCAGCGACGGCCACGTGCTGCGCCTGCTGCCGCAGGTGAACATCGGCGACGAGGTGCTCGACGAAGCCCTCGCGATCCTCGACCGCGCCTTCGCCACCCTCTGATGCGCGGGCGGTCGGCCCCGCAGCATCGGGCTAACGACCGTTCCGCAGGCGGTTCCCGGAGCACCTGCGGCACCCGCGAGAGGTGCTCCGGAGCCGCCGATCGGGGTCGAAAGGGAGGCATTTCCGGCCCCGCAAGACAAAAAGCGCTGCAAAATCCGCAGAATCTCGCCAGAATCGGGTAGATTCGTACGCGATCAACCGATCGGATCCTCCACCCGGAGGAAAACCTGAACCAGATCAGGGGCCCGGCCGCATGGTACCGATGCCCTGGAAGGACACAACATGGCACTCAACAAGACCGAGCTCGTCGCGAAGATCGCCGCTGAAACCGGCCAGAGCCAGGCCGCCGTTTCGAGCGTGATCGACGGTCTGTTCGCGGCTGTCTCCGAGACCGTCGGCGCAGGCGAGAAGGTTTCGATCCCCGGCTGGATCTCGTTCGAGTCCGCCACCACCGCAGCTCGCACCGGCCGCAACCCCCGCACCGGCGAGACCATCGAGATCGCCGCCGGCAAGCGCGTCAAGGTTTCGGTCGGCTCGAAGCTCAAGGCTGCCGTCAAGTAACTCCAGTCTTCTCGAAGGCCCTGTCCGGTGATCCGGGCGGGGCCTTCGGCGTTTCTGCGGTCGCACGGGCACCCGCTCCAGGCGGTCGGTCAGGCCGCGCGGCGTAGGCTGGAAGGGTGCTTCGTATGCGTGCTCTCGCCCCCGCCGTGCTGCTCGCGGCCACCCTCGCCGCGCTGCTCGTCGGCCTCGGCATCGGCGGCGCTGCGGACGAGCGCGCGCTGCTCGACCCCGGTGCGGTCGTGCGCTTCGGCGCTCCGATCGCACGTACCCTCGTCGACGTGTCGATCGCGGGGCTCATCGGGTCGGTCGTCATGGCCGTGTGGGCGCTGGCCAACGTGAACCCCGACCCGCATCAGGGGGCGAAGACGCGCTCCGTACGGTCGCAGCACGCGGTGCCCGCGACGCCGCCCGAGACCCGCGTCGCGATGGACGTCGCCGCGGGCTCTGCCGCCGTGCTCACCATCGCGAGCGCGGCCACCCTGATCTTCACCTACGTCGATCTCTCGGGCCTCGCCTTCTCGGGCAGCGAGGCCTTCGGTGCGGGCCTCGCCCAGTTCATCACCGAGATCGAGATCGGCCGCCTGTGGCTGCTCGAGCTGCTGCTCGCCGCCGTCATCACGGTGCTCGCCTTCGCGATCCGCGGCCGACTGCTCACCCTCGTCGTGCTCGTTGCCGCGCTGCTGACGACGCTGCCGCTCGCGCTGCAGGGCCACGCCGCAGGCGCATCCGGCCACGCGCAGGCCGTCAACTCGCTGCTCGTGCACCTCATCGGCGCCGCCGTGTGGCTCGGCGGGCTGCTGACGCTCGTTTGCATCGCGCAGTCGGTCGACCGGCCGCGGCTGTCGCGCATCACCGCCCGCTATTCGACCCTCGCGCTGTTCGCGTTCATCGGCGTGGCCGCCTCAGGCGCCGTGAGCGCCTGGCTGCGGGTCGGATCCCTGGATGCGCTCTTCGGCACCGGCTACGGGCAGCTCGTGCTCATCAAGACCGCGGCCCTCGTCGCGCTCGGCGTGTTCGGCGCGGTGCAGCGCACGCGCCTGATCCCGCGCATCGCCGAGACGGGCAGCCGCGCGTTCCTGTGGTTCGTGCTCGCCGAGCTCGCTGTCATGGGCATCGCGAGCGGCATCGCCGGCGCTCTCGGGCGCACCGCGACCCCCGTGTCGTTCGAACCGCTGAAAGATCAGGGCGGCGGCATCAGCCCCGCCGAATGGCTGACCGGCGACCCGCTGCCCCCGGAGCTCACCGTCGAGAGCTTCTTCACGGTCTGGAAGTTCGACCTCGCCTGGGTGCTCGTCTGCGTCTTCGCGGCCGGGCTCTACATCGCGGGCGTCGCGCGCCTCGCGCGGCGCGGCGACAAGTGGCCGATCGGCCGCACCATCGCCTGGCTCGGCGGCCTGCTGATGCTCTTCTACACGACGAACGGTGCGCCGAACGCCTACGAGCAGTACCTGTTCAGCGTGCACATGCTCGGCCACATGATGTTCGCGATGCTGATCCCGCTCGTGCTCGTGCTCGGCGCGCCCATCACGCTCGCGCTGCGCGCCGTCGAGAAGCGCACCGACGGCTCCTGGGGCGGCCGCGAGTGGATCATGTGGATGGTGCAGACGCCCTACTCGAAGTTCATCACCCACCCCGTCGTCGCCGCGGTCGTCTTCGTCGGGTCGCTATGGGTGTTCTACTTCTCGCCGATCGCCCGGTGGGCGGCGTCCGAGCACCTCGGGCACCAGTGGATGATCATCCACTTCCTCATCGGCGGCTACCTCTTCAGCCTCTCGATGGTCGGCATCGATCCCGTGCCCTACCGCTTCCCGTACCCGCTCCGCATCGTCACGCTGCTCGCGACCATGGCGTCGCACGCGTTCTTCGGCGTGACGATCATGACGGGCGACGGGCTGCTGCTCGCCGACTGGTACGGCGCCATGGGGCGCTCCTGGGGGGCGATCCCCCACGAGGACCAGCGCATCGCGGGCGGCATCGCGTGGGGCATCGGCGAGCTGCCGACCCTCGCGCTCGCGCTCGTCGTCGCCGTGCAGTGGTCGCGCAGCGACCGCAAAGAGCAGAAGCGCAAGGATCGGGCGGCCGATCGATCGGGCGACGCCGAGCTCAAGGCCTACAACGAGATGCTGGCGCAGCAGGCCGAGCGGGATCAGCGGCGGGTGAAGCGCTAGGCCCATCGCTCGGGGCGGCGTTCGGCCCGCCCGGCGCGTCGGTAGACTGTCGTGGGGGCAATGCAGGCCCCTCATGCTCGCCGTACCGCGCTCGCCGCGCGGGGAATAGGAAACATCGACGTGGCACAACGCCGTAGCCGTCTCATCGCCGCTTCTGCCGGGCTCGCCGTCGCGGCCCTCGCACTGACCGGGTGCGCCTCGGGCGCCTCCTCCGACGGCGGTGCGGGCGAATCGTCCGCCGCATTCACCATGGGCACGCAGCCCTGGCTCGGCTACGGCCAGTGGTACGTCGCCGAAGATCAGGGCTTCTTCGACGAGCGCGGCGTCTCGGTCGACATCTCGAACTTCGACAACGACGCCGACATGAACGCGGCGCTCGCCGCAGGCCACCTCGACATGGCCAACGTCGGCAGCCAGGCGGCGCTGCAGTTCGTCGAGCAGGGGCTCGACGTCTCGATCGTGATGGTGCTCGACTCGGCGACCACCGCCGACGCGATCATCGCGGGCGACGGCATCGAGTCGATCGACGACCTGAAGGGCAAGCGCGTCGCGTTCGAAGAGGGCGCGACCAGCGAGATCCTGCTCGCCGAAGCGCTCGAGCAGTCGGGCCTCGACCTGCAGCAGGATATCGAGGTCGTGCCCGCCGGCGCCGACCAGGTCGCATCGATGCTGCTCTCGGGCAACGTCGACGCGGGCGTCACCTATGAGCCGTACGTCAGCCAGGCGCTCGCGACCGACGATGCGCTGCGGGTCGTGCAGAGCGCCGAGGACTACCCGGGGCTCATCTCGGACGTGCTCGTCGTGCGCAACGAGGTGCTCGAGCAGCGCGGCGACGAGGTGCGCGAGGTCATCGCGGCGTGGGGCGATGCCATGGGCTACTTCGAGGCGAACACCTCCGAGGGCCGCGAGGTCATCGCGAAGGCCGTCGGCGAGAGCGCCGCAGACCTCGAGACCGCCTTCGACGGCGTGCACTTCTACACCATCGATGAGAACCGCGACATCCTCGAGGGTTCGTTCGCGAACGAGACGCTGCCCTCGCTCGCGGAGGTCGCGGAGCGCATCGGCCTCATCTCGGGCGACGTCGATGCTGCCTCGATCATCGACTCCTCCTACCTCGGCGAGTAGCCCGTGAGCGCACCCGCACGGACCGAGGCGGGCGCGGCGCCACCGCGTCGCGCGCGCAGGCGCCGCCGCATCGGCGATCGTCTGCCCCGCACCTCCTACATCGCGACGGCGGTCGCGACCTTCGTGGTGCTGGGGGCCGTGTGGTGGCTCATCACCGCGCTCGGGCTCGTCAAGGAGATGTTCCTGCCGAGCCCCGTGCTCGTCGCGCAGGCGCTCGGCGAGCACGCCGCCGACGGCACGCTCTGGAGCGACATGGGGGCGAGCACCGCTCGCATCTTCGCCGGCTTTCTGCTCGCGACCGTGATGGCGGTGCCGATCGGCACGCTGATGGGCGTGAACGCCCGCGTCGAGGCGGCACTCGAGCCGCTCATGGACTTCATCCGCTATATGCCGGTCGTGGCATTCGTTCCGCTCACGATCGTGTGGGTCGGCATCGACGAGAGCCAGAAGTTCCTCATCATCTGGATGGGCACGTTCTTCCAGCAGGTGCTCATGGTCGCCGATGCGGTGCGCCGCACGCCGCTCGGGCTCGTGCGCCTCGGCGAGACGCTCGGCCTGTCGCGCGCCGAGTCGCTCGTGCGCATCGTGATCCCGTCGGCCATGCCGCGCATCTGGGACGCGCTGCGCATCACGCTCGGCTGGGCGTGGACCTGGCTCGTCGTCGCCGAGCTCGTCGCCGCGAAGGTCGGCATGGGGTACCGCGTCACGGTCGCGCAGCGCTACCTCGATACGCCGACGATCCTCGCGTACGTGTTCGTGCTCGGCGTGCTCGGCCTCATCTTCGACCAGGCGATGCGCGCAGCCGGACGTCGCATCTTCGCGTATCAGGAGGGCCGACGATGACCCGCGGTGCAGACCCGCAGACCCGCGAGCCGAAGATCCTCGCCCGCGGGCTGAGCAAGCACTTCGGCGACGTCGTCGCGCTCGAGGGCGTCGACCTCGCCGTCGCCGAGAACGAATTCGTCGCGATCGTCGGCGCCTCGGGCTGCGGCAAGTCGACGCTGCTCTCGCTGATCGCGGGCCTCGAAGACCCGACCGCGGGCGAGCTGCGCGTCGGCGGCGCGCCCATCACGGGGCCGGGCAGGGATCGCGGTGTCGTCTTCCAGCAGGCGACCCTGATGCCCTGGCTCACGGTGCAGCGCAACGTCGAGTTCGCGCTCCGCGGCGAGGCCCTGTCGAAGGCCGAGCGCAGGGATCGTGCGCGCGAGTTCCTCGGCCTCGTCGGCCTCGAAGGGTTCGAATCGTCGTATCCGGCGCAGCTCTCGGGCGGCATGCAGCAGCGCGTCGCGCTGGCGCGCTCGTTGTCGTACGGTCCCGATGTGCTGCTCATGGACGAACCGTTCGGCGCGCTCGACGCGCTCACGCGGCGTACGATGCAGGATCTGCTGCTCGAGGTGTGGGAGCGGCATCGACTCACCGTGCTGCTCGTCACCCACGACATCGACGAAGCCGTGCTCACGAGCGACCGGGTCGTCGTGATGAGCCCGCGCCCCGGACGGGTGCAGCGCGAACTCGAGGTGCCGATCGCCCGACCGCGCACGAGCGCGGCGCGCGAGCTCCCGCTCTTCCACGAGCGCACGAACGAGATCCTCGGGCTCATCCACGCGCAGTAGCGGGAGGCGCTGCCCTACGTCAGGCCGACGTACATCGACTCGTGCAGCTCCTGCACGTGCTCGCGCACGAGCGTCGTCGCGTCGGAGGAGCTGCGCCGTGCGAGCGCTTCTGCGATACTGCGGTGCTCATGATTGCTGGCGTGCAGCAGCCCCATGTTGTACGGGAGGAAGTACGGGTCGAGCTGCTCGTTGAGCCGCGTGAACAGGTCGAGCGCGAGCGGTACGCGCGCGGCCTCCGCGATGAGCCGATGGAAGGCCCGGTCGAGGTTGCGGAACTCGGCCCAGCTCGAGGTGGCATCCATCCGATCGACGAGTTCGCGGAGGCGCGCGACATCCTCTTCTGAGCGCGATTGCGCGGCGATCCCTGCGAACCCGGCTTCGAGCACCGCTCGTTCATCGATGAGCGAATGCACGGTCCCGTCGTCTTCGATGAACGAGCGGACGGCGACATCGGCATCATGATGGGCGCCCGGTCGCACGAAGCTGCCGCCGTAGCGGCCGGCCCGGCGCTCGATCACCCCCTCCTCCTGCAGCGCCGCGAGACCTCTGAGGATGGAGGCGCGGCTCACGCCGAACGCGTGGGCCATCTCGCCCGCATCGGGGAGGCGCTCCATGGGGGCGAGGAGCCCGAGGTCGACGGCCATGATGACCCGGGCCCGAACGGTGTCGACGGCGCTGAGGCGCGAGATCGCGACGATGCGGGGCGCCGCGAGCGAACCGAGCGCGCCCCCGAGACCCGCCTGCCGGCTGCCGGACGAATGCTCGGCCGGAGCTCCAGCGGGCCCGACGGTCGCACCGTCGGTGGTGTCGGAGGCGCGTGTCATACCCCGATCTCATCAGACTTCTCGAGGTGATCGAGCGAGATGCTGATCGTTCGGCCGCCATCCTTGCGGTTCACGATGACGCCGGCGA
Organism: Leucobacter sp. gxy201; assembly: GCF_051043335.1. Taxonomy (NCBI): domain Bacteria; kingdom Bacillati; phylum Actinomycetota; class Actinomycetes; order Micrococcales; family Microbacteriaceae; genus Leucobacter; species Leucobacter sp. gxy201. Next base: position 185,402 of record NZ_JAMXWS010000004.1, read on the forward strand.
CGAGCGCTGCTACCGGCACGCAGGCGAGCCCGAAGCTGACGGCCGCGCTGCCGCTCGTCACCAGTGTGAAGTTCGAGAGCACCAGCCAGGCCGCGATGCCGAGAGCGACCACTGCCGCGCCGGGGATCACGAGGGTCGTCCAGACGTTGCGCCTGACCGCAGGGTTCTTCGCGAAGAAGGCGATCACGGCGAGCGTGGTGAGCAGCATCATTGTGACCATGCCGACGGTCGCGACGCCCGCCATGTAGCCGAAGACCTCCACGAGCGGATCGAGGCCGATGAGCAGGAACACGATCACGAGCACGGTGGCGGTGATGCTCTGCACGAACGACGAGCGGGCCGGGCTGCCGTGCTTCGGGTGCACCTTGCCGAGCGATGCGGGGAGCGAGCCGATGCGGGCGAGCGCGAACTGGTATCGGGCGACGATGTTGTGGAAGCTCAGCACGCAGGCGAACAGGCTCGTGACGAGCAGCACCTGCATGATGCTGCGGGTGACGCCGCCCGCGTAGTTCCCTGCGGTGTCGAGGAGCATGTTCTTCGTGCCGAAGAGCGTCTCCTGCGCCACTTCGGCGACGCTGCTCGGGCCCGCAGCGACGACGAGCACCCACACCGAAAGGGTGTAGAAGACGCCGATGATCGCAACGGCGAGGTAGGTGGCGCGCGGGATGGTCTTTCCGGGGTTCTTCGCCTCGTCGCGGTAGATCGCCGTCGACTCGAAACCGATGAAGCCGGTGAGGGCGAACAGCACGGCGACTCCGAGGCCGGGGGTGAGGAAGACCTCGGGCTCGAAGGATTCGAGCGATCGGCCTTCGGGCCCGCCGTTCACGATGACCGCCACATTGACGATCATCATGACGAGGATCTCGAGCACGAGCGCCACACCGAGCACCTTCGACGAGAGCTCGATGTGCCGGTATCCCAGCAGCCCGACGATGATGAGCGAGACGATGGCGAAGACCCACCACGGGATCTCGGGCCCGCCGTAGTAGCGGACCAGGTCCATCATGGCCCAGCCCATGTAGCCGTAGATGCCCGCCTGGATGGCGGTGTAGGCGATGAGGGCGACGTAGGCCGTGCCCATGCCGAGACGGCTGCCGAGGCCCATCGTGACGTAGCTGAAGAAGGCGCCGGCTTCTTTCACGTACGGGGTCATCGCGACGAAGCCGACGGCGAAGAGCAGCAGCACGACCGAGGCGAGGAAGAACCCGACCGGTGCACCCGCGCCGTTGCCCTGTCCGATGCCGAGCGGCGCATTGCCGCCGATGACGGTCAGCGGGGCCGCAGCGGCGATCACCATGAAGGCGATGCTGCCGGTGCCGAGGCTGCCGGTGAGTCTGCCGCGCTCGGCGGGCGGCGCAGCGGTGGAGACGCGTGATGATGCAGACATGGAACTTCCTTGTTCGGAGACGGAAATGCAGCGGGTCGTATGGGCGCAGGGTCAGAAGAGATCGCGTCGGAGCTCGACGAGATACGGGTTCTGCTCTCGCGCCCGATGGAGCGTGCCGTGGTCGAGTGTCGCGAGAACGAGTGCTTCTTCGGCGGCGGGGGCTTCGGCGAGGTGATGCCCGAAGGGATCGGCGATCACGCTGCGGCCGACGTAGTCGAAATCGCCGTCGGCGCCGATCTGGTTCACGTAGGCGACGTAGGCGGAGTTCTCCCACGCCCGCACGCGGATCACGTGCTCGTTGACGAATTGGAACGGCGTCATCTGGGCGGTCGGCACGGCGATGAGGTCGGCGCCGGCGAGGGCCGCTGCTCGAGTGGTCTCGGGGTATTCGACGTCGAAGCAGATGAGCGTGGCGATGCGGAAGCCGCGGTATTCGGCGAGCGTGATGGGTTCGTGGCCCGCAGTGAAGTGAGCGCGGTCGAGCTCGCCGAACAGCTGCAGCTTGCGGTGCCGCGAGAGCACGGTGCCATCGGAATCGACGAGCCAGGCGGAGTTGGCGACGCCGTTCTGCGAGTCGACGCTCGACTCGGGCAGGCGTTCGGGGCCGCCGGCGATGATGGCGATACCGACCCTCCGCGCGATATCCCGTACTCCCTCGAGCGGTTGCCGGGCGGCGAGCGTCCCGATCCCATCGCCGATGTTGTACCCGGTGAGGTGCATCTCGGGCGTGATGAGCAGTTCGGCGCCGGCATCGCGCGCGTGTTCGGCTGCGCGCTCGAGGGCTGCGAGGTTGCCGGCGACGTCGCCGCGCAGCGACGCGACCTGCCAGCAGGCGATCGTCAATGATCCAGAATTCTCGGGCATGCGACCCAGTACATCACAATTAACTCAATTTGAGTTAATTAATTTTCTGACAGGTGCGACCCGCACAGTGCGTCGCGGGGTCGGGCGCGGCCCGGTCAGGTCGTGCGGAGCTCGAAGAGCAGGCCGATGCCGAACGCGACGAGCACGCCGCCGGTCACACGGTCGAGCCAGCGCAAGAACTTCGGCGAGCGGAGCCGCTTGCCCAGCGCGTTCCCGGCGACGATGAGGATCGCGAACCAGACGAGGCTCCAGAGGTTGTGCACCAGCGCGAGCGCGGTTCCCATCACGATCGGCGACATCCCCGGCGGCATGAACTGGGGGATCACCGCGAGATAGAAGACGCCGACCTTCGGATTCAAGAGGTTCGTGATCAGGCCGAGGGCGAAGCCCCGCCACAGCGAATCGTGCGCGGCGGTGGCCGGCATGATGCCGCCCGTGCCGTCTGCATCGGCGGCGGGCGCTTCCGGGCCGCGTGCCTGGCGGAAGCTGCGGATGCAGAGGCGCACACCCATCCAACCGAGATAGAGAGCTCCCGCGACGCTCAGCAGCCGGTATGCGATCTCGGAGGTCGCGAGCAGCGCCGTCGCCCCGACCGAGGCCGCGATGCCCCAGACGAGGGTGCCGCTGAGAATGCCCAGCGCCACCATCCAGGCGTAGCGCCGCGAGAACGAGACCGCGCTGCGCACGATGAGGGCCGAGTCGATGCCCGGGAGGAGGGTCAAGAGGAGCGCGACGACCGAGAAGCCGAGGATCGCCTGGGAGGAGGTCACGCTCCCGAGGCGCCGGCGTCGGTGGCGGTCACGTCGGCCTTATGGAAGTTGAGGTACGACCGCGAGGCGGTCGGCCCGCGCTGCCCGAGGTAGCGCGAGAACGTCGCACCCGCGCCGTAGGGGCGCTCGGCGGGCGACGACAGCTTGAAGAAGCAGAGCTGGCCGATCTTCATGCCCGGCCACAGCCGGATCGGCAGAGTGGCGACGTTCGACAGCTCGAGCGTGACGTGGCCCTCGAAACCGGGGTCGATGAAGCCTGCGGTCGAGTGGGTGAGGAGGCCGAGCCGGCCGAGCGAGCTCTTGCCCTCGAGGCGGGCCGCGATGTCGTCGGGCAGCGAGACCTGCTCGTAGGTCGACCCGAGCACGAATTCGCCGGGGTGCAGGATGAAGCCCTCGTCGGGGTCGACCTCGATGAGGCGGGTCAGCTCGGGCTGCTCCGCTGCCGGATCGATCACCGCGTACTTGTGATTGTCGAAGAGGCGGAAGTAGCGGTCGAGCCGCACATCCACGCTCGACGGTTGCACCATGGAGACCTCGCTCGGCGTCAGGCCGATGCGACCCGAATCGAGCTCGGCCTTGATATCGCGATCTGAGAGCAGCACGGCTTCTAGCTTAGACGAGGCGCTGCCCGGCTGGATATGCTCGTGGCAGGTCAGCCATGATCGGCGACGATACGCGAACCAGAGGAGATGCGCAGTGCGGCCACACCTGCTTACCCCGAACCCGGTGCAGCACTTCTACCGCGGCGGCGACCGCATCGCCGCACTGCGCGGCATCACTCCCGAGACCGACCGGCAGCCGGAGGAATGGCTCGGCGCGACCGTGACCCGCTTCGGCGAGGACACGATCGGGCTCGCCCGGACGCCCGAGGGCCTGCTGCGCGACATCGTCGAGACCGACCCGCAGGCCTGGTTCGGCGGCATCGGCCGCGATGCGCACGACACCGGCCTGCTCGTGAAGCTGCTCGATGCGCGCCAGCGCCTTCCGGTCCACGTGCACCCGGACCGCGACTTCGCGGTGAGCCACCTCGACTGCCCGTACGGCAAGACGGAGGCCTGGTACGTGCTCGAGGCGGAGCCCGGCAGCGCCGTCTACGTGGGCTGGAAGGCGCCGGTCGACCGCGATGAGCTCGACCGGCGCCGCGACGCCCAGGACAGCGAGTGGATGCTCGACCATCTCAACCGCATCCCGGTGCGGGCCGGCATGGGGCTGCTGTGCCCCGCGGGCACCCCGCACGCGATCGAGGCGGGCGTCTTCGTCGCCGAGGTGCAGGAGCCGACCGACTTCTCGATTCTGCTGGAATGGTCGGTGACGACCTCGACGCGCGAGGAGTCGCACCTCGATCTCGGCTTCGACGCGGTCATGCCCGCGGTGCGCACCGATGCGACGACGGACGCCGAGCTCGAGGCGCTCGTCTCCCTCACGGGCTGCGCGCCCGCCGAGTCGCCGGTGCGCTCCCTCCTTCCCGTGCTCGCCGACCCGTACTTCCGGCTGCTGCAGGCGCACGATGCGGGGGAGGTGCCGCAGAGCTTCGCCGTGGTGCTCGCGACCGCGGGCAACGGCCGACTGGCAGCCGCGGGCGACGCGATCGACCTCGCGCGCGGAGAGGCATTCGCCGTACCGCACGCGTTCGGTCCCTGGCGGGTCGAGGGCGATCTCGAGGTGCTCGCCTGTCTGCCCGGGGCCGGCTGGCCGGCATCGCTGCACGCCGGCGGCATCAGCTAGATCGCAGGCGCGGGCCGCGGGCTCGCCCGGGGGCTCAGCGCGCCGAGTCGTTCGCGCCGGAGGGCTCGGTGAGCGCGAAGAGCAGTTCGGCGAGGCGGTCGCCGAACTCGGCGAAGGCGATCGGCGGTGCGGCTGATCCCTGGCCTGCGGGCACGGCGCCCGCACCGAACGCGCCGCCGCGCAGGGCCGCGGCACGCAGCGCCTGCTCGTACACGCTGCTGAGCACGGGCATCGCGTGCGCGGCAGGGATCGAGAAGCGCCGCCCCGCCGCCTCGATCACGTGCTCGACGGCGCCCGCGATGCTGGCGTAGAAGCGGTCCATGAACGCATGGTGCTCGGGCGCGAGGTCGGGGTCGCGCATGGCGAGCAGCAGGAACTCGGTCTCGAGCGCGAACCAGGCGATCGCATCGTTCGCGGGCGTGAAGAACTCGACGATGTAGTTCGCAGCCTCGGGGGGCGAGATGCAGCCCGAGTTCGCGCGCAGCGACGGCTCGATCATCTGCGCCTTCTCGGCGAGATCGCGGGCACGGCGCTCGAACTCCCGCTCGAGCAGTGCGAGGAAGAGCTGCTCCTTGCTCGAGAAGTTCGAGTAGAAGGCGCCCCGGGTGAACCCCGCGCGGCTGCAGATCGCCTCGACCGCAGCGCCCTGCAGGCCCTCCTCGGCGAACACCTCGATGGCAGCGTCGAGCAGTCGGGTGCGCGTCTCGGCCCGACGCGCGCTCGGCGTCTCCGCGGGAGGCGTCGCGGATGAGTGGGGGTTCGCGGGCATGTCCATCATCATGCCACGTTCAGCTGCCGCGCAGACGTCATGGATACATTGGTGTATCGAAGCCGATACATTCGTGTATCGAAACCGCTGAACGGGATTCCCGCCCGCACGGCATCCCGTTCACCGCCTCCGAAGGGAACGCATGTCCACGCTGCTCTACGCGCTCGGCCGATGGGCGACCCGGGCGAAGACGCTCGTCCTCATGCTCTGGATCGCCGTGCTCGCCCTGCTCGGCGCGGGCGCCCTCTTCCTCGGCCAGGGCGCGAACGCCCCGATCACCATCCCCGGCACCGAATCGCAGGATGCGATCACGGAGCTCGGCCGCACCTTCCCCGAAGTGAGCGGCACCAGCGCGACCATCATCGTGGTCGCGGCCGATGGCGACCGCGTCGACGAACAGCCGTACCGCGCCGCCATCGAGGACGCCGCGACCGGGCTCGAAGACGTGCAGGGCGTCACCGCCGTGCAGACCCCCTTCGCCGAGCTCGCGAGCGGCGGCCTCGCCGAAGACGGCAGCGCCGCGCTCATCACGGTGCAGATCGCGGGCGAGATGACGAGCGTCTCGGACACCACGACCCGGGCCATCGAGCAGGCGAGCGACGACATCGCGGCGCAGCTGCCCGAGGCGGCGCAGACGTCGTACGGCGGCGAGATGTTCTCGGCCGCGGTGCCCGGGCTCAGCCCCACCGAGGCCGTCGGCGTCGTCGTCGCGTTCGTCGTGCTGATCCTCACCCTCGGCTCGCTCATCGCCGCCGGCATGCCGCTCATCATCGCCATGCTCGGCGTCGGCGTCTCGATCGCCGGCCTCTTCTTCGTGACCGCCTTCGTCGAACTCACCTCGACGACGCCGATGCTCGCCCTCATGCTCGGGCTCGCCGTCGGCATCGACTACACCCTCTTCATCGTGAGCCGGCACCAGGAGCAGCTGCGCGCCGGCCTCCCCATCGACGAATCGATCGCCCGCGCCACCGCGACGAGCGGCTCGGCCGTCGTGTTCGCCGGCCTCACCGTCATCATCGCCCTCGTCGGGCTCTCGGTCGCCGGCATCCCGTTCCTCACCTCGCTCGGCGTCGCCGCCGCGGCCGCCGTCGCGATCGCCGTGCTCATCTCGATCACGCTGACCCCCGCGATCATGGCGATGGCGGGCCAGCGCATCCTGCCGAAGCGGCAGCGGGCGGCGCTGACCGCCCCCGCCGCCGAAGTCGCTGCCGAGACCGCGGCTCATGCCCCGTCGCGCGCCGACCGCTTCTTCGCCGGCTGGGTGCGCGCGGTGACGAAGCGTCCCATCGTCACGATCGTCGCCGTGCTCGCAGTGCTCGGCTTCGCCGCCCTTCCGGCGCTGCAGCTGCGCCTCGCGCTGCCCAACGCGACCTCGCTCTCGGCCGACGACCCCGCCCGCGTCACCTACGAACTCACGGGCGAACACTTCGGCGAGGGGTACAACGGCCCGCTGCTGCTCACGGGCTCCATCATCACGAGCACCGATCCGCTCGGGCTGCTCGACGATCTGAAGCACGAGATCGAGTCGATCCCGGGCGTCGCCGATGTGCCGCTCGCCACACCCAACCGCGGCGCCGACACCGCCATCATCCAGGTCGTGCCCGACGAGGGGCCGCACGCCGCGAGCACCACCGACCTCGTGCACGAGCTGCGCGACATGCACGACGCATGGCTCGACGAGTACGGGGTGAGCCTCGCCGTCACCGGCTTCACGGCGGTCGGCATCGACGTCTCGGCGATGCTGCTGCAGGCGCTCGTGCCCTTCGGCGTCCTCGTGGTCGGCCTATCGCTGATCCTGCTCGCCATGGTCTTCCGCTCCGTGTGGGTGCCGATCAAGGCGACCCTCGGGTATCTGCTCTCGGTCGGCGCCGCATTCGGCGCGGTCGTCGCCGTGTTCCAGCTCGGCTGGTTCGCCGACCTGCTCAACGTGAGCTCGACCGGGCCCGTGCTGAGCTTCATGCCCATCATCCTCATGGGCGTGCTCTTCGGCCTCGCGATGGACTACGAGGTCTTCCTCGTCGCCCGCATCCGCGAGGAGTACGTGCACGGGGCCACCGCCTCCGAGGCGATCCAGCGCGGCTTCGTCGGCAGCGCGAAGGTCGTCACGGCCGCCGCCCTCATCATGTTCGCGGTCTTCGCCGCGTTCGTGCCCGAGGGCGACCCGTCGATCAAGGTGATCGCGCTCGGCCTCGCCGTCGGCGTCTTCGTCGACGCGTTCATCGTGCGCATGACCCTCGTGCCGGCCGTGCTCGCGCTGCTCGGCGACCGCGCCTGGTGGATGCCGCGCTGGCTCGCGAGACTGCTGCCCTCGTTCGACGTCGAAGGCGAGGGCCTCGCGCGCGAGCTCGAGCACGCCGACTGGCCGGCCGACGCCCCCGACGCCGTCATCGCCGCAGACGATCTGCGCCTGCGCGCCATCGGCGGGGTGGGCAACGCGACGGTAGCGCGGCTGCGGGTCGCCCGGGGAGAAATGCTGCTCCTGAACCCCAGGGATCCCGTAGCGCTGCCCCTCGCCCGCGCCGTCGCCGGGCGCGGCCCCATCGTAGCCGGCACCCTGAAGGTCGACGGCCTGCTCATGCCCGAGCGGTCGGCCTCGCTGCGCGCGCGCTCGGTCTGGACGAGCGGCGACGACCTGCGCGACGCGCTGCGCGACCGCCCCTCGCTCGTGCTGCTCGACCTGCGCGGCCTCGCCGAGGCACCGCTCTCGCAGGCCCGCCTCGAGTCGATGCGCTCGGCGCTCGCCGCAGGGCTCGCGATGGCGGACAGCGGCGGTCGCCGTACCGGGCTCGCCGTCGTCGTGCTCGGCGAGCGCGACCTCGCGAGTCGCCTGCTGCCCGCGGGCACGACGCTCGTGCAGCCGGAGGCGACCGCCGCTGCGGCGCCGGCCCTACTGACCGCCTCGACCGCCTCGACCGCCCCGACCGCCTCGACCGCCTCGACCGCCCCGACCCCCGAAGGAGCCGCACGATGAGCCTCGAACTGACATCGCGCCGTACCGGCCGCCGGGCCGGATGGAGCCGCGTGCTCGGGCTGGTGCTCGTGCCCCTCACCGTCGCCGGCGTGCTGCTGTGGGGGCTGTGGAACCCGCAGGACCGCCTCGACACGGTCACCGCCGCCGTCGTGAACCTCGACGAGCCCGTCGAGCTCGACGGCCAGCTCGTGCCGCTCGGCCGTCTGCTCGCGGGCGAGCTCATCGGCGCGCCCGGCGGAGCCGAGGACGCCGACAGCGAGAGCGCCGGCCGTGCCGCCGAGACCGAGAACTTCGACTGGGTGCTCACCGACGAGAGCGACGCCGCCGAGGGTCTCTCCGAGGGCCGCTACGCCACCGTCGTCACGATCCCCGACGATTTCTCCGCGGCGGCGACCTCGCTCTCGGGCGGCGACCCCGACGAGGCCCGCACGGCGACCATCGACATCGCCGAGAGCGACCGCGGCCGCCTCATCGACACCGCCCTCTCGAACATCGTCACGAGCACCGCGACGAACGTGCTCAACCGGCAGCTCGGCGAGCAGTTCGTGGGTGGCGTCTTCGTCGGCATGGGCGAGCTCAGCACCGGCATCGGCGAGGCCGCCGACGGCGCGTCGCAGCTCGCCGGCGGTGGCAGGCAGCTCGCCGACGGGGCGACCCGGCTCGCCGATGGCACCTCGCAGCTCGCCGCCGGAACGCAGGAGCTCGCGAACGGTGCGGGATCCCTGTCGAACGGCACGTCGGAGCTCGCCGGCGGCGCCTCGCAGCTCGCGAGCGGCGCCACCGGCCTCGCCGGCGGGCTCGGCGCGTTCGTGTACGGCGACGGCACCCCTGCGAACCCGGGTCTGCAGGGCTATGCCGCCGGTACGCGCGGGTTCGTGTCGGGCGACGGCAGCCCGACGAACCCCGGTCTCGTCACCTACCTCGGCGGCGTCGACCAGTACGCGAGCGGCGTCGGCGGCGCGCTCACGCAGGTGCGCGACGGGCTGCAATCGGGCGCGGGCGAGCTCATCGCCTACCGCGACGGCATCGCCGGCGGAACGATCGCTCCGCCGGCCGGCGTGGACCCGCAGGCGATGGTCGCCGCCCTCGACCAGGCCATCGCCCTCATGCAGTCGGAGGCGTCGCAGCAGCAACTCGAACAGTTGAACGGGCTGATCGATGCGAGTGGCGGCATCGCCGCGGGGGCGCGGGGTTACGCGGCCGGCGCCGAGGGCATCGCGTCGGGCGCCGAGCAGCTCGCCGGAGGCGGCGCCGCACTCGCCGCGGGGGCGAATCAGCTCGCCGGGGGCGCGACCGAGCTCTCCGGAGGCGCCGCGCAGCTCGCCGATGGGGCCTCGCAGCTGTCGGCCGGCACTTCTGAACTCGCGTCGGGCGCACCGCAGCTCGCCGACGGCGCCACTCAGCTCGCCGATGGCGCGACGCAGGCGGCGAGCGGAGCCGGCGACCTCGCGCAGGGGCTCGACGAGGCCGCCGCCGGCATCCCGGATTACACGAGCGCACAGCGCGACCGCATCGCCCAGACGGCGCTCGCACCGGTCGAGGCGAAGGGAGCGAGCTCCGAACTCTTCAACGCCTCGGGTGTGCCGCTCTTCGCCGGCATCGCGCTGTGGGCGGGCGCCCTCGCGCTGGCCCTGCTCGCGACCCCGCTCTGGAGCCGCACCCGCGACGCCGCCCGCGGCATCGGCTGGATCGCCCTGCGCAGCGCGCGCCCCGCGGCCCTGCTCGGTGCGCTGCAAGGGGCGATCGCCGGCGCCGTTCTGCCGTTCGCGCTCGGCTACGACTTCTCGCAGGGCCTGCGCTTCTTCGGCGTCGCGCTCGTCGCGGGCATCGCCTTCGCGCTCAGCGTGCAGGGGCTGTCGGCCCTGTTCGGCGGCATCGGCCGGTTCATCGCGTTCGCGCTGCTCGTGGTCGCCTTCGCGACAGGGATCGTCTCCACAGCCCCCGCCGCGCTCACGGCGATCGGCGATGCGAGCCCGGTCGGGGCGGCGCTCGGCGGGTTCCAGGCGATCGCGACGGGCGGTGCGGCAGGCGGAGCCGTCATGCTGTTGGCGCTGTGGGGGCTCGGCGGGCTCGCGCTCACCGCGTTCGCGGTCGCCCGGGCCCGCCGAGCGCGTTGATCATTGGCGGGCCGCTGCGGCCGTGTCGCGCGCTCGCTCGGATCTGAGAGCTCGTTCGGACGAATGCCAGCTGAAACGTCCGAACGAGCTGCAATCTCCGAGGGAACTCACGGCGGCGGACGAGCGGTGGACGAGCGGCGGACGAGAGCGCGGCGGCCGATGTCTACGGCCGCGCGCGACCACCCCGTGAACTCGCCGCGGATTCTGAGCCCCGATCGGTATGCTCGGGGCATGACCATGCGCGCCATCATCGTAGAAGCCGCCGGCGGGGCCGACCGCCTCGAGTACTCCGAGACCGGTGACCCGCGCCCGGGCACGGGCGAGCTCCTGGTCGAGACCGCCGCCGTCGGCCTCAACTTCATCGAGACCTATCAGCGCTCGGGCGCCTACGCGGTCGACTACCCATTCACTCCCGGCGCCGAAGCCAGCGGCACCGTCGTCGAGGTCGGAGAGGGGGTCATCGGGTTCGCAGTGGGCGACCTCGTCGCCACGGCCGAGGGGCGCGGGACATACGCCGAGCGCTTCATCGTCGCTGCGGAGAAGGCGATACGGGTGCCTGACGGCATCGAGGCCGAGGTCGCGGCGGCCCTGCCGCTGCAGGGGCTCACCGCCCACTACCTCGCGACTTCGGCCGCGAGCCCGCAGGATGGCGATACGGTGCTCGTGCACGCGGGTGCCGGCGGCGTCGGGCTGCTGCTCACCCAGCTGCTCGCCGCGCGGGGCGTGCGCGTCATCACCACCGCCTCGAACTCCGAGAAGCGCGAACTCAGCTTCGCGGCGGGCGCGAGCGAAGCCCTCGACTACGGAATGTTCTCGGAGAAGGTGCGCGCGCTGACCGGCGGCGAGGGCGTCGCGGTCGTCTACGACGGCGTCGGGCTCACCACCTTCGACGAGTCGCTGGCCTCGCTCCGCGTGCGCGGCGAGCTGGTCCTCTTCGGCGCCGCGAGCGGCCCCGTACCCCCGTTCGACCTGCAGCGCCTGGCGGCGGGCGGATCCCTGTCGGTCACACGGCCCACCATCGGCAGCTTCCTGCGCACCGCCGAGGAGCGCGCCTGGCGCTACCAGGAGCTCTTCGACGCCCTGGCGGCAGGCACGCTCGATGTGCGCATCGGTGCCCGCTTCGATCTCGCCCGCGCCGATGAGGCGCATCGCGCGCTCGAGGGGCGCGGCACGGCCGGCAAGGTGGTGCTCGTTCCGTAACGAGGCGAGCAGATCATGGACCTCCAGGGAACGAGCGCGCTCGTCACGGGTGCGGCGTCCGGTCTCGGGGCGGCGGTCGCCCGCGCACTCGCCGATCAGGGCGTCGCGGTACTCGGCCTCGACCTGGCCGCGGCGATCGACAGCGTCGAGAACGCTCCCGCGGGTGTGCGCTACGCCGCCGTCGACGTCACGGAGGAGCACCCGGTCGAGGAGGCCGTCGCATCGCTCGTACCGGGGCCGCCGCTGCGACTGGCCGTGAACTGCGCAGGGATCGCCCCCGCACGTCGCCTGCTGTCCTCGCGCGGCGTGCACGACCTCGCGACCTTCAGGCGCACGCTCGACATCAACCTGATCGGCACCTTCAATGTGATGCGGCTGGCGAGCGCGCGCATGGCCGATCAGCCTCCGGTCGACGACGACGGTCAGCGCGGGCTCATCGTGAACACGGCATCTGTCGCCGCCTACGAAGGGCAGAGCGGCCAGGTGGCGTATGCCGCGTCGAAGGGCGGCGTCGTGGCGATGGGGCTCGCAGCGGCGCGCGACCTCGCCCGGCACGGCATCCGCGTCAACACCATCGCTCCGGGCGTCGTGGCGACCCCGATGCTGGGCGCTCTGAACGACGAGACGGTCCGGTCGCTCGAGGCGGCGGTGCCGTTCCCCTCGCGCCTTGCACGGCCCGACGAGTTCGCGAAACTCGTGCTCATGCTCGCCGAGCAGGACTACGTGAACGGCGAGACGGTGCGCCTCGACGGTGCGCTGCGCATGGGGCCGCAGTAGCGACCGGCGATCACGGCACCGCGCCTCGCTGTGCTCCGTTCGCTGCGGCTGTGGCCGCACCGTGCCGTGGCCTCAACGCTTCGCGTTGCTGCTCACGGCACCGCGCCTCGCTATGCTCCGTGCGCTGCGGCTGTGGCCGCACCGTGCCGTGGCCTCAACGCTTCGCGTTGCTGCTCACGGCACGCGGCGGATCCACTCCTCGGTCGAGAACTTCTGCTCGACGAGGCGCTCGGCGGCATCCCACTCGCCTTCGGTGACCGAGCCCATCACGCCGCCGTGGCGCTGTGTGAAGACCTCGATGAGCTTCTCGATGATCGCCTCCCGGCTGAGACCGGTCTGGCTGCGCAGCGGGTCGACGCGCTTCTGCGCGCTCGCGGTGCCCTTGTCCGAGAGTTTCTCGCGGCCGATGCGCAGCACCTGCGCCATCACCTCCGTGTCCATGTCGTAGGCCATGGTGACGTGGTGCAGCACCGCTCCCGAGCCGAGGCGCTTCTGCGCGGCACCGCCGATCTTGCCGTGCGGGCTGGTGATGTCGTTGAGCGGCTTGTACTGGGCGTCGATGCCGAGCGCCTGCAGCGCTTCGAGCACCCACTCGTCGAGGTACGCGTACGAGTCGGCGAAGCTCATGCCGCGCACGAGCTCGCCCGGCACGTAGAGGGCGTAGGTGATGCAGCCCTGCGGCTCCATGTACATCGCGCCACCGCCCGAGATTCGGCGCACGATCCGGGCGTCGTGCGCGGCGGCCTGCTCCTCGTCGACCTCGTTCTTGACCGACTGGAAGCTGCCGATGAAGACGGCGGGCTCGGTCCACTCCCAGATGCGCATGGTCGGGCCGCGCAGCCCCTCGCCGACTGCGGCGGTGAGCACCTCGTCGAGGGCGGCGTTGAGGCGGGGAGCGACGGGCGGTTCGTGCACGATCTGCCAGTCGTAGTCGCGCCAGTGCGCGGCACCCGTGACGGCGCGGCGGATCGCGACGCCGACCGATTCGGGCGTGAACCCGAGCAGGTGCACCTCGCTCGGCAGTGCCGACTGGATGGCGGTGCCGAACTCCTCGATCGTGTTGTTCGGGCTGAGCCCCACGACGGCGGCGTCGATGCAGCCGAGCGCGTCGTCGGGTTCGAGGAAGAAGTCGCCCGAGAGCCTGAAATCGTCGATCTTGCCGTCGACGAGCTCGAAATCGACGACGACCAGCTTGCCGCCGGGAACCTTGTACTCACCGTGCATGCTCATGCACACAGAATACGCCAAGCGATGCGCGGCGGGCAGCGGCGCCAGTACTTCGGCTCTCACCCGAACTTCGGAGCGAAACCCCGGAAAATCTCCGAAATACGGGTGAGAGCCGAAGTTCGGGTGGGCCGGGCCGCTGCGGATGCGCCGACAGGCCGCCAGGCAGGCGCCTACGCGACGCGCTCGAGCATCCAGGTCGTGATGTCGGCGAACACCTCATCGCGGACGGTCTCGTTGATCAGCTCGTGGCGAGCGTCCGGATAGATCTTCAGCGAGACGTCGCGCACTCCGCGCGCCCGGTAGGCGTCGGCGAGCAGCTGCAGTCCGTCGCCGCGGCTCAGCGGGTCGTCGGAGCCCGAGACGATGAGGATTGGCACCTCCGGCGCGAGGCCCGCGCCGGGCTTGCCGTAGAGGCGCAGCCCGTCGGCGACCCCGAAGTGCTTCAGCACGTCGCCCGCGAAGCAGAGCGGATCGGCGATGAACGCTTCGGCGGTCGCAGGGTCGCGGCTCAGCCACTCGAAGCCGTTCGCGGCCGGGCCCGCCCAGCGCGCGTTGAGCGGGCCGCTCTCGAGATGCTTGAAGGTGCGGTAGGCGCTGCCCGACAGCACGACGGCGTCCCAGGCGCGCGGGTGCTCGTTCAGCAGCCGCTGGGTCATGAGCGACCCCCACGAGTGGCCGAACATGATCACGGGGAGGCCCGGGTGGCGATCCCTGACGATGCCCGTGAGCTGCAGGATCGCGGCCTCGGTCGCGCGCAGACCGCCGGGGCCGAGCCTGCCGAGCTTCGCCAGGTCGCCGCCGTGCTGCCTGCGGCCGGTCTCGCCGTGCCCGCGGTGGTCGTCGGCGTAGACGGCGAAGCCCGCCGCGGCGAGCGCTTCGGCGAAGGCGGTGTAGCGCTTCGCGTGCTCGCCGATGCCGTGCGCGATCTGCACGACGCCCACGGGCTCCGCGGGCTCCCACCGGTAGGCGACGATGTCGACGCCCTCGGCGTCGGTGGTGACGAACTCTTCGCGCTCGGTGCTCATGCCCTCATTCTGCCGTTCGCGGCTGGGCGGCGCCAGGGCGGGCGGCGGTGCGGCACCGGGCTCTCGCCCGGGCTCGCGAGCGACCGGTCGTCGGGCTATTTCTGCTTGACGCTCGGCATATCGCCGACGCCCCAGCCGTAGGCGAGCTTGTGCGCCTTCAGTACGAAGAACGACTCGGTGTGCACGACGCCGGGAATCTTCTGCAGCGTGCCGAACATGAGGTCGGTGTAGTGCTCGATGTCGCGGCAGACGACCTCGACCATGACGTCGAAGCTGCCGCTGGTGAGTACCACGTAGCTCGTCTCGGGCAGTTCGGTGAGGGCCTCGCAGACCTGTGGGGCGAGGCCCGCGTCGCAGGTGATGCCGATCAGCGCGAGCCGGTCGAAGCCGATGTTCAGCGGGTTCGCGATGCCGACGATCTGGAAGAGCCCGCTGTCCTGCAGGCGCTGCACCCGGTAGCGCACGGAGGAGGCGGACATGTCGAGCTCCTGGGCGAGCACGCTGAACGGCGTACGGCCGTCGATCTGGAGGGCGGCGATCAGCTTGCGGTCGATCTCGTCGAGATCGATGTGCGCGACGGCCTGTTCGCGGTCGTTCAAGGGCGGCTCCTTCGCTCTTCGTTGAGCCCCATTCTAGGGAGGAAAGAAGCGGGGCCCCGCACGTCGTGCAGGGCCCCGCCGGGTACGTCGACCTGCGATTACTCGCCGAGGTGGATCACGCTGGTGCGCAGATCGGTCATGTCGTACAGGGTGTGGACGCCGCCGATGCGGCCCCAGCCGGTGCCCTTGCCGCCGGCGCCGCCGAACGGCATGTTGATGTCCCACCAGCCGTTCGACTCGTTGAGCAGCACCTGGCCGGTCTCGAGCTCGTCGAGGAAGCGGAAACCGCGGTCGAGATCGCGGGTGAACACGGCCGACTGCAGACCGAGCGAGTCGGCGTTGGCGATGCGCAGTGCGTCGTCGTCGTCCTGTGCGGTGAGGATCGGCAGCACGGGGCCGAACGACTCCTCGCGCGACAGCAGCGACTCTTCGCTGACGCCGTCGACGATGGTGAAGTCGTAGTAGAGGTTCGTCGCGTGGCCTTCGGCGCGACCGCCGCCGAGCAGCACGTCGAAGCCGAGCTTCCGGGCCTCCGCCATGTGGCGGTCCATCTTCGCGGCGACGCCCTCGTTGTTCAGCGGGCCGAGGTTGACCGACTCGTCGAACGGGTTGCCGATCTTGACGGTCTTCGAGTACTCGAGGGCGGCCTCGAGGAAGGCGTCGTGGGCGGCGCGGTGCACGATGACGCGCTCGGTCGCGCAGCAGACCTGGCCGGCGCAGTAGAACGCCGAGTCGACCGCGGCCTTGGCGGCGCGCTGCATGTTCGCGTCTTCGAGCACGACGACGGGGCCGTTGCCCGAGCACTCCATGACCGAGCGCTTGAGGCCGGCGGTCGCCTGGATCTTCGCGCCGGTCGCCGACGAGCCGATGAAGCCGATGGCGTGGATGCCGGGGTGCGCGACGAGCTTCGAGCCGAAGTCGCCCTCGCCCGGGAGGATGTTGACGAGGCCCTCGGGGAGGCCGGCCTCGGCGAGGTACTCCATCGCCTTCAGCACGGTGAGCGAGGTGTGGGTCGGCGGCTTCACGACGAGCGCGTTGCCGGTCGCGAGGCCCGGGGCCGCGAACTCGGTGAACATGAGCAGCGGGAAGTTCCAGGGCGTGATGATGGCCCAGGTGCCGACCGCTTCGCGGCGGGTGAACATGCGCTTCTGCGGGTCGGTCGAGGGGATCGTCTCGCCGTTCAGGCGCAGCGCGTCCTCGGCGTGCAGGTGGAAGAGCTGCGCGGCCTCGGTGATGTCGGCGCGGGACTCCGTGAGGGGCTTGCCCTGCTCGAGCGTCTGCAGCAGTGCGAGCTCTTCGATGTGCTGGCCGAGCGTATCGCCGATGCGGTGGCAGATCTCGGCGCGCTTCGCGACGCCGATGCGGCGCCAGTCGCGCTGGGCGCGGTTCGCGGCTGCGACGGCGCGGTCGAGGTCGTCGCTCGTCGGGACGGGGAGCGACGCGATGTGCTCGCCGGTCGCCGGGCTGACGATATCGAAGCGCTCGCTGCCGGTGCCGTCGGTGTAGGCGCCGTCGATAAAGAGCTGAGTCGTCGGGGTGGGAATCGAGTGCGTCGCTGACATGTCGCGCGTCTCCTGTCTTCGTTGACCTTCTGTGGGGTGTCCATCTCTGGGTGATGCCACCATAACCCGATTGCTGCTGAATTGACAACATTAATGGTGATTTTGTAGCTGATGTAATAGCATTCGTGGAGTCAACCTTGTTGAATCTGCAATTTATCGGCGTCAGTCGTTGCGAATTCCGCTAACCCGGTGCGAAGCGCGGACGCCTCCATCGGTGGAGACGAAGCGGGCTCGGCCCGCGGCAGCACCGAAGCGCAGAGCGGATCAGCAGTAGTTCCGAAGGAGAACCGCAGTGCAGCAGCGACCGACGCTTTTTGAGACAGCCGAGAAGAAGGCGGATTTCGGCAGGGCCGAAGCGGCTCTCGCTGACGCGAAGCGGGTGCCGTTCTGGCTCGACGACCTCGGCCACCCCGCCGACGCACCGGCGCTCGAACGGAGCACGGAGACCGACCTGCTCGTCGTCGGCGGCGGCTACGCGGGCCTGTGGACGGCCCTGCGCTCGAAGGAGCGCTACCCCGACCGCGACGTCGTCGTGATCGAGGCGGAGCGCGTCGCGTGGGCGGCGTCGGGCCGCAACGGCGGCTTCTGCGAGCCGAGCCTCACGCACGGCCGCTCGAACGCCGACATCCACCTCCCGAAGGAGAAGGAACTGCTCGAGCGGCTCGGCGAGGAGAACCTCGAGGGCCTCCTCGAGACGATCGAGCGCTACGGCATCGACTGCGACATCCGCCCGCACGGCGTCATCAAGCTCGCGACCGAGCCCCACCAGGTGCAGAGCCTCCAGAAGCTCGCCGCCTCCGATAGTACCGTGAAGATGCTCGAGGGCGACGCGCTGCAGGAGCAGGTGCGCACCCCGGCCGCGCTCGCGGGCGGCTGGGCGACCGCCGAGGGCGTCGTGCTGAATCCCGTCGCGCTCGCGCGCGGCCTCTACGACGCCTGCGTGAAGCTCGGCGTGCGCGTCTACGAGCACACCCCCGCGACCGACATCGAAGAGATCGGCGCCGGCCGCGGCGTCATCGTCTCGACCCCGCGCGTGCGTATCACGGCGCGCC
This sequence comes from Leucobacter sp. gxy201, assembly GCF_051043335.1. Lineage (NCBI taxonomy): Bacteria > Bacillati > Actinomycetota > Actinomycetes > Micrococcales > Microbacteriaceae > Leucobacter > Leucobacter sp. gxy201. The sequence goes on from NZ_JAMXWS010000004.1 coordinate 203,447, forward strand.
ACGTCGCCCTCGCGACGAACGGCTTCACACCGCTCCTGCGCCGCAACCGCCTGCACACCGTGCCGGTCTACGACTACGCGATCGTCACCGAACCGCTCACCGCCGAGCAGCGCGAGAGCCTCGGCTGGCAGCTCGAGCAGGGCCTCACGACGATGAACAGCCGCTTCCACTACTTCCGCCTGCTCACCGACGCCGAGGGCCGCACGCGCATCCTCTTCGGCGGCTACGACGCGCTCTACCACTTCGGCCGCAAGATCAAGCCGCAGTACGACGTCAGCGAGCCGACGTTCCGCAGGCTCGTCGTGCACCTCGAGACGGTCTTCCCGCAGCTGACAGGCATCAAGGTCACGCACGCCTGGGGCGGGATGATCGACACCTGCAGCCGGTTCTTCTCGTTCTTCACCCGCGCCTACCACGGCCAGGTCGTGTCGGTGCTCGGCTTCACGGGCCTCGGCGTCGCGGCGACGCGCTTCGCGGGCGACGTGATGCTCGACCTCTTGAACGGCGTCGACAACGAGCGCACCCGCTCGAAGCTCGTGCGCTCGCAGCCGATCCCGTTCCCGCCCGAGCCCTTCGTCTGGCCTGCGATCACGTTCACCTCGCTGATGATGGCCCGCGCCGATCGCCGGGGCGGCAAGCAGGGGCTGTGGCTGTGGCTGCTCGGCAAGCTCAAGATGGGCTTCGATTCGTGATCTCGCGCGGCGCTCGTGCCAATCTGTTCCTCGGATGCGCGATCGTCGCCGAAGTGATCGCGACGGTGAGCCTGAAGGCGGTCATGCACGCGCCGTGGCTCGTGATCGTGGTGGGCGCGGGCTACGCCGCTGCGTTCTGGCTCCTCGCGCTGACGCTGCGCAACGGCAAGGGGATCGGCGTCGCCTACGGCATCTGGGGCGCCTCGGGCGTCGTGCTGACCGCGCTCGCGTCGTGGGCGCTCTTCGACGAGCGCATCACGCCGCTCATGGGCGCGGGCTTCGCGCTCATCGCAGCTGGCGTCATCGTGGTCGAAGTCGGCTCGGAGGTGCATCAGCGCCGGCTCAGCCGGCCCGGCCGGGGCATCCCGACGTGATCGGGGCGTATCTCGCGCTCGGCGGCGCGATCGGCGTCGAGGTCGCCGCGACCCTGGCGCTCAGGCACTCCGACGGGTTCCGCAAGCGCCGCTGGATCGCGCCCGTCATCGCGGGCTACGTCCTCTCGTACGCGCTGCTCTTCGTGTCGCTCTCGCACGGCATGCCGCTCGGCGTCGCCTACGGCATCTGGGCGGCGTGCGGCGTCGCGCTCACGGCGCTCCTCGCGCGGAAGCTCTTCGAGGAGCCGCTGACCCTGCTGATGGGCATCGGCATCGCGCTCATGATCAGCGGGGTCGTGCTCGTCGAACTCGGCTGACATCGGTCTCGCCGATCCCTGCAGGGATCCCTGACGACGCGCGCGAGCGCACAACGCAGCGGGCCCCGCCGGTCGAAACCGACGGGGCCCGCTGCGTGCTGTCGCGCCGCCTACGCCTGCGTGGCGACGGCCGCCGCGTTCGCGGTGCTGCGGCGGGTGTCCTTGCCGAACATCGGGATGATGAAGTTCAAGAGCAGCGTGGCCACGACCATGGCGATGAAGCCGGATGTGTACTCGCTGGTCGCATCCTTCACCGCGCCCATGACGTACGGGTAGACGAAGCCGCCGACGATGAAGCCGATGCCGAGCACGAAGCCGTTGACCGCGCCGGCCTTGCCCGCGGGCACCGAGTCGGCGGCGAGCGCCAGCGCGACCGGCATGCCCGTGTAGACGCCGAGGCCGACGACGGGCAGCAGGATGGCGACGAGCGCGTAGTTGCCGCTCGCGAGGAAGGTGGTGAGCAGCGCCATCGAGACGGTCATCACGCCGCCGGCCGCGATGATGAGCGCCTTGCGGCGGTTCATGCGGTCCGAGATCAGGCCGAAGAGGATCGACGGGATGATGCCGAAGATCACGTAGAGCGACGCGAGCAGACCGGCGAGGGTCGGGTTCCAGCCCGCCTCCTCGATGAGGATCGTGGGCATCCAGACCGCGACGATCGCGAAGATGCCCCACTCGCCGATGAAGAAGAGCGACGCGACGAGTACGTTGCGGCTGAAGAGCCAGCTGAGCGTCGAGCGGCCGGAGTCATCGGCCTCGACTGCGACGGCGGGCTCGTCGACCGGCGCATCCTTCAGGAAGACGGCGGCGATGACGAAGACGACCGCGAGGAAGACGCCGCCGATGACGGAGCCGGTGCGCCAGCCGAACGCGGTGAGCACGATGGCGAAGGCGTAGAGCGAGAGGTACGAGCCGATGCCGTCGGAGGTGAACATGACGCCGAGCGCGATACCGCTCTTGCGCTCGCGCTCGAACCAGTTGATGGCCATCGTGTACGGGCCGACGAACAGCAGGCCGACGCCGAGACCGCTGATGGCGCGGCCGAGCATGAGCAGGGTGTAGTCGGGGGCCCAAGCGAACATCAGCTGGCCGACGAGGGCCGCGATGATGCCGATGAGGATGATCTTCTTGATGCCCACGCGGTCGCCGATGACACCGGCGAAGGGCAGGATCAGGCCGCCGACGAGCGCCGTGATCGAGCCGAGCAGACCTGCCTGGGCGTTGGAGAGCGTGAATTCGTCGAGGATGTCGAGCAGGCTGACGCTCCAGCCGATGTACGGGATGAAGCATGCGATGAGGACCAGGTAGGACAGTCCCAGCATCACCCACTTCGTCGAGGGGTTCGTGGATTGCATGTGCACGTAACTTTCTGTCTCAGCGCCGAGAGGCCATCGCTCGCATTCACGTCGTAGTGCATGCTCGAGTCGACGGCAAAACCGCAGTGAACTTTGTGGTTTACGCAAAAAGATACACGCATTTGTGATTGATTGCTAGCGATATGCCGCAGGGCCTTGCGCATTGCGCGAATCATCGTCGCCGATTTCTGCGCCGGGCGCCCGGATACACTCGGGAGCATGACCGATCTCGTCGTGACACTTCCGACCGACCCCGGCCTGCGCGAGAGCCTGGCGCATGTGGAAGGCGTCGTCTTCGAGACCTGGGATCTCGAGGGGCCGCCGCCCGTCGACCGAGCGGACATCGTGGTGCCGGCGTATTGGGGCGGAGCGCGCCGACTCGCGCGCCTCGCAGAGCTCGACGTGCGCCTGGTGCAGTGGCAGTCGATCGGGTACAACGGCGTCGAGCGCTACCTGCCCGAGGGGCTGCCGTTCGCGAATGCCGCCACGGTGCACGAGACGTCGACCGCCGAGCTCGCTCTCGCACTGACGCTCGCCTCGCAGCGCGGCCTCGCGGAGTTCGTGCGCGCTGGCGACGCGGGCAGCTGGCAGCTGCGGTCGTTCCCGAGTCTCGCCGACCGCCGTGTGCTGATCGTCGGCTACGGCGGCGTCGGCAAAGCGATCGAGGCGCGCCTCGCCGGCTTCGAGGCCTCGGTCTCCCGGCTCGCCCGCACCGCGCGCGACGAGCAGAACCTCGCGGGCGATACGGTGCACGTGCACGGCTTCGCCGAGCTGCACGAGCGGCTGGCCGAGGCCGACATCGTCGTCCTCGGCGTCCCGCTGACCGACGATACGCGCCACCTCATCGACGCGGCGGCGCTCGCCGCCCTGCCCGACGGCGCGCTCGTCGTGAACGTCGCGCGCGGCCCGGTCGTCGACACCGAGGCGCTGATGGTCGAGCTGAACCGGGGTCGCCTGCGCGCGGCGCTCGACGTGACCGACCCCGAGCCGCTGCCGGCGGAGCATCCGCTCTGGTCGTGCCCGGGCACGATCATCACGCCGCACGTCGGCGGCGACTCGTCGGCGATGCTGCCGCGCATGTCGGCCCTCATCGAGCGCCAGATCGAGGCGCTGCGCGAAGGGCGCGCGCCCGAGAACATCATGCTCGGCGGCTGAGGGGGTATCGCACCGCAGCTCGGCGGCGCCCGTTGCGCGCTGCTGTTCCGCCATCATTGATGCCGATCCGGTACCGAGGTACCATTCTGGTATGGCTATGACGGTGCGACTCCCCGAAGAACTCGACGCGCAGCTCGAGGCGGTGGCCCGCGCCCGGCACACCTCGAAGCACGCGCTCATCATCGAGGCCGCGAGCCGCTTCCTCACGCAGGAGGCGAAGACGGAGCTTGCCGTCAACATCGCCGCGGAAGTGGCGGAGGAATACTCCGAACTCCTGGCTATGCTCGAGGACGCGTAGATGCTGTATCTCGAGCTTCCGCAGGCACTGGGTGTCGCGCAAAGTCTCGGGTTCCACGTGCGCGACCGTGGGCTGCTCGCCTCGGCCCTGGCGCGACCGGCAGCATCGATGTTCGGCGAAGACGCATATGAATCGCTCGAGTTGAAAGCGGCGGCGATGTTCTCCTCGCTCGCACAGAACCACGCGCTCTTCGACGGGAACAAGCGTTTCTCCTGGATCATGACGGCGACCTTCCTCGCGATGAACAGATACAAGCTCACCATGGCGAACGACGAGGCCTTCGACTTCGTGCTCGCCGTCGCCCAGTCGAAGCTCGAGCTCGACGAGATCGCGGCGGTCATCGCCGCGCACGTGACGCCCACCCCGTGAACCGGCGCCCGAGCCGACCGGATCCGCGAGTCTCGGCGATCCCTGTATATCTCGACGGGCCGCGCGTGCACCGCGAGTAGACTGGAGACTCGCGCGCCGCCGCTTCGCGGTGCGGGCGCGCACCGTCCCAAGATCCCCGCTTGCACCTTGGAGTGAAACAGAAACATGGCTGAGCAGTCCCGCCTCGATAAGGTCATCGCCCTCGCCCGCCACCGCGGCTTCGTCTTCCAGGCCGGTGAGATCTACGGCGGCTCCCGCTCCGCCTGGGATTACGGCCCCCTCGGCACCGCGCTGAAGGAGAACATCAAGCGCCAGTGGTGGAAGGCGATGGTGCAGAAGCGCGACGACGTCGTCGGCATCGACTCGAGCGTCATCCTGCCGAAGCAGGTGTGGGAGGCCTCGGGCCACGTCGAGGTCTTCAGCGACCCGCTCGTCGAGTGCCTCAGCTGCCACAAGCGCCAGCGCGAAGACCACCTCATCGAGGCGTTCGAGGAGAAGAAGGGCCGCGCCCCCGAGGGCGGCCTCGCCGAGATCGTCTGCACCAACTGCGGCACTCGCGGCCAGTGGACCGAGCCCCGCGCCTTCTCGGGCCTGCTCAAGACCTTCCTCGGCCCCGTCGACGACGAGGCCGGCCTGCACTACCTGCGCCCCGAGACGGCGCAGGGCATCTTCGTGAACTTCGCGAACGTGCTGCAGTCGGCGCGCATGAAGCCCCCGTTCGGCATCGGCCAGATCGGCAAGAGCTTCCGCAACGAGATCACTCCCGGCAACTTCATCTTCCGCACCCGCGAGTTCGAGCAGATGGAGATGGAGTTCTTCGTCGAGCCCGGCACCGACGAACAGTGGCAGGAGTACTGGATGCAGGAGCGCTGGAACTGGTACGTCGGGCTCGGCATCGACCCCGAGAACCTGCGCTTCTACGACCACCCGAAGGAGAAGCTGTCGCACTACTCGAAGCGCACCGCCGACATCGAGTACCGCTTCGGCTTCACCGGCAGCGAGTGGGGCGAGCTCGAGGGCATCGCGAACCGCACCGACTTCGACCTGTCGACGCATTCGAAGCACTCGGGCAAGGATCTGAGCTTCTTCGACCAGAACAAGGACGAGCGCTACACGCCGTACGTGATCGAGCCTGCCGCGGGCCTCACCCGCTCGCTCATGGCGTTCCTCGTCGACGCCTACCGCGAGGAGGAGGTGCCGAACGCGAAGGGCGGCACCGACAAGCGCACCGTGCTCGGTCTCGACGCCCGCCTGGCCCCCGTCAAGGCCGCCGTGCTGCCGCTGAGCCGCAACGAGAAGCTGTCGCCGCTCGCCCGCGAACTCGCCGCCGACCTGCGCGACGACTGGAACATCGATTTCGACGACGCCGGCGCCATCGGCCGCCGCTACCGTCGACAGGACGAGATCGGCACCCCGTTCTGCATCACCGTCGACTTCGACTCGCTCGACGACGACGCGGTGACCGTGCGCGAACGCGACTCGATGCAGCAGGAGCGCGTGCCGGTCTCGGGCCTGCACGCCTACCTCGCCGAGCGGCTGCGCGGCTCCTAAGCGTCGCACGTACCGATGAGCGAACCGCAGACTCCGCCGCCCGGGTGGGCGTGGGCCCAGCAGGCCCCGCCCGCCGCGGTCATGCAGGTCGGCCCCGTCGAGACGGAGCCGCTCGAATACCATCGCCTGCTGCGCGGCGCCCCGCGCTACCGGTGGTGGAAGCCGCTCCTCGCGCTCATCATCGGCTTCTTCTACTTCCTCACCCTCTCGATCGTCGTCGGGCTCGTCGTGGGCATCCCGGCGATGATGATGTCGGGCGTCGACCTCTCCGACCCGGCCGCTCTCCAGGACTTCATCGCGGGCCTGGCGCTGCCCGATACGCAGAACCCGGCGTCGATCCTGCTGGGCCTCGGGTCGGTGGCGGTGATGCTCCCGGCGACGATGCTCGCGATGATGAGCGTCGGGCTGAAGCCGTGGACCCGCATCTGGTCGGTCGCGCTGCGCATCCGCTGGCGCTGGATCGGCCGCACGGTGCTGCCCGCCGTCATCGCGCTGTTCGTGATGAACGGGCTCGGCATCATGCTCGAGCTCGTGCTGACGGGCTTCGGCGGGGAGGCGCCTGCCGAAGCGCCGGCCGGCGCGTACGACCCGAGTCTCGCGCTCTGGTCGATGCTGTTCGTGCTGCTGCTCGTGCCGATCCAGTCCACGGCCGAAGAGGTCGTCTTCCGCGGGGCGTTCATGCAGTCGCTCGGCGCCTGGCTCGGCGGTGCGCGCGGCCAGGGATCGTTCGCGCGCTTCGCGCGCGGGCCGTGGATCCCGGTGATCGTGCCGGCGCTGCTCTTCGGCTTCGCGCACATCTACGACATCTGGGGATGGCTGTCGGTGGTGGCCCTGGCGATCGTCGCGGGTTGGCTCGCCTGGCGCACGGGCGGGCTCGAGGCCGCGATCACCCTGCACGTGGTGAACAACCTCGTGGCGTTCGGGCTCATGGCGACGGGGGTCGCCGGGCCGACCGGTCAGACCGAGAGCACCGGCGGGCCGGGCGCCGCGGCGGGTTCGATCATCGGGCTGCTGCTCTTCGCCTGGTGGGTCGACCGCGATTTCAGGCGCAACGACGGCCGCCGCTCGCGCATCGACCGTATCGAAGCGCCGATGACCGTCACCGCGGGGGAACGCGCAGATGGTTGAGGTCCGCATCCACGGCGATAGCCTGAGCGCATGCGCCGTCGCCTTCGAGCTGGCCGAAGTCGGCCTCGACGTGCGCGTGCTGCTGCCGGCCGCGGGCGCCGCGGGCAGCGGGCACTGGCCCGACGGGCCCGTCGCCGACGCCGACGGCGCGATCGCGACGCTGCTCGACCGCATCGCAGCCCCGATCTCGGCGGGCGGCACCGAACTGCACGGGGTGCGCCCCGTGCAGGTGCCTCCCGGCCCCGTATTCATGCGGGATGCGCGCGGGGCCTGGTCGCGCGTGCCCGAGCCCGCCGTGCTGGGCATCCCCGCCGTGCCGGTCTCCGCCGACTCCCTCGCCTTCCTCCCGACCGGCGCCGCGTTCCGCGCCTACCTCGACCGGGTGAAGCCGCTGCTGACCGTCGGCAAGACCCACGAGCTCGGCAAGCTGGTGCGCAGCCGCTTCGGCGACGGTCTCTTCGAGCGCCTCGTCGCACCGCTGGTGCGCGAGCGCTTCGGCACCGTCGATGTGGAAGTCGCGATCGCGGCCCCGGGTCTCAACGAGACGTTCTCGCGGGCGGGCTCGCTCTCGGCCGCCGTGCTCGCGTACTCCGAGCGCCACGCGCGCCAGGAGACCCGTGTGGCCCCGGCCGACGGCTGGCAGGCCGCGCGCGAGCTCATCATGGAGCGGCTCGGCCACTACGGCGTCGAGTTCGCGCCCTCCGCAGAGGCGGCCGAAGACGTCGTCGTGGTCGATGCCGGGCTCGACGCGCTCTCGAGCGCTGCGAACGGTGCGGAGGCCGGGATGCCCCCCGAGATCGTCGAAGCCCTGCACGCGCTCCGACCCCGCCGACTGCGGGCGCGAGCGCGGGCGCTCGTCGCGCAGGCGGGCGGGGTGGATCGCGGCTTCGCCGGAGTGCTCGACGAACCGGGCGCCGAGGCCGTGCTCGAGGTCGACGCGCCGAACGGCGATCTCTGGTCGGTGCGGGTCGCGGCAGCAGGCGATGGAGCGCTCGAGGCACGGCTCGCGGGCCCGGCGACGTCGGAGCCCGGCGACGCGCTCGCCGACGCGCGGGCCGCGCTTGCGGCGTCGGGTCTCGTCGCGGAGGCGCAGCTCGTGGCCGAGGTGCGCGCCGCGCCATTCGTATCGCTGGCCGAGCGGGACACTGCTCGGGCCCTGCTGGGCGCCGAGCGGCGGGCGAACGGCGAGCTGCTCGTCGTCGGCGAAGCGCTGCACGGCGGCGACCTCGCTGCCGCCGTGGCCGATGCCGTCGCCGAGGCGATCGCGCTGCGGCGCAGATTGCTCGGCATCTCCGAATGAGGCGCCGGCCTGCGGGCGCCGCGGGCGGGCGAGTAGGGTAGTCGCAAGAACGAACATCGCCATCGGCGAGGAGGTTTCATGAAGGGCAAAGTCGCATTCGTGCTCGGAGCGGCCGTCGGGTACGTGCTCGGCACGCGCGCGGGGCGCGAACGCTACGAGCAGATCAAGCGCGGTGCCAAGGCGGTCTGGGGCACGCCTCCGGTGCAGCGCGGCGTCGCCGCGGTGCGCGGCGCGGCGCAGACCCGCATCGACCAGGTGAAGGGCGCGGCCCTGCAGGCCGGCAAGAACCTCATCGGCGGCGGCCGCACCGGCAACGGCGCGACGGGCGGAGACGGCGCTGCGAGCGGAGCGGGGCCCGCGAACCCGGGCGGTGGCCTGTGAGTCGCAAGAAGGATCAGGCCGGCACCTTCGAACTGCTGGCCCGGCTGCCGCAGCAGATCGTCACGCTCGCGAAGGTCGAGTACGAGAACGCCAAGCGCGAGATCCTGGTGAAGGCCAAGAAGGCCGGCATCGGGGCCGGCGCGATCGTGATCGCGCTGTTCTTCGTCTTCTTCATGCTTGAAGCGCTCGTCATCGCCGCCATCGCGGCGCTCGCGCTCGTCTGGCCGTGGTGGCTCGCGGCCCTCGTCGTCGCGCTCGGGCTGCTGCTGCTCGCCGCCGCCTCGATCCTGGTCGGGGTGTACTTCATCAAGCGCGGCAACCCGGTACCCGAGGACACGCTCGATCGGGTCGGCGATGACATCTCCGCGATCAGCGAGGTGCGCATCAACGCGGATACGTCGGCATCACGGCTGCCGCACCCGGGCGGAGAGGGGAACTGGCGATGACCGCGGAGGAGAAGCAGCGGGGGATCGCGCAGGCAGCGCAGGCCCGCGCCGAGCTTTACGACACGCTCGGGCAGCTCGAGGATCGTCTGAACTACGCGCAGCGCATCGACGACGCCATCGCGGACACCCGCCGCGGCATCGCCCGCAGCAGGCGCGAGAAGCCGCTCGCCTTCGCCGCGGGTGCGGTCGGCGCCGCCGCAGCGGTCGGCCTCGTCGTCTGGGGAGTCGCGACGGCGGTCATGAGGCGCCTGTGACGGGCCGCCTCGCGGGTCACAGTTCAGCCACGTTCCGGCCGCGACGGGCTCTGGTTTTGCGTCGACGCGCAAGCAGGGTAAGAATAGGTGGAGCCGGGTAGGAACCCGGATCTTCGTGGTTTCCGAAACATGCAGATGCATCGGGGGTTGCAAGTGTTCGAGTATCGAGTGAGTGGGGTATATGTCCGCTGAGTCGAAGCCGCTCTGCGGCTTGCGTGTGCTCGTACCGCGCGGCGGCACGTGGGGCGACCTCGTGTCCAAGGCTCTGCGCGACAAGGGAGCGCAGACGGTCATCGCCCCCCTGGTCGACTTCGCTCACACGAGCGAGGAGGACAAGCTCGTCCACGCCCTCAAGGATCTCGAGGAGGGGCGGTTCGACTGGCTGACCGCCACGAGCTCCACGGTCGCCGATGTGCTGCAGCACCACAACGCGGTCATCCACTCCGACACGAAGGTCGCGCTCGTCGGCGAGGCCACGGCGCTCGCCTTCCGCGATGCCGGCTACAAGATCACCCGCACCCCCGAGGGCGACGAGAACACGACGCACGCCCTGCTCGAGCAGTGGAGCGAGATCGATTCGGGCGAGGTGCTGCGCGTGCTGACGCTGCGCTCGGACGTGGCGACGCCGGTGCTCACGACCGGGCTGATCGATCGCGGCCACGACGTGACCCCGGTGCTCGCGTTCCGCACCGTGGGCGTGCCCGCCTCGGTGCACATCCGCGAGGACGTCGAATCGGGCCGCATCAACGCGGTGCTGGTCGCCTCGCCGAAGATCGCGCACGAGGTCGCCGAGCAGTTCCCGACGCTCCCCGAGAGCACGCTGATCTTCTGCGTCGGCGTGAACGCCCGCAAAACGGCCCTCGAACTCGGGCTGCCCCTCGAAGCCGACGACCCGGCCCACCGCCTCTACGACCTCAAGCGCTCGCTGATCGAGACCGTCGAGGCGGTCATCGATCAGAGCGACACGCTCGACTAGGCGGGAAACGCGCATGGCCCGCATCGAGGTGCACGAGGATCGCGTGATCATCCGGCTCACGGCGTCGGAGCAGCTCCTCGCGCTGCGCCGCAAGGACGTCGTGCTCGACCGCGCCGCGATCGCGTCGGCGATCATCACCGACGACCCGCGCATCTGGATCCGCGGCGTGCGCGCTCCGGGCGCCCGCGTGCCCGGAGGCCTCGCGATCGGTACGTGGCGCGGCTCGGCCGGCCGCGATTTCATCGCAGTGCGCGCGGGCCGCGACGCCGTCGTGCTCGATTTCGAGGATGCGCCGCGGCGCGAGGGCTTCGACGACTTCTCGCGCGTCGTCATCTCGACTTCGCACGCGGCCGAGCTCGTGCGCGCGCTGCGCATCGACGGCGACGGGGCCGCGGTCTACAGCGATTGAACCGCGGCCGCGGGCCTCAGTCGCGCACGAGGAGGAGATCCTCGACCACGATGCGCTCGCGGGGAGCGGTCTCGCGCTCGCGCAGCTTCTCGGGGAGCTGGTCTAGCGACCCCATCGTGCCGATCGCGGTGATCGAGATCGGCTTCAGGCGCTCGTCGAGGCCGAAGTCCGCGATGATGCGCTCGCGCTCGAACCCGCCCATCTGGTGGGTGAAGTAGCCCTCGCTGTGCGCCTGCACGCTGAAGTGCGCGACCGCCTGGCCGAGGTCGTACTCCGCCCAGGTGCGTGGGTTGCCCTCCGGGTCGACGACCTCGGCGATGTTCACGACGAGCGCGGCGGCCGAACCGGCCCACGCCTGGTTGAAGCCCATCAGCGCGCTCTCGATCTTCGCGAAGCTCTCGCTGCCGCGGCGGGCGAGGATGAATCGCCAGGGCTGAGTGTTGTTCGCGCTCGGGGCCCAGCGCGCCGCCTCGAAGATGCTGCGCAGCGCGTTCTCGCGGAACGTGTGGTCGGTGTCGAAGGCGCGGGGGCTCCAACGCTCGGCGAGCGCATCGATGACGGGGGCGCTGGTCTGGGCTGCGCGGGGGTTCATTCGTTCTCCTCGAGAAAATTCTGCGGCGGTGCGTCGTGCACGGCCGCAGAGTCCAACGCGGCCCGTCACCACGCTATTCCCGTGCGCGGCATCCGGTGCGCCCCGCCGTAAGTCAGCGTAATAGCCACGCGATGACGGCGATCACCGGCAATGATGCGAAGGTCGTCAGGAAGACGGTGTCGCGCACCATGGTCTCGGCCCTGCGATAGGTCGCAGCGTAGTTGTAAATGTTCTGCGCGGTGGGCAGCGCGGCGATGATGGTGGCCGCGAACACCTCGTGCTCCGAGATGCCGAACGACCGGGCGAGCATCCAGGCGAGGGCGGGCATGACGAGCAGCTTGAGCGTCGACGCCGTGAAGACGGCCGCGCGCCCGGTGCCGGGCTGCAGCGTGCGCTGGCCGTGCAGCGAGGCGCCGAAGCTCAGCAGGATCATGGGGATCGACGCCGCGCCGAGCAGATCGATCGGGCCCATGGCGATCTCGGGCACGTCGAAGCCGGCCAGGGCGACGCCGAGCCCGAGCAGCGACGCGATGATGATCGGGTTCGAGAACGTGCGGCCGAGCGCGAACCAGAGCCCTCGCGAGCCGCCCCGGCTGCCCTCGAGGATCGTGATGATCACCGGCGAGAACACGATGAGCTGCACCAGGATCAGCGGCGCGACGTACGCGGCGTCCCCGAGGATGTACATCGCGACCGGCAGCCCGAGGTTGTTCGAGTTGACGTAGCCGGATGTCGCGGCGCCGAGCGTCGTCTCCGCGGCCGTGCGCGGGAACCGTAGCCGGGAGGCGACGAGGTAGAGCGCCGCGCAGACGACCGCGGCGCAGGTCGTCACGACGATCACGGGGGAGAAGCTGACCGATGGCTCGCTGCGCGCGAGCACGGCGAACAGCAGTGCCGGGGTCGCGACGAAGAAGGCGACGTCGTTCAGCACGCGCCGCTGCTCGCCGACCACGACGCCGACGCGCGCCGCTATGTACCCCGCGGCGATCACTCCGAGGATCAGCGCGAAGCCCTGCAGCACCCCGAGCATCGCTCAGCCCTCGCCCTGCGCGACGGCGAGGTCGAGCGTCGACGCGACGGCGAATGCCGCCGACGCCTCCTCGGCGATGATGCGCGAGAGCGCGTCGAGCACCGGCGAGCGCAGATTCCAGCGCTGCCAGTACAGGGGGATCGAGACCTGGGCGTTCCGGTCGAGCAGCGTGAGACGGCCGCTCGCGATGAGGTCGCGGCACTGCAGCGCGGGCAGCATCCCCCAGCCCATGCCGAGCTCGACCGCTGCCGCGAACTCGGCGGAGGAGGGGATGAAGTGCCGCGGCGGGTCGATGCGCGCCCGCGTGCGGCGCCGGATGAAGCGCTGCTGGAACATGTCGTGCCGGTCGAACTCGAGCAGCGGCGCGGCCGCGAGGGCGTCCGCCGTGAGCCCGTGCGGGAAATGGGTCGCGGCGAAATCTGCCGATGCGACGGCGTAGTAGCGGTCCGATCCGAGCCGCGTCGATGTGCAGCCGGGCACCGCCTCGGCGGTCGCTGTGAGCGCCGCCATCGCCTCGCCGCTGCGCAGCCGCGCCGTCGAGACGGTCTCGTCGGCGCGCATGACCTCGAACCGGGCCCCCGTCTCGCGCGCCGCACGAGCGAGGGCGGGCACGAACCAGGTGGCGAGCGAATCGGCGTTCACGACGAGCGGGATCAGCGATCCGCCAGTCGACCCGGCCCCGAGCTCCTCCGCGAGGTCGTCGGCGACGCGGGCGAGCTGCCGCGCTGCGCGCAGTACGGCGGCGCCAGCTTCCGTGACCTCGACGGGGCGCGTGCGCTTGAGCAGCACCGAGCCGACGCGCTGCTCGAGCGCGCGCACGCGCTGGCTCACCGCCGACGGGGTGACGTGGAGACGGCGGGCGGCGCCCTCGAAGCTGCCCTCCTCGATGATCGCGGCGAACGTCGGCAGGTGTTCGACCGGTAGCCCCATGCGATCTCCTTCTGAAGTATCTCTTATGCTACTTCAGAATCTGTAGTGGCTCTCAAGTAGCACCGGGGCCCCGCGAGGCCGTAACGTCGTTCTCGTGATCCTCCCCATTCTCATCGGCCTCGGCAGCGGGCTGTCCCTCATCATGGCGATCGGCGCGCAGAACGCCTTCGTGCTGCGCCAGGGCATCCGTCGTGAGTACGTGCTCCCGGTCGTGCTGATCTGCGGCCTCACCGATGCGCTGCTCGAGACCCTCGGCGTCGCCGGCATCGGCTTCGTCGTGCAGCGCGCGCCGATCCTCCTCGAGGTCGTGCGCTGGGGCGGCGTCGCCTTCCTGCTCTGGTACGCGTTCACGGCCGCTCGGCGCGCCATGCGGCCCGAAGCGCTGATCGCCGGCACGGGCTCCGCCGGTTCGCTGAAGAAGACCGTGCTCGCCTGCCTCGCCATCACCTGGCTCAACCCGCACGTGTACCTCGACACGATGGTGCTGATGGGGTCGATCGGCAACGCGCAGGGCGACCCCGCGCGCTGGTGGTTCGTGCTCGGCGGCGCGTTCGCCAGCATCGCCTGGTTCTTCGTGCTCGGCTACGGTGCCAGACTGCTCACGCGCTTCTTCGCGACGCCGCGGTCGTGGCAGGTGCTCGACTGGGTGGTGGCGGTCGTCATGCTCGTCATCGCCGCCCGCCTCGCCCTCGGCGGCGTCGGCGGTTGACAAGGAGGTACTGCCCTGAAACGGCGGTCGTCGAGTACACTCCGAACATGGACTTCAACGCAGATGACCGCAGATTCTTGGACCTCGCAATCGAACAGGCGCAGATCGGATGGGAGGAGGGGGGCGTGCCGATCGGGGCGGCGCTCGTCCGGTTCGGTGCGAACGGCCCCGAAGTCGTAGCGGTCGGCCGGAATCGCCGCGTGCAGATGGACAGCGCGACTCGGCACGGCGAGACCGATTGCCTCGAGACTGCGGGGCGGTTGCCGGCCAGCGTCTACCGCGAGTGCACACTGTATACGACGCTATCGCCGTGCACCATGTGTGCGGGCACCGCTATCCTCTACGAGATTCCACGTATCGTCATCGGCGAGAACCGCAGCTTCGAGGTGTCGGAGGAATGGTTGGCATCGAACGGCGTCGAACTCGTCGTCGCAGACGACGAGGAGTGCCTCGACCTCATGAACCGCATGATGACCGAGCGCCCCGAGATCTGGGCAGAGGACATCGGCGTCGACACCGACGATCTCGGCACCGCCGCGGCAGGGGTCAAGCGGTGACCGACCCCGCCGCTGCGTTCGAGGCAGAACGCAAGAGCCGGTCGAGCGAGCCCGTCGTCGACCCCGACTACCCGGTGACGCCGGTGCCGTCGCACGCGAAGAAGTCGTTCTTCTCGCTCATGGTGGTGCTGCTCGGCTTCACCATCTTCACGCCGACGATGCTCGCCGGCGCGCAGCTCGGCGGAGAGTTCGGTCTCAACGAGCTGATGGTCATCATCGCCGTGGGCTCCGTGATCCTCGGCGGCTACGTCGCCCTGATCGGCTGGATCGGAGCCAAGACCGGCCTGACCACCGTCGTGATGGCGCGCTTCACCCTCGGCGATCGCGGTTCGAAGCTCGCGTCGCTGCTGCTCGGCGGCACGCAGATCGGCTGGTACGGCGTCGTCATCGGCGAGATCGGCACGCTCACGGCCGCGGCGTTCGGATGGGAGTCGTTCGCCGCGAAGGCCGCGGTCATGATCATAACGAGCGCGCTCATGTGCGCGACCGCGTGCTACGGCTACCACGGCATGTACTGGGTGTCGCTGATCTCGACCCCGCTCATCCTGATCCTCGCATTCTGGGTCATGTTCCGTGCCTTCTCGCACGGCGGCGGCTGGGGCGCGATCGCCGAGCTCGACCCGAACGGCACCATGAGCATCGCGACGGGCATCACGATCGTCGTCGGCACGTTCATCTCGGCCGGCTCGCAGGCGCCGAACTGGACCCGCTTCGCGAAGACCGGCACGCAGGCCGTGATCGCCTGCCTCGTCGGCTTCCTCATCGGCAACGCGCTCATGATCTTCTTCGGCGCGATCGGCTCGATCACCTTCGGCGTAAGCGACTTCGTGCAGGTGCTCTTCCAGCTCGGCATGGTCGGCTGGGGCCTGTTCCTGCTCTTCGGCAACCTCTGGAAGTCGAACGCCGATACCGCGTACGCGTTCGGCGTCGCGGGCGCCGAGATGTTCGAGAAGCCGACGAAGATCCCGTTCGTCATCGGCGGCTCGATCATCGGCACCGTGCTCGCGCTCATCGGCATCGCCGACTACCTGCCGCAGTACCTCGGCCTGCTCGGCACCTTCATCCCGCCGCTCGGCGGCGTCATCATCGGCGACTACTTCGCGCGCTGGCGCCGCACGCAGATGCCCATCGACGAGCCGCTGCCGCACTTCAACTGGGCGAACCTCGCGATCTACGTCGTCGCGTGCGTGCTCGCCTGGTTCGCGGGGGCCTTCGAAATTGGCATCCCGCCCGTCATCGGCGTGCTGTCGGCCGGAGTGCTCGCCGTCGTGTGCGCCCGGCTGAGCCCCCGCCGCGCATCGGCGTAGCGGCGCAGGCGACACACGCAGAAGAAGGGGTGGGCCGGGAATTCCCGGCCCACCCCTTCTGCTTCCGCAGATGACTACTTGATCATCGGGATGTTGAAGATGAACGGCGGCTTCTGGCCCGTGCGGTAGGCCTCGCCGGCCTTCGCTGCGGCCATGATGTGGAAGACGAACAGCACGATGCCGCCGAGAACGGCGACGACCCACCCGATGTACGGGATGATGCCGACGAGGCCCACGATCACGCGCAGCAGCGCGAAGTTCAGATTGTCGCGGTGGAAGGCGTACGCCTGCTGGTTGCCCTTGTCCTTCTCGATGAGGAAGAAGATCAGCGCCGGGATCCAGGTGAAGAACACCGACAGCCAGTAGTTCAGCGTGATGGTGCTGACAGGGTCCGAGGCGGGAGCCTGCTGGTAGCCGCCCGCGGGCTGCGAGTAGCCCTGCTGGGGCGGAGCCTGGTAGCCCTGCTGCGGCGGGGCCTGATAACCGGGTGCGGGCGGAGCCTGCGGGCCGCTGTCGGCCGGGGCCGCAGGAGCGGCCGGTGGCACGGGGGCTGCGGGCGCGGGCGGTTCTGCGCCGTCGGCGGAGCCGGGCAGGTGGGGGTCTTCCGGCGGCAGAGTCGTCATGTTGGCCTCCTTGATCGTGGGACGGTCGTACCCATGACGTTACTGCACTGCGCGATATCGCGAAAGGCAGCGCGGCCCGGGCCGGCGCCGCGACCGGCTCAGAAGACGTCGGGGCTCGGCGCCGAGGAGTGCTGGATGTGCACGTCGGCGTGGCGGTCGAACCGGTAGCCGACGCCGCGCACCGTGCGCACGATGTCCTGGTACTGGGCGAGCTTCACGCGCAGGCGGCGCACGTGCACATCGATGGTGCGCTCGTTCGGCACCTCTTCGAGGGGCGCGTCGGCCCAGAGCCCGGCGACCAGCTGGTCGCGGCTCACGGTCTGCCCCTCGCGCAGCACGAGGAACTGCAGCAGCTCGAACTCGCGGAAGGTGAGCGCGGCGGGCACGTTGTCGAGCAGTACGCGCTTGCGCGACAGGTCGAGGGTGACGCCGCTCGCGGCGCGATCCTGCGACTCGGCCTCGTTCTGCTTCTGGCGGGCCTGCGCGGCGGGGTCGCCGAGCGCGAGGCGCACGACCTCGACGTCGCGGCCGCCGGTGCCCTCCGGCGCGAGGGCGACGGCGGCGTAGGTCTCGGCAGCGGGGGCGAGCTGGGCGACGAGCTGCTTCAACTGGCTGACGATCGCGCCGAGCTTCGGGTCGCCCTCGGCGATCTTCTCGTCGGCGAGGCCCACGTAGAGGGCGAAGCCGCGCACCTCGGTGCCCTCGGGCACGTGGCGCTCGGAGGTCGGACGCGCGGGTGCCGCGGCGGTGAGGTCGGGTCGTGCTGCCTGGATGGTGGTGGCGTTCATGATGATGCTTCCTTGCAAATGCTGTCGGTGCGGGCCGGCCGCGGAACGGGCCGGCGTTGCGTGCAAGCTCTGCGGGCCGGTGCGGCGGTTCGCTTGCGGTGGATGCCCGTGACGGGCGCGTGGCTCGGATCGAACCCGATGGTTCGATGCAACGCGCGCAGAATTCGAGTTCTGCAGTCAGTGCGCGCTGCGCATGAGCATTCGACAGCACATCACCTCGCGACCGGCCATCATCATGCCGGTCGTCCCAAAGTTCACCTCGAAGGCGGACTGGGTGCGGGTGTTCTCATGCATAACGCCAAGTTAAGCAAAACATTGCGCAGTGTGTCAAGGTCGGAATATTCCGACGGGACCCCCGCCGCGTCACACGGCGTCACACTGCGGTGCGCGGCACGACGCGGGCGGGTCGGCTCAGTGGTCGATGGTGCCGTAGAGGCGGTCGCCGGCGTCGCCGAGACCCGGAACGATGTAGGCGTTCTCGTCGAGACCCTCGTCGAGCGCGCCGAGTACCAGCGTCATATTGCGGTCGCCCACGGCCTCGCGGATCGCCTCGACGCCCTCGGGCGTGCCGAGGATGCAGATGGCGGTGACGTCGTCGGCGCCGCGCGAGAAGAGGAAGTCGATGGCGGCGGCGAGCGAACCGCCGGTCGCGAGCATCGGGTCGAGCACGAAGCACTGGCGGCCCGAGAGCGAGTCGGGCAGGCGCTCGGCGTAGGTCGTCGGCTCGTGCGTCTCCTCATCGCGGATCATGCCGAGGAACCCGACCTCGGCGGTCGGCACGAGCTTCACCATGCCCTCGAGCATGCCGAGGCCGGCGCGGATGATCGGCACGATGAGGGGCAGCGGCTCGGTGAGGCGCACGCCCGTCGTCGGCGAGACGGGGGTCTCGATCTCGATCGGCTCGACGCGCACCTCGCGGGTCGCCTCGTAGGCGAGCAGCGTCATCAGCTCCTCGACGAGCAGTCGGAAGGTCGGCTGCGGCGTGTTCTTATCGCGCAGCACCGTCAGCTTGTGGGTGATGAGGGGGTGGTCCGCTACGAAAAGGCGCATGGAACTATCATATTGGCGTGTCGACGATCCCTCCATCCTCAGCCGAAGAAGCCGCGATGGGGCGCGCCCTCGACGAGGCGCGGCGAGCGGCGGCGAGCGGCGAGATCCCGGTCGGGGCGATCGTGCTCGGCCCGGGCGGCGAGCTGATCGGTACCGGGCGCAACGCGCGCGAGGCCGACAGGGATCCCACGGCCCACGCCGAGGTCGTCGCCATCAGGCGGGCCGCGGCGTCGCTCGGAGACCGCGTGCTCGACGGCTGCACGCTCGTCGTGACGCTCGAGCCGTGCGTCATGTGCGCGGGCGTCATCCTCGCGGCCCGCGTGCCGCGCATCGTGTTCGGCGCGTGGGATGAGAAGGCGGGCGCCGTCGGCAGCGTCTACGATCTGCTGCGCGACGGCCGGCTGCCGCACCCGGTGCCCGAGGTCGTGACCGGGGTGCGGCAGGCGGAGTGCGCCGAGCTGCTGCGCGAGTTCTTCGCCGAGCGCCGCTGAACCCCGTCCCTGCGGACAGCCGGGGCGGGCGCGGGTCAGCGCGGGGCGACGGTGACCGGCTCGCCCGCGAACGACACCTCGACGCGGTCGCCCGCGGCGAACGCCGCCTCCGTGCCGTGCTGGGCCGCGAGGCTGACGCCGTCGTCGAACTGCACGACGGTGCGGCGGATCGCGCCGAGGAAGCCGCTCGAGACGACGGTCGCGATGAGCGCCCCGGAGGCCGACCCCGAGGCGGCGACGAGCCGCACGTGCTCGGGCCGCACGTAGGCGGTGACGGTCGATCCCTGGAGAGACCCCTGCGCGGCATCGCCCGCGATGACCGGCAGCGCTGCGCCGCGCACGATCACCCGATCGCCCGAGGCCTCGCCCTCGAGATGGTTCGAGAGGCCCACGAAGTCGGCGACGAAGGGCGTCGCCGGGCGGCGGTAGAGCTCCTCGGGGGTGCCGAGCTGCGCGATACGGCCGCTCTCCATGACGGCGACGCGGTCGGAGACGGCGAGCGCCTCCTCCTGATCGTGCGTGACGAACACGGTCGTGATGCCGAGCTCGGTCTGGATGGCGCGGATCTGGTCGCGCAGGCGCACGCGCACCTTCGCGTCGAGCGCGGAGAGCGGCTCGTCGAGCAGCAGGGCGCGCGGTCGGGTGACGAGGGCGCGGGCGAGGGCGACGCGCTGCTGCTGGCCGCCCGACAGTTCGTGCGGGAAGCGCTCGGAGAGGTGGCCGAGGCCCACGATCTCGAGCATCTCGGCGCTGCGCGAGGTGCGCTCGGCCTTCGGCACGCGCCGCATGCCGAGCCCGAACTCGACGTTGCGCGCGACCGTGAGGTGCGGGAACAGCGAGTACTGCTGGAAGACCATGCCGATGTCGCGGCGGTTCACGGGCACCTCGGTGACATCCGCATCGCCGATGAGCACGCGGCCGCTCGAGACGGTCTCGAGCCCCGCGATGCAGCGCAGCGCGGTCGTCTTGCCGCAGCCCGAGGGGCCGAGCAGGCAGATCAGCTCGCCGGGCGCGAGCGAGAGGTCGAGGTCGTGCAGCACGGTGGTCGCGCCGTAGGCCTTCGTGACGCCCTCGAGGCGGACCGATGAACCGGTGGCAGTGGAAACGGGTGACACGTCAGGACTCCTTGCGAGGGGTGAGCCGGCGCCCGCGCGAGCGCCGGCGCTTCGGGGCGCCTCCGGTGGCGCTCACCGCGAGCAGTACCAGGAACGCTCCGATGAGCGAGAGCAGAGAAACGATGACCGCGACGAACGGGTCGGATTTGGAGATCTGCAGCAGGGCGACCTGCAGCGTCGTCCGGTTGAGCAGCGACGAGACGGTGAACTCGCCGAGCACGATCGCGATGGTGAGCAGCGACGCCGCGAGCAGGCCGCGGCGCACGCCGGGAGCGATGACGCGCACGAGCACGGTGCCCCATCCGGCGCCGAGCGAGCGGGCCGCCTCGGCACGGGTGCGCGCGTCCATGCCCTGCAGGTCGGCGACGATCGCGCGGTACGCGAACGGCAGCACCAGCACGCCGTAGGCGAGGCTGAGCATCCAGATGCCCGAGCCGATCGTCTGGCCGATCGCCCGGTAGATCGGGGCGAAGCCGACGACGAGCACGATCGCGGGGATGGCGATCGGCAGCACGGTCAGCAGGTCGAGTGCGCGTTCGAGCTTCGGGAACCGCAGATGCACGAGCACGATCGTCGGGAAGAAGAGCAGCAGCACGATGACGAGCGAGAGGCCCGCCAGCACGAACGAGTTGCCGATGCCCTGGAAGAGGATGCGGTACTTGCGCGCGTTCTCGGGGTCGAAGAGCGCGAGCCAGTGCTCGGCGCCGTAGCCGCCCGCGACCTGGCGCAGCGTGAACTCGAGCATCGCGAGCAGCGGGATCACGAAGACCAGGCCGATGGCGCAGATCACCGTGGTGGCGACGGCCTTCGACGGCCGGCCGGGCACCCGCGCGCTCATCGCTGCCACCTCGCCGACCGTGCCATGAGACGCCCGTACACGAGCATCACGACGGTCATGACGATGATCATACCGAGCGCGAGCACGCCCGCCGTGCTGGCATCGCTGCCTCCGGTCTCGCCGATGAGCGCCGCACGGATCTGCAGCGGCACGATCTGCGAGCCCTGGCTGATGAGCGCTGCCGCGGTCGCGTACGACGAGAACGCGTTGGCGAAGAGCAGCAGCAGCGACCCGAGGAACGCAGGGGCGAGCACGGGCAGTCCGACGCGGCCCCAGTACGCCGTGCTCGAACCGCCGAGGGTCGCCACGGCCTCGGCCCAGCCCGGCTTCAGAGCGCTGACGGCCGGGAGGAAGGTGATGACCATGAGCGGGATCTGGAAGTAGAGGTAGGGCAGGATCAGGCCGGGGAGCTGGTAGAGCCAGACGCCGCCCGCGAAGATATCGATGCCGAGGCCGTCGCGCAGCGTCACGGTGATGATGCCCTGGATGCCGATCGTCGCGATGAACGCGAAGGCGAGCATGACGCCGCCGAACTGGGCGAGTACCGAGCTCGCGGAGTCGACGATGCGCCGGGTCGCGCCCGACTCGGGGAGCGCGGCGAGAGCCCAGCAGAGCACGGCGCCGACGACGGCGCCGATGACCGCGGTGAGGGCGCTCACCCAGACGCTGGCCGTGAACGCCTCGAGCGTGGCGGGCGTGAACAGCGCGGCGAGCCCGCTGAGCGTGAATCCGTCGTCGCCGACGAATCCGCTGCCGACGGCGAGCACCGTCGGCACGAGGAGGAAGAGCAGCACGTAGATCGCGAACGGCGCGAGCCCGAGTGCCGGGAGGAATCGCTTCATGGTCTGACCCTACGCGTCGAGGCGGCCGCGGGGGGCCGGGGCCGCCTCGACGAACGAAGAGGGCTACTTGATGACGGAGGCCCAGCGCTCCGAGAGCAGCGCGTTCGCGGCGTCGGTCTGCGCCTGGTCGGGCGAGATCCAATCCTCGGCCGAGGTACCGAAGGTCGCGGCCTCGATGAGCTTCTCATCGGCGGCGCCGGCCTCCTTCAGGGCGTCGACGCGCACGGGCACGGCGTTCGCTTCGAGGAAGAGGCTCTGCGCCTCGTCCGAGAAGATCCACTCCTGCCACAGGCGAGCGGCGGCCGGGTTCGGCGCATCCTTGTTGATCGCCTCGTTGTAGAACGACACGTATGCGGGGCCGGGGAGCACGGTCGTCTTCCAGCTCGGCTTGTCGGCAGCGGCCGCGACGTTGTTGAACGACCAGTCGAAGACGGCCGGAGTCTCGCCCGAGGCGATGGTCGCCGGGGTCGGGTCGAGGGTGAGGAAGTTGCCGGCCTGGTTCAGTTCGCCGACGAAGTCGACGCCCGGGCCGAAGTCGTCGACGCCGCCGCCGTTCAGCGCCGAGATCCAGCCGACGGCCGCGAACGCCGCGCCGGCCTGGGTCGGGTCGCCGTTCAGCGCGACCGCGCCGCGGTAATCGGCGCCGAGCAGCGCCTCGAGGTCGGCGGGCTCGGAGAGCTTGTCGGAGTCGTAGCCGAGCGACATGATTCCCGAATAGTTGTTGACCCAGAGACCCGTGGCCTCCTTGTTCTCGTCGGGGATGTCGGCCCAGGTCTCGACCTGGTACGGCGCGAACTTGTCGGTGTTCTCGAGGGCGACCGCGGTGCCGAGGTCGAACACGTCGGGTGCGGTGTCCTGGCCCGCGAGGTTCTCGGCTGCCTGGATCTCCTCGGCGCTCGATGCGTCGGGCGAGGCGGAGTTGACCGTGATGTCGTATTTCTCCTCGAATGCGGAGATGATCGCGCCGTAGTTCGCCCAGTCCTCGGGGAGAGCGATGACATTCAACTGGCCCTCGGCCTCCGCCGCCTCGACGAGCCCCTCGAGACCGCCGAAGTCGGCGGCGCTCGTGGCGGTCGAGGCGTCGATGCCGGAGTCGGCGGCGCCCGAATCGCCGCCGCCCGAGCAGGCGGCGAGGCCGCCGCCGACGAGCAGAGCAGTGGCCGCCAGAGCGGTCGAACGCAGAATCACACGTGCTTTCACAGTGCTTCCTCACTTCGGAGAATGGAGCGCGCCGGGAAGGCCCCGTGCGCGCCTGTCTATACTCCTTCAGCGTATGGGCAAAGCATGGATCGCGTGGATCGAATGGGTAACGCTTCGGTAAACCATGCACTCGTGATGCGTGAGCGTTGCGAGTCGACTGAGCCTCAGTCGCTCGAGAGCATCACGATCGAACTGGTCGACGGCGTCTCGGCGTTCGGGTCGAGGTAGATGTCGGGCTCGATGTAGATGACGGATGCCGCGGGCACGGCATCCCGGATGCGCCGCTCGGCGAGGTTGACGATCGCCGAGACCTCGTTCATCATCGTCGTCGGAGCGATATCGACCTTCGCGCCGACCATGAACTCGTCCGGGCCGAGGTAGAGGGTCTTCATGTGGATGATGCGGCCGATGTCCTTCGAGTCGAGCAGCGCGGCCTCGATCTTCGCGACATCCTCTTCGCTCGCGCCCTCGCCGACGAGCAAGCTCTTCACCTCGCCGCCGACGATGACGGCCACGCACACGAGCAGCACGCCGATCGCGATGGTGCCGATGGCGTCGAAGACGCTGTTGCCGGTGATGACGGTGAGCCCGACGCCGCAGAGCGCGAGCACGAGGCCGACGAGCGCCGCGAGGTCCTCGAGCAGCACGACGGGCAGCTCGGGCGCCTTCGACCGGCGGATGAACTGCACCCAGGTCGAGCTGCCCTTGTGCGGGCGGCTCTCCTTGATCGCGGTGCGCAGCGAGAAGCTCTCGAGCGCGATCGCGATGACGAGCACCGCGAGGGGCAGCCACCAGTTCTCGAGCTCGTGCGGGTTGCGCAGCTTGTCGACGCCCTCGGCGATCGAGAAGACGCCGCCGATCGAGAACAGCACGATCGCGACGACGAAGGCGTAGACGTAGCGCACGCGGCCGTAGCCGAAGGGGTGCGACTTGTCGGCCGCCTGCTTCGCGCGCCGGCCGCCGAGCAGCAGGAGCAGCTGATTGCACGAGTCGGCGACCGAGTGCACGGCCTCCGCGAGCATCGACGACGAACCGGAGAGCGCCCACGCGATGAACTTGGTGATCGCGATGCCCATGTTGGCGAGAAACGCCGCGATGATCGCTTTGCTGCCGCCAGATGCGCTCATGACTCCAGTGCCTCCTCGTCGGGGCGGGATCCGTGCCCCGCCGTCACTCGCCCATTCTACGCGGGAGCGCATGCCGGGGCCTGAGGCACGGCGGGCCCCTTCGCGTGCCGCAGGCCGGTGAATCTAGACTGGGGGCCATGAACGATCAGCCAGCGCAGGCCGCACCCGCTCTTCCCCGCACCGCGATGCTCGGCGTCGGCTCGATGGGCGGGGCGATCCTCGCCGGCCTCCGCGGCCCCGACGCGCGCATCGAGCTGCCGATCGCGGTGACCACGAAGTCGGCCGCCAGCGCGGCCGCGTTCGCCGACTCCGATGACGTGATCGCGATCGCCTCCGAGCACGACGCCGACGCCAACCGGTCGGCCGTGCGCGGCGCGAAGCTCGTCGTGCTCGGCGTGAAGCCGTGGATGATCGCCGACGTCGTGCGCGAGATCGCCGACGCGCTCGAACCCGGCGCGATCGTCGTGAGCGTCGCCGCGGGCGTGCCGTCGACCGCGATCGAGGAGCTCGTGCCCGCCGGCATCGAGGTCGTGCGGGCCATGCCGAACACCCCGTCGCACCTCGGCCTCGGCGTCACCGGCATCGCCGCGGGGACGACGGCGTCGAGCGCCGCCCTCGAAACCGTGCGGGCGCTCTTCGAGACCGTCGGCACGGTGCTCGTCGTGCGCGAGGAGCAGATCAACGACATCGCGGCCGTGTCGGGCTCGGGCCCGGCGTACCTCTTCTACTACGCCGAGCAGATGATGGCCGCGGCCCTGCGCCTCGGCTTCGACGCCGAGCAGGCGCGCGTGCTCGTCGAGGGCACCCTGCGGGGTTCGGCCGAACTGCTCGCCGTCAGCGACGAGGGCCCGGAGCAGCTGCGCCGCAACGTCACGAGCCCGAAGGGCACCACCGAGCGGGCCATCGCCGTGCTCGAGGAGGCCGGCTGGGGCGATCTCTTCGATCGCGCGCTCGCCGCCAATGTGCAGCGGGCCGAAGAGATCAGCCGCGGCGAGTAGCCCGGCGCGCCTCAGCCGATCGCGGCGAAGCGCTCGACGTCGGCCGCGGCGCCCGACACGATGATGAGGTCGTGCGGCGAGATGACCGTGTCCTGCGTCGCGTGCGTGAACGGTTCTCCCGGCGTCTTCACGCCGACGACGGTGACGCGGTAGCGGGTGCGCACGCCGCTCTCCTTGAGCGCCCGGCCGCGGATCGAGCGCGGCGGGTACATCTTCGCGATCACGTAGTTGTTGTCGAACTGGATGAAGTCGAGCATCGACCCCGAGAGCAGGTGCGCGACGCGCTCGCCGGCTTCGCGCTCGGGGTAGATGACGTGGTTCACGCCGATGCGCTCGAGGATCTTGCCGTGCGAGAGCGAGATCGCCTTCGCCCAGATCTGCGGCACCCCGAGGTCCACGAGGTTCGCGGCGATCAGCACGCTCGACTCGATCGAGGCGCCGGTGGCGACCACGGCGATCTGGAACTCGTCGGCGCCGATCTGCTTGAGGGCTTCGATCGAGCGCGCATCGGCCTGCACCGCGTGCGTGACCCGGTCGGCCCATTTCTGCACGAGCGCGGCGTCGGTGTCGACGACGAGCACTTCGCGATCCTGCCGGTCGAGCTGACCTGCGGTCGAAGCGCCGAAGCGTCCGAGCCCGATGACGATGACGGGGGCATCATTGCGAATATCAACCAACGATCGGCCTTTCCTCGGGGTGCTTGTACAGTCGGGTGCGGCTGGTCGCGGCGACGGCCGCCGCCATGGTCACCGTGCCGACCCGGCCGAGCCACATGGTGGCGATGAGCGTGTATTTGCCGGCGTCGGGCAGCTCGGCCGACAGGCCGGTCGAGAGCCCGCAGGTGCCGAAGGCGGAGATCACCTCGAACAGCGCGACGTCCAGCGAGACCTTCGTGAGCTGCATGATGATGGTGCTCGAGATGAGCACGATCGTCGCGCCCCAGATGAGCACCGAGATCGCGAGGCGCAGCACCTCGTTCGGGATGCTGCGACCGAACGCCTGCATCTCCTGGTAGCCGCGGGCCTCGGCGTAGGCGGCGAGGAAGAGCACGGCGATGGTGGTCACCTTGATGCCGCCCGCGGTCGACGCCGAGCCGCCGCCGACGAACATGAGCATGTCCATGACGAGCATGGTCGAGCTGTTCATGTCGAGCGGGTCGATGATGCCGAGGCCGCCCGACCGGGTCATCACCGACATGTAGCCGGAGCTGAACAGCGTCTGCCCGAGGTTCTGCGAGCCGAAGGTGTCAGGATTGTTGAACTCGAGCAGGGCGATGAGCAGCCAGCCGAAGACGACGAAGATGAGCGTCGTGGTGAGCGTGAGCTTCGCGTGCAGCCCGAGCCGCTTGTGCGCCCGCCAGCCGCCGCCCGTGATGTAGCGGTAGAGCGCGAAGATGACGGGGAAGCCGATGCTCCCCAGGAAAACGCCGACGGCGAGCACGCTGAGCAGGTAGAAGTCGGTCGCGTACGGGTCGAGGCCGCCCGGCAGCGGCACGAAGCCGGTGTTCGTGAACGCCGACGCCGCGAGGTAGAACCCGTCCCACAGCGAGCGCAGCAAGCTGTAGCCGTCGAGCATGAGGCGCGGTGCGATGAGGATGGTCAGCGCGGCCTCGATGACGAGCACGCTGATGGCCACCGAGCCGAGCAGGCCGCCGATATCGCCGAGGCCGACGGCCTGGCTCTCGGAAGCGCCCTTCGACATGCGCAGGGGGTTCGTGTCGCCGGCGGCGAGCAGGCGCTGTCTGAGGCCGAGGCGGCGGGTGACGGTGAGACCGAGGATGCTTGCGAGCGTGAGCACGCCGATGCCGCCGATCTGCAGGCCGGCGAGGATGACGAGCTCGCCGAAGAGCGACCAGTGCGCCGCCATGTCGACTGTCGAGAGGCCGGTCACGCAGATCGCAGAAACCGCCGTGAAGAGCGCGTCGGCCAGGGGGGTGACCTCGCCCGAACGGCTCGCGATCGGCAGCGAGAGCAGCGCAGTCCAGATGAGGATCAGGCCGGAGAAGATGAGGATGGCGAACCGCGGCGGCGAGGAGTGGACCAGCGCGTCGATCCACGACTTCGACGACCGGGTGAAGCCCCGGCCGCGCAAGGCGTGTGCCCTCACGACTCCTTCTTTCCTGCAGCGATGTCGGTCTCGCCCGCGGCGGACGAATAGGTGCAATCGTACATGCACGCGCGCGCGGGGCGCGCGGGCACGTGCGGCTCCGCAGGGATCACCGGTCGCACACGGTCTGGGAACGCGACCGGGACGGTTCGCGGAGCCTCGGGTAGCCTTGACCCATGCCAGATATTTTCGGAGTCATCGCCGACGCGACTCGGCGCGACATTCTGCAGGTGCTGCTCGAACGGCATGCGACGGGCGATGAGATCAGCGTCTCCGAGATCGTCGGCAAGCTCGAGATCAGCCAGCCGACGGTGTCGAAGCACCTCAAGGTGCTGCGCGAGGCAGAGCTCGTCACCGTGCGCGAGGAGGGCCAGCACCGGTTCTACTCGCTCGACCCCGAGCCGCTCGAGATGGTCGAGGACTTCGTCATCCCGTTCCTCTCGGCGGGCTTCGACACCGAGGTGACGGTGGAGTACCTCTCGGAGGACGGGGAGCGCGTGGTCGGCCCCGACACCGATGACGGATTCGACGACCTGGGCGAAGTGCTGCCCGAGGAGGCGGCCGCCGCGGCGGAGCGCATCGGCCGGGCCGCGGCCCGGGCCGAGTCGCGCGTCAAGGAGCTCGTCGCGCGTTTCAAGTTGAAGGACTGAAGAGCCGGTTCTCGCTTCCAGTTCGCGCTCCCAGCCTCGCACGAGTAATATATGTGACTTGTGGGCCGCGCGACGGCCGGCCTGAGAAACTTTGTGAGGTAACCGTGGGTTCAGTTATTAAGAAGCGCCGCAAGCGGATGTCGAAGAAGAAGCACCGCAAACTGCTGCGCAAGACGCGTCACCAGCGTCGCAACAAGAAGTAGGTCGCCGCACTCGAGCGCGCGACTGCGCGAGGCGTCGGGCCATCGGTCCGGCGCCTTTTCGCGTCTCGGCGCAGAGCCGGCGCGGCTCGGGCGCCGGTAGAATGGGCACCGTGAATTCCGTGCAGATCACTCTCATCGGCAAGCCCGGCTGCCATCTCTGCGACGATGCGCGAGCGGTCGTCGCGGCGTCTCGCGAGGCGCTGCACCGCAGGGGGATCGCCACCGGGCTCGACGAGCTCGACATCCTGCAGGACGAGGCGCTCGCCCGCCTGCACTCGGAGGACGTCCCGGTCGTGATGATCGGCGGCAGACGCCACGCGATCTGGCGCGTCGACCCGGTGAAGTTCGAGGCCGCTGTCGAGAAAGCCGCCGGGAAGGCCGCGAAGAAGCCGCGCCTGCCCTTCCTGCGCTGAGCCGCTCGTGCCGGCTGCGCAGTGATCCCTGACGGCCCGCCGCCTGGCAGAATGGGCAGTGCCGTTTCGAGAGAGGACCCGACATGACCCTGCGACACATCGTGAACTGGAAGCTCAGCGGCGACACCCGCGAGGCGCGCGATGCCCAGGCCCGCGAGATCGCGGATGCGCTGCTGCCCCTGCGCGAGACCGTGCCGAGCATTCGGGCCATCGACGTGCACCGCAACGAGCTCTTCGACGGCGACAACTACGATGTCACGCTGATCGCCGACTTCGACGACGCCGAGGGCCTGGCGGCCTATGCGACCCATCCCGACCACGTCGCCGCGGGCGCGATCATCAAGGGGCACGCGATCGGCCGCGTCGCGACCGACTTCACGATCTGAGCGGACGCCGGCCTCGAACGCGGGGCCCGCGCCTCAGATGCGGGCGATCTCCTGGCGGGGGCGCACCGCGATGTCGGTGATCTGCACGTCGGCGGGCGCATCGACGACGAAGCGCACGGTGCCCGCGATCGACGCCGGCCTGATGTACCGCGACGCCTCGTACGGCGCATCGCCCACGAGGCCGCGCAGCATCTCGGTGTCCGTCTGCCCGGGGGCGACGGTCACGACGCGCACGCGGTGCGGCTCTTCGTCGATGCGCAGCACATCGGCGACGGCCCGGAGCGCGTGCTTCGTTGCCGTGTAGATGGCGTTGCCGGGGGCGGGGCGGGTGCTCGCGCCCGAACCGAGGAACACCACGGTGCCCTGCGACGCGCGCAGCAAGGGCAGCGCCAGACGGGTGAGCACGGCCTGGGCCGTGACGTTGACGGCGAAGTGCTCGTGCCATTCCTCGGCCGGGGCCGTCGCGACGGGGTGCGCCCGCGAGATCGCGGCGGCGTTCACGAGCACGTCGAGGCGGTCGAGGCCGGCGACGAGGCCCGCGAGCGCGGCCTCGTCGGTGATGTCGAGCCGGTGGGCCTCGGCACCGGTCGTCTCGGCGATCTCGGCGAGCGCCGCGGCGTTGCGCCCGACGGCGACGACGCGGTGGGTGCGGGCGAGCTCGGCGACGATCTCGCGGCCCATGCCGCCGGTCGCGCCGGTGACGAGGGCGACGGGATGCGCTTCGGCGCCGGTGCGGGTGGGCTGCTCGGTCATGCTGATGCTCCTTCGGGCTCGTGCCTTCACGACCCTACAGGGATCGATGGGCCGCGAGGCGGAAGGGCTCCGGCGGCAGCGCCGCACCGGTCGCGGCGTCGGCGAGCACCCGCCCGATCGCGGGTGCGAACTTGAAGCCGTGCCCCGAGAACCCGGCGCCGATCGTGAGCGCGCCGACGGTGTCGAGCACGAAGCGCCCCGACGTAGTCGACGTGTAGGTGCAGCTCATCTCGACGGGCCGGTCGGCGTCGAGCCCGGGGAACCATTCGGCGACGTAGTCGCGCAGCCGGGCGCGCTGCTCGTCGCTCGCGCGGAACGCCCGATCGTCGGGGTCGACGACGGCGCCGACGCGGTGGAACCCGACCTTCACGCCCTCGCCGGGGCTCGGCATGCCGTAGACGTTGCCGCCGAACGCGTCGAGATCGTCGCTCGGCAGCAGGTGGTTGAACGACGGCCAGACGTGCTCCGGATCGCGCGGCGGGAAATGCGCGGGATGCTCCTCGGTCACGACGAGCTCGGGCAGATCGACGAGCCCGGCCAGCAGATCGGCGCTCCACGCCCCGGCGGCGACGACCGCCCGCTCGGCCTCGATGACGCGCACGCCGCCGTCGGCGGTCTCGGCCTCGACCCGCATCGAAGCGCCGGCGGTACCGGCATCCCGGACGTCGAGCGCGCGTACGCGCACGCCGTGCTCGATGACTGCGCCCCGGTCGCGGGCGGCCTGCGCGAACGCGTCGAGCGCGCGGGCGGCGAGCACGATGCCCGCCTGCCGGGTGAGCAGCACATCGCCCTCGAACGCCATGCCGCCGAACCGCTCGCGCGCGGCCGCGGGCGCGCACACCTCGACCTCGGCCCCGCGGGTGACGAGCGTCTCGCGGGCGGCTTCGACGAGGGCGGGGTCGCCGTGGGTGACGAGGCCGTGCAGCCGCAGCAGCTCGAGGCCCGTCTCTGCTTCGAGCTCGCGCCACAGGCCGAGCGCCTCGTCGTAGAGATCGAGGTAGAAGCCCTCGTCGTAGGCGTTGTTCATGTTGCGGGTCGAGCCGTGCGACGCGCCCAGATCGTGATGCTCGGCGAAGCGCTCGAGCAGGTGCACGCGCTCGCCGCGGCGGGCGAGCTGCCATGCGGTCGCGAGCCCGATGACGCCGCCGCCGATCACGAGGGTGCCGGTGGCGGTGGATGAGGTGGGTTCAGTGGGCATGCGCCGGCTCGTCTCTGTCGGTGGCGGGGTCGGGGTGGTTCGCGAGTGCGCGGTCGAGCATCGCGGCGACGGCGGCGTCGATCTCGCGCAGCACGGTCGACCCGACGCCGGGAATCGGCGCGATGATGGTGAAGCGGCGCAGCTCCTCGTGCAGGGGGCCGACCGAGTGCAGGCCGGCGACGGGCGCACCGTCGGCGCCGATGAGGGCGCTGTCGGCCGGGGTGATCTCGAGTGTCGGCGGCCGGTGCGCCCCGGCACCCGTCTGTGCGCCTGTCCACAGTCGCGCGTCGCCGTCATCGATGAGCGCCGCGAGCAGCGGGCTGTCGTGGCGGGCCGGATCGGGCAGGTCGAGGCGCGCATCGAAGACGCGGTCGATCGGCGTCGCCGAGCCGTCGAGCGCCACGACGCGTCTGCGCGTGCCCGACGGCCCGTCGACGTGTTCGATGCGCGCTCCCGGGCCCGAGAAGCGCACCACGCCGGCGCGATGCGCGGCGAGCAGCTGCTCTACGCGGAAGAGCGGCGGGCCGCTGCCGATGAGGCCGGCGACCCAGAGGAACCGATCGAGGCCCGCGACGCTCTCGCGGGTGACTCCGCCGAAGTCGGTGAGGGGGATGATCGCGGACCGCGCGGCCTGGAACACGTGCAGCCCGCGCTTCCAGGCGCTGCGCATGCCGAGCGCTGCCTCGGCGGCATCGCGGTCGAGGCGGTCGGCGATCTCGGCGTCGATCTCGGCGAGCGTCGCTCCCTCGAGCGGGGCGCCGGGCCGCCAGGGGTCGAAGCGCAGCGCCGGGTCGGGCACGAGGTCGCGCTCGAGGTCGCGCCAGCGATCGACGTCGGCCGAGGCCCCGGCCGCGCCATCGAACCCGTCGAACTCGTCGAGCAGCGCGCTCGGCGCCTCGCGGTAGGCCTCGGCGTGCAGCTCCGCGAGCGCCCGATGGTAGACGGCGGCCGCGTCGCGCTCGATGAGGGGCAGCACGTCGCGCCCGAAGTCGAGCGGGCGGGCGGCCCGCAGCCGGGGCATCGCGGCGCTGAGCGAAGCGAGGTCGGCGGCCGGCGGCACAGCGCCGAAGTCGGGCTTCGCGAGGAACGGCAGGGCGGTGCGCGAGCCGGCGATGAGCACGGGCTCCCGGCCGCTCGGCGCGTAGTCGAGCTCGCCCGCGCGGGAGGCGCCGGGCCGCGGCGCGTAGCGCCCGCCGCGCTCCTCGGTCACGAGGCCGAGCAGATCGGTGAAGCCCATGCCGACGCCGCGCACGGCGACGGTCTCGCCGGGCAGCAGGCGCTCGATGCGCTGATCGATGGGGTTCGCGGGCGGCACGTCGTGGCCGTCTCCGGCGTGGCGCGGCAGCCAGCCGAGGGCGAGCAGTACCGCATCGACCGTGATCCGGTCGGCGCCGAGCGACACCGCGAATCGGCCGTCGGCGGTGCGGGCGACGCGCGTGGCGCGGGCGCGATGCTCGATGAGGCGGGCGCCGGCGGGCAGCGACGCCGCGAATCCGGCGTACGCCCACCGCAGGTATGCACCGTAGAGCGCGCGCGACGGGAAGCTCCAGGGCCGCGTCGCGGCGGCGGCCTCGCGCTCCTCGGCGGAATCGGCCGCGATGCCGCCGTCAGCAACCCGGGTGCACCACTCGGCGAAGCTCGGGCCGGGCGAATCGTGCTCGAAGCCGAGCGTCGCGTCGCCGAAGACGGTGGACTGCGCGGGCACCGTGTTCATCACGAGCGATCGCGGCTGGCCGGCGCGCCAGATGCGGCCCGACCCGGCGGGGAACTCATCGATCACGTGCACATCGAACGCGAGCGGGTCCCTGACCGGATCGCCGCCGTTCAGCCGTGCCGCGATGCGCCCGAGCGCCGCAGTGCCGCGGACGCCGGCGCCGATGATCGCGATCGAGGGGGAGGTCACCCTACGGTTATCCCATGGGCTCGGCGGTGCCGCAAATTCGCGAGGATGCCAACGCTACGTTATGCGTAATATAAGTTCATATAGGTCAGCGCCCGCCGTTCGTGCGCGAAACTGTGAACAGTTCGGGCGAACGGGCTTCGCCCCCCTCTCAGTCCTTCAAGGAGATTCAGTCATGCCTTCACGCTTTCGCAAGGTTCTTGCGGTCGGAGCCGTCGCAGCGCTCTCGATCGGCCTCGCCTCGTGCTCGTCGAGCGGCGGCGACACCGCGGGCGACTCGGCCGATGCGCCCGTGAAGTTCGGCGTCGCCCTGCCCGACACCGGCAACTCGGCCCAGTACGGCGAGTACTTCCGCCAGGGCCTCGACCTCGCCGCCGAGCAGCTCAACGAGGCCGGCGGCGTCCAGGGCCACCCGGTCGAACTCGTCTACGAGGACACGCAGGCCGACCCGGCGCAGGCGCCGCAGGTCGCGCAGAAGTTCGTCGACGACGAATCGATCCTCGCCGTGCTCGGCGACTTCGGCACCCCGGCCACCTCGGCCGCGAGCCAGATCTACCAGGATGCGGGCCTCGTGCAGTTCGCGTTCTCGGCCTCCGGCCCGGACGTGACCGACCCGGGCGACTACATCTTCGCGACCTGGGTATCGCAGGAGTACGAGGCGCCCCGCCTCGCCGAGTTCGCCGCGCAGACCGGCGAGAAGGCCGCCGTCTTCTACCACGACACCGACTGGGGCCAGGAGACCTTCGGGTTCTTCCAGGAGGGCGAGAAGCAGTCGGGCCTCGACGAGGTCTACTCGACGGCCTACGACCCCGAGAGCACCGACTTCAGACCGCTGCTGCTCGCCGCGCAGAAGACCAACCCCGAGGTCATCGTGCTGATCTCGTATGCCGCCGACGGCGCGCTCATCACCAGCCAGGCGCGCGAGCTCGGCATCGAGACCCCCATCGTGGGCATCAGCTCGATCTACAACCAGCAGTTCATCGACCTCGCGGGCGACGCTGCCGAGGGTGTGCAGACGCTCAGCTACTTCACCCCCGACAACGACGACCCCGAGGTGCAGCAGTTCATCGCCGATTTCACAGCCGCCACGGGCGAAAAGGTGCCGAGCGACTACGCGATCCGCGCCTACGACGCGCTGCACGCCGTCGCCCAGGGCGCCGAGCGCGCGAAGAGCCTGACCCGCGCAGATCTGCGCGACGCACTCGACGACGGCGGCGACTTCACGTCGGTGCTGTACGGCAGCTACCAGCTCGACGACACCCGCCGCGTGAGCGACGCCGAGCAGTTCCCGCTCGTGATCAAGGACGGCGCCTTCACGCTCCAGTAGAACCGCCGTCGCCAGCCCGCACCCTCCGGAGAACCAGGAACCCCGTGGACATCCTTCTTGCCGGCCTCGTCGGGGGAAGCACCTACGCGCTCATCGCCGTAGGTGTTTCCCTCGTTTTCGGGGTCTCGAACATCATCAACTTCGCGCACGGCGCGGTCTTCGCCGTCGGCGCCATGATCTCGTGGTGGCTGATCGGCCCGCTCGGCCTGCCGATCGGCATCGTCGCCCCCGTCGTCGTGGTCTTCACCGGCCTGCTCGGCTGGGCGGTCTACCTCGTCGCGGTGCGCCCGCTGCGCAAGGCCCCGGGCATCGCGGTGCTACTCGCGACCTTCGCGGTCGGCGTCATCCTCGACAACCTCTCGCTGCGCATCTTCGGCGGGCAGACCCGCCGCCTCGAGAGCGCCTTCGCCCGCGACAACTTCGAGCTCCTCGGCTTCCGCTTCGGCACGCTCTCGCTCGTCATCATCGGCGTCAGCATCGCCTGCGTCGCGCTGCTCGTGTGGCTGCTCGGGTACACGAAGACGGGCCGCGCGATCCGTGCCACCTCGCAGGATCAGGAGGCCGCGCAGCAGATGGGCATCCCGGTCGAGCGCATCCAGGCGCTCTCGTTCGTGATCGCCTCGGCGCTCGGCGGCATCGCCGGTCTGCTCGTCGGCATGTACACGTCGAACGTGTCGCCCGGCATCGGCTTCCTCGCCGGGCTCCAGGGCTTCGCCGCCGCGACCATCGGCGGGCTCGGGTCGATCGCGGGCGCCATCGTCGGCGGACTCGTGCTCGGCATCGCCGAAGCGCTCGGGGTCTCGATCTGGGGCGACTCGGTGCGCCAGCTCATCACCTTCGGATCGCTGCTGCTGGTGCTGTGGATCAGGCCCGGCGGCCTGCTCGGCCGCGTGCCGACGATCGGCGCAGAGCCGATGACCGGCACCTTCTTCGGCGCCGGTCGACCGCTGCGCCTCCCGAAGTGGGCCGGTGCCGTCGCCGTGCTCCTGCTCGCCGCGCTGCCCTTCATCACGAGCGACTACTTCCTGCGCGCCGGCAGCCAGGTCTGGGTCTACGCACTCTTCGCGCTGTCGATCACGATCGCGGGCGGCTTCGCCGGGCAGATCGTACTCGGGCAGGCGGGCGCGCTCGCGATCGGGGCCTACACGTCCGCGATCCTCATCACGCGGCACGATTGGAACTTCTGGCTCGCCCTCCTCGCCGCGGGCCTCGCGGCCGGGCTCTTCCAGGTCATCCTCACGGCGCCGACCTGGCGTCTGCGCGGGCACTACGTCTCGATGGCGACGCTCGCGGCGGGCGCGGTGATCTCGGCGCTCGCGCTGAACCTGCCGCAGATCACGGAGGGATCGCGCGGCATCTCATCGATCCCGCGCCCGACCCTCTTCGGGCAGAGCCTCGGCTCGGCGTCGGCGATGTACTGGCTCACCCTCGCCATCCTCGTCGTCGCGATCGCCTTCGCCTCCCGCCTCGGCACGTCGCGGCTCGGCCGCATCTGGGCCGCAGTGCGCGAGGACGAGGTCGCGGCGGCCTCGGCCGGCCTCCACCCGGCGTCGTACAAGTCGCTCGCCTTCGGCCTCGGCTCCGTGCTCGCAGGCATCGCCGGGGCGCTCTACGCATCGCAGGTGACCTTCATCGAGCCGAAGCAGTTCGACGTCTCGCTCTCGGTGCTCGCCGTGACCATCGCCATCCTCGGCGGCCTGCGCGCCCCCGTCGGCGTCATCATCGGAGCGGCGATCCTCGTCGGCGTGCCCGAGCTCTTCCGCCCCCTCGCCGACTGGCGCCTGCTGCTCTACGGCGTGCTGCTGCTCGGCCTCATCATCCTGCGGCCCCAGGGTCTGTGGTCGCACGTCGGCTGGGTGCAGCGGCTGTGGTCGCGCCTCGGCGGCTCCGGTTCGGGCTCCGGAAGCACGGCGTCGGCGATCCCTGTCGAGCAGCCCGCCGAGACCGTCGACACCGCGAAGGAGGCGCGCGCATGAACGACGCACTGCTCACCGTGACCGGCATCACGAAGCGCTTCGGCGGCCTCACCGTCGTGAACGGCGTCGGCTTCGCCGTCGCTCCGGGCGAGGTGCTCTCGATCATCGGGCCGAACGGCTCGGGCAAGACGAGCACCCTGAACATCGTGAGCGGCGTGCTCGCCGCCGATGCGGGCGAGGTCGACCTCGCGGGCGTGAAGCTCACGGGCCGCCGGCCCCACCAGATCGCGCGCCTGGGGCTCACCCGCACCTTCCAGAACGGCCGCGTCATCGGCAACCTGACGGTGCAGGACAACGTGCTCGTCGGCCTCGACGGCCTCGGCCAGCGCCGGTCGAAGCTGCGCGAACTGCCGGGGCTCCGGTGGCTGCCGCTCCTCGGCGAGACCTTCGCCGCGCTCTTCGCGCGCCGTTCGGCCGCGGGAGCCGATGCCGCCGCCGATGCCCGGGTGACCCGCCAGCTCGAGCGCTTCGGCGAACGCCTGCTGCCGCGGCGCGGCCAGTACGCGTTCACGCTGTCGTACGCGAACCGCCGCCGCACCGAGATCGCCCGCGCACTCGTCGCCGAACCCCGCATCCTCGTGCTCGACGAACCGACCGCCGGCATGAACCAGACCGAGACGAGCGAGGTGCTCGAACAGCTCCTCGAGCTGAAGCGGCACGGCCAGACCATCCTGCTCGTCGAGCACAAGCTCGACCTCGTGATGACGCTCTCCGACCGCATCATCGTGCTCGACGAGGGCCGCATCATCGCCGAGGGCACCCCCGCAGAAGTGCGCAGCGACCCGCGCGTCATCGAGGCGTACCTCGGCACGACCTTCACGAAGGAGCACGCCGATGACTGAACTGAGATTCGAATCGGTGTCGGTATCGTACGGCCCGAGCCCCGCGCTCATCGATGTCGACCTCACCGTCGGCGCAGGCGAGATCGTGTCGCTGCTCGGCGGCAACGCCTCGGGCAAGTCGACCACGATGAAGACCATCCTGGGTCTCAAGCGCCCCGACTCGGGGCGGGTGCTCTGGGACGGCGACGACATCTCGCACTGGTCGACCGCCCGGCGCGTGAAGGCCGGCATCGCCTCGGTGCCCGAGGCGCGGCGCGTCTTCGGCGACATGACCGTCGAGGACAATCTGCTGAGCGGCGCCCACACGCGCCGCGACCGCGGTGTCAAGCAGACGCTCGCCGATGTGTACGAGTTCTTCCCGAAGCTGCTCGCGAGGCGCGGGCAGCGCGCCGGCAGCATGTCGGGCGGCGAACAGCAGATGCTCGCCTTCGGCCGCGCGCTCATGAGCCGCCCGCGGCTCATCTGCATGGACGAGCCCACCATGGGTCTCGCCCCCATCATCGTCGAGCAGGTGCTCGCACGCATCGCCGACCTCAACCGCGACCTCGGCGTCTCGGTGCTGATGGTCGAGCAGAACGCCGAGCTCGCGCTCTCGATCGCGACGCGCGGCTACGTGCTGCGCACCGGCGAGATCGTGCTCTCGGGCCCGGCCGCCGAGCTGTCGAGCAACCCCGCGATCCAAGAGGCCTACCTCGGCCGCGGGCTGCAGCAGGAATCGTCCGAGGAAGGAACACCAGCATGACCGTGCAGGACACCATCGGAGCCCTCGCAGGGCTCGACACCGCGGCGTCGGAGCGCATCCGCGGCCACCGCCCGGGCGTGACCGAGGCCGCGGAATCGAGCCTCCACGCGCTCTTCGACGTCGGGCCCGACGACGAGGCGCCGGGGCTCGCCCGCGCGACCCGGCTGCTCGCCGCGGCCCGCGCCGCGCACCTCGACGGGGCGCCGGGGCTCGCCGAGTTCTACGCCGAGCAGCTGGGGGAGGAGGAGCCCGTCGCCTCCGGCCCGGCGGCGTTCGACGCCGCGGGAGCCCGCGACCTCGTGCGCATCGGCGCCGACTCCGAGGCGGGCCGCGCGGCGCAGCGCAGCATCCGCGCGCTGCTGCGGCACGTCGACCTGCTCGTGCAGCGCCCGGCCGCCGCGACCGCCGACGACCTCGACTCGCTCGCGGCCGCAGGGTGGGGCGTCGTCGAGATCGTCGTGCTCTCGCAGGTGGTCTCGTTCACGACCTATCAGACCCGCGTCATCGCAGGGCTGCGCGTCCTCGAGGAGGTCGGGGCATGAGCCGGCATTTCACCATGGAGGAGCGCGCCTGGCACGCCTGGATCGAGGCCGCCGGCCCCGACACCGCGAGCGAGCGGCAGCGCGAGGCCTACGAGACGAGCGTGTGGCCGAACTCGCCGTACTTCCGCCTGCTCGCCTGGCACCCCGACTCGCTGTCGGCGCGCACGGAGCTCGACCGCGAGATCTTTATCGCCCGCCCGGGCCTGCCGCGCGGCGACCGCGAGCTCGCGGCCACCGTCGCGTCGCGCGTCAACGGATGCGAGCTGTGCGCGAGCGTGCACGCCCGCTTCACCGCGACGTTCTCGAAGGACGCGGAGACGGTGACCCGCCTGCTGCACGAGGGCCCCGAGGCCGAGCTCGAGGGCCGGGTGCGCGCGATCGTCGACGCGGCGGCCGCGCTGACGCGCAGTCCGAGCGCATTCGCCGCGCACCACGTGCGCGCACTGCGCGAGGTCGGGCTGAGCGACGCCGACATCTCGGACGTGATCCAGGCGACCGCGTTCTTCGCCTGGGCCAACCGCCTCATGCTCAGCCTCGGCGCGCCGCTGCCCCCGGGCAGCGAAGACGCCGCGGCGCTCGCCGACCAGCGGGCGAACGACGCGATCGCGGCCGGGGGGTGACCGCCGGCGTTCAGTCGGCGGGCGCCCCGGGCTCGGCTTTCGCACGGTAGACGCTCGGCGCGAAGCCGAGCTGAGCGCGGAAGTCGGTGGTGAAGTGCGCGTGGTCGGCGTAGCCGAGCTCGCTCGCGAGCGCGGCGATGGTGAGACCGGGGTCGTCGCGCAGACGTTCGGCACCCTCCTGCAGCCGACGCCTGCGGATCATCGAGTGCAGCGAGAGCCCGAAGTACCGCGCGGCGATGCGCTGCAGCGTGCGGAGCGAGGCGTGGAGGCGGTCGGGAAGCTGATCGGCGCGGCGGATCGCCGAGTCGGCGAGAGCGTCGGCCAGTCGGTTCGCGAGCCCCGCCTCGGCGTGCGCCTCCGGCACGG
Organism: Leucobacter sp. gxy201; assembly: GCF_051043335.1. Classification (NCBI taxonomy): domain Bacteria; kingdom Bacillati; phylum Actinomycetota; class Actinomycetes; order Micrococcales; family Microbacteriaceae; genus Leucobacter; species Leucobacter sp. gxy201. The sequence goes on from NZ_JAMXWS010000004.1 coordinate 242,673, forward strand.
GAACCCGCGCGGCGATCCAATCCCCGAGCGCGGATGCGGCGGCCGTGCGCCGTGCGTCGTCGGGATCGGCGAAGCCGGAACCGCCGGTGACGCCCGCGGTCCCACCGACCGTCATGGCGCGGACGATCTCGGCCAGCAGCGCGGGCTCGCGGAGGGGCCGTTCGGCGTCGCGGATCCCGGTCGGATCGATCTGCAGCGCCGGTACCGCTGCCGGGCGCAGCAGCGCGCCGACGGCCCAGCCCGTGCCCGTGAGCACGCGTTCGGAGCGTCTCGTGGTCGGGCCCGAGACGATCACTGCATCGGGCGAGGCGACGAGGTTGCAGGCGGGAAAGGCGAGGAGCTCCTGACGCGATGCTTCGCCCTCGTCGAGGCGCCATTCCGGGATCCAGAACCACCGCACGGCGTGAGCGATCTCGGGGCCTGCGGGCAGGCGGTGGAACTCGGGCAGGCGATCCGGGTAGAGCACGCCGCGCCGGCTATCGTTCATCGGTTCCTCCGGTCGCGCCGTACGGTCAGGCCACCCGCCGGCTCGTCGATCTGGCGCGAATCTGCAAGCCTGCAGGTCGCAGCCGATCCTATGCTCTGAGCATGGATACGAACGAGACACGCGCCGCGAACGGCGCCCACACCACGAACGGCATGCCGCGCGGTTCGACGAGTCTGACCCCGTTCCTCGCGGTCGCCCGGGCCGGCGAGGCCGTCGAGTTCTACCGCGACGTCTTCGGCGCGCGCGTCGTCGATGTGACCGAGTTCGGCGGGGTCGTCGCCCACGCCGAACTCGACTTCGGCACCGGGCACCTGCAGCTCGGCGAGCCCATGCCCGAGTACCACCTGGTGCCGGCGCCGGAGGGCGACGACGACTGCTACTCGCTGGCGCTCTACACGCCCGACGTGGATGCCGTGGTCGAGCGCGCGGTCGCCGCAGGGGCGACGGTGCGCGAGCCTGCGGCGCACTTCGTGTCGGGAGACCGCTTCGCGAGCATCCGCGACCCCTTCGGCGTGCGCTGGTCGATCATGACGCGCGTGGAAGATCTGTCCGAAGAGGAGAGCGTCGCCCGCGTCCGGGAATGGTCACGGACCTTCCAGCCGTGATCCCTGGGCCGTCCGGCGGGGATTCCCCGCGACCGTAGTGGCGAATCGCGAGCGGATAATCGAAGCACGGTGAACCCGCTATCCGCTCGTACGGGGCCTATACGGCCCGCTCAGCCCTCGATCGCGGCGAGGTGCTTCGACGTCGGCTTGACGATATTTCCGGCGTACTCGTCGTCGTGCTTCGCGACCCACTTCACGACGTAGGGGCAGACCGGCACGATGTCGAAGCCGTCGGCGATCGAACGGTCGACGGCCTCGCGCACGAGCACCGACGCGAGGCCCTGGCCGCTATAGCTCGGGTCGACGAAGGTGTGGTACAGGATGCGGTGCGGCTTCTCCCCGAAGCCGGTGACCGCGTAGCTCTCCTCGCCGATCTCCTTCGCGGCCGTGCCCTCGGCTCCCGGGTGCTCGCCGCGGTCGAGCAGCACGAAGCGCGACTCCGACTCGCGGTGCTCGACGACGAAGCGCTCCTGCGCTGTTCGATCCTGCGCTGCCTGATCCTGGGTCATGGTGGCTCCCGCCTCTCGTGGATGTCGGTGCGCGCTGCGCTGTGGATCTCACCGGTCCGCCGGCACCGGTGCCGCTCTGCGAATCTATCGCACCGTCCTCCACCGCAACAGCGCGGCCCGCCCGATCATTCCGCGGCCCCTTGCACTCCGCTCGCCCGCACGAGCATCATGAAGGCATGGCAGATCACCACGAGCATCGCGCATCCCCGCAGCATGCCGAGCATCGCGACCCGCGCGCCTTCTGGGAGGATCGTTACTCCGGAGCGGAACCGGTCTGGTCGGGGCGCGTGAACCGCTCCCTGGCGGACATCGCGGGGGAGTGGGAGCCCGGCCGATCCCTGGACCTCGGCTGCGGGGAGGGCGGCGATGTGCTGTGGCTCGCGGAACAGGGGTGGTCCGCAGCCGGCATCGATCTTTCGGAGACGGCCATCGCACGGGCGCGCGAGGCCGCGCAGGTGCGGGGGATCGGCACCGCGAGATTCTTCGCAGCGGATCTCGGCGCGTGGGCCGATGGTACGGCCGCAGAGCAGGCGCACGGGCCGTTCGACCTGGTGACGGCCTCGTTCTTCCAGTCGCCGGTCGCCCTCGACCGAAGTCGGATACTGCGCGCGGCGACGACGCGTCTCCCGGTGGGCGGTCGCCTACTGGTCATCTCGCACGCCGCGGCCCCGGGCTGGGCGCCCGACCATCCGGGGGAGTTCCCGAGCCCCGAGAGCGAGCTCGCGATGCTCGCCCTCGGTGCGGAGTCGTGGGAGATCGAGCTCGCCGAGGTGCGGGTGCGCACCGCGATCGCGCCGAGCGGCGATCGGACGGAGCTGGAAGACACGGTGGTCGTCGTCCGCCGCAAGGCGTAACCGGGACCGGGGCGCCGCGTCGCGTTAGGGTGGAGCATCCGAGAAGGTAACCGGAACCGGCGAAGGAGCAGAGTATGGGAGTCGCGCGCGTGCGTGAGCAGCTGGCGGAGCAGGGCTGGTCGGGCGAGATCCTCGAATTCACCGAATCGAGCGCCACCGTCGAGCTGGCCGCCGAGAAGGTCGGCACCGCCCCCGCCCGCATCGCGAAGACGCTCGGCTTCTACGACCCCGAAGCGCCCGAACGGGCGGTGCTGGTGGTCGCCGCCGGCGATGCGCGGGTGAACGGCGGCATGTTCAAGCGCCGCTTCGGCGGGAAGCCGCGTATGCTGCGCGCCGACGACGTGCTCGAGCTCACGGGGCACCCCGTGGGCGGCGTCTGCCCCTTCGCGAACCCCACCGAGGCCCGCGTCTTCCTCGACGAGTCTCTGCGCCGCTTCGGCACCGTGTACCCGGCCGCCGGCACCGCCGCCTCGGCGGTGGAGATCTCCGTCGAAGCGTTCGCCGGGCTCAGCGGGGCCGAGGGCTGGGTCAGGGTCACGACGGGGTGGGGCGAAGAGCCCGGAGAGCCCCAAACGGCCGCGGCGTAGCCGGTGGCGGAGCAGGAAGCGATCGACCGTGGATATCCTCATCGTCGAAGACGACGACCGCGTCGCCGGAGCCCTCGCCGGCTTCCTCGAGAAGGCCGGGTACGCGACCGTGCGCGTCGCCGAGGGCGCTGCGGCGCTCGCGGCGCTGAACGCCGAGACTGAGGCCGTGCTGCTCGACCTCGGGCTGCCCGACATGGACGGCCTCGACGTGTGCCGGCGCATCCGCGGCGTCTCGAGCGTGCCGATCATCATCGCGACCGCTCGATCGCAGGTCGAGGAGCGCATCAAGGGGCTGCATGCGGGCGCCGACGACTTCGTGGTGAAGCCCTTCGACGTGCGCGAGCTCGTCGCGCGCCTCGAAGCGGTCACCCGTCGCGCGCGCACGCTCTCGAACGACGCCGTGCCGAGCCAGAGCCTCGATGCCGACGGCGTGCAGATCGACTTCGCGAGCCGCGTCGTCGTCGTCGACGGCGTCGAAGCGCCGCTCACGCCGAAGGAGTTCGACATCGTCGCCGTGCTCGCCCGCTACCCCGGCGTCGTGGTGCCGAGCGACCGCATCATCCGCGAGGTCTGGGGCACCGACTGGAGCGGCTTCAAACGTTCGCTCGAGGTGCACCTCGGGTCGATCCGCCGCAAGGTCGCGCGCGAGGGGTTCATCGCGAACGCGCGCGGCGTCGGCTACCGTCTGCAGCTCGGATAGCCGGGCAGCCATGCGCACGCGGCTCTTCGGAGTGTTCCTCGCCCCGCTCATCTGCATCCTCCTCGCGCTCGGCGGCGCCTACGCGTGGAGCGCGGGGCGCACGATCCAGCAGGAGTTCGCCACTCAGCAGCTGGGCGACCTCAGCTACTTCGCGACCGAGGCGCGGCAGGCGCTGCGCGCCGAGAACCCCACCGCGATCGAGGGCGAGCTCGCACGCTACAGCTCGCTCTACGGGGCGCAGGCCGTCGTCGTCGACCGCGCGGGGGCGCCGTGGGCGTCGGGCGCCGAGCAGGCGCCGGTCATCGACGACGCGGGCGGCGAGCAGCTCGCTCTCGCGCTCTCCGGCCGGCGCAGCGAAAGGCCGCCCGCCGTGTGGCCGTGGTCGCCGGCCGTCGCGCCGATGGCCGAGCCGATCTTCGACGACGGCGTCGTCATCGGCGCGGTGCTCATCTCGGCGAGCACCGACGCCGCGCGCACGCAGACCCTCACGCAGTGGGTGCTGCTGCTCGCCGCTTCGATCATCATCATCCTGCTGCTCGGGGTCGTCGTGTCGCGGCTCGCGAACTGGGTACTGCACCCGATGCTCCGCGTCGACCATGCGATGGCCGCGATCGAACAGGGCGATATGGAGGCCCGCATCGACGACGACACCGGGCCGCCCGAGATGCAGCGGATGATCCGCGTCTTCAACCAGATGGCCGACGAGATCGAACGCGTCGTCTCCCGGCAGCAGGAATTCGTCATGAACGCCTCGCACGAGCTGCGCAACCCGCTCGGCGCGCTCACGCTGCGCGTCGAATCGCTCGCGACCGGCCTCGACGCATCGTGGGCCGATGAGATCGAGGAGACGCGGGAAGAGGGGCGGCGCATGTCGCGGCTGCTCGACACTCTGCTTTTCATGGCGAAGGCGATGCAGAAGGATTCGCCGTTCGCCCCCGTCGACCTCGGCGGGCTCGCGCGCGATCGGGCGGATGCCTGGCGGGCCGTCGCCGAGCGGAAGGGCGTCGGCATTGGGGTGTCGGGCGATGCGGGGGTCTGGAGCGTCACCGATCGCACGGCAGTCGAGAGCGCGCTCGACGCGGTGCTCGACAATGCGGTGAAGTTCGCGCCCGCGGGCACGGCGATCGAGGTCGACGTACGGCAAGACGGGGCGAGCGCAGGCGGTGACAGTGGCGGCGAGTACGGCACGGGCTGCGCGATCTCGGTGCGCGACCACGGGCCCGGGCTCGACCCCGACGAGATCGAACGGGCGGCGGGCCGGTTCTGGCGCAGCCCGCGCGACCAGAACGTGCCCGGCTCGGGACTCGGGCTCGCGATCGCGACCGACCTGCTCGCGTCGCTCGGCGGGCACGTGCGGGTCGCCGCGGCCGATGGCGGTGGGCTCGAGGTCGAGCTGCGGCTGCCCGGTGGAGGGCTCTGATGCGCGGCGCTCCGGCGACCCCGGGCCAGGTGCGGCTCGGCGCGACGCGGCGACTGCGCAGGCGGGCGATGGCCGTGCTCTGCGGCATCGCGCTCGTGCTGCTGCCCGCGTGCGCGCCCGGGGGCGACGCGAGCGCCGCCCCCGTCGAGATCGCGGGCGGCGACCCCTCGGGGGTCTACTACAACTACGGTGCGCACCTCGCCAGCGCGGCGGAGCGCGAGCTCGGGCTGAACATCGCGGTCGCCGAGACCCGGGGATCGGTCGAGAACCTCCAGCGCGTCGGCTCGGGCGAGGCGGACTTCGGCTTCGCCCAGGGCGACACGACCGTCGACGCGGTCGTCGGGCAGGGCAGCTTCGGCATCGCGCTCCCGATCCGCTCCGTCGCCCGGGTCTACGACGAGTACGTGCACATCGTCGTGCCCGAGGAATCGGATATCGACTCGCTCGGCGACCTCGTCGGCCACCGAGTGTCGCTCGGCGCGGAGGGTTCGGGCGTGCAGGTCATCGCCGGCCGGGTGCTCGAGGCGGCGGGCGTCGATCCCTCTTCGCTCACGAACGCGGCGCTCGGGCTCGACGATTCGCTCGCCGCCATGGGCGACGGGAGCATCGAAGCGTTCTTCTGGGTGGGCGGCCTGCCGACGCCGGGCATCGAGCGCCTCAGGGAGACCGTGCCGCTCAGGCTCGTGCCGATCGGAGCGGATGTCGTCGAACAGGTGAACGAGGGCCACAAGGGCGTGTACCGCACTGCCGAGTTCCCCGTCGGCATCTATGCCACCGAAGGGTCGGTGATCACGATGACCGTGCCCAACTACCTCATCACGAACGCGAGCGCGCCCGATCCGCTGGTGCACGATGTGCTGCGGGTGCTCTTCGAATCCCGGGCGAGCATCGCGCAGCAGGTCACCTCCGCGGGGTTCCTCGACCGACGCCAGGCCATCTTCACCAGCCCGATCGAATTGCACCCCGGGGCGGCCGAGTTCTACGTCGCATCGCGTCGCTGAGAACCGGCCGGCGGAGATTCGTTGCCGTTCTGTGACCCTCAAGAATCGCTCAAGGCTTGAGTTCGGCCCATCGAGCATGCCTACACTCGGGAAGGACGGTTCAAGGGTGAACCGATGAGCCACGGGCTTCACCGCCCCGCGATTCACTCGCCCTGATCCGAACCCGGACAGGGCTTTTCTTTTGTGAAGCGCGTGCCGCCCGCGAGGGCGCAAGGCAGATGTGGAGACAGAGATGACTACAGGCGAACCACTCGTCGTCGTCGAGAACGTGCAGAAGCACTACGGCGAATTCCAGGCGCTCACCGACGTCAACCTCACCGTGGACAAGGGCGAGGTCGTCATCGTCATCGGCCCGTCGGGCTCGGGCAAGTCGACGCTGTGCCGCTCGATCAACCGTCTCGAGACCATCACGAGCGGTTCGATCCGCATCGACGGCAAGGAGCTGCCGGCAGAGGGCAAGGGGCTCGCAGATCTCCGCGCCGAGGTCGGCATGGTGTTCCAGTCGTTCAACCTGTTCGCCCACCTCTCCATCCTCAAGAACGTCACCCTCGGCCCGATCAAGGTGCGCGGCCTGAGCAAGGCCGAAGCCGAGAAGGAGGCGATGGAGCTGCTCGCCCGCGTCGGCGTCGAGAAGCAGGCGCAGAAGTTCCCGGCGCAGCTCTCGGGCGGCCAGCAGCAGCGCGTCGCCATCGCCCGGGCACTCGCCATGCACCCGAAAGTCATGCTCTTCGACGAGCCGACCTCGGCGCTCGACCCCGAGATGATCAACGAGGTGCTCGACGTCATGGTCGAGCTCGCGAACGAGGGCATGACGATGATCGTCGTCACCCACGAGATGGGCTTCGCCCGCAAGGCCGCCGACCGCGTCGTATTCATGGCCGACGGTCAGATCGTCGAACAGGCCGCGCCGAGTGAGTTCTTCACGAACCCGCAGTCCGACCGCGCGAAGGATTTCCTCTCCAAGCTCATCGTCAATTAACCCACGGGACGGCTCGCACCCGAGCCGTCCCGTTCAACCGAAGGGAACGCACCATGCGATTCAAGAAAGCATTCGCCTCGGTCGGCCTCATCGCGGCCGCAGCACTCGCGCTCACCGGCTGCAACAGCGGCACTCCGGGCGCACCCGAAGGCGGCGACACCGGCACCGGTGACGCGGCGCTCTGGGAGGTGGCGACCGACGTCAAGCTCGACGGCAGCCCGACCTTCGACAAGATGCAGAAGGACGACAAGGTCGTCATCGGCGTCAAGGAGGATCAGCCCGGTCTCGGCTACCTCGACAACGTGACGCAGGAGCGCACCGGCTTCGACGTCGACATCTCCCGCTGGATCGCGGCCTCGCTCGGCTTCGACGAGGACAAGATCGAGTTCAAGGCCATCGCCTCGGCGAACCGCGAATCCGCGATCGTGAACGGCGACGTCGACTACTACGTCGGCACCTACTCGATCAACGACAAGCGCAAGGAGCAGATCGACTTCGCCGGTCCGTACTTCATCACCGGGCAGGGCCTGCTCATCCGCAAGGGCGACACCGATTACCAGTCGCTCGACGAGCTGAACGGCAAGACCGTCTGCTCGGCGACCGGCTCGACGCCGATCCAGAACATCAAGGAGAACTTCCCCGAGATCAAGACGCAGGAGTTCGACCTCTACTCGGCCTGCGTCGATGCGCTGCTGAGCGATCAGGTCGACGCGGTCACCACCGACCAGGCGATCCTCATCGGCTACGCGGCCCAGGACCCCGACAATCTCGAGGTGACGAGCGGCCCGCTGCTCACCGAAGAGAAGTACGGCGTCGGCCTCACCCAGGGCGATGACGTGCTCCGCGCTCACATCAACGATCTCTTCACCAACGGTGGCGACACCTGGCAGGCGATCTTCGACAAGAACCTCGGCGACTCGGGCATCAAGGTCGACCAGCCGAAGGTCGACGCGTACTAGCGGCCGCGGGTGCGAGGCAGGGGCTCCCGCCTCGCACCCCGGCTCCTGACCATCCGTCCAATAGAGAGGAAGACGCATGGACGTCATCTTCGGAAACCTCGACCTCTGGGGCAGCGCGATCAAGAACACGCTCCTCGTGTTCGTGTTCGGCGGGCTGCTCGCGCTCGTGCTCGGCATCATCGTCGGGGCGATGCGCGTGTCGCCCGTGCCCATCGCGCGCGCGGTCGGCACGCTGTACGTGAATCTCGTACGCAATACGCCGCTCACGCTGGTCTTCTTCTTCTTCGTGTTCGGATACCCGAAGCTCGGGCTCCCCGACCTCAGCCCGTTCGTGCTCGGCACGCTGGCGATCGGCATCTACACCGCGACCTACGTCGCGGAGGTGCTGCGCGCCGGCATCAACACCGTGCCGGTCGGGCAGGCCGAGGCCGCTCGAGCGATCGGCCTCCCCTTCGGGCAGGTCATGACGCTCGTGGTGCTGCCCCAGGCGTTCCGCTCGGTGGTGCCGCCGATGATGAGCGTGTTCATCGCGCTGCTCAAGAACACGACGGTCGCCGCAGGCTTCTCCATCGCGGAGCTGGCCGCCATGCGCGCCACCATCAACGACTCGCACGGCCGGCCGGGCAGCCCGATGGAGGTTCTGCTCTGGGTCGCGGCGGTGTTCGTCGTACTGGTGCTGCTGCTCAGCTGGGGCCAGAACCGCCTCGAGAACAAATGGAGGATCGCGCGATGAGCACCTCAGTCCTGTACGACGTTCCCGGTCCCCGGGCCATCGCGCGCAACCGCCTGCTCGCGGTGCTCACGGTGCTCGTCGTCGTCGCCGTTCTCGGCTTCCTCGTCTACCGCTTCACGGTCACCGGCCAGTTCTCGCCGAAGAAGTGGGGCCTGTTCAGCTACAGCGTGATCTGGGAGCAGATCGCGCTCGCGCTCGGGATGACGCTCGCCGCATTCGCCTCGGCGGCGGTCGGCAGCATCGTGCTCGGCTTCCTGCTCGCCCTCGGCCGTCTCTCTGACCACCGGGCCGTGCGGGTGCCCTTCACCGTGGTCACCGAGATCTTCCGAGCGGTGCCCGTGCTCGTGATGATGATGCTGCTCTACTTCGGTCTGCCGTCGATCGGCATCAAACTCGCCCCGTACTGGGCGGTCTCCATCGCCCTGATCATCTACAACGGCTCGGTGCTCGCCGAGGCCCTGCGCGCCGGCATCGAATCGCTGCCCAAGGGCCAGAAAGAGGCCGGGTATGCGATCGGGCTGCGCAAGAGCGGCGTCATGTGGTTCATCCTGCTGCCGCAGGCCGTGCGGGCGATGCTGCCGGTGATCGTCGCGCAGTTGGTCGTCACGATGAAGGACACGGCGCTCGGGTTCATCATCACCTACCCCGAACTGCTGCACCTGGCGAAGCAGCTGTCGAGCAATGTGCAGTTCGAGCGCCCGCTGCTGCCGGCCGCGTTCGTCATCGGCGGCATCTACATCGCCATGTGCCTCATCCTCTCGGGCCTCGCGAAGTGGCTCGAGGTCCGCATGAGCCGGTCGCCGAAGGTGAAGGCGCAGGCGACTGCGGGTGCGGGCGCGGTGCTCGTCGGCGGTGCTGCGGTCGCTGCCGTCACTGCGGATCCACGGATGCGCGAGGGCGAGACCGTCACCGAGATCATCAGCACGCAACATCTCGACGATGAGCAGTGAAGCCCGCTGAAACGGGGTTGCGGGCGGGGCGAATGAGCGCCCGCCCGTGACCGTCGTACCGCTCGCCGCCGCGCGCACCGCCGACGCCCTGGCATTCTTCGAGATGCCCGAGGGGCTCGGGTGGGGCACACTGGCGATCCTCTGCCTCGCGGCATTCGCAGCGGGGTGGATCGACGCCGTCGTCGGAGGCGGTGGGCTGCTGCAGCTCCCCGCTCTGCTGCTCGTGCCCGGCATCTCGCCGGTGCAGGCGCTCGCGACGAACAAGCTCGCATCGATCTTCGGCACGACGTCGAGCAGCTACACCTTCTACCGCAGAGTGCGGCCGAGCCTGCGCACGACGCTGCCGATGGCCGCGGTCGCGCTCGCCGGGTCGTTCGGCGGTGCCTCGCTCGCGGCCTTCCTGCCGGCGCAGGTGTTCAAGCCGATCATCGTGGCGGCGCTCGTCGTCGTCGCGCTCATCACCTTGTTCAAGCCCTCGATGGGCGCCGTGACGAAGCTCAGGTACCACGGGTCCCGGCACCTGCTGATCGCGATGACGATCGGGCTCGCTATCGGCTTCTACGACGGACTGCTGGGGCCCGGCACCGGCACCTTCCTCATCATCTCGCTGGTCGGCATGATCGGCTACGACTTCCTGCAGGCGAGCGCGAAGACGAAGATCGTGAACTTCGCGACGAACCTGGGCGCGCTGCTGTTCTTCATTCCGCTCGGCGCGGTGCTGTGGCCGTTCGGGCTCGTGATGGGCATCGCGAACTTCCTCGGAAGCCTCGTCGGGGCCCGCATGGCGATCGCCAGGGGCACCGGCTTCATCAGGGCCCTGTTCCTCGTCGTCGTCGGCGTGCTCATCGTGAAGCTCGGCTTCGACATCTGGGTCGAATTCTTCGCCGCGTAGCGGGCGCTTCGTCGGCCCGGGCACCTTCCTCCACAGGCCCGGAAATTCGCATGATTCCACAGTTTTTACTCGAACATATGTTCGACTATTGCTCTCATTCGTGAGAGAATAGAAGCATGGACGCCAGCATCGAAGCTCGCTCCGGAATCGACTCTCGGCTCGACGCACCGGAACCGCTCAGCGGCGCACTCGCGGGCGAGATCGAGGAGCTGGCGCGGCAGTTCGAGGAGCTGCTGCGAGGTTCCGGCGCGGTACCCGGGGCAGTGTCCGGTTCACTGCCGGGTGCGGCGCTCTCGGGGTCGGAGGCGCTCGCCGCCGCCGCGATGGTCGAGCGGATGTCGCGCCTGGTCGAGTCGGCGCAGGTCGCGCTCGCAGGTCGGGTCGACGACGACAGCGACCGGCCGCTCGGCGAGCCGGCGCTGGCGCACCGCTACGGCTGCACGGGAACGGTCGAGCTGCTGCAGCGCGTCACCCGGGCTCCGGCGCGCGAGATCTCGCGCCGCCTGCGTCTGGCGGCGAGCGTGCTGCCGCGGCCGGCCATGAGCGGGGGAGCGCTCGCGCCGCGGGTGCCCCACGTCGCCGAGGCCTTCGCCGCCGGCGAGATCTCGTTCGAGTGCGCGGCGATGATCACGCGCACGCTCGAGCAGTCCGAAGCGGTAGCGGCCTCCGAGACGCTCGAAGTCGCGGAGCGGGAGCTGGTCGCCGCCGCGACCGGCAGCGACGGCAAGCTTCCCGAGCACGACGACGGCATGCGCACCATGTGCCAGGTATGGAAGGCGTTTCTCGACCAAGACGGGCCCGAACCGAACGAGACGGTGCCCGAGCATCGGCGCGGCCTCCGCCTCGGTCTGGGACGCGACGGGCTCGTGCGCGTCTCGGGAGCGCTGCTGCCCGAGGCCGGCGCCGCGCTCGGCCGCCTGCTCGATGCGATGAATGCGCCGTCGGCGCTGCGCCGGGTCGCGCGGCAGGAGTCTGGGGCCGATTCCGGTGAACCCGGTGCCGATGCGCGAGAACTTCAGGCCCGAGGTCTTCAGGCGCAAGATTTTCAGAAGCACAGCGGTGTGCGCTTCGAACTCGTCGAGGATTCCGAGGCCGAGGCCGGCAATGATCTTTACGCCGACACCGGGGCCCTGCCCGCCGAGGTCGATCGGCGTACGGCCGATCAGAAGCGCCACGATGCGTTCGCGGCCGTGCTCGAGATCGCGATGCAGTCGCCCGGTGTGCCCGATCTCGGCGGAGCTCCGGTCACCGTGATGATCCAGGTGGAGCAGCGGGATGTCGAGCAGCGCCGCGGGGTCGGCTGGGTGCAGGGGCACGACGGCGTGCTCGCCCCGGTGCCCATGCACTCGGTGCGCCGCGCGGCCTGCACCGGAGCGGTGCAGCGCATGGTGCGCGACGAGCTCGGCCGCATCATCGAGCTCGGCTCGGCGCAGCGGGTGTTCAACGCGCACCAGCGCCGGGCGATCGCTCTGCGCGATGGCGGCTGCATCATCCCCGGCTGCCGGGTCCCGGCGACCTGGTGCGAGATCCACCACGTCACGGAGCACGCGAAGGGCGGCCCGACGCACACCGACAACGGGGTGCTGCTCTGCTGGCACCATCACCGCGGTCTCGAATCCTCGGGCTGGTCGATCCGCATGAACGACGGCCTCCCCGAAGTGCGGGCCCCGAACTGGGTCGACAGCTCCCGGCGCTGGTACCGCACCGGCTCGCCGCTCAGGGCTCCGAGCCACCGGTCCCGAGACCGACGGCAGCCAGACCGAGCGGCTCCGGAACTTCCAGATCGCGAACTTCCGGAACGCAAAGCCGGCTGAGCTCTATCTCTAGTACCCCGCGCAGGGGCTGCCCGGCTGCGTCGCCGTTGCGACCGCGCATCCCGGGCCGACCGAACCCCGACCGAGATAGAGGATGGCGCCGTTCGCAAGCCCCTCGAGTACACCGATACGGAGCGCGGCCACGTCGTAGCGGCCGTCCGGCAGACCGGCCACTGATGTGGTCTCCCAATCTTCAGGTTCATCGCCGCCCGAGAACGGGTCGTTCTGGGCGTTGAGCACAACAGAAATGACAGGTTTGAGTGAGGGGCCCGCAGGGAGCAAAAGGTTTGTGTACAGTCCTGATGCTGTTGTTACGACCAATACGACTGCTTCGCGCACATCAGTGGGAAGCGCTCGCAGGGGCCCGAGTACGGTTTCGAGAGCGTTCTTGACTGTCGGCCCCAGATTTCCGATGAGACCGGAGGTGAGTGCATTGAGGAGGCCGTTGACGGTGGCTTTCAGTCCAAGCAAGCCGAGCGGATCAAGAACGTTGAGCAGCGTGAGGTCGACGGTCGTACTCACTTGAGTTGTGAGGCCGTTGAGCGGACCCGAAACGACGGCTTGAACAGTGCCGATATTGGCTACCCCCACGCCTAGAACGGTCACGCGAAGCTTGGCGGTGACTAATACGTTGAGCTGAATGGCGTCGATGGCGCTGGCAAGGAGCCCTTCAATATCGTGAAGCCAATCTCCCAGAACATCCGTAACGGTATTAGTGAGCGTGGTCAGCACCTGCTCGTCGGCAAGCAGGTTCGAGTTCGGAGGCAATCCGTTGAGACCATTGCCATAGGCTCCCGGATAGGCCTCCTGTAGTAGCGCGACAGTGTTCACTCGGATCGTGCCCTGCGAGAGGTCTACACTGACTACCCCATGGCTGTCGGTAAGAGGCTCGGCCCGGTGAATGGCATTTCGAAGCGCAGCCGTGTCGACGGTTGCTGTGAGAGTGAGCGCAACGCTGTTCGTGCTCAAGACGCCGCTGACGAGTGTGGACAGGAGCCCCGTGACTGAAGTCAATAGCCCGTCCAGAACCGATTGGTTCGAAGCGAGCCCGTTGACTGTCGTCTCCAAGTTCTGCACCACGCCATCGAGCTTCTGAGTCAGACTGCCCACAGCCGGCGTTTCGATCACGAGGTCGGCGCTCGTCGCCAGGTACTCGCGCGACAAATTGCCGACCTGGGTTTCGACCCCATTGACCAGCTCCGTGCGTAGCGATGACACTCCATTCCAGGCCGCATCGCAGCCATCGAGTGCCGCGCGGCCCGTCACAGCTCCTACCTCGAGAGAAAGATCGGTGACATTGGCGAGCGTTGCGGCGACCGTCGGATCGACCTGTGAGATCAGCTGCTTGAGATTCACGGTGGCGAGCTCCGGATACCCGCTGCCTGGAGCGGTCGCGATGCCGCCGCTCGAATCGATGAACCCGGCGGCGCCCTGGGCGACACCACCGGCTGTCGCCTGCGCATACTGACCGAGCACGCCGGTCTGGTTGTCGAGGGGCAGCTGCAGCATGCCATCGCCGAGGTCGAGGTTGATCGCCTGGCCGAGTAGGCCGACATTCAGCGGGTTGCCCCAGGCAGGGGCTAGAGGCGCTGGATTCGCACCCGGGTCGGGAGTGTGTCGATCGCGGGTGCCATCGTTGGTGACGAGCACTCCGCTCGCTTCTGCGACCTGATCCAAGTCGATGCCGAGCAGTGAACCGCTGAGTGCGCGCCCCTCGCCGCGTGTTGTGAAGGCGCCGTCGGGCTGGGTGCAATCGAGAGTGCCGACCGTCGGCGCGTGCACCCACTCGGCGTCGTTCCAACTGGCGGAGGTCGTGACTCCGCCCTGAGCGACGAGCGCCGTCGATACGAGCACGGCCGCGGCCGCCGCGCCGACGCCGCGCTTCCAGAGACGGTCGGTCGGCACGAACGGACGAGCGTGCGCGGGGCGCGAAGTCAGTCTGCGCAGCAGATCGCGGAGGCTCATCGTGCTTCCCCTGCCGTAGAACCCGCGTGGAGACGGGTGCGCGACCTGCCCCGCAGGGCTGCCGCGAGACCGAGCCCGGCGAGGCCCGTGGCGAGCACTCCGAGCGCGAGAGCATCGGCGCCGGTCACCGCGAGATGCTTCGGAGGCACAGGTGTCGGCTGCACCGGCACGACGGTGCCGCCATCGCCGCCGTCATCGCCGGCCGCGTGCACGCCGAGGCCCACGCGCGCGGTGAGCCCGTCGAGGGCATCACCGGGAGTCGCGGCCGGAATCGCGAGCGTCACCAGCAGCTGCCTCGGCTCGCCCCGCCGCAGTTGCGCGAGATCGTATCGGTCGGCCGACTGCGACACCGCTGCGAGCGGTGTGGTCGGCAGAACGGTGGTCGGGGATCCCTGGCACGCGGGCGCATCTCCCGGCGCCGCCGAGAGATCGAAAGCGCCCGAGCACGTCTCGACCGCGGCCGTCATGCCCGCCGCCTCCACGAGCTCGCCGTTCGCGCGCAGCTCGATCGCGAGCGTGCTCGATTCCGCATCCTCGAGCGCAGCCCGCACCAGCCAGCGCATCGAGTCGCCCGGCCCGAGCCTCGCCTCGAGCGGCGTCGCCGAATCCACGGCGAGCGACAGGTATCCCGTCTCGCCCGTCTCGGCGATCGGTTGGAACACCGCCGATGCGCGCACCGCCGTGAGCCCGACCCCGAGGCAAGTGACGGCTGCGAAGACGATCGCGAGCAGCGCAGGAGCGAACGCGGGGCGTCGGGTCATCGGAGCACCTCCTCGGCATGCTCGGGGTGGTGCGCGTCGGCACCCGAGCCGGTTCCGGCGTCAGTATCGCTGTCGTCATCGGGGTCGCGGGGCTTCGGCCAGAACGCCCAGACGACGTACGCTCCGACGAACAGGATCAGCGCGCCCATCGCGATCGGCGTCTGCAGCATCATGAGCGCGTCCCCGAGACCGGGAATCGCGAACACGACCTTCCGCGCATCGGTGAGCGCATAGGGCAGGTGGTCGGGCTGATCGTTGTCATCGCCCTGCAGCGCGAGCTGCCGGGCCGTCGCACTCGTGAGATCGGGCGGCCCCGACCCCGGTGCCGCCGCACGGATGTCGGCCTCGTTCGCCGCGCGCTCCTGCACCGGACCGACCTCGATGACGCGGTGCGTGACCGGCATCGACTCGCCCGCTCGTTGCACCGTCACCACGTCGCCGACTTCGATCTCGTCGGCCTGCACCGGCACCGTGACCGCGACCGCGCCCTGCGGCATGGTCGGGCTCATCGAACCGGTGCGGAACGTGATGAGCGACGCTCCCGCGACGGCCTGGAACACGAACCAGCAGACAAGCCCGAGCGCCGCCACGACGACGAGCGTCGTGACGGCGGCTCCGGCTACCCGGCGGAACATGAGCGCGAGGCCGTCGTGCGGGGGTTACGCGGCGGGCTAGTTCGAGACTGACTCGAACTTCCACATCGGCGCGATGGTCTTGCCCTGCAGATCATCGATGTTCGCGGTGCTGCCGGGCAGTGTCAGCACGAAGCAGTAGTGCTGTGCGGCGCCGGGGTCGGTGCTGGTGGCGCCGGCCGGCAGGTTCTGCGACGCGCCAGCAATGGTGTTGAGGTTCACGTTCGAGAGGTCGGTGATCGCAGTGCCCCAGCCAGAGGTGTCGAATGCGGCGGGGGTGCAGTTCGGTGCGGTGGGCGCGCTCGACGTGTACACGCTGACCCGCATCGCAGCCCAAAGCTCTGGGCTGGTAGGTGCAGTGCCGCTAGTGAAGTCGGGATTCGGAGTAGCGCCCTGGAGTGTGACGTCTCCGGCGATCGAACCAGCGACCGTGCGGAGCGACACCGGGGCGTATATCGGCGAATCGGGCACCATGGCCGTCGGGTTGACGGTGAACTGGAGTTCGCCACCTGCCGGGGTCTCCTCGTCGGTCCAGGCCCCCGCGGCGAGCGCCGGGTCGGTGTTCTGCTGCACCTCGAATGTGCTGGTGCCGATCCCTGGATCACCGTCCGCGCCGCCCCAGACCCACTCGGAGTCGTTCCACGACGCGAGCGTGTAGGTGGCGCCGACTCCGACGACGAGCAGGCCCGCCGCGACCGCCGCGATCTTGCGATTTCTGCGTGACGAACGTGATGAAGATGATGTGGACATGCGTTTGACCCTTCCCCGGGGTAAAGCGAGGGGATCCATCGACTCTTCGACCCCATTTGTCGAAGTAGGAGTATCGAACGGCCCCCTGCCGCCGAACCCTCCGCCGCAGTGCGGTTTTCGGGCTTGGTGAAGAGAACGATATCAGCTTGGACACCGTCCCACAATTTCGAAATCTGAGCGTTGTTGTGGAGTCTGCAATGCGTCGCAGTAGTGGACCTTGTGCGTCTCAGTAGTGCGGCTCATCGGATGGCACCGGGACGTGCGGAGGAGGGAGGAACGGGACAGCCCCGACGCTTCCGAAGATGCGCCGGGGCTGATCCCTGGAGATGAAACCGCGGTTACGGCATCAGGCGGTTCGGGCCGCGGAAGAGGTAGGTCGTCTCGCGGATCGACGGCTGATGCAGCATGAGCATGAGCACGCGGTTCAGACCCATGCCGAAGCCGCCGTGCGGGGGCACGCCGTAACGGAAGAAGTCGAGGTAGAACGCGAGCTCCTTCGGGTCCATGCCCTTGTCGAGCGCCTGCGCCTCGAGCACCTCGATGCGGTGTTCGCGCTGCGCGCCCGTCGAGATCTCGGTGCCGCGGTAGATGAGGTCGTAGCTGTTGGTCAGCGACGCGTCATCCTCGTGGCGCATGTGGTAGAACGGGCGGATCGACGACGCGTAGTCGGTGAGGAAGACGAACTCGCTGCCGTACTTCTCCTCGACGTAGGCGGCGATCTGGCGCTCGCCCTCCGGGTCCATGTCGGCGTCGGCGCGGGGCACCTCGTAGCCGCGCTCCTTCACGATCTCCTTGGCCTCGGCCAGCGGGATACGCGGGAACGGGCGGGCGGGGACCTTGATCTCGATGCCGAAGAGCTGCTCGATCTCGGCGCCGTGCTTCTTCTTGACCGCGGTGAGGCCGGCGACAATGAGCTCCTCGTGCAGCTCCATCACGTCCTCGTGCGAGTCGATCCAGCTCAGCTCGGTATCGACCGAGGTGAACTCGGTCGCGTGGCGCGAGGTGAACGAGGGATCGGCGCGGAACGCGGGCCCGACCTCGAAGATGCCGCCGAAGCCTGCCGCCTGCGCCATCTGCTTGAAGAACTGCGGGCTCTGCGCGAGGAACGCCTGGCCCTCGAAGTACTCGACCTCGAAGAGCTCGGCGCGCGACTCCGACGCCGACGCCATGAGCTTCGGAGTCTGGATCTCGATGAAGCCGCGGTCGACCCACACCTGGCGCAGCGCGTGCAGGAAGGCCGTCTGCGCGCGGAAGACGAGGTTCTGCTCGGGGCGGCGCAGATCGAGGAAGCGCCAGTCGAGGCGTACGTCGATGTTCGAGTCGTCGGCGACCGGGTTGTCGGGCAGCGCCTTCGCGACGACCTTGATGGTCTCGATCTGGATCTCGACGCCGCCGAGCTTCACGCGCTCGTTGTGCTGCAGCTCGCCCGTCACGGTCACGAAGGTGCCGTGGGTGAGCTCGGAGATGGTGTGCGTGCGGGGCACGAGGATGTCGGAGCGCGGGTTCTCGGGGTCGGGCTCGCGCAACACGCCGCCGTTCACCAGCTGCACCGCACCGCTCTCGTCGCGCAGCACGACGAACTGCACGTACCGCTGGTCGCGCACCTTCTCGACCCAACCGGAAACTCGTACGAGGCCGTCTTCGCGGGCGGCCAGGTCCTTGATCAATACACGCTCAGTCACCCGAGACAGTCTACGTGACGAAACCCGTGCGCCGATCGCGCGGGCCATGAGGATCGCGCGAAGGCGCCGGACACCTGTCGGACACCCGGATGTGTTAGCACAGAGGGTATGAACTCCGACGCCTCGCCGCCGCTCGGCGGTACGCGCGCCCTGATCCAGTCGCACCTGCCGTCGCTCGTGCCGAGCGAGCGCCGTGTCGCAGAGGCCTGCATCGACGACCCCGTGGCGGTCGCGCGCATGTCGGTCGCCGACCTCGCGGGCCGAGCCGACGTGTCGCCCGCGACGGTCGTGCGGGCCTGCCAGCGCATGGGGTTCGGCGGCTTCCAGCGTCTCAAGGAGCTGCTCATCAGGGATCAGGCGTCGCCCCCGGCGTCGCTCGCGCCGGGCGGCGAGGCGGCGGTCGACACCGGTCATCCCGTGGAGCAGGTGTTCTCGAGCGCCATCGACGGCATCCACGGCGCCCTCGGCGCGCTCGACTTCTCGGCCTTCGACGCGGCCGCGCTCAGCATCCGCGACTGCGGTCGCCTGCTCGTCGTCGGCAACGGCGCCTCGCTCGCCCCCGCGCAGTCGGTCGCCCTGCACTTCCTCACGAGCGGCCGGGTCTGCGAAGCCCCGGTCGACATCGTCGCCCAGCACATCGCCGCCAAGCTGCTGAAGCCGGGCGACGTCTGCCTCGCGGTGAGCGACAGCGGCATGAACCATTTCACGCTGCGCTCGGCGCAGCTCTCGGCCGAGGCGGGCGCCACCGTGATCGGGGTGACGAGCTACGGCGGCTCGGAGCTCGCGCAGGTCGCAGACCATGCGCTCGTCGCCGGGGCCGGCTTCCACAACTGGAACAGCAGCCATGTGGCCGGCAACATCGTGCAGATGCTGCTGCTCTCGGCGCTGCACGCGGCGTCGCTCGGCGGGCTCCCCGACACGATCACTGCGCAGCGGGCCTCGATCGCCGAGGCGAAGACGATGGTCGTGCCCGCCGAAGACTGAGGCGCGTTCACCCGCCGTTCCGCTCGTTCATCTTCGCGCGACGGAATTCAGGCGAACGGCGGCTCCCGTTCGCCTGCCCCTCCCGAACCGTTCACCCTCGGCCTCCAATCTGGAATCAAGCGTTTCCTGCATTCCGCAGTTCATGAAATTCGATTCCCTGGAGGTGGCCGGTGGCTCGGCTCGTGCTCAATCAGATCTCGCGAGAGTTCGGTGACTTCACCGCGACCGATCGCGTCAGCCTCGACATCGCGGACGGCGAGTTCCTCGTGCTGCTCGGCCCCTCGGGCTGCGGCAAGACCACGCTCCTGCGCATGATCGCCGGCCTGCTCGAACCCACGGGCGGCAGCATCGAGATCGACGGCGATGACATCACGGCGCTGCCGGCGCGCAAGCGCGACCTCGCCATGGTGTTCCAGAGCTACGCCCTCTACCCGCACCTGTCGGTCGAGAAGAATCTCGCATTCCCGCTCAAGGTGCGACGCACCCCGAAGGCGGAGATCGCCCGCCGGGTGCGCGAGGCCGCCGACGCCGTCGAGATCGGGCACCTGCTCGACCGCAAGCCGAAGGAGCTCTCGGGCGGTCAGCGCCAGCGCGTCGCCCTGGCCCGCGCTCTCGTGCGCGAGCCGAAGGCCTTTCTCATGGACGAGCCGCTCTCGAACCTCGACGCGAAGCTGCGCACCGCTACCCGCCGCGAACTCGCGGCGCTGCATCGGAAGCTCGGCGCGACGTTCGTCTACGTCACCCACGATCAGGTCGAGGCGATGACGATGGCGACGAAGATCGCCCTGCTGAACCGGGGCCGCGTCGAGCAGTACGGCACTCCCGAAGAGCTCTACGACACCCCGAGCTCGGTGTTCGCCGCCGGGTTCCTGGGCTCTCCCGCGATGAACCTGCTCGACGCCACCCTCACCACGACCGACGGCCACATCTCGGTCTTCGCCCCGGGCACCGAGGCAATGCTCTGGCAGGGCGCGACCCCCGAGCGCGACATCGTCGTCGGCGTGCGTCCCGAGCACCTCGCGATCTTCGCGGGCGGCTCGGCCGAAGCGGTGCCGACTGCAGGGATCGCGCTGCGCGGCACCGTCGAGCTCATCGAGAACCTCGGCCGCGAACAGCTCGTGCACTGCCGCATCGGCGACGACCGTGTCACCGCCGCCTGCGATCGCGACGAGCGCTGGGAGGTCGGCGAGCTCGTCGTGCTGACCGCCCCGACGGCGCGCGTGCACCTCTTCGACCGCGACAGCGGCCGCCGCCTCGAGTGGCAGCCCGAGCGCACGGCGATCCCTGCAGCCGCCGATACCGCGAGCACTGCCGCCGCGCACGTCGCCCTGCCCGCACACTAGCCCCCCCCATCAGTCCAGCCGCATCACCCTCCTGAAAGGACCCACCCACATGCGACTTCGACGCACACTCGCCTCCGGCGCCTGCGCCATCATCGCGAGCGTCGCCCTCGCCGCCTGCTCGTCGGGCTCGGCCGCCACCGATTCGGCCGCCGCCGTCGTGCCGAAGCTCGGTGCAGATGAGCAGGTCGAGATCGTCTTCGAGAGCTACAACCTCACGCAGGCCGGTGTCTGGACCGACACCGTGAACCAGCTGATCTCGGAGTTCGAAGAGGCCAACCCGAACATCACCGTGAAGGCGCAGCCGACGCAGGGCGCAGCCGCGGCCTCCGGCAACTACGTCGGCAGCGTGCAGACGCAGCTGCTCGCCGGCAAGGCGCCCGACGTCGCCCAGCTCACCTTCGACGCGCTCGAGTACACGGCGACCCAGCTCGGCGCGAAGCCGCTCTCGGACATCGTGGAGGCGGAGGAGCTCGAGGCGCACTTCGGCGGCGAGAATCCGATGCACCCGAACGCGAAGGTGCTCGCCGACTGGGACGGCAAGACCTACGGCATGCCCTACGTCTTCTCGACCCCGGTGCTCTTCACCAACGCCGACATGCTGCAAGCCGCCGGCGTCGAGGGCACCCCTGACCTCAGCACCTGGGACCAGGTCGAGAAGGTTGCGGCGCAGGTCTCGGCGCACACCGGCAAGCCGTCGCTCGACATCAACTGCACCGTCAAGGGCGGTCACTGGTGCATGCAGGGCCTGTTCAAGTCGAACGGCGCCGAGGTGCTCTCGGAGGATCGCACGACGATCGGCTTCGGCTCGCCCGAGGCGGTCGAGACCGTCGAGCGCTTCGCCGAGATGACCGAAGCGGGCGTGCTGCGCAGCGCCGATTCGGCCGCGCAGATGGAGGGCATCGCGAAGGGCGACACCGCCATGATCCTCACCACCTCGGCCCTGCAGGGCATGTTCATGCAGGCCGCCGACGCGGGCGGCTGGACCCTCGAAGCCGCCGCGATGCCCGCGTTCGACGGACAGGAAGCCGTGCCGACGAACTCCGGCTCCGCGCTCTTCGTGCTCAGCGACGACCCGGCCAAGCAGCGCGCCGGATGGGAGCTCATCAAGTTCCTCACCAGCGACCGCGCCTACGAGCTCATCTCGAGCCAGATCGGATACCTGCCGCTGCGCACCGGGCTCGTCGAAGAGGGCGGCGCGCTCCACGACTGGGCTCAGCAGAACCCGCTCATCGAGCCGAACCTCGCCCAGCTCGACCGCATGCAGCCCTGGGTCTCGTACCCCGGCAACAGCTACGTGCAGGTCGACGACCTGCTCGCCACCGCCATCGAGGAGGTCGTGTACTTCGGCAAGCCCGCAGAGGCGACCATGACCGATGCCGCCGACCGCGCCCAGGCGCTGATCGGCTAGGGGTCGCAATGAGCACCATCGTCGACACCTACGCCGCCGGCCCCGCGATCTGCATCGAGGGCACCTACAACTTCCGCAGCACCGCGGGCTACCCGGCCGCGGGCGGAACGATCCGGCCGAACAGCCTCCTGCGCTCGGACGCGCTGCACCGCCTCGGCGCCCGCGGCATCGCGCAGTTCGCCGAACAGGGCATCGTGCGGGTCATCGACCTGCGCGACGAGACCGAGGTGCGCACCTCCCCGAGCGTCTTCGCGAGCGACGAGCCCACCCGCGGCAGCGCCATCGAGACCGTGCACCACCCGATCTTCGCGGGTGCGGCGATGCCGACGACCCGGACGGTGCCCTCGCTCGAAGAGATCTACCGCGCTATCGCCACCGATCGCGTCACCGCGCTCGTCGGCGCCGTGCGGCTGATCGCCGACGCCCCGGCCGGCGGCGTGCTCGTGCACTGCACCGCGGGCAAGGATCGCACCGGCATGGTCGTCGCCACGGCGCTCGCCGCCGTCGGCGTGCCCCGCGAGCAGGTGGTCGCCGATTACGCCGCGAGTGCCGACAACCTCGCCGGCGAGTGGGCCGACCGCATGATCGCGTCGTTCTCGGAGCGCATGCCCGGCCCGATCAACGAGGCCGTGCGCGAGCTCGTCAGCGCGAGCCCGGCCGAGGCGCTGGGCTCCGCGCTCGACGTGATCGACGAGCAGTACGGCGGCGTGGAGCCCATGCTGCTCGGCCACGGCTTCGACCCCGCCGCCCTCGAGCGGCTGCACGCCCGGCTCGTCGGCTGATCCCTGATTCCCATCGCACAGCACGAACAAGAAGAGAGGCACAGAAATGACCAACACCCAGCATCCTCCGGTCGAGCACTTCATCCTGCACATCAGCGACACCCACTTCGTCGGCGGCGCCGAGAAGCTGCACGGCTCGATCGACAGCGACGCGAACCTCGCCCGCCTGTTCGAGGACTTCGCACGCAGCCAGGCCCGCCCCGAGGCGATCGTCTTCACCGGCGACCTCGCCGACACGGGCGACGCCGACGCCTACGAGCGCCTGCGCGCCATCGTCGAGCCCGCCGCCGAGAAGATCGGCGCCCAGGTGATCTGGGTCATGGGCAACCACGACACCCGCACGCCGTTCCGCAAGGCTCTGCTCGACTCCGATGCCGGCGAAGAGAGCGTCGACATGGTGTACGACGTGAACGGCCTGCGCATCATCGCCCTCGACTCGACCGTGCCCGGTCAGCACCACGGCGAGATCACCGACGAGCAGTACGCCTGGCTCGCCGACGTGCTCGCGACCCCCGCCCCCGGCGGCTCGGTCATCGCGCTGCACCACCCGCCGGTGCCCTCGCTCATCGAACCGATCGCATTCGTCGAGCTGCAGGATCAGGCGCGCTTCGCCGAGGCCATCCGCGGCACCGACGTGCGCGCCGTGCTCGGCGGGCACCTGCACTTCAACACCTTCAGCGAGATCGGCGGCGTGCCCGTCTCGGTAGCCTCGGCCACCTGCTACACGCAGGATCTGAACGTCGAACCGGGCGCCATGCGCGGCCAGGACGGCGCGCAGGGCTTCAACCTCGTGCACTTTTACGGCGACCGCGTCATGCACACGGTCGTGCCGATCGGCGAGTTCTCGACGGTGTACGAGGCGACGGCCGAGCAGCTGGCCTCGTGGACCTCGCTCTCGATCGCGGAGGCGAACGAAGAGATGGCGAAGAGCCTGAACGCGGATCCCGCCGCGGAGCCCGAGCCCGCGCTCGCCTGAGCGGCCCGCCCGATCCGTGCGGGCGGGGCCCGGCCCCGCCCGCCGATCCGCCCGCACACCCCTCACCACCCAGTAGAACGGAACGACCGTTGTTCACCGAGGTTCTCCCGCCGGCAGCCGCACTCGCAGCGGCGGAGCCGATCCCTGAAACCGCATCGACCCCTGAACCAGCCGCGCGTACCCGGCGTGCCCGGCGCACCCGCGCCAAGCGCGCCCGGAGCACCGAGCGCTTCACGATCGCCCCCTACCTCTACGTGCTCCCCGCGGTCGTGCTGCTGCTCGTCTGGACCTACATCCCGCTCGTGCAGACCTTCGAGCTCTCCTTCTTCGACTGGAACCTGATTCCGACCCAGCCGAAGACTCCGGTCGGTCTCGAGAACTACGCGACCGTGCTGAGCCTGCCCGAGCTGCACCAGGCGCTCTGGAACACCGTGCTCTACATCGGAGCCTTCCTCGTGCTCTCGGTCGCGCTGCCGGTCGTGTTCGCGCTGATCTCGCGCCGCGTCGCGGGCCGGGCGAAGACCGTCTACCAGGCCCTCATCTTCGTGCCGTTCCTCGTCACGCCGGTCGCGACGAGCGCGGTCTGGCGGTGGCTGTTCGCGCCCGAGGGCGGCACGATCCCTGCCGTCGCCCGCACCCTCGGCATCGAGATGGGCAACGTCTTCCGAGAACCCGAATCGTCGATGTGGGCCGTCATCGTGATCGTCGGCTGGCAGATGCTCGGCTTCGGCGTGCTCGTCGTCTCGGCCGGCCTCGCGGGCATCAGCCCCGACTACGGGCACGCCGCCGCGACCGACGGCGCCACCGAGCGCCAGATCACGTGGCGCGTCACTCTGCCGCTGCTGTCGCCCTCGCTCGTGTTCCTCGCGCTCATGACCATCCTGCTCTCGGCGCAGTGGACCTTCCCGATCATCGACCTCGTCACACAGGGCGGCCCGAGCAACTCGTCGACGAACATCTACTACCTGCTCTACCAGTTCGGCTTCCGCAACTTCGACGCCGGACTCTCGGCCGCAGCGGGCACGCTCTTCTTCATCGCGTTCGGGCTCATCGCGCTCGTCTTCGTCGAACTCTCCGAGAAGCTCAGCTTCCACGACAACTGAGCCGTCACACCTCCCAGGAGCACACTTCCATGACCTTCACCCTCGTCGCCCCGCAGCACCTCGGCGCCCTCGACCCGGTCGACATCAGCAAGCCGGCCGCCGCCGGCACCCGCCCCGGTGCCGCCTCCGATGCTCCCGACGCCGCCGACGCCGCAACCCGGGCGCTCGCCCGGAGCCGCACCCGCCGCAGGCTCGCGAACATCCCCGCGTTCGTGCTGCTCACGGTGCTCGCGATCATCTCGGTGTTCCCGATCTACTGGATGTTCGTCACGGCCTTCCGGCCCGCCGATCAGATGCTGTCGACGAACCCGCTGCCCGGCCCGTTCAGTATCGAGAACTTCGAGTACGTGTGGAGCACCATCCCCATCCTCGGCATGCTCGCGAACACCTTCGGCATGGCGCTCGGCCTCGCCGTCGGGCAGCTGTTCATCGCGATCCTCGCGTCGTACGGCTTCGCGCGCTGGTCGTTCCGCGGCCAGAAGGTCCTGTTCCTGCTCTTCGTCGGTTCGTGGCTCGTGCCGTTCCAGGTGACGATGATCCCGAACTACGTGCTCATCTCGAAGCTCGGCCTGCTCAACACGGTGCTCGGCGTCATGATCCCGCAGCTCGCCGCCGCGTTCGCCGTGATGCTGCTCAAGCAGCACCTCGACTCGTTCCCGCGCGAACTGCTCGAGGCGTCGTCGATGGACGGCCGGGGCGCGTGGCGCACGCTGTGGGAGGTCGTGGTACCGAACCTGCGCCCGGCGCTCGCCGCGCTCGGCATCATGCTGTTCATCAGCGCGTGGAACGAGTACCTGTGGCCCGCGCTCATCATGCAGCAGGGCGATGCGCTCATCCAGGTCGGCATCCGCGGCTTCCTCGGCGCCGAGGGCAACAACTGGGGCGCCGTGATGGCGGCGAGCGCGATGGCATGCCTGCCGATCCTGCTCATCTACATCTTCCTGCAGCGCTACGTGGTCGACGCCTTCGTGCGCTCGGGGCTCAAGTAGGGGTTCTGGCGCCGGACGCTTCGGGTGAACCCGAAGCGTGGAGCCTGATGCACCGCTGGGCGCGTCTCAATGGTGCATCAGGCTCCACGCTTTCGAGATCCGCGCCTGGTCGTGATGCGCGCCCCCGCGCCCGCGCTCAGATCTGGTAGTCGAGCTCGCGGTAGGCGCCGCGGTGGAAGACGAGGGGCTCGCGCTCGGGGGAGTGGTGCAGCGCTGCGACCCGCACGAGGAAGATGAGATGGTCGCCCGCCTCGATCTCCCGGTCGATGCGGCCGGCCACCCAGCCCGCGGTGCCGGCGAGCAGCGGTGCCCCGTTCGCTTCGGCCGGCACCCACTCGACGCCCTGCCACTTGTCGGTGCCCGAACGAGCGAACTGGGCGCTCAGGTGCTGCTGGGCGGTGCTCAGGAAGTTGATGGCGATGCGCCCCGTGTCCCGCACGGCGGCGAGGCTGCGCGAGGTGCGCGCGACCGAGAACGACACGAGCGGCGGGTCGATCGAGACGCTCGTGAACGACTGGCAGGTGAAGCCCACCGGGCCGGCGCCGGTCGCCGTCGTGATGACCGTGACGCCCGAGGGGAAGGCGCCCATGACGTCGCGGTAGGCGCGCGGTTCGAAGACGGCGTCGGGCGGGGCGTCGAGGGTGGTGGGGGCGGGCTCGGTACGGGTGGCGGCGTGCGCGGGCATGCGGCTCCTTGCGGGTGGGTTCAGCCAGGGATCGTGCAGCCAGCGTAGGTCTCGCCGAGCGGTCGCTGCCACCCCATTCGCAACAAAAGGTAATGGCACCCATTCCGTTACCGAATGTTTCAGTGCGGCTGCGCGGGTGGGGCCGAGCGGCCTAGCCTCGTCTCCATGCCGCACACGACTCACCCCGAAGCCCCGAGCACCGCACCCCCGCACGCCGACGCCGCGCCGTTCACCGTCGGCGTCGCCCTCGACGGCGCCGGGGCGCACCCCGCCGCCTGGCGCGAGCCCGACGCCGACGCGAGCGCGCTCTTCGCCCCCGCCCACTGGCAGCGCCTCGTCGGCGAACTCGACGACGCCGGTGCCGACTACGTCGCCCTCACCGATGCGCTCGCGCCGCAGCACGAGCTCCTCGGGGCCGGGGCCGGCAGCGAGAACGGGGTGACCGGGCGCCTCGACGCGCTCCTGCTGCTCAGCTGGATCGCCCCTCGTACGCACCGCATCGGGCTCATCCCGACCGTCACTACGACGCACACCGAACCCTTCCACGTCGCCACCGCGCTGCAGACCCTCGACCACGTCTCGAGCGGCCGCGCCGGCTGGCAGCTGCGCATCTCGGCGAGCGCCGCCGAGGCCGACGCCTTCGGGCGCCGTGAGGCCCCCGCCATCGACGCCGCGGCGGTGCTCGCAGGCGAAGGCGACGCCGCCCTCGACGAACTGCTCGCCGAGGCCGCCGACGTCGCCGAGGTGACGAGCCGCCTCTGGGACAGCTGGGAGGACGACGCGATCATCCGCGACGCCGCGACCGGCCGCTTCCTCGACCGCAACCGCCTGCACCACGTGCGTTTCGAGAGCGCCCGCTTCAGCGTCGCCGGCCCCTCGATCGTGCCGCGCTCGCCGCAGGGGCGACCGCCCGTCGCGCTGCTCGCCCACTCCGACGCCGTCTACCGGCTCGCAGCCGAGGCCGCCGACGTCGTGTTCGTCACGCCGGAACCGCAGGACCCGGGCAGCAGCACTTCCGGCGGCCGTTCGGCGGACGACATCGTCGCCGCCGTGCGCCGTGCCGAAGCGGAGGCCCGGGCCTCGGGGCGGCGCCGCGAACGGGAACCGCTGCGCATCGTCGCCGACCTCGTGGTCGCGCTCGACGGCGCTGGCGACGGCGCGGGCACCGGAGTCGGCGAGACCGGAGCCGAACGACTCGCCCGCCTCGATGCGTTGGGCCCGGTGCTCCGGAGCGACGCCCGGGTCGGGACCGGCACGGCCGCCGAGATCGCCGACCTCATCGCCGCGTGGCGCGAGGCGGGCATCGAAGGCGTGCGGCTGCGCCCCCTCGCCCAGCCGGCCGACGTGCACGCGATCGCCCGCGACCTGCTGCCCGAACTGCACCGCCGCGGTCTCGCTCAGGCGATCCCTGTCGAAGCAGACACCCCGTCGCTGCGCGAGCGCTTCGGACTCGACGCCGCCATCAACCGATACGCCGCGGCAGCGGCGCAGACCGAGGAGGTCGCAGCATGACCGCGCAGCGCCCAGTGCATCTCGTCGCCCACTTCCCGGGCGTCAACAGCCAGACCGTCTGGAGCGACCCGCGGTCGGGCAGCCAGATCGACTTCGATTCGTTCCGCCGCTTCGCGCAGACCGCCGAGCGCGGCTTCTTCGACTACGTCTTCCTCGCCGAAGGGCTGCGCATGCGCGAGCACGGCGGCGAGATCCACGACCTCGACGTCGCGGGCCGCCCGGCCACCCTCCCCGTCCTCGCGGCGATGGCCTCGGTGACCGAGCACATCGGCGTCGTCGGCACGCTCTCGAGCACGTTCAACGAGCCGTACGAGCTCGCGCGCCAGCTCGCCACGATCGACCACCTCTCGGGCGGCCGGGTCGGGTGGAACGTCGTCACCTCCTCCGACGCCTTCCATGGCGGCAACTTCCGCCGCGGCGGCTTCCTGCCCTACCCCGAGCGCTACGAGCGCGCCGCCGAGTTCGTGGCCCTCGCGAAGCGGCTCTGGGCATCGTGGCAGCCCGGAGCAGTGACCGCCGATGCCGCGGGCGGCCGGTTCGTCGACCCCGGCCTCGTGCAGCGCGTCGACCACGACGGCAAGCACTTCGGCATCTCGGCGACCGGCACCGTGCCGCGCAGCCCCCAGGGCTACCCGGTCATCGTGCAGGCGGGCGACTCGCCCGCCGGGCGCGACTTCGCCTCCGAGCACGCCGAGATCATCTTCTCTCGGCACAACGACTTCGCCGACGGCCAGCGCTTCTACGCCGACGTCAAGGGGCGCCTCCCCGCCGTCGGCCGCGATGAGGGCGGCCTGCTGATCCTGCCCGCCGCGACCTTCGTGATCGGCGACACTGCCGAGGATGCGCGCGAACGCTCGCGCGAGATCGCATTCCAGCAGATCAGCGAGCCGACGGCCCTCGCCTGGATCGAGGCCGTGTGGGGCCGCGAGCTCCCGGGGCTCGACCCGAACGGCCCGCTGCCCGCGAGCGCGCCCGGCGACGGCGCCCGCCGCGAGGGGCAGCACAACCCGCAGCTCGTCGACCGCATCTCGAACGCCCGCCGCCTGCGCGAACGCGCCGAACGCGAGGGGCTCACGCTGCGCGAGCTCGTCGTCGCCGAGACCGCCGACCACACCTTCGTCGGCACCCCGGAGTTCATCGCCGGCGAGATCGACCGCTACGTGCAGGGCCGCGCCTCCGACGGCTTCGTTCTCGTACCGCACCTCACGCCGGGCGGGCTCGACGAGTTCGTCGACCGCGTCGTGCCGCTGCTGCAGGAGCGCGGCGTCTTCCGCACCGAGTACCCGGGCCAGCGCGACCCCGGGGCGACGCTGCGCACTACGCTCGGGCTGTCGGCGCCTCCGGGCCTCGCGGGCGCCGAGCCTGCTCCCGAGCGCGTCGAGCCCGCCGAGCGAGTGGCCGCATGAGCGGCGGGGCGACGAGCCCCGGCGCGCCCCTCGGCCCGGGCTACGCATTCGAGCGAGTCGACTACCACGACCCGCTCGCGGCGCCCCTGCTCCGGGACCTCGAACGCGAGTACGACGAGCGCTACGGCAGCGACATCATGGGCGAGCCCGCGATCGTCGAGATCGAGCGGTACCCGGCCGAGCGCTTCGCCCCGCCCCTCGGCGCGTTCATCCTGCTGCTGCACGACGGCGCACCCGTGTCGGGCGGAGCGTTCATGCCGTTCGACGAGACGACCGCCGAGGTGAAGCGGGTGTGGACGAGTGCCGAACGCCGCGGCGAGGGCCTCGCCCGCCACGTGCTCGCCGAGCTCGAGCTCGAGGCGGCGCGCCTCGGCTACGCGCGCATCTACCTGACGACCGGGCCGCGGCAGCCCGAGGCACGCGCGCTCTACCTCGCCACCGGGTACACGCCGCTCTTCGACACCGCCCTCACGGGCGAGGAGATCGGCGGCCCGCTGGCGTTCGAGAAGGCGCTGGCCGGGGCCGCGGATCTCGCGGAGACGGCGGCGTGAACGCGGCCGGCGGGCCTCCGAGCGCGGTGCAGGCGGATGCCGTGCGCGTCGTCGGCATCGGCGCCGGGCCCGCCGGCATCATGGTGCTCGAGCGGCTGCTCGCGAACCACGCCCGCGACACCCCCGAGCTGCGGCTCGATATCACCCTGGTCGACCCGCACGAGCCGGGCGGCGGCCGCATCTGGCGGCGCGCTCAGTCGCCGCTCCTGAAGCTCAACACGATGCTGCGCGACGACTCGGTGTTCACCGACGCCTCCTGCGAGATCGACGGGCCGGTCGTGCCCGGCCCCTCGCTCGCCGAGTGGGTCGACGGCGTGCGCGCCGGGCGCATCGCGCGGCCGGCGTGGTGGGATGCGCGGCTCGAGCGCGAACTGCACGAGGTCACGGGCACCTCATTCCCGACCCGACGACTCAACAGCGCCTACCTCGAGTGGGCCTATCGCGAGATCGTCGCGCGGGCGGCGCCCTCCGCGTCGGTGACGTGGGTCAGGGATCGCGCGGTCTCCGTCGAGGGCGCGTCGCCCGCCCGCGTGGCCCTCGCCTCGGGCGGCGTGCTCGAGGCCGACCTCGTGCTGCACACGATCGGGCACAACGGCACCGAGCCGTCGAACGCCGCGCAGCGGATCGCCGGCTTCGCACGCGCTCATGGGCTCGCGTACGTGCCGCCCGCGTTCACCGCGGACGTCGACTTCGACTGGGTGGAGCCCGGCGCCGACGTCATCGTGCGCGGCATGGGGCTCGCGGCCGTCGACCTCGTCGTGCTGCTCACCGAGGGGCGCGGCGGAGTCTTCGAGCGCGAAGGCGGGCCCGGCGCGACCGGGCGGCTGCGCTACCGGCCGAGCGGCCGGGAGCCCGTGCTGCACCTCGGGTCGCGCCGGGGCGTGCCGTACCGCTCGAAGGTCACGTCGGAGCTGCGCGGCGACGCTCCCCGCCTCGACTACCTCGGGGCGGCGTTCCACGAGCGCGCGGCGGCCGGCGACCCCCTCGATTTCGACGCCGAGGTGTGGCCGCTCGTCGCGGCCGAGCTGCTCACCGGCTACTACCGAGAGCTGTTCACCGGGCACCCCGAGCACGTACGCGGCGGATGGGCCGAGTTCGCCCCGGCGCTCCGAGCAGCCCTCGCGCGGCCCGGAGGGCACGATTCGGCCGAGCTGTCGGCCCTCATCGCGCAGCACGTGCCCGACCCCCTCGACCGCTTCGACCTCGCATCGTTCGACCGGCCTCTGCAGTTCCCGGGCACCGGTGCAGCAGACGCCGGCAGCGGTGCGGGCGACGGTGCGGGCGGCGGTTCGGGGCCGACGGGCGCTCGCGCCGAAGATGCCGCGCTGCAGCGGCGCCTGCGCGAGCACATCGGGCTCGATCTCGCCCAGCGCACGGCCGCTCGCCGCAGCGCGACCCAGGGGCTCTTCATGGCAGCACTGCACGCGTACATGTCGCTCGCCGACGTACCGCCCGAGCGCTGGAACGCGCGCAGCCGCACCCACTCGCTGCCGCGCCGCTGGCACCCCTACTTCAGCTACCTCGCGAGCGGCCCGCCCGGGCACCGCCTCGAAGAGCTCATCGCGCTCTCCGAGGCGGGCGTCGTGCACTTCCTCGGCGGCGATGTCGCGCTCGAGCTCGACGAGGAGCGCGGGCTCTTCCGCGCATCGGGCAGCGCGCACTCGGCCGGCCGGTCGGTGCGCGCGGAGGCGGAGGCGCGCACCCTGATCGACGCCTGGCTGCCCGAGGCCACGGCGGCGCGAAGCGACAATCCGCTGCTGCGCCAGCTCGTCGCGAGCGGGCAGGCGCGCGAGGTCGCCGTCGTCGACGACGGCTTCGCCGGCAGCACCGGGCAGCTCGCCGTCGAGCCGGACGGCCGCCTGATCGGCGCCGAACGGCAGTACGCGCTCGGCGCGTTCACCGCCGCGCCGACGGGAGGCGCGTTCGCCCGCCCGGGTCTCGACTCGCTGCCCTTCCGCACCTCCGATCGCGTGGCGCGATCCCTGCTGGCCGATGCCGCGGGCCTCGCCACGACGGTGCAGGGCGCTCTCCCTGCGGCCGATCTCGTGCGAGTGTGACGGCTTCCATTACGGAATCTTGCGTCATGTTTCGACGGCGGTTGCGGAGCCCCGGGGCACTGCGCATAAGCTCGCAGCATGTCTCCCATAACAACACGTGATCGAATCGGTGTCGAGGCCGATCCCGGCGCCGCAGCCCCCACCGCCACGGCGATCGCTGCGCCGACCGAGGTCGTCGCAGCCGCGGCTCCCGCAGCCGTGTCTCCGATCGCCGTGGACCGCGTCGTTCCGCTGCGGCACTGGGCTCGCTGGATCGCCAGCGCCGTCGCCGTCTTCCTGCTCGCACAGCTGCTGTGGACCTTCTTCACGAACCCGCAGTGGCGCTGGAACGTCTTCGCCGAGTACTTCTTCAACGCGGCCGTGCTGCGCGGCCTCTGGCTCACGCTCTGGCTCACCGCCGTATCGGCGGTCATCGGCTTCGTGCTCGGCGCGGTGCTCGCCCTCGCCCGGCTCTCGGGCTCGGCGCTCCTGAACTCGTTCGCCTGGGGGTTCATCTGGTTCTTCCGCTCGGTGCCCCTCATCGTGCAGCTCGTCATCTGGTACAACCTCGGCTATCTCTTCCCGAAGCTCGGCATCGGCTGGCCCTTCACCTACGACTTCTGGGTCGTCGAATTCGACACGGTGCGCCTGCTCTCGGCCTCCGTCGCCGCGATCCTCGGCCTCTCGCTGCACCAGGCCGCCTACTCCGCCGAGATCATCCGCGGCGGCCTGCTCTCGGTCGACCAGGGGCAGCTCGAGGCCGCGAAGGCGCTCGGCATCCCGCGCGCCCGCCGCTTCTTCCGCATCGTGCTGCCGCAAGCGCTGCGCGTCATTCTGCCGAACGCGTTCAACGAGGTCATCGGCCTGCTCAAGGGCACCTCGGTCGTGTTCATCGTCGCGCTGCCCGAACTCTTCTACACCGTGCAGGTGATCTACAACCGCAACAGCCAGGTGATCCCGTTGCTGCTCGTCGCCGCCGCCTGGTACACGATCTTCACCACCGTCCTGAGCATCGCCCAGTACTCGCTCGAGCGCCGCTTCGCCCGCGGCACCGCGCGCGAGCTGCCCCCGACGCCCCTGCAGCGGGCCCGGGCCGGCCTGCGCCGCTTCACCGCGGGTGCACGCACCCGCACGCAGAACGCGCCGGCCGTCGCCGCGATCATCGCCGAAGCGCGCTGATCCCTGCAGAGCCCACCACCCGGCCACTGAAAGGCACCCGAGACATGACCACCGCCCCCGCCACCGCCCCCGCCCGCACGGGCCTCGTCGAGATCGCCGACGTGCACAAGTCGTACGCCGAGAACGAGGTGCTGCACGGCGTCTCGCTCACGGTCGAGCCCGGCCAGGTCGTCGCGCTGCTCGGCCCGTCGGGGTCGGGCAAATCGACCCTCTTGCGCGCCATCAACCACCTCGAGACCATCGACGCCGGTTCGATCACCATCGACGGCGACTACATCGGCTACGAGCGCCGCGGCGACCGCCTCCACGAGCTGCCCGAGAAACGGGTGCTGCAGCGGCGCACCCGCGTCGGCATGGTGTTCCAGAACTTCAATCTCTTCCCGCACCTCACCGCGATCGAGAACGTCGTCGAGGCGCCGCTCGCCCTGAAGCGCGCGACGAAGCCCGAAGCGCTCGCCCAGGCCCGCGCGCTGCTCGCCCGTGTCGGCCTCGCCGACCGCGCCGACCACTACCCGCGCCAGCTCTCGGGCGGCCAGCAGCAGCGCGTCGCCATCGCCCGCGCCCTCGCGCTCGAACCCGACGTGCTGCTCTTCGACGAACCGACCTCGGCGCTCGACCCCGAGCTCGTCGGCGAGGTGCTCAGCGTCATCAAGGACCTCGCGAATGAGGGCCGCACCCTCGTCATCGTCACCCACGAGATCGGATTCGCCCGCGAGGTCGCCGACCACGTCGTCTTCCTCGACGCCGGCCGCGTCGTCGAGCAGGGCAGCCCCGACCGGGTGCTGCGCGACCCCGAAGAGGAGCGCACCCGCGAGTTCCTCGACTGGGTCATCTGACCGCAGCCACTGCACCGCACCACCACCGTCACCGTCACCGTCATCATCCGCACCCCGACCCGAACAGGACCCCGACCCATGACCACCGCACCGCCCGCGCAGCGCACGCACCGCCGCGCCCCCGCCTCCCGTCTGCTGCTCGCCGCCACCGCGGCCCTCGCGATCGCCGGCCTCGCCGCCTGCTCCACGCCGTCGACCGCGGCACCGGGCGCCCCCGGCGCTCCCGGCGCCCCGGGCGCAGGCGCCGCATCGCCCTTCGACCTCACCTCGGCGAACGCCGACGACCGCGTACGCATCGACCCCGTGCCCGAAGCCGTCCAGGCGCTCGAGCAGAGCGGCTTCCAGCCGATCCAGGAGGGCAGGCTCACCGTCGCCGTCAACGCCTACGAGCCCCCGCTCAGCCTGCTCGCCGAAGACGACAACAGCACCCTGCTCGGCGTCGAGCCCGACATCGCCCAGCTCGTCGCCGACGGCCTCGGCCTCGAACTCGACCTCGAGAACGTCGCCTGGGCCGACTGGCCCCTCGGCGTCGAATCGGGCAAGTACGACGCCGTCGCCTCGAACGTGACCGTGACCGAGGAGCGCAAGGATCTCTTCGACTTCGCCGTGCACCGCAACGACGTCCTCGCCTTCGCGGTCGCCGCGAACAGCGACATCGACAGCATCACGAAGGCCGAGGACGTCGCGGGGCTCCGCATCGCCGTCGGCAGCGGCACGAACCAGGAGAAGATCCTGCTCGACTGGTTCGCCGAGAACGAGAAGAACGGCCTCGAGCCCGGCGAGCCCGTCTACTACGACGACAACGCCGCGGCCTTCCTCGCCGTCTCGTCGGGCCGTATCGACGCCGCCTTCGGCCCGAACCCGACCGCCGCGTACCGCGTCGCGACGACGGGCGAGTGGAAGGTCGTCGGCACGCTCAACGGCGGCTTCCCCGACAACGCCCAGATCGGCGTCGCGACCGCGAAGAGCAACGGCCTCATCGACCCGGTCGCGATCGTGCTGAACCATGCCATCGAGAGCGGCGACTACGCCGCCGCGCTCGACCGCTGGCAGCTCGGCGACGAGGCGGTCGAGGAGTCGCTCGTCAACCCGCCCGGTCTGCCCCGCCAGTAACCGCACCTTCCGAGCATCCCCGCACCTTCCGAGCATCCCGAATCACCCAGGAGTCCCCATGCCATCCATTCGACGACCCGTTCTCGCTCTGCTCGTCGGCCTCGCCGCAGCATCGTCTCTGACGCTCGCCGGATGCTCGGCGGGGGCCGTCGACGGGGCGCTCGGAGCCGGTGCTCCGCAGGCCGCGGGCTCGGTGTTCGACCTCACGACGGGCAACCTCGACGACAGGCCCCACATCGAGCCCGTGCCCGACGCGGTCGCCGCCCTCGAAGCGAGCGGCTTCACGCCGATCCAGAGCGGCAGGCTGACCGTCGCGCTCGGCGGCAGCGGGGCGCCCCCGACCTCCTTCTTCGCGGAGGACGACGCGCAGACGGTGCTCGGCAGCGATGCCGATCTCGCGTCGCTCATCTCGGAAGGGCTCGGGCTCGACTACGCGCCCGAGAACGTCGCCTGGGCGGACTGGCCGCTCGGCATCGAGTCGGGCAAGTACGACCTCGCCCTCACGAACATCGGGGTGACCGAGGAGCGCAAGGACCTGTTCGACTTCGCGACCTACCGCGACGCGGTGATGGGGTTCATCGTCGCAGGCTCCAGCGAGGTGCAGAAGATCGAGGAGCCGGCCGACATCTCGGGGCTCAAGGTCATCGTCGGCAGCGGCACGAACCAGGAGCGGTTCCTGCTCGACTGGATCGCGCAGAACAAGGCCGCCGGCATCGACCCCGGCGAACCGGTCTACTACGAGGATGCGGCGGCGGGCAACCTGGCGCTCGTCTCGGGCCGCGCAGACGTCAGCATCCAGCCCTACTCGCAGGCGAAGTTCCAGGCCGACACCGCGGGCGAGACCCGCGTCGTCGGCAAGTTCAACAGCGCATACCCGGTCAGCGGCCAGGTCGGGGCTGCGACGGCGAAGGGCAACGGGCTCGTCGAGCCCGTGTCGATCGTCATCGACGAGCTCATCGCCTCGGGCGTCTACGACGAGGTGCTGGGCCGCTGGGGGCAGGAGGACGAGCGGCTCGACGAGTCTCTCGTCAACCCGCCCGGACTGCCCCGCTACTGACCAGAGCGTCCGTGAGCGTGGAGCCGAATGCACTACCGGGGGCGTCCCGATGGTGCATTCGGCTCCACGACTCCGGTACCGACCCCGTCCGGGCGCAGCGCGCGCAGATCGACGCGTTCCGCGCCCCGCGCCCCGAAGGCGGCCCGGCACTCGGGTGGCGACCCGCGATCTCCCAGCCATCGCGAACGTAGAATGGGGGCGTGAGCGATAAATTGCTGCATCTGGTGCGCCATGGCGAGGTGCACAACCCGGAGGGCATCCTGTACGGCCGCCTGCCCGGCTACCGCCTGTCCGAACTCGGGCACCGCATGGCCGAGGCCGCCGCGCTCGAGCTCGCGGGCAGCGACCGCGCCGTCGCGCGGCTCATCGCCTCCCCGCTCGAGCGGGCGCAGCAGTCGGCGCGCCCCATTTCGAGCGCGTTCAGTCTCGAGATCGGCACCGATGAGCGCATCATCGAGCCGACGAACAGCTTCGAGGGGCAGAAGGGCAGCGGCCCCGACTCCGACTTCAAGAAGCCGCGCTATTGGTACCGCTACTGGAACCCGCTGCGCCCGAGCTGGGGCGAGCCGTACCGCAGCATCGCCTCGCGCATGCGGCAGGCGATGGACGACGCGTGGGCGAACACGCGCGACGGCGACATCGTGATGGTCGCCCACCAGGCGCCGATCTGGATCGCGCACCTCGACATCGCGGGCCGGCCGCTCTTCCACAATCCCGCGAAGCGCCGCTGCGACCTGTCGAGCATCACGAGCTTCGAGAAGCGCGGCGAGCGCTGGTTCGAGGTCGACTACCGCAACCCGGCGGCGAGTCTGCTCGACGAGGCGAAGGACGTGGGGGCCGTATGAGGTCGCTGTTCCCGGCCTCGACAGGGATCGCTCCGCGTCGCCGCGCGTACATGCGCGTCGCGGCATGCATCGCCGCCCTCGGACTCGCATTCGGAGCGACCGCCTGCAGCAGCGCCGGCGCCGACGACCTGTCGCAGCAGTGGGAGGACGGCGGCGACAAGGGCTTCATCTCGGGCGACGGATCGTCGCTGAGCATCCCGGTCTCGGAGCGCACCGAGCCCGTCGAGTTCTCGGGCGCGACGGAGGACGGCAGCACCTTCGGGACCGACGACATCGCGGGCCGTGTGACGGTGGTCAACTTCTGGTATGCGGGCTGCCCGCCGTGCCGCGCCGAGGCGCCCGATCTCGTCGAGGTGTACGACGAGTTCGCGCCGCAGGGCGTCGCGTTCGTCGGAGTGAATACGCGCGATCAGGTCGCGCAGGCGCAGCAGTTCTCGGAGCAGTTCGGCATCGAGTACCCGTCGATCATGGATGTGGCGGGCGACCGCGAGGTGCAGCGCGCCTTCGCCGGGCAGGTGCCGCTCAACGCCGTGCCGACGACGCTCGTGCTCGACGCGCAGGGCCGCGTCGCCCACCGCGTGCTCGGCCAGCTCGCCGCGGCCTCGCAGCTGCGCACCCTGGTGGAGGAGACGCTGGCGGAAACCGGCGCGGAGCAGTAATCGGTGTCGCTGCAGGAACTGATCGGTGACGGGCAACTGCTCGTCGCCTCGCTGGTCGCCATCGCGGCCGGACTGATCTCGTTCCTCTCGCCCTGCGTGCTACCGCTCGTGCCCGGCTATCTCGCCTACGTGGGGTCGACCGCGAGCGCCGAGCCCGGCGATCGCGCGGCCCGCGGCCGCGTCGTGCTCGGCGCGCTGCTCTTCGTCGGCGGCTTCACGGTCGTGCTCGTCGCGTTCCTCGCGGCCGCCGGTACGGTCGGCGTCTGGCTGCTCGAATGGGAGGGGCTCATCACCCGTCTCATGGGCGTCTTCGTGATCGTCATGGGCCTCGTGTTCATGGGGCTCTTCGGGGCGATGCAGTCGACGAAGAAGCTGCGCGTCAAGCCCCGGTTCGGGCTCGTCGGCGCGCCGTTGCTCGGCGCGGTCTTCGCGATCGGATGGACCCCGTGCATGGGGCCGACGCTCACGGTGATCATGGGGCTGAGCCTGCAGCAGGGATCGGTGCCGCGCTCCATCGCGCTCGCGCTCGCCTACTGCATCGGTCTCGGCCTGCCCTTCGTGCTCGCCGCTTTCGGCTTCGGCTGGATGACGCGCACTATGACATTCTTCAAACGGCATATCCGTGCCGTGAACCTGATCGGCGGAGTTCTGCTGATTCTCATCGGTCTCCTCATGGTGACCGGACTCTGGAGTCGGATGATGTATGCACTGCAGGCGGTGATCGGCGGATATGTCACGCCCCTCTGATTACGACGACGGCTCGGGCGCAGCCCGTCCGGTGGAATCGCCCGAACTCGGCATCGTGGGCTGGGGTCGCTGGTTCTGGCGCCAGCTCACGAGTATGCGCGTCGCACTGATCCTCCTCCTCCTCCTCGCCGTCGCGGCGATCCCCGGCTCGCTGCTGCCCCAGCGCAGCGCCGACCCGAACGGCGTGGTCCAGTACCAGCTCGACCACCCGAAGCTCTTCCCCGTGCTCGATGCGTTCCCGATCCAGGCCTTCGACGTCTACGGGTCGGTCTGGTTCTCGGCCATCTACCTGCTGCTCTTCATCTCGCTCGTGGGCTGCGTGCTGCCCCGCATCGCGCACCACTGGAAGGCCTGGCGCGGCACGCCTCCGAAGACCCCCGCGCGCCTGCAGCGCATGGCGGGTTTCACCGAGGTGCGGGTCTCGAACCCCGACGCGAGCGATGCCGATCGCGCGCAGTTCGCCGAGCAGGCGGTGCAGACCGCTGCCGGAGTGCTGAAGCGCCTGCGCTACCGGGTCGAAGTGCAGCGGGCGTCCCGCCGCGGCGTCGACGAGGTCTCGGTGTCGGCCGAGCGCGGCTACCTGCGCGAGACGGGCAATCTGCTCTTCCACGGCGCCCTGCTCGGCGTGCTCATCAGCGTCGGCATCGGCGGCGTCTTCACCTTCAACGGGCAGAAGGTACTCGTCGTCGGCGAGACGATGATCAACCAGCTGATCGACTACGACACCGTGAACTCCGGCAACTCGTTCGACACGGAGAGCCTCGACCCGTTCGCGCTGACGCTCGACGATTTCGCGGTGACCTACGTCACCCCGGACGACGGCAATGCCGCGGCCATCGGGCAGGTCGAGGACTTCACGGCCTCCGTCACGCTCACGAACCCCGACGGCTCGCAGGAGGACCGGGTGATCCGCGTGAACCACCCGCTGCGCGTGCACGGCTCGCCCATCTATCTGATCGCGAACGGCTACGCGCCCCGGGTCACCATCCGGAACGCCGAGGGCACCGTCGTCTACAGCGAGGCGATGCCGTTCATTCCTCAGGATACGAATCTGACGTCGCTCGGCGTGATCAAGGTGCCCTACGGCATCGAAACCGAAACCGGCGCAGAGACGCAGCTCGGCCTGCGCGGCTTCTTCTACCCGACGAAGGCCGAACTCGAGTCGGGGGCCTTC
The DNA here is from genome assembly GCF_051043335.1 of Leucobacter sp. gxy201. NCBI lineage: Bacteria > Bacillati > Actinomycetota > Actinomycetes > Micrococcales > Microbacteriaceae > Leucobacter > Leucobacter sp. gxy201. Next base: position 282,338 of record NZ_JAMXWS010000004.1, read on the forward strand.
ACCTCGAGCTACCCCGATCTCGAGAACCCGCTGCTCACCCTCGACGTCTTCATCGGCGACCTCGGCATCGACGGCGGTATTCCGCAGTCGGTCTACTCGCTCGACACCGACCAGATGGAGCAGGTCGCCGGGCGCAACGTCGAGGGCAGCAAGTCGTTGCGGCTCACGCCGGGAGACACGGTCGACCTGCCGCGGGGGCTCGGCACCATCACGCTCGACGAGGTGCCCCGCTACGCCTCGTTCGATGTCATGCGCAATCCCGCCCAGACCTGGATCCTCGTCTTCGCCCTGCTCGCGATCGGCGGGCTGCTCTGGTCGCTCTTCGTGCCCCGGCGACGCATGTGGGTGAAGGCGATCGTCACCGACGACGGAGTCGCGCTGCAGTACGCGGCGCTCGCCCGCGGCGATGACCCGAATCTCGAACGCGCCGTCGAAGAACTGATCGCGGCGCACCGAGAGACCTTGTAGCGCCTCGCCGCGACCCCGAAGGACTACGGGGAATGCAATTGGGCTGCAATTGGTCTGCATTGGCGCACGCAAAGTGACTGATGGGCATTTCTCAAGGTGATCTCATAGCAAAGCATGGGTGCGCACAGCGGGTCCGTAGGGTGCTCACGGGGTGCGAGTGTGTCTGAAAAATTACTGAAAGTCGCCGTCTGATCAGGTCTTTTAGTCGTCTCTGTGGCGCTTATCTAACACCCCGAACCTTGCGCAAATTGGGAATGCCGGGCTACCTTGGCCGCGGCCGCTGGTGCGGATTTCCCGTTTCTTGAACCGAGCGACGGTGAAACCCAACGGGGCGTCGAGTCAATCGTCGTCCCGCAGCGCCGCGACATGCACGTTCGGTCGGATTTTCAGGCCACTACTCATTAGGGGATCATCAGTGACGAAACGTCGTCCGCTCGCGCTCGGCGCGGCAGCGGCGCTCGGGCTCGGCAGCCTCGTCATCGCCGCACCGGCGATGGCTGAAGATGCGGAGCCGCAGAGCGTCGAGAACACAGCACAGGTCGCCGAGGTCGCCTCGGCCGCTGCCATCTCGACCGAGGAGCGCATCGCCAAGGCGGCTGCTCTCAACGGAGTCGACGAGAGCATCATCGCTCAGCAGGTCCAGACGGGCGAGCTGCTCGTCTCGCCCAGCGGCAGCATCGCCGAGCTCGACCAGTGGGGCCCGGCAGAGGCGGCGCAGACCGAGATCGACGCCCTCTCGGCGCCGATCCCCGGTACTCCCGCCGGCGGGTCGCTCCCGGGTGCTCCCTTTACCGTCTACCTCGACTTCGACGGCTTCGAAGTCGTCGGCACCGAGTGGAATGAACTGCCCGGCTCGCAGCCCAGCTACTCGCTCGGCGCTTCCGCGATCGACCAGCAGCGCGTCTGGGCCTCGATCGCCGAGGACTACGCACCGTTCAACGTCAACGTCACGACGGCCGACCCCGGCACGGAAGCGCTGGTGAAGAGCTCGGCGGACGACGCGAACTACGGTACGCACCTCGTCATCACCGACACCCCGGTGCCCGACTTCGCCGCCGGCTCGGCCGGCATCGCCTTCCGCGGCAGCGCGGGCTCGAGCTGGGCCGCCCCCGCATTCGTGTTCGTGGGCGCCACCAACAACGACGCCGACGGCAACGAGAATCCCGCGACCGCGATCCCCGAGGTCGTCGGCATGGCGGGTTCGCACGAGGTCGGCCACACCCTCGGCCTGCAGCACGACGGCTTCGGCTCCGAGGAGTACTACAACCCGGACGGCGGCATCTGGGGGCCCGTGATGGGCGCTCCGTACCACGCACCGCTCGTGCAGTGGTCGAACGGCGATTACAACTCGGCCACCAACACCGAAGACGACTTCTCGGTGATGACCGACCGTACCCCCGGTAACCCCGACGGCACCGGCGGCGGCGCCGTCGATGTGCTCCTGGGCTGGACCTACCCGGACGGTACCTGGTTCGAGGGCACCTCGGTGACCTACTGCGATACCAACAGTGCAGACATCGGCAACCCGCAGCCCGGCGACTACATCGTCCTCGCGAACGACGCCGGCACCTGCGACCCGGTGGGCCCCACCATCACGGCTCAGTTCGACTTCCGCGACCGCGCGACCTTCGCGGCAGACGACCACGGGAACGACGCTGCGAGCGCCACCGCCCTCGACAACTCGAACGACACCTTCGAGGCCACGGGCATCATCGGCCAGACCGGCGAGAACGACGTCTTCTCGTTCACGACCGCAGGCGGCGACGTGCTCGCCGAGGTCGCGATCGCAGAGATCAGCCCGAACCTCGACGCGAAGCTCACGCTGACCGACTCGAACGGCACGGAGATCACCTCCGACGCCCCCGAGACCGTGCTGAACGGCAATACGCTCGACGGCCTCGACGCCTCGATCCAGGGCAACCTGACCGCGGGCACCTATTACCTCACCGTCACCGGTGTCGGCCAGGGCGACCCGGCTTCGGCATCGCTGGCCGCGGCGAACGGCTACTCGAACTACGGCAGCCTCGGCAACTACACGATCAGCGGCACCGCTCCCGCATCGGACGAGACGCCCGTCGTCGACGCACCGGCCATCACGAGCCCGGTCACCGGAGCGACCGTTCCCGGCGACGTGACTTTCAGCGGCCTCGGCGCCACGGGCGCGGAGCTGACCATCGTGGTCACTGCTGCCGACGGCACCGAGTACACCGCGACCACCACGGTCAGCAATGGCCAGTGGAGCGTGCAGCTGCCCGCAGAGCTCGCTGCAGGCGACTACACCGTCGTCGCGACCCAGGTGCTCGACGGCACCGAGTCGGCCCCCTCCGACGCGGTGACCTTCACGGTCGAGGCCGAGGATGCGGCCGACGCGGCGGATGCCGGCGCGACCACCGGTGCCGACGGCACCACGGCCGCGAACGGTGCTGATGGCGGTTCGGCCGCCGGCACCGGCGCTGACGGCACCACGGCTGCGAGCGGCGCCGACGGCACTTCCGCCGCAGCCGGCGCGGCAGCTGCCGCCAACGGCACCGCAGCGACGGGCGCCACTGCGAGCGCAGATCCCGGCACCGGGGGCGGCGGCCTGGCCCACACGGGCGGCGACTACGGCTTCGGCACCATGCTCAGCCTGATCACCGTCGCACTGCTCGTCTCGGGCGGCGTGGTCGCACTCGTCGCGATCCGCCAGCGCAAGCAGCAGGAGGAGATGGCCGCCTAACCGGCAGCCACCCCGGCCCGCTTTGCGGGCGATGGATCGGAGGGGCAGGGTTCGTGTGCACGAGCCCTGCCCCTTCGCGTTCTCACAAGAACACGGCATAGCCTGAGAGTCGACCGCTCATCAGACCCACGGAACCTCACCAGAACCACCCGAAGGGCGAAGACCATGCACGAACACGACGACACCCCGCGCCGCACCTCCCGGACCGCGGCGGTCGCGCTCGGCGCGGCAGCCCTGACGGTCGCCTTCGCCGCATCCGCCGTCGGTTGCGCGCCGCAAGGGGCGGAAGACGAGCACGGCGCGCCGACATCGACAGCGGAGGCCGGCAGCGAGGCGCAGGCGGGCTCCGGCGGGGATGCCGCGGGCGCGCAGGCCGAGTCGGGCGCGGGCGCACAGGCCTCGGGCGAGGCGCAAGCGGGTACGGTCGCTCCGCGAAAGGTGCTGCCGCGCGAGATGGGCGGCCAGGAGGCCATCGATGCGCTCGGCGATCGCATCGACCGAGTCGCGAGCCGCAACGCCCTGACGGTCGATGAGCTGAAGGATCTGCTGCTGCGCGACGCGAGCGCTTCGGTCACGCCGAGCGGGGACATCGTCTACCGCGACTGAGCGCGACGCCGGTACGTGCGCCACGCCCAGAACGCGGCCGCGGTGTAGAGCACCGTCGTGACGAGACTGCCTTCGAGTCCGAAGTCGCCTCCGGTGAGCAGTGCGTTCGAGTCGGGCTCCGGGGCGTAGTCGAAGAGCGACTCGCCGACGGTCGACCCCGAGACCGCGACTCCGTAGAGACCGCCCTGGGCCCAGTTCCACACCCCGTGGAAGGCGCAGATGCCCCAGAGGCTCCCGTCGGCCAGGGTGAGCATGGTCGCGAACACCGCGAACAGCACGAGGTTGATCACGGGCATGGGCCCCATGCCCGGATTGGCGCCGTGGATGGCCGCGAACAGCAGCGCCTGGGCGATGACGGCGGCGGTGAGTCCCCAGCGCCTCGCGACGACCTGCGTCAGGTAGCCGCGCGTGACGATCTCCTCGGTCGATCCCTGCAGCAGGAACCCGCCGAGCATCAGCGCGATGAAGCCGAGCGCTGAGGCATCGAGCTCCGGTGCGCGCCAGGCGAGCGCCGCGCCGCCGAGGGCCACCGGCACGAAGACGCAGATGGTGATCATCAGCAGGGCGGTGCCGGCGCCCCGGAGGGCCTGCGCCGCGACCGGCTTCGCGCCGCAGGGAGCGGTGAAGCCCAGTGTCGAAACCGTGCGGCGCTCCTTCGCGCGCACCCAGATGAAGATCAGTGCGGCACCGAACGCGAATGAGCAGAGCGAGAGCAGCAGGTCGGCGCGGGTGCTCGGCTCGATCGCGAACACCGGCTGCTCGCCGCCGAGGCCGAATGCGATGCCCTGCGCGATCGCCCTGAGGACCGGAAGTGCGCCGGTCACGAATATCGCGGTGAGCGTGATGATGAGTCCGACCACGATGCCGGTCGGTCGTTGCGCTTCGAGCATTCCGGCGACGGGGGCGGGGAGGCTCCGAGAGGGCACCGTGCGCTGCGTCATAAGTTTGGACTCTATCCAAATTTGAGTGCGCGGCGCAAGAGCTGCGCTACGTCGGGTCGACGAGGCGCCAGGCGAACGCGGGCAGCCGCAGCTCGACAGGGATCGCAATGCCGGGCACCGTCACGCGGAGTGTGCGTTCGCGATCGTCGAGGTTCGCCGTGACGATGCGCACGTCGGCGCTGGTCGTGCGAGCGCCGACGGCCCAGAGCAGCCCGTCCGGGCTCGGCCCCGCCAGCAGCTCGCCCCCGGCGAGCGCCGCGAGCGCGGCGATGGCCTCGGCGGCGGGGGTGGGCGCACCGTCGGAGGTGCGGATGCCGCGCGGTCCCCACTCCTCGAAATAGGCGAGCCCCGCGACGCCGGGCACCGAGAGCGCCGCGGCGCTCGCGATCGTCCATGCAGCGAGTTCGGGGGCCGCCTGGCGGGCATCGACGGCCCCGGTGAACTCGGTCCCCGTGCCCTCCGCGAGGTCGTGGCGGCCCGGCGTGGGCTGCGGGCGCGTCGCGACGTTGTTGAATCGGGGGCGCAGCGCGATCGGTCCGACGCGCACCGGGAGCCCGGCCGCGTAGTCGACGGTCTGCTGCGCGATGAGGCGCTGCATCGCGACCGACTCGATGAGCTGGGCGGTGCCGAGCGCATGGAACAGCGGCGTCGTCGCGGTGACGATGCCGTCCAGGCCGTCGGGGAGGCGATGCCGTTCGCGGTTCAGCTCGGTGAAGTGCGAACGGCTTCCGCCGATGACGGGCGCCGAGACGCCGGTGCGTGCAAGCGCATCGCGCAGGCGCGCGACCAGCGGGGCGTCCGAGACGTGCAGGGACGCGCTGAAGACCGCGATGCGGGCGAGTCTGCAACCCCGCAGGCGGGAGGCAAGCTCATCGAACCCGTCGACATCGTCCGGCGAGACGACGCGCGCATCGAGGGGAACGCCGCGTGCCGCGGCCCGCTGCAGCGCGGCTGGCCAGGCACGGGTGCGCAGGTCGAGCTCGACGAGCAGCTCGCCACCGGGCGGGGCCGTCAGCTCGGGCGCGGGATCGGGGGCCTCCGAGGCGGCGACTCCGATCGTCGGGAAGACGCCACCGGCTTCGAGCGCGATCGCGGCGACCTCGGCCCGCGTCGCGACGCCCGCGGCGCTGTGCGGCCGCACGTCGACCCGCACCGTCTGCCGCACGCGCTCGCCCTCCACGAGCCGGTACGGGAACGGGAGCGCGAGCGGGCGGCTGTAGGTCTTGTACGAGGCGTCGGTCCAGTTGCGCTGATCCTCCATCTCGAAGACGTCGCCCGCGAACGCGGTGGTGATCTCGAGGCCGTCGTGCTCCCAGGTGAGGGCCGCGATGTCCCGCACCGGCTGGTGGGGCGAGATCTCGCGAGGGAACGCGGTGCGCTCGACAGAGCCATCGGCATGCCGCACGCGCAGGTCGGCGCCCGCGGCGCCGGCCGGATGCAGCACGACGAGGCCCGTGCGGTTCGTCTCGTAGTCGATCTGCGAGACGGCCTCGAACGCGACGGTGAGTGCATCGCCGTCGGTCTCGATGGTCAGCCCGCCGACGAGGTCGCTGCCGAACCCCGTCGACCGCAGGGGAAGCCGCAGGCGCCGTGCGGAGCCGCCGGACCCGTCAGGCGCGGCCGGCTCGTCGATCGGCTCGCCGAGCGTCCAGCCTGCGGTGCTCCAGTCGCCGTCGCGCACGACCGCGCGGATGCTGCGCAGCACCGAACGACCGTCGTACGCAAGGTCGGCGACTTCGTCGTCGCGCAGCTCGAGCCTCCACGGGCCGGCCGTCCAGGCGATGCCCCCGTCTTCCCAGCGCTCCCCGGTCATGGGCTCGATCCTAGAGCGTCGTCATGCCGCCGTCGACGGCGAAGAGGGACCCGGTCGCGAAGGCCCCGTCCTCCGATGCGAGGAACACCATGATGCCCTCGATGTCGGTGGGGGAGCCGGCGCGGCCGAGCGGGATGCGCCCGATGATGGCGGCCCGCGCCTCGGGGTCGTCGCTGATCGTCGTGACGAGGCTCGTCTCGGTGTAGGCCGGCACGACCGTGTTCACGCGTATGCCGCGATCGGCATACGCGGCCGCGACGGTGCGCGCGAGCCCGTGGATGCCGGCCTTCGACGCGCTGTAGGCGGTGAAGTCCCTGCCCTCGCCGTTCAGCCCGGTCGGGCTGCCCGTGAGGATGATCGAGCCGCCCCCGTGCGCGAGCATCGAGCGCGTCGCGTGCTTCACGGTCAGGAAGGTGCCGGTCAGATTGATGTCGATGGTGCGGCGCCAGACGTCGAGGTCGAGGTCGGCGGCCTCCGCGTCCTGGCCGAAGAGCTGCACTCCGGCGTTCGCGACGACGACGTCGGGGGCCCAGCCCGCCGCTTCGACCTCCGCGAACGCGGTTTCGACCGACGCCTCGTCCGAGATGTCGACGGTGACCGCGCGGGCGGTGGCGCCGATCCCTGCCGCTGCCGCTGCCGCCGCTTCGGCGTCGCGGTCGGCGATCACGACGCGCGCTCCCTCGGCGGCGAAGCGGGCCGCGACTGCGTGGCCGATGCCGGTCGCGGATCCGGTGACGAGAGCCGTCTTCCCATGCAAGCGCGCCATCACTGCTCCTTCGTGCTCGAACCGGCCGTGCTCGAACCGGCCGCGGCGCCCGAGCGGTCGATGCCGTCGAGGTGCAGCATGCGCGCCAGGTTCTTGTCGAGCTCGTCGTCGCGGAAGATCTTCTTCCAATCGTCCTTGATGATGCTCTCACGGCCGTAGTCCATGGCGATGAGGCAGGCGTCGCTGAAGGGGTTGTCGCCGCGCAGTCCGTTCGCGAGGGCGACCTGCGTGTGACCGTAGAGAATGCTGCGAGCGGCATCGGCCGGTACGCCCATGGTATTGATCGTCTCTTCGAGCGCCTCGTTGAGCAGCGCGCCGATCATGCAGGCGACCGTCTCGACGAGCGTCGGCTCGAGCTGCGCGAGCTGCTTGATGGTGACCCAGTGCACGTCGATGACGGGGGCGTAGATGGCGCGCACGGTCGTCTCGACGATAGCCTGCTTCGCGGGGTCGTCAGACTCGACGGCCGCGATCGCATCCTGCGGGGCCGCGATGCCGCCGAAGGTGTCGGCCCACTCCTCGGGCGTCTGGCGCTGCAGGAAGATCGAGGGGTGGCACGGGTGCGCGACGGCCTGGATGACGTCGTCGCGAGTGGTGAGCAGACCTGCGTAGGCGGCGGCGGGGTCGAGCGTCAGCACGATGGCGCCCGGCTGCAGCTGCGGCACGATCTCGGCCGTCACGGCGGCCAGCGCGAGGTCGGGCACCGCGAGCACGGCGATGTCGGCGTCGGCGATTGCGGCGGCGAGATCGCTGAGCGCGCGGCCGGCCTCGCGGGTGCGCTCCTGGCCGGCGGGCGAGTTCTCGACGTAGCGCACGTCGTGCGCGGTGCGCGCGAGGTTGTTCGACACGCGCATGCCCATCTTGCCGCCCGCGCCGATGACGGCGATGCGGTACTGCTCGGTGTTCTCGGTCATTGCGTGCTCCTCAGATATTCGATGGTGCGCCTCGTCCACGCCCGTTCGGCGTCGACGGTGGTGCGGGGGTCGCCCTGCCAGGGCAGCCAGTGCTCGACGATCTCGTCGATGCCGCGCTCGCGCGGGCGTACGGTGCTCAGCAGATGCGGGTAGTCGTGCAGGCCGGCGCCCATGGGGGCGCCGCTGTAGGTGAAGCCCACCCAGCCGGCCTGGCGGTCGAAGTCGAAGTCCTTGACGTGCACGTTGCCCGTGAGTGCGGCGGCGGCCTCGACGCAGCTCCGCGGCGTTTCGAGGCGGGCGACGACGTTCGCGGGGTCGAGGCAGATCGCGAGACGGTCGCTGCCGATCGATTCGATGAGCGCGACGAGGTCGGCGGTGGCGACCTGCTCGTAGGTCTCGAGCGCGAGGGTGACTCCGGCCGCCTCGTATGCGGGCAGCGCCCGGCGCAGGCGGGCCTCGGCCTCGGCGAGCGTGGGGCGCGAGCCGGGGGAGAAGAGCATGCTGCGCACGAGGCGCGCGTCGTACCGTTTGGCGAGGGCGAGGTAGCGGGCGAGGTGCTCGGGGTCGACGCCCTTGGTGCCGAGCTGGATGGTGAGCCCCAGGTCGCGGGCTGCCGCCGCGCTCTCGTCGACCTCTCGATCGGTGAAGCCGTCGAGCGGCGCGTAGTCGCAGATCTGGAAGAGCTCGACGCCGAGGCTCCGGGTGGCTTCGAACGCGCCGCGCAGGCTCAGCGGGGCGTCGACCCGGTCGGAGTGCTGCCAGAAGAACGCGTAGCTGCCGAGTCCGATCATGCGCGCTGCTCCTGTCGACGGTCGTGCCGGGTCGGGGTGATCCCTGTCGAACATTATGGCAACCGGTTGACCAATTTTCAAGACTCGCGACAGGGATCGCCGACGCGCGCCGCCCGCGCGCTAGGTTGGTCGCATGCCGCAATTCCCGAGTGACCGAAGCGCCGACCTCGTCGCGGGTCTCGCGCCGATCCCCGGCGGCAGCCCGGTCTCCGAGGTCGCTCGACGCCTGCTCGACCTCTTCACCGGCGGCGACATCCTGCCGGGCACCCGCCTGCCTCCCGAACGGCAGCTCGCCGCGACCCTCGAGGTCGGGCGGTCGGCGGTGCGCGAGGCGCTCGCGGCCCTCGAGATCATCGGCATCGTCGACGTGCGCCCCGGGTCGGGCACCTACCTGCGCGGCACCGCGAGCGAACTGCTGCCGCAGACGCTGCGCTGGGGTCTGCTGATCGGGGAGCGCAGCACCTCCGACCTGCTCGAGCTGCGGTCGGGGCTCGAGATCTACGTGGCGCGCCTCGCGGCGGGGCGCGTGGGCGCCGTTCGCAGGGGCGCCGGTGCTGTCGGTGCGGAAAGCCCTGGCGCGGGAGGCCCGGAGGACGCGCTCGCCGCGCTGCGCGACAGCCTCGCCCGCATGGAGGGCGCCGACGGGAAGCCGCAGGCGTTCGTGCGGGCCGACAACGACTTCCACCTCGCGCTCTCGGCCGCCGCGGCGAACACCGCCCTCGCCGACCTGCTGCACGTGGTGCGTTCGCTGCTGCACGTCTACGACGACCGCGCCGTGCAGGGGATCGACGCTATGACGGCGGCGGTCGCCGAGCATCGCGCCGTGCTCACCGCGATCGAGGCCGGCGACGAAGACCAGGCGGCGTCGGCTATGGCGCTGCACATGGGCACCGCCTCAGCCCGACTGCGAGATGCGGCCGCCGGGGTCGGAGGCGCGCAGAGCTGGTAAAATCTGCCGCGTGAACGCAGCGCAGATTCCCACCGACCTCGCCGACCTCCTCGAACGCCCCCTCTACGGCACCCTCGCCGTCGTCGGTCGCAAGGGAGGCGCCCAGGCGAGCCCCATGTGGTTCGAGGTCGTCGACGGCACGCTCCGCTTCACCCACACCAGCTCCCGTGAGAAGTTCAAGGCCCTGCGGCTGAACCCGTCGATGAGCTTCGTCGTCTTCGACCCCGAGTCGCCGACCCGCTACGTCGAGGTGCGCGGCGAGCTCGTCGAGTCGATCGGCGACCCGACCGGAGGCTTCTACCAGCGGCTCGCGCGCCGCTACGGCCAGACCGACCCGGCGGCGCCCGCCGACGCGGCCGACCGCGTCATCCTCGTCATGTCGATCGATCGCGTGCTCGGTCACTGAGCGCGGTCGGTGGCCGAGCCCGAGGGCTCCGCGCGGTTCGGCGAGTTCCGGGCCGGGCTCAGGCTTTCTTCACCAGCGCCGACTTGAGCAGCATGGGGCCGAACCCCGTGATCTTGCAGTCGATATCGTGCCCGTTCACGGGGGCGATCAGCCGGATGGAGCGCACTTTGGTGCCCGCCTTGATGCCCTGGGGCGACCCTTTGACCTTGATCGTGGTCGTCACGACGACGGTATCTCCATCGGCGAGGATGTTGCCCACGGCATCCTTGACGATCGGGGCGGCTTCGCCGCCCGCCCCCGAATCGGCGTCGGGGTCGGCTCTGTCGGCGGCCGACCACTCGTGGCCGCACATCGGGCAGACGAGCAGTGCTCCCAGTTCGTAGGCGTGTTCGCTGGAGCATGCGGGGCAGAGGGGGATCGAGTGAGACATGTTCGTCAGTATATTGCGATATGATGAAATCATCATGCCGTCCGGGCTCGGACCGTCGAGGGAGTGTGAGAATCGTGCTGAGCGACCCGAATCGCCCGCTCTACGAGATCAAGGCTGGGCTGTTCAAAGGGCTCGCGCATCCGATCCGCATCCGGATCCTCGAGGTGCTCTCGGCGACGGACGAGGCTTCCGTGTCGGAGATGCTCGCCGAGATCGACCTGGAATCATCGCACGTTTCGCAGCACCTCGCCGTGCTGCGCCGCAACGGCCTCGTGGAGTCGGAGCGCCGCGGCAGCCTGGTCTACTACCGCCTCGCCCATCCGCAGGTCGCGGAGCTGCTCCGCGTCGCTCGCGCTCTGCTCGGCGAAGTGCTCGAAACGGTCGAGCAGCGGCTCGTCCGGCGCGCGGAGCTGCCGGCGATCCCCATGAGCGCTGCGGCCGCCGCAGACGAGGGGTGAGCGAGGCGATGGCGGGCCGCGTGCGCAGCTCGTTCAGATCACTGCTCCCGTCGCGGGCCGACTACCGGGAGGCGCGCAGCTCGTGGAGACCTGATCTGCTCGCCGGTGTGACGGTCGGCATCGTCGCGCTGCCGCTCGCGCTCGCCTTCGGTGTCAGTTCGGGCGCAGGGGCCGAGAGCGGAATCGTCACCGCGATCATCGCCGGCATCGTGGCTGCGATCTTCGGCGGCTCCCATGTGCAGGTCTCGGGCCCGACCGGTGCCATGGTGGTCGTGCTGGCGCCCATCATCGCCTCGCACGGTGCGGGTGCGCTCGCGCTCGTATGCCTCATGGCGGGGCTCATCGTGCTCGCGGCCGGGATGCTGCGGCTCGGACGCACGGTCTCGTACATCCCCTGGCCTGTCATCGAGGGGTTCACACTCGGCATCGCGATCATCATCTTCCTGCAGCAGGTTCCGCTGGCGACAGGCACCGAACCCGGCGACAGCACGAACGCCGCGGTCGCGGCCCTGCGCTCGGTGCAGGCTTCGGCCGAGCCGAAGACCGGTTGGTCGCTGCTGCTCGTCGCCATCGTCGTGATCATCATGCTGGTGGCGCTGCGCATCCGTCCTCGTTTCCCGGGCTCGCTCGTCGCCATCGTCGTCGCCACGCTCGTCTCCGTGCTCTGCGGGCTGCCCGTCGACACCATCGGCGAACTCCCCGCGGGGCTCCCGGCGCCGGCGTTGCCGCTGCTCGACCCGGTCACGGCGACCTCGCTCCTCGGCCCGGCATGCGCCGTGGCAGCGCTGGCCGCGATCGAATCGCTGCTGTCGGCTCGGGTCGCCGAGACCATCGCCGACACCGGCCCCGTCGACGCCGACCGCGAACTCGTCGGTCAGGGGCTCGCCTCCGTCGCCGCGGGGCTCTTCGGAGGCATGCCCGCAACCGGCGCCATCGCCCGCACCGCGGTGAGCGTACGCGCTGGCGCCCGCACGCGCATCGCCGCGATCGCCCACGGCCTGCTCCTCCTGCTGGTCGTGCTGATCGGCTCGGCCGTCGTCTCCCGGATTCCGCTCGCGGCGCTCGCAGGGGTGCTGATGGTCACCGCCTGCCGCATGATCGCGCCCCGCACCGTGCGCACGATCGTGCGCGCATCGAGATCCGACGCGATCGTCTTCACGCTCACCGCCATCGTGACGGTCAGCGTCGATCTGATCTACGCCGTGCTGGTCGGGCTGCTCGTCGCGGGGTTCTTCGCCCTGCGGCAGCTGGCCCGCACGAGCGGCGTGCATCGCGAGGACCTCCCGGGCCCCGCCGTGCCGGGCGACGAGCGCATCGCCGTGTTCAGGCTCGAGGGCGCGCTCTTCTTCGGCGCGGCCGAACGCACGCTCGAACGCGTCTCGAATCTGCGCGAAGTGGAGGTCGTCATCCTGCGCATGTCCGAACTGCAGCTGCTCGATGCGACCGGGGCGCAGGTCATCACCGAGCTCATCGGCGCACTCGAGCGGCGAGGGGACACAGTGCTCATCGCAGGGATCCGCCCCGACCACAGGGGCATGGCCGAACGAGTCGGCGTGCTCTCGTCGCTGCGGCACCAGAAGCATCTCTTCGAAGAGCTGGACCCAGCGGCCGAGCACGCGCGCAGCCACATCGTGCGGTCCTCGAGACGTCGCGGATGAACGCTGAGCAGCGATCCGCCGCGGGAACGGGCCCGTGACGCAGGATAGGGTGGGGAACCGTGAGCGCATCGGGGCCTCACGAATCGTCGAAGGGGTGTCACCGTGAGCGATGCATCCGTCCAGTACGTCACCGGCAGGTTCATCCGCACCGACCTCGACTGCGTGCCCGCGCCGGAGCGCGGCGCCGACCCCGCATCGGCATGCGAGGCGATGCTCATCGAAGGCGGCCGTATCGTCGCGATCGGCTCGCGCGCAGAGATCTCGGCGCCCGCCGGTGCCGAGAAGGTCGACCTCGGCGAGGGCTGGGCGATCCCCGGCCTCATCGAACCCCATGGGCATCCGTCGGAGTCGGCGGCTCTCATGGGCGACGGCGTCATCGATATCCGCCCGGTGACGCTCGGCGGCGCAGACGAGGTGTGGGGCGCCATCCGGTCGGCGATCACAGCGCGGCCCCGCACGGCACGGGTCGTCGCGAACGGGTGGGATCCGCTGCTGCAGCTCGGCCTCGTGCCGCCGAGCATCGACGAACTCGACGCGCTCGCGGGCGACCTGCCGCTCGTGATCGTGCACAATTCGCTCCACTCCGCGTACTTCAACTCGGCCGCTGCGCGAGAGGCCGGCGTCGACCGGGGCACCCCCGACCCCGCCGGCGCCTCGTTCGCGCACGACGCCTCGGGCGAGCTCACCGGGCTGGCGCTCGAAGCCGGCGCGGTGTCGATGATCGTCGCGCCGGCGCTCGCCGCGGCCGAAGCGGAGATGCCCGAGCGCCTCGCCGCCCACCTCGCGGAGCTGCGCCGTGAACGGGGCATCACGACCATCGCCGACCTCACCTGGACGCACGACCTGCACCGTCTCGCGACCGGGATGACCGCGGCCGGGACGCTGCCCGTGCGCCTGCGCGGCTACGAGATGTCGCGCCCCGGGGCGAGCGCCTCGGTGCCGCGCGAGAACGGCGACGCGCGGTACCGGCAGGTCGGCATCAAGATCTGGTCGGACGGCTCGCCCTGGGTCGGCAACATCGCGACATCGTTCCCGTACCTCGACACTGCCGCGACCCGTGCGCTGGGCTTCGCGCCGGGGCACATCGGTCACGCGAACTACACGACCGATCAGCTCATCGACATCGGCTCGCAGTACGCGGGCGAGGGCTGGCAGTTCGCCTGCCACTCGCACGGCGATGTCGCCATCGACAGCACCCTCGACGCCTATGAAGCGCTCATTCGGCGCTTCGGCCTCACCGACCACCGCTTCAGGATCGAGCACTGCGGTCTCATGACGCCCGAGCAGTTCAGGCGGGCGGCAGACCTCGGGGCGACCGTGAGCCTGTTCGTCGACCACATCACCTATTGGGGCGACGTGATCATCGACGACCTCTTCGGCGAGCGCGGCGAGGGGTGGGCCGACGCCGGTGCCGCCTTCGCGGCGGGCCATCGCGCGACCTTCCACAACGACGGCACCGTCACCCCGTGCGAGCCGCTGCGCAACATGGCCGTCGCCGAGACGCGCGTCTCCCGCACCGGGCGGCAGCTCGGAGGCGCGGGGGCCTCGCGTCTCGACGCACTGCGGGCGCACACTTCGCACGCGGCCTGGCAGCTGCGCAGCGAGCACGAGATCGGGGCCCTCGCGCCGGGCCTGCGCGCCGATTTCGCGGTGCTCGACATCGACCCGCGCACGGCCGAGCCCGAGGCGCTCGCGAATGCGCGCGTGCTCGCGACCGCGGTGGACGGGGTGCTCGAGGGGTGAGCGGGCGGGTGCGCCGGGGCGCCGTAACCGCCGGTCAGGGCCACCGGGTCGGGGGACGAAAAACCCCCGCCGCTCTCGCGACGGGGGTGTGATCGTGCGCCCCAAGGGATTCGAACCCCTGACCTTCTGATCCGTAGTCAGATGCTCTATCCAGCTGAGCTAGGGGCGCAATGTTGATCTCTCAACTCGAAAAACTATACATGAGGCGCCTGGAAAACAAAAATCGCGCCGGAATGCCCGCGCGCGTCGCCGCCGGGAGGAGCAAGCGGGGCGGGCGCGCGGGGCGCGGAACGCATGCGGGTACCCTGGAACGCGTGTCTGAAACGATGAACGAGCACCCCGAAACTGCGTCGAGCACCGGCCTGTCCCCGGAGCTCGCGCGAGCCGAATCGCTGATCCGCGAGATCCCCGACTACCCCATCGAGGGCGTGCTGTTCCGCGACATCACCCCGCTGCTCGCCGACCATCCGGCGCTCGAGGCCACGGTCGACGCCCTGGTCGCGCCCTTCGCGGGCGAGTACGACGTCATCGCCGGGCTCGAGGCCCGCGGGTTCCTGCTCGCCAGCGCCGCCGCCTATGCGGCGGGCGTCGGCCTCATGCCGATCCGCAAGGCGGGCAAGCTCCCGCTGCCGGCGGCGCAGATCGGCTACGACCTCGAGTACGGCACCGCCGAGATCGAAGCGCACGCCGACTTTCCCCGCGGCAGCCGCGTGCTGCTCATCGACGACGTGCTCGCGACCGGCGGCACGCTCGCGGCCTCGAAGCGTCTGCTGACGGCACTCGGCTACGAGCACGCCGGCACGGCGGTGCTGTTCGAGATCGACGGGCTCGGCGGCCGCGAGGCGCTGCGCGATCCGCGTCTGCACACCGTGTTCACGAGCTGAGCGGGCGCGCTGTCATTTAGCGTCACGGGATTGGCCGCGCGTGATCGCCCGCGGGTAGTTTCGCACTCATGACGACTATCGAGACGACCACAGCCGGAAGCCTGCCGCGCACGCAGGCGCTCATCGACGCCAATCAGGCCCGCACGTTCGCCGACGACGGCTTCACGCTGCAGTCGACGCCCGAGTTCGACGCGCTCGTCGCAGAGGCCGTGCGCGACGTCGTGGAGCGCCAGCGCGAGGCAGGCATCACGCAGCCCGGCGACGGCGAGTTCGGCAAGGCGATGTCGAACGCGGTCGACTACGGAGCCTGGTGGACCTACTCGTTCCAGCGCAACTCGGGCCTCTCCGTCACCGAGCGCAACATCTTCACCCAGGAGCCCGTGCGCTCGGCCCCCGGCGACGTGCGCCTCACCTCCTTCCCCGACCGCCGCGACTGGACCCTCTTCGCCGAGGCGTACCAGGATCCCGAGAGCGGCATCAGCGTCGGCAAGAACGCGACCGCGTTCCCGACCACCACCGGTCCGATCGCGTACACCGGCCAGGAGGCCATCGCCGCAGACACCCGCAATCTCTCGGCCGCGCTGCAGAGCGGCGAGCAGGGCTTCCTCACCGCGATCGCCCCGGGTTCGGCCGCCCGCATCGAGAACGACTTCTACGCGAGCGAGCAGGAGCACATCGACGCATGGGTCGCGGCCCTCCGCGAGGAGTACCGGGCCGTGACCGACGCCGGGCTCATCCTGCAGCTCGATGACCCGTCGCTCGCCGAGAACTGGGATCAGATCAACCCCGAGCCGAGCGTCGAGGACTATCTCGCGTTCACTCAGATCCGCATCGATGCGATCAACGAGGCGATCAAGGGCCTGCCGAAGGAGCAGGTGCGCCTGCACCTGTGCTGGGGCTCGTGGCACGGCCCGCACACCACCGACGTCGAGCTGAAGCACATCCTGAAGACCGTGCTCGGCGCGAACGTCGGCCAGATCTCGTTCGAGGCCGCGAACGCGCGCCACGAGCACGAGTGGACTGTGTGGGAGGAGAATAAGAGCATCATCCCCGACGATCTGATCCTCGTTCCCGGCGTCATCGGCCACTCGACGAACCTCGTCGAGCACCCCGACCTCGTCTCGCAGCGCATCGAGCGCTTCGCGAAGATCGTCGGCCCCGAGCGCGTCATCGCCGCGACCGACTGCGGCCTCGGCGGCCGTGTGCACCCGCAGATCGCGTGGGCGAAGCTCGAGGCGCTCGGCGAGGGCGCCCGCCGCGCCGCCCAGCGCGTCTAGCTCTTTCCGCCCCTCCGCGTCGACGGGGTGCCATGCACCTCGCGACCGGAAGCAGCGGGCCCGGGGAGCGACCGGTGTCGCTTTTGCGATGGAGCTCCGTGATATTCCATCACGGGGCGAGAGCGCAACGTCGCGATGCCGGTCGCTCCCCGGGCCTGCTGCGTCTACGACTGCACCAGCGCGTGGCACCGCATTACGCGCTCCCGCCACCAGGTCTCGCGATCGGGGGCGGCGCGGTACTGCTCGATCCGTGCGGCATCGGGCTCGGGCCGCTCGACAGGGATCCCCCCGCCCATGGGCACCAACGGCTTCCGGGCGACGTCGCCCTCGAGCAGCGCGACCGTGCCGAGCCCGCAGGCCCCGGCGAGCAAGCCGTCCGGGAGCGCCGCGGCGAGACGCGCGCCCATCGCGATGCCCACGGAGGTGTCGAGCGCGCTCGAGACGACGACCGGCAGCCCCGCCTGCTCGACGATGCCGAGAGCGCGGCGGATGCCGCCGAGCGGCTGCGCCTTGATGACGAGCAGGTCGGCCGCGCCGGCGCGCGCGACCGCGAGGGGATCGCTCGCCTTGCGCACGCTCTCGTCGGCCGCGATGCGCACGCTGCCCGCGAGGCGCCCGCGCAGCTCCACCAGCTCCGCGACCGAGGCGCACGGCTGTTCCGCGTAGTCGAGGTCGAACTCCGCCAGGGCGTGCAGCGCGGCCTCCGCCTCGTCGACGGCCCAGCCGCCGTTCGCGTCGACGCGCACCTTCGCGTCGGGGCCCATCGCCGCGCGCACCGCACGCACGCGGGCGACGTCGTCGGCGAGCGACTGGCCGCGTTCGGCGACCTTCACCTTCGCGGTGCGGCAGCCGGGGAAGCGCGCGAGTATCTCGGGTACCGCGCCCGCCGCGACCGCGGGAACCGTCGCGTTCACCTCGATGCGATCGCGCAGCGCCCGGGGCTGCGCGCGCCAGCCGAAGTCGAGCGCCGCCGCGAGCCATGCCGACGCCTCGGTGTCGCCGTACTCGGGGAACGCCGAGAACTCGCTCGCGCCCTCGGGCCCTGCGAGGATCGCGGCCTCTCGCACCGAGATGCCGCGGAACCGGGTGCGCGTCGGAATCGCGACGATCTGCAGCGACGCGAGCACCTCGTCGAGGGAAGGCGCGGGAAGACGGTCGGGGAGCGGGGCGGGCATGCCACGATCATGGCACGTCGGCCTCCGGTAGGAGAGGATTGCAGCATGGAAGCAGAACCGACCGCCACCGGCGCCGACACCGATACCGGCACCGCGCAGCCGCACGAACCCCACGACGCGCGCATCGGCCAGAAGCTCAACTGGCTGCGAGCCGGCGTGCTGGGGGCGAACGACGGCATCGTCTCGACCGCGGGCGTCGTCATCGGCGTCGCCGCCGCCACTCCGGGCAACGTCGTCGCCATCGCGACCGCGGGCCTCGCGGCGCTCGTCGCGGGTGCATTCTCGATGGCGGGCGGCGAGTACGTCTCGGTCAGCACGCAGCGCGACACCGAACGCGCCATGATCGAGCAGGAGAAGCGTGAGCTGCGCGAGCAGCCCGAGGAGGAGCTCGCCGAGCTCGCCGGCTTCTACCGCGACCGAGGGCTGTCGCCCGAGCTCGCCGACCGGGTCGCCGCCGAGCTCACCGCGCACGACGCGCTCGCCGCCCATGCCGAGATCGAGCTCGGCATCGACCCCGACGAGCTCACGAGCCCGTGGGCCGCGGCCGTGTCGTCGTTCGTCGCCTTCACGGTCGGCGCGCTCATCCCGCTCATCATGATCCTGCTGCCGTTCGACGGCAACCGGGTCTGGGTCGCGGCGCTCGCCGTCGTCATCGGGCTGCTGCTCACCGGGTGGATCAGCGCCACCCTCGGCCGGGCGCCGCGATTCAGGGCGATCGTGCGCAACGTCGCGATGGGGTCGGCCACGATGGCGGCGACGTACCTCATCGGCCTGCTCTTCGGGGTCGCCGTCTCGTAGGCTTGAAGGCATGACGCACGATGCACAGCCGGCCGTACCGCCGCGCAAGGTCTCCGACATCTTCGACCCGGCCGAATGGCGGATCGCCCCCGGCGCCGAGGGCTATACCGACATCACCGCGCACCTGAGCCTCGACGGCCGCATCGCTCGCATCGCCTTCGACCGCCCCGAGGTGCGCAACGCCTTCCGCCCGCACACGGTCGACGAACTCTCCGACGCCCTCGAACGGGTGCGCGTCAACGGCGAGGTCGGCGTCGTGCTGCTCACCGGCAACGGTCCCTCCCCGCGCGACGGCGGCTGGGCGTTCTGCTCGGGCGGAGACCAGCGCATCCGCGGCCGCGACGGGTACCAGTACTCCGACTCCGAGACGACCGTGGGCGCTGCCGCGCAGGCCCGGGCCGGCCGCCTGCACATCCTCGAGGTGCAGCGGCTCATCCGTTTCATGCCGAAGGTCGTCATCGCGCTCGTGCCCGGCTGGGCGGCGGGCGGCGGGCACTCGCTGAACGTGGTCTGCGACCTCACCATCGCCTCGCGCGAGCACGCGAAGTTCAAGCAGACCGATGCCGATGTGGGCTCGTTCGACGCCGGCTACGGCAGCGCCTACTTCGCGCGCCAGGTCGGCCAGAAGTTCGCGCGCGAGATCTTCTTCCTCGCCGATACCTACGACGCCGAGCGGGCGCGCGAGATCGGCGCCGTGAACGAGGTCGTCGCGCACGAGGACCTCGAGCAGACCGGCATCGCATGGGCGCGCACGATCCTCGGCAAGTCGCCGACCGCGATCCGCATGCTCAAGTACGCGATGAACGCGGTCGACGACGGCATCGTCGGCCAGCAGCTGTTCGCCGGCGAGACGACGCGCCTCGCATACGGCACCGACGAAGCGGTCGAGGGGCGCGACTCGTTCCTCGAGAAGCGCGACCCCGACTGGAGCCCGTTCCCGTACTACTACTGAGCCTGAGCGGCCCACGGTGCCCCGTCGTGCCCCGTGCGGGGAGCGGGATGGGTTTGGTGCACTATCTGGTCTGAATAGTGCACCAAACCCATCCCGCTCTGCGCGTACGGCAGGGCGCGCAGCGGTGCGCCGCCGCGCTACGCGGCTGCGGCGGCCTGCTGCGCCTTCTTCTCGCGGCGCAGCTCGTGCAGAATGGGCTCGGTGTAGCCGGAGGGCTGCGACGCCCCCTCGACGATGAGCCTGCGTGCCGCGGTGAAGGCGAGGCCGGGGGTCTCGCCGTCGGCGCCGAGCAGCGCCTCGTAGAGCGGGTCGCCCGCGTTCTGCCGGTCGACCACGGCCGAGTAGGCGCGCAGCGCCTCGTCGACCTGCGCTTCCGTGATGACGCCGTGCAGCAGCCAGTTGGCGAGCAGTTGCGACGAGATGCGCAGCGTCGCGCGGTCCTCCATGAGGGCGACGTCGTGGATGTCGGGCACCTTCGAGCAGCCGACGCCCTGGTCGATCCAGCGCACCACGTAGCCGAGGATCGACTGGCAGTTGTTCTCGAGCTCGGTCCGCACGACCTCGGGGGAGAGGTCGCCCGGGCCGGCGAGCGGGATGCTGAGCAGCTCGTCGAGGCTCTGCTGCGCTGCGGCCGACCCCGGTTCGAGGGAGGGCAGCGCGGCGCGCGCAGCGAAGGCGTCGGCCCGGTGGTAGTGGATGGCGTGCAGCGTCGCCGCGGTCGGCGACGGCACCCACGCGGTCGAGGCGCCCGAGCGCACGTGACCGATCTTCTGCTCGAGCATGTCGGCCATGAGGTCGGGCATCGCCCACATGCCCTTGCCGATCTGGGCGCGGCCGTCGAGGCCGCAGGCGACGCCGATCTCGACGTTGCGCGCCTCGTAGGCGGAGAGCCACGGCTGCGTACGGATGGCGCCCTTCGGCAGGAAGGGGCCCGCGTGCATCGAGGTGTGGATCTCGTCGCCGGTGCGGTCGAGGAAGCCGGTGTTGATGAACACGACGCGATCCGCCGCGGCGGCGATGCAGGCCGCGAGGTTCGCCGACGTGCGCCGCTCCTCGTCCATGATGCCGACCTTGAGGGTGCCGCCGGGCAGTCCGAGCAGCGCTTCGACGCGGCCGAACAGCTCGACGGTGAACGCGACCTCGTCGGGCCCGTGCATCTTGGGCTTCACGATGTACATCGAGGGCGTGCGCGAGTTGGCCTGCGCGCCGCGGATGTCGTCCAGCGACCCGAGGGCCGTCATGATCGCGTCGACGATGCCGTCGGGCGTCTCGGCGTCGGTGCGGTCGAGGATCGAGTCGCCCGTCATGAGGTGGCCGACGTTGCGCACGAACAGTACGGAGCGGCCGGGCAGCACGATCTCGCCGCCGTCGGGCGCGGTGAACACGCGGTCTGCGTTCAGTTCGCGGGTGAACGTCTCGCCGCCCTTCGAGACCTCCTCGGTGAGGGTACCGTCCATGAGACCTCGCCAGTTGCGGTAGCCGAGCGCCTTGTCCTCGGCGTCGACGGCGGCGATCGAATCCTCGAGGTCCATGATGGTGCTGAGCGCGGACTCGAGCACGATGTCCTGCACGCCGGCCGCGTCGGTGCGGCCGATGGCGCCGGCGCGGTCGATGACGATGACGAGATGAATGCCGTGGTGCACGAGCAGCACGCTGTCCGGGGTCTCGGGGGAGCCCGTGTAGCCGGCGAAGCCCGCGGCGTCGGCGAGACCGGTCTCGGCGCCGCTTCCGAGGGTCGCGACGAGCGCGCCGCCCCGAACGATGTAGCCGGTGACGTCGGCGTGCGATCCGTGGCCCAGCGGTGCCGCGGTGTCGAGCAGCTCGCGGCCGCGCGCGATCACGGCCGCGCCGCGCTCGGCGTTGTAACCGGCGCCGGGGGCGAGGTCGCCCTGCTGCGAGATCGCGTCGGTGCCGTAGAGCGCGTCGTAGAGGGAGCCCCAGCGCGCGTTCGCGGCGTTGAGCGCGAAGCGGGCATTGAGAATGGGCACCACCAGCTGCGGGCCGGCGAGCGACGCGACCTCCGGGGCGACGTTCTCGGTGCCGACGGCGATGTCCTCGGGCTCGGGGGCGAGGTAGCCGATCTCGGTGAGGAACGCGCGATAGGCCTCGGGGTCGGGGCGGCCCGGGTGCTCGCGGTGATACGCGTCGAGGCTCGCCTGCAGCGCGTCGCGCCGGGCGAGCAACTGCGCGTTCTTCGGCGCGAGCTCGTGCACGAGGCCGCTGACGCCCTGCCAGAACGCGTGGGCGTCGAGGCCGTGCCGTGCGAGCGACTCCTCGGCGAAGTCGACGATCGGCAGGGCCACGGAGAGGTCTGCGCGGGCGGCGTAGTCGGTCATGTCGGGCTCCAATGCTGGTCGAGCGATCTGGTTCCACGATAGAAGCGATTCTGTACTTCGAAATCATAATTCCGTATTGTGAAATTCATGACGTCAGGGATCGCCTCGGAACCTCCACTCGCCGAATCGCCCCAGCCGCCCGGCCGGGTGCAGTCGGTCGCCCGCGCCTTCGGCCTGCTCGAGCTGCTCGCCCGCGCGGAGACCCCGCTGCCGCTCGCCGACATCGCCGCCGAGGCGGGCCTCGCCCAGCCGACCGCGCACCGGCTGCTGCGCACCCTGCTCGAGCTCGGCTACGCCCGGCAGCTCGACAGCCGCCGCTACGCCCTCGGGCCGGGCCTCATCGGCCTCGGCGAGGCCGCGACGCCCGTGCTCGCCGAGCACGCCCGCGCGAAGCTCGTCGGCCTCGAAGCCGCGGCGCAGGAGACGGCGAACCTCGCCATCCTCGACGGCGACCTCGTCACCTACATCGCGCAGGTGCCGTCGCGGCACCGCATGCGCATGTTCACCGAGGTCGGCCGCCGGGTGCTGCCGCACGCGAGCGGCGTCGGCAAGGCGATGCTCGCGACGCTGCCCGATGCCCGCGTGCGATCGCTCGTCGTCCGCACCGGGCTGCCGCGATTCACGCCGACCACGCTCACGTCGGCGGACGCCCTGCTCGCCGACCTGCGCGAGACCCGTCGGCGCGGCTTCGCGATCGACGACGGGGAGCAGGAGGTCGGCGTCAGGTGCATCGCCGTGACGATCCCTGGAGCCGAGCCGCCCGCCGCCGTCTCGATCTCGGGGCCCGCGACCCGCATGACCGATGAGATCGTCGCGACCGCGGTCGACGAGCTGCTGCGCGCCGCCGACGGGCTGCGGGTGGCGCCGGAGATTCGGCACCCGGGCCGACCGAGTACCCTGGACGGGTGACTCCGACAGGCGGCCTCCGTGCCATCCCGACCGCTGACCGCGCCTGGCTGATCGCAGCCCTCGGCGACGCGCTGAACGGCGGCGCCCCCGTGCTGCCCGTGTCGGGCGATGCCGATGAGACGGTGATCGCGGCGCTGCAGGCGGCCCCGCTTCCGACCGGCACCGCGCTCGTGCTGCGCACCTCCGGGTCGACCGGCGTGCCGAAGGCCGTCGCGCTCTCCGCAGGTGCGCTGCGGGCGAGCGCCGAGGCCACCCACGAGCGCCTCGGCGGCCCCGGCCAGTGGCTCGTCGCCCTGCCCGCGCATCTCATCTCGGGGCTGCAGATGCTCGTGCGCAGCGCGCTCTCGGGCATCGACCCCGTGTTCTACGACGGGCCGTTCGACCCCGCCGGCCTGCTGCGGGCGGCCGAGAAGATGGAGGCCGAGCGCCGCTACGTCTCGCTCGTGCCGGTGCAGCTGTCGCGGCTGCTCGACCTCGCCGAGCGCGACTCCGACGCGGCCGATGCGCTGCGCGCGTTCGACGCGGTGCTCGTCGGCGGCCAGGCCGTCTCGCTCCAGCTGCGGCGCCGCTGCCACGATCTCGGCGTCGCGCTGAAGCGCAGCTACGGCATGAGCGAGACCGCGGGCGGCTGCGTCTACGACGGCGTCGAGATCGGCGATACCCGCGTGCGCATCCGCGAGGGCGAGGTGCAGCTCGCCGGCCCGTCGCTCGCCCTCGGCTACGTCGGCGACGCCGCGCTCACCGCCGACCGCTTCGTGCTGCACGAGAACCGCGACGGAACCCTCACCCGCTGGTACCGCACGGGCGACGCCGGCGAGCTGCTGGGCGGCATGCTCACGGTGACGGGCCGGCTCGACCGCGTGATCGTGTCGGGAGGCGTCAACGTCTCGCTCGACGAGGTCGAGCGCGTCGTGCGCGAAGCGGCCGGTATCGAGTCCGTCGTCGCCGTCGGCGCTCCGCACCCGGAGTGGGGCGAGCGCGTCGTGCTCGTCGTCGAGGCAGCGACGCCTCCCGCCGCCGTGCCGGCCGTGGAGGCCGCCCGCGCCGCGCTGCGCGAGCGCCTCGGCGCCGCCGCCGTGCCCGACCGGGTAGTCGAAATGGAACAGCTGCCGCGCCTCGCGGGCGGCAAGGTCGATCTGCGCGCGCTCGCGGAGTCCGTGCGCGCGCACGAAGGAGCACACGAATGAACGCGAAGGATCTGCGCCGCTCGGGCAACCCGGCCCGCCGCGCCGCCGCCGAACGGCAGGCCTCGGTCGGCGCGGCCCCGCGCATCACCTGGCGCAGCTGGGTCGGCGGCGCGCGCCTGCGCACTCTCCCGCTCGCCGTCGCCCCGGTCGCCGCGGGCGCCGGCATCGCGCACATGGTGCACGGCTTCTCGTGGACGCTGACGCTGCTCGCGCTCGCCGTCGCCGTGCTGCTGCAGATCGGCGTCAACTACTCGAACGACTACTCCGACGGGGTGCGCGGCACCGACGAGTTCCGCGTCGGCCCCGCCCGCCTCACCGGGTCGGGGCTCGTGAACCCGAAGAGAGTGCTCGCGACGGCGCTCGTATTCTTCGGCCTCGCGGCCGTCGCCGGCCTCGTCGCGGTCGTGCTCAGCGGGCGCTGGTGGTTCCTCGCGCTCGGCGCGGTCGCGATCGTCGCGGCCTGGTTCTACACGGGCGGCAAACGCCCCTACGGCTATGCGGGGCTCGGCGAGGTGATGGTGTTCATCTTCTTCGGCATCGTCGCGACCGTCGGCACCGTGTACCTCCAGACCGACGTGCAGACGCAGGAGATGTGGTGGGCGGGCGCGGGCGTCGGCCTGTTCGCCGTCGCGGTGCTCGTCGTGAACAACCTGCGCGACATCCCCACCGACCGGCTCGCGGGCAAGAAGACGCTCGCCGTGCGCATGGGCGACCGCGCGTCGCGAGCGCTCTACATCGCGTGCGTCGTGCTGCCGTTCGGGGTGCCCGCGTTCTTCGGCCTCGTGTACCCGGGCATGCTGCTCGTCTGGTTCGTGCTGCTCGCCGTCGCGCCGTGCATCCTCATCGTCATCACGGCGAAGACCGCGCGCGAGCTCATCCTCGTGCTGCAGCTCACGAGCCTCGCGGCACTCGCCTACGGCGTGCTGCTCGGCTGCGCCTTCGCGTTCTAGTTCGCGGGGCCGGCGCTCGGCGATCCCTGGCCGGGATCTGCCGCCGGAGTCTCGGTCTCGGGAGTCTCCGCCGCATCGACCGCGTCGTCCTCGACCAGGGCGTCGGCCCGGCCGTGGTCGCGGGTGCGCCACTCGTAGATGCTCTCGGACGCGACGGAGCGCTGCTTCGACAGCAGCAGCACCGATAGCGCGACGCCGATGAGCGCCGCGAAGACGGCGGCGAGCCAGACGCGCACGCCGATGACGTACATCAGACCGAACGGCACTGCGAAGAACAGCAGGCGCAGCACGATGTAGACGGTCCAGGCGTTACGGGTCTTGCTCATTCCCCCGAGTGTAGCCGTGCGGGCTGGGTCGAATCCGGGTGCGCGGGCGCGGCCGGAGCCGAGGCTCGCGCGGCATCCTGTACTCCAGCAATGTGTCAGCGCTGCGGGCTAGCATGGGGGTATGGTGCGGGTTGTGATCATCGGAATCGTCGTAGCCGTCGCATTCACGCTGTATGCGTTGGTCGATGCGGCTATGACCGAGGGGGCTCGGGCGCGCGGCGTCAGCAAGCCTGTTTGGGTGGTGCTGGTCGTGCTGCTGCCGGTGATCGGCGGGGTGCTCTGGTTCATGATCGGCAAGGGATCGATGCCCGAGCCCGAGCCGGTGCCCGCCGATGACGACCCGCGGTTCTCGGGCGCCCGCATGTCGCGCGACGACCTCGACGCGCACATGCGCGTGCTCGAGGAGCAGCTGAAGGCGCTCGACGACGAGGTGTACCCGGGCGAGGACGGCGGGAGCGGCGAACTCGGCCCCGACGCCCCGAAGCCCGACGACACCGAACCGCCGAAGCCGTGACGGCCCGACCGGCCGCGGCGACCGTCTTCGCGGTCGAGCTGCTCGGCGAGCTGATCCGCCGGGGCGTGCGCGACATCGTCGTCTGCCCCGGGTCGCGCTCGCAGGCGCTCGCCCTGGCCGCGGCGGCGGCGGAGCGCGCCGATGCCATCCGGCTGCACGTGCGCGTCGACGAGCGCTCGGCCGGCTTCTTCGCGCTCGGCATCGCCCGCGAGACGGGCCTGCCTGCCCCGGTGGTCGTGACCAGCGGTACGGCGGTCGCGAACCTCGCCCCCGCCGTGCTCGAAGCGCACGAGGCCCGCGTGCCGATGCTCGTGCTCACCGCCGACCGGCCTGACGAGCTGCGGGGCATCCGCAGCAACCAGACCACGCGGCAGCTCGGCCTCCTCGGCGGCGGCCTGCGCCTCGCCCTCGACGTGCCCGCGCCCGAATACGCCGAGAACGGTGACATCGTGCGCTCGGCCGCGCTCGCCCGCGGCGTGACGAACGACCCCGGGCGCCTCGCCGCCGCTGCGCTCGCCGCATCTCTCGGCCGCCCGGGCGGGCTGCCCGCGGGCCCGGTGCAGCTGAACCTCGCCTTCCGCGATCCGCTCTCGGGCGTCGCCGGTTTCGACGCGATGATCGCGGGCGGCTTCGAGGCCGCCGCGCTCGAAGCGGATGAGCTGCGGGCCGCCGGTGCCGCTGCGGATCCGGAAGCGACCACCGGGGCCGGCCCGGACGCCGCCGCCCCGGCTCCGGGCGCGTACGTGCACGACGGCGACGCGCTCGCGGTCGTGATCGCGGGCGACGGCGCGGGAACCGAGGCCGAGGCGTTCGCGCAGGCGGCCGGCCTGCCGCTGCTCGCCGAGGCCGTGAGCGGGTCGCGCTTCGGCCGCGAGGCCATCACCGCCTACCAGACGCTCATCGACGACCCCGAGATCGGCGGGCTCATCGAGCGCGCGATCGTGTTCGGCCACCCGACGCTCACCCGCCAGGTGCCCGCGCTGGCGAAGCGCGACGACGTCGAGGTCGTCGTCGTCGACCCGCACGCGGGCGTCGACCACTACCTGCCGTCGCCCGACGTGCGCGTGGTGCCGGCGGCCGTGGTGGCACCCGGGCACGACGCGCGGCGCATGCGGCGCTGGCTCGGCGCCTGGGTCGTCGCCGACCGCGCCCTGCAGCGCGAGCGCAGCACCGTGCACGAGCCCGACTTCGATGCGGCGGTCGCCACCGAGTACAAGGCGCGCAACGAGTACGCGCGCACCGAACTCGCCGCTATGCGCGAACCGGTGACCCGCGAACTGCTCACGGAATCGGTGTGGCGCGCGACGTGGCCGCACGACCGGCTCGTCGTCGCCGCCTCGCGCCTCGTGCGCGTGCTCGACTCGCTCGCGCCGTCGCGCCGCGTCGAGGTGCACGCGAACCGCGGGCTCTCGGGCATCGACGGCACCGTCGCGACCGCGCTCGGCATCGCCGCGGCGAGCCAGGGCGCCGACGACCCCGCCCGCGCCGCCGGCACGACGCGCGTGCTCATCGGCGACCTCGCCCTGCTGCACGACGCCGGGTCGCTGCTCCTGCCCGAGGCCGAGGAGCGCCCGCGCATTCAGCTCTTCGTCGGCAACGACGGCGGCGGCACCATCTTCGACGGGCTCGAGGTCGCCGGCTCGGCTCCAGCCGACGACTTCGTCCGGGTGATGACGACACCGCACGGCGTGACGCTCGAGTCGCTCGCCGCGGCCTACGGCTGGGAGTACCGCAGAGTCGCCACCCGGAATGAGCTCGAGCGCATGCTCACCGAGCCCGCAACGGGCCCGATGCTCGTCGAGGTGCCCCTGGCGTAGTGCCACTGGCCGAGAAGCCGTTTCACCGCTATTCGAGGCCCGATGCGCTCAGCTGCGTCGCCCCCTCCAGGCATTCTGCTCAGGTGAGCAAACTGACTCTCAAGTGTTGTTCTGTGTTCTCGGCTTTCCTAGCCTGATTACCGGGTGCGCAAGGCACTACGTCGAAGCGGTCACCGCACCGCGAAAGGGAGGAACCGCCGCATGGATGGCAAGATGAAGGCCGCAGTACTATATGAGCCGGGCGACATCCGTGTGGAGGAGGTCCCCGTTCCCGCCATCGCTCAGAACGAGTTGCTGGTCGAAGTGGCCGCATGCGGCGTATGCGGATCCGATATTCCGCGCATGATGGTCAATGGCGCGTACTACTCGCCCATCATCTGCGGCCACGAGTTCGCCGGGCACGTCGTGGAGATCGGCGACGCAGTCACTGCTTTCAAGGCCGGCGATCTGGTCACCGTGCCCCCGTTGCTGCCATGCCGCACGTGCGAGAGCTGCTCCGAAGGGCATTTCAGTCTCTGCGAGGACTACGACTACTTCGGCAGCCGCCGCAGCGGGGCCTACGCCCGTTACGTCAATGTGCCCGAAGACAACGCGCTGCTCGTCCCGGAAGATCTCGACCCCCGTGCAGCGGCCATGATCGATCCCGCGGCGATCGCGCTGCACGCCATACTGAAGACCGACCTGCGCGAGGGGCAGCGGGTCGCGGTGCTGGGCGCGGGCCCCATCGGGCTCTTCGCCATCGAGTGGGCGCTCCTCTACGGTGCGAGTGAGGTGCTCGCCCTGGATGTGAACGAGGAGAAGGCGGCGATGGCTCGCCAGGCTGGAGCGACGCTCACCGCGACGAATGCCGAGGAGGCGTTGACGCTCGCCGGGAGCGGGTTCGACGTGCTGATCGAGACCGCCGGAGTCCCTCCGACCATCGCACTCGCGCCCAATCTGCTGGCGCGCCACGGTCATGCCGCATTCATCGGGATCCCGAATCATCCGATCGAACTCGACAAGAAGACGTTCTCCAACTTCCTCCGACGAGAGATTACTCTGCATGGCAGCTGGAACTCCTTCTCGGCTCCGTTCCCCGGCCGCGAATGGACCGAGTCCGCGCGGCGGCTCGCCGATGGCAGCCTCGGGTGGGAGTTCATGATCACGCACGAGCTCGGCCTCGACGCGCTTCCTGAGACGATGCGACAGCTCGCGGATCGGTCCGTATTCTCCTCGAAAGTACTCTTTATCCCGACCAAGTCCTAGGCTGACGAGCATGAACGATGACGATGAATTGCTCGCGGTCAAGGCTGCTGAGCTCTACTACAACGAGGACAAGACGCAAGGTGAAATCGGCGCTCTGCTGCAGATCACCCGGTGGAAAGTCGGTCGTCTCATCGTTCATGCCAAGGAAGCGGGATACGTCCGCATCGAGATCGTCCACCCGCGGGCGCGTCGGGGGCACCTCGAACGCGATCTCTGCGAGCGGTTCTCGCTGCAGGACGCCGTCGTGGTGCCGAGCCTCGATCAGAACGATCCGATCGCCCTCCGACAGCGGGTCGCCGAGGCCGCGGCCGAGTACCTGACCAGCATGCGCCCGGTGACGAAACTGCTCGGGATCAGCTGGGGGCGCACGTTGCACGATGTCGCTTCAGCATTGCGACAGGATTGGGCGCGGGGAGTGCACGTCGTGCAGATCAATGGCGGAGTGAGCCTGAACCGGCGTGCGAGTTCGGCAGCTGATACGGCGGCGATGATCGCGCGAAAGGGGCATGGTTCGGCCTCGATGCTGCCGAGCCCGGCGATTCTCGAGCGCGTCGAGACGAAGATCGCGATCGAGAACGACCGCACCGTGGCCGGTGTGCTCGACAGCGGTCGCCATGCCGATACCTGCCTCTTCAGCGCCGGCCCGGCCGACCTCGGGTCGGTGCTATCGGAGAGCGGGTATCTCTCGCAGAATGATCTCCTGGTGCTCCGCAGTCGAGGCGCAGTGGGCGATGTGCTGGGACGCTTCATCGATGCGAACGGGTACCCCGTCGATCCCGAACTCGATGAGCGAACGGTCGGGCTCGGCCTCGACGACCTGCGCAACGCCCAACGATCCATCGCGGTGATTTCGGGCGAAGCCAAGCACGATGTGTGTCGAACCGTCGTATCGTCGGGTCTGTGCACCGTGCTGATCACGGACGAGATCACCGCGCAGCATCTGCTCGACGAATCGCTGTGCAAATAGTCAGATGTTCATCCGAAGAAAGGATCAAGGATGACCCAAGGTAAAGAAGCGGTAACCGCAGTTGCGACTGCGGACCGGGCCGCCGACGCGGTCGATGTTCTCGGGGGCGCCGCGAGCGAGGTGAACCTCCGCCGTTTCCTCCACGGTCTCCCCGGTGTCGATGGTGTCGGGCTCAGCGCTCGCGCCGCCGGCCTCGGCACCCGCTCGATCAAGACGACGTCGAAAGCCTGGGCGCTCGACCGCACCATCGGTCTGATCGACCTGACCACGCTCGAAGGCGCAGACACCCCGGGCAAGGTGCGCTCCCTCGTCGCGAAGGCGAAGACGCCCGACCCCGCAGACCCCACCTGCCCGCAGGTCGCCGCGGTGTGCGTCTACGGCGACCTCGTCGACGTCGCCATCGAGGCGCTCGGCGACGACCATGTCTCGCGCGGCGGCTCCATCACCGTGGCCGCCGTCGCCACTGCTTTCCCGAGCGGCCGCGCGTCGCGCGAGGTGAAGCTCGCCGACGTGCGCGACGCCGTGAGCGCGGGCGCCGACGAGATCGATATGGTCATCGACCGCGGCGCCTTCCTCGCCGGGCGCTACGGCGAGGTCTACGACGAGATCGTCGCGGTCAAGGATGCGTGCCGTCGCCACGATGGCCCCGACGCCCACCTCAAGGTGATCATGGAGACGGGCGAGCTCAAGACCTACGACAATGTGCGCCGTGCCTCCTGGCTGTCGATCCTGGGCGGCGGCGACTTCATCAAGACCTCCACGGGCAAGGTATCACCTGCGGCAACGCTGCCCGTGACCCTGCTGATGCTCGAGGCCGTGCGCGACTGGTATCTGCTGACCGGTGAAAGGATCGGCGTGAAGCCGGCGGGCGGTATCCGCTCGTCGAAGGACGCGATCAAGTACCTCGTCACCGTCGCCGAAACCGCCGGCGAGGAGTGGCTCGTGCCCGAGCTCTTCCGCTTCGGCGCCTCGAGCCTGCTGAACGACGTACTGCTGCAGCGCCAGAAGATCTCGTCGGGCCGGTACTCCGGCGGCGACTACGTGACCATCGACTGACCACACGGATTACGGAGCACACATGTCATTCCTCGAATACGCCCCGGCCCCCGAGTCGCGGTCGATTCTCAGCCTGCAGGACGAATACGGCCTGTTCATCGATGGCGAGTTCGTCGAGGGGCGCGGCACGCCCTTCGAGACGATCTCGCCCGCCGACGGTACCCGCCTCGCGATGATGTCGGCCGGCGACGATAGCGACGTCGACCGCGCAGTGATGGCCGCCCGCCGAGCCTACGAGCGCACCTGGTCGAAGCTCTCGGGCGCCGACCGCGGCAAGTACCTCTTCCGCATCGCTCGCCTGGTGCAGGAGCGCTCTCGCGAGCTTGCCGTCGCCGAGAGCCTCGACAACGGGAAGCCCATCAAGGAGACCCGCGACTTCGACATCCCGACCGTGGCTGCGTGGTTCTTCTACTACGCCGGCTGGGCGGACAAGCTCGAATACGCGGGTCTTCGAAACCCCCGGCCCCTCGGCGTCGCCGCCCAGGTGATCCCGTGGAATTTCCCGCTCATGATGCTCGCGTGGAAGATCGCGCCCGCGCTCGCCGCAGGCAACACGGTCGTGCTGAAGCCCGCGTCGACGACCCCGCTCACGGCGATCCTCTTCGCCGACATCCTGCAGCAGGCCGACCTGCCGCCGGGCGTGGTGAACATCATCACCGGCCCGGGCAGTATGGGCAACGCGCTCGTGACCCACCCCGAGGTCGACAAGGTCGCCTTCACCGGATCGACGGCGGTCGGGCAGCACATCTCGCGCGCGATCTCGGGCACCCGCAAGCGGCTGACGCTCGAGCTCGGCGGCAAGGGCGCGAACATCGTGTTCGACGACGCCCCGGTCGACCAGGCCATCGAGGGCGTCGTGAACGGCATCTTCTTCAATCAGGGCCAGGTCTGCTGCGCCGGTTCGCGGCTGCTCGTGCAGGAGTCGATCCATGACGAGTTCGTCGACCGGCTCAAGCAGCGCATGTCGACTCTGCGTGTCGGAGACCCCCTCGACAAGAACACCGACATCGGTGCGATCAACTCGGCAGCGCAGCTGCAGACGATCACCGAGCTCTCGGAGGCCGGCGTCGCCGAGGGCGCCGAGATGTGGGCGCCCGATTGCCCGCTGCCCGATCGCGGCTTCTTCGCCCGCCCGACGATCTTCACCGGCGTCTCGACGAGCCACCGCATCGCGCGCGAAGAGATCTTCGGCCCCGTGCTGAGCATCCTCACCTTCCGCACCCCCGAAGAGGCCGTGGCGAAGGCGAACAACACCCCGTACGGTCTGTCGGCAGGAATCTGGAGCGACAAGGGCTCCCGGGTGCTCGCCGTCGCCGATCGCCTGCGCGCCGGCGTCATCTGGACCAATACGTTCAACCGCTTCGATCCGGCATCGCCGTTCGGCGGATATCGCGAATCCGGGTACGGCCGCGAGGGCGGCCGCCCGGGACTCACCTCGTACCTCGCCGACGCGGCGAGCGATCAGATCTCGCAGAAGGGGGCCGACCAGTGACGAGGCTCGCCATTCCCAAGACCTACAAGCTGTTCATCGGCGGGAAGTTCCCCCGCAGCGAATCGGGGCGCTCGTACCGGGTGCTCTCGAAGAAGGGAGCCTTCGTGGCGAACGCAGCGCAGGGATCGCGGAAGGATGCACGCGACGCGGTCGTCGCCGCGCGTGCGGCCTTCGCCGGCTGGTCGGGCGCCACCGCATACAACCGCGGGCAGATCCTCTACCGCATCGCCGAGATGCTCGAGGGTCGTCGGGCGCAGTTCGCCGACGAGATCCAGTCGCTCGAGGGCGGCACCGCCCAGGCGGCGAAGCAGCAGGTGGATCATGCGATCGACCTCTGGGTCTGGTACGCAGGCTGGGCCGACAAGTACGCCCAGGTCGCGGGCAGCGCGAACCCCGTCGCGGGCCCCTACTTCAACCTTTCGGTACCCGAGCCGACCGGCGTCGTCGCGGCGATCGCGCCGCAGACGGGCGGCAGCCTGCTCGGCCTCGTGAGCGTCATCGCCCCGGCGATCGTCTCGGGCAACACCGTCGTCGCAGTCGCGCACGAGGCCGCTCCGCTGCCGGCGATCTCGCTCGCCGAGGTGCTCGCCACCAGCGACCTGCCGGGCGGCGTCGTCAATATCCTCAGCGGCTCGCCCGCCGAGATCGCGCCGTGGCTCGCGGGCCACGCCGACGTCAACGCGATCGACCTCGCCGGATGCGGCGATCTCGACTGGCCCGAGCTCGAGCGCACCGCTTCGGATACCGTGAAACGCGTCGTGTTCCCGATCGCGGGCGACAGCGCGGCTGCCTCGCTCGAGCGCATCCTGTCGCTCGTCGAGATCAAGACGGTCTGGCATACCAAGGCCGTCCTCTAGAGTCCGACAGGAACCCGATCTTCGCCGCTTGGCCGGCGAGGATCGGGTTTTCTGTGTCTCAAATCGTTATGTATGTGCTCACTTGAGCGGCCCGTGTCGTCATCTGCGCGGATGTGTGGATCGCGTTGACCCTGCGGGCACGAGCTTATTGACTGAAAGAGTTCGGAAGCGCGAGTGCGCAACCGCCAAGTATCGACAATGGAGTTATTGATGATTGGACTGGAGTTCCACTCTCCCGATGCACTGCGCATCGCGGACCTGGAGCGCCCTTCGGCCAGCGACGGCGAGATGGTGATCGATATGGTCGCAGTCGGCATCTGCGGCACGGACCTCAAGATCGCCCGCGGGGAGCATCGGTTCTTCCCGCCGGGCACCGTCCGAGTTCCGGGACATGAGGTCGTCGGTCGCGTGCGCGAGAACCGATCGGCGTGCAACGACCTGAAGGTCGGAGACCTCGTGGCGGTCGCCCCGAATGTCGCCTGCGGAACCTGCAACTCCTGCCGACGTGGCCACCCGAATCTTTGCGAGCAGTACGAGGCGATCGGACTGACCTTCAACGGGGGTCTTGCGGAGTCCATGCTGCTCCCGAGCCGCGCGGTCGAACAGGGCAATGCGATCCCTGTCCCAGCGCATATGGACCCGCTGGATGCAGTGCTCATGGAGCCGCTGGCCGCCGTACTGCGCGGCCTGCGTGCGATCGACTTCACTGCGGGAGATTCCCTCGTGGTCATCGGAGCCGGCCCGATCGGACTCATCGCGGTCAAACTCGCCCGCCAGCTCGGCGCTGCGAAGATCATCGTCTCGCAGACCTCGACGGCCCGTCGCGAACTGGCGCGTACCTTCGGCGCCGACAACACCGTCGACCCGCGGTCCGAGGATATCGTCGAGGCGGTGCGACGGCATACCGGGGGAGCGGGCGCTGATTGCGTGCTCGTCGCGACGCCGATCCCCGAAGTGTTCCGCAGCTCGTTCGAGCTGGCCGCCGTCGGCGGCCGGATCAACTTCTTCGCAGGGCTCCCGAGCGGCAAGGGCGAGACTGTGCTCGACGCCAATCTCGTCCACTATCGCGAGCTCACGGTGACTGGATCGACGGCGAACTCAACCGAAGACTGCGTCGCAGCCCTCGATATCCTTGCCGAACACGCCGAAGACTATCGGCAGTTGATCACCCATACCGTGCCGCTGGTACGCGCCGCCGAGGCATTCGAGACCGCGGCCACCGGGACTGCGTTGAAGGTGGTGGTGACACCATGAGCGAACCAGTCTTCGTGGCCTGCGACATGGGCACGACGCTGATCAAAGCCGCTGTCGTCGACCTGTCCGGGAACGTGCTGGCTGCGGCTTCGGTACCATCGCGCCTCGACCGTCCCGCACCGGGCGTGATCGAGCAGGATCTGCTCGAGATCGAGCAGCAGGCGTATACAGCGATCGGGAAAGCGGTTTCGGCCTCCGAGCGCTCATCAGATATCGCCGGTGTTTCGTTCTCGAGCCAGATGGCAGGAATCGGCGCGGTCGGCGAAGATTTCGGGCCAGCGGCGCCGTTCGATTCCTGGCTCGATTCCCGCTGCAGTCGTGATATCTACGAGATGGAACCGATGGCGCGCCGGGTCACGCAGATCGCCGGCTGCCCGCCCTCGTACTCCCACGGCACGAAGATCCGATGGATGCAGCGGGAGCGACCGGCGGAGTACGCTCGTACCGTCGCCTTCCAAGTGCCCGGGCCGTATGTGGCGGCGCGTCTGGCCGGGCTGGGGGCGGCGGGTGCATTCATCGACCGCCCGAACCTCTGCTTCTCGAACCTCTCCGACACCGACCGAGGCATGTGGTCGGAAGAGCTCGTCGGTCTCTTCGGCATCGACGGATCCAAGCTGCCGCGTATCGTCGAGGCGACCGACATCATCGGCACCGTGAGTCGTGAGGCCTCGGCCGCGACGGGAGTTCCGGAGGGCGTGCCGATCGCCGCGGGCGGCGGCGATCAAGTGATCGCGGCTCTCGGGGCGGGCGTCGTGGCGCCGGGCCGGGCGTCCGACAGCGCGGGCACTGCGAGCCTGTTCTCGATGGGCCTCGATCGTTGGGCGCCGGATACCGAACGGATGGCGATGGTCACCGCGACCTCCGTGATTCCCGGGCTCTACCTCTCGTTCTCGTTCGTGAACGGCGGCGGCCTCGGGCCCGAGTGGGTGCGCGGCACGATCGTCGACCACCCGGGCATGGCGGACGAGGCATTTGCCGACCTCGAGCACCTCGCGAACCAGGTGCCCCCGGGCTCGGAGGGTCTGATCTGGCTGCCGCATTTCCAGGGCGGCGTGCTGCCGCCGAAGCCGTATCTGCGCAGCGGTTGGGTCGGCCTCACCTCGGGGCATGGCCGCGGCCACCTCTACCGCTCGGTGCTCGAGGGCATCGCCTACCAGTACGCCGAGTGGGCGGATCGCGCCCCGGCGATCACGGGCGAGCAGCTCACCGAGGTACGGGCGATGGGCGGCGGAGCGAAGTCCGATCTCTGGGTATCGATCAAGGCAGACGTGCTGGGAGTGCCGGTCGTGCGCATGCAGAAGTCGGAGTGCGCGCTGCTCGGGAATGCGCTCGTCGCGGCTGCGGCGACCGGGCACGTGACGGACATCGCGACGACCATCGATTCCTGGCACGACCTCGGGGAACCGGTGCGCCCCGATCCCGCACGCCATTCGACCTACCGACGCTACCTCGAGGTGTTCAACGAACTCTCAGACCAGGTCGACCCCACTTTCCGCCGGCTGCAGGAGATTGCGGACGGGGTCGCGGGCTAGGACGAATCCGCCCGGCGACCCGATCAGACCTATAGACCCACTACCCACATCCAATCTAGAGAAAGAAACCATCATGGCCAAAGCTGTCCATCACATTCCTCGGGCGCTGACGTTCACCGCGCTGGCTACCGCACTCGTACTCGGGGCAACCGGCTGCGCCGGATCGGGATCGGATTCCGGCTCCGGAGAGGGCGGTGGCACGAAGATGGGCGTCACCGTCTCGAACAGTACGAATCCCTTCTTCGTCATGGAATCGCGCACGGCCGAAGAGGCCGGCAAAGAGGCGGGGTTCGAAGTGATCTCGCAGGAAGCTGGTGAGGATGTCCAGACTCAGAGCGACCAGATCGATCAGTTCATCACCTCGCAGGTGAGCTTCATCGTGATCGATCCGGTCGACTCCGACGGAGTCGGCCCCGCGGTCAAGCGCGCTGTCGAAGCCGGTATTCCGGTCGTCGGGATCGACTCCGTCACCAAGAACGCCAATGTCTCGGTGACCACCAACAACGTCCAGGCCGGAGAGATCAGCTGCACCTCTCTTGCGGAGCAGCTCGGCGGTACGGGCAAGATCGCCATCCTCGACGGCACTCCCATCTCGGCCGTCTCCGACCGCGTGGTCGGCTGCAAGAACGTGCTCGAGGGATACCCCGACATCGAAGTCGTGGCCGAGCAGCGCGGCGATAACAGCCGCGACAAGGCGCTGCCGGTGGCGACCGACATCTTGACCGCGAACCCCGACATCGACGGCATCTTCGCGATCAACGACCCGACC
The DNA here is from genome assembly GCF_051043335.1 of Leucobacter sp. gxy201. Lineage (NCBI taxonomy): Bacteria > Bacillati > Actinomycetota > Actinomycetes > Micrococcales > Microbacteriaceae > Leucobacter > Leucobacter sp. gxy201. The sequence continues at coordinate 319,294 of NZ_JAMXWS010000004.1, forward strand.
GCCGCAGGTGTCGAGCTCGCTGCCAAGCAGAAGGGCATGAAGATCATCATCACTTCGGTCGATGGCGCCCAGTCGGCGGTGGACTCCATCCTCGGCGAGGGCATGATCACCGCCACTGCGGCTCAGGATCCGGCGGCTCTCGCCCGCAAGGGTGTCGAACTCGGCGCACAGCTCGCGAAGGGCGAGAAGGTCGAGGACGACCTGATCGAGCTTCCGACCGAGCTCGTCGACGCGGATACGGCCAAGAACTACACTCCCTGGGGGTGAGTGATGACGCAGGTCGAAAACGATCCCGTCCCGATCGTGAGGTTGCGGCGGATCGTCAAGAGGTTCGCCGGCGTCACCGTCGTCGACGGTGTCGATCTCGACTTCTTCCCCGGCCAGGTGCACGTCCTGGCCGGGGAGAACGGCGCCGGTAAATCGACGCTGATGAAAGTGCTCGCCGGCATCCACCAGCCGGACGCAGGTACCATCGAGATCGAAGGGCGGGAACGGCAGCTCGATGTGGCGAGCGCCAAGGAAGCCGGCATCGCGATCGTGCACCAGGAGCTGCTCATCGCCCCGAACCTCTCCGTCGCCGACAATCTGGCGATGGGGCGCGAGTACCGCGGCCGTTTCGGCGGCCTGAGCCTGAAGCGCACCCGCGAGGCGGCCGAACGGCAGCTCGAACGAGTCGGCGTCGACTTTTCTTCTTCGACGCAGGCCGGGAAGCTGAGCACCGGCAAGCAGCAGCTCGTCGAGATCGCCCGGGCGGTGTCGGGCGACCCGAAGGTTCTGATCTTCGACGAGCCGACGGCCGCGCTCTCGACGCGTGAGGTGCGCAAGCTGTTCCAGATCATCGACGAGCTGCGCGGTCGCGGTTGCGCGATCGTGTACATCACTCACCGCATGGACGAGATCGAGGAGCTTGCCGATGTGGTGACGGTGCTGCGCGACGGAAAGTTCGTCGCGACGATGCCCAAGGCCGAGGCCACCCCAGAGACGATCGTGACCAGAATGGTCGGACGTGCGGTCGAATCGCTCTTCCCCGATCGCTCCGCGCAGCTCGGCGAAGTGCGGCTGTCGGTACGGGATCTGGGAGACGGCGATTGGATCGGCCCAGTCGGATTCGATGTCAGAGCCGGCGAGATCGTCGGCGTCGCCGGTCTCGTGGGCTCGGGCCGCTCGGAGATGGCCCGTCTCATTTTCGGTGCTGACCGCGCCGCGACGGGCACTGTCTCGGTTGATGGACATCGTGCGGCCGCGTCCAGGTCTCCCATCGGCGCGATGCGGAACGGCATCGCGCTGGTGCCCGAGAGCCGCAAAGAGCAGGGCCTCGTGCTGGGGCGGAGCGTGAGTGACAACATTGTGATGGCGTCGTACCGCAAGGTCTCGCGCGGAGGGGTCATCCAGCGGCATTCCGTCCGCTCGACCGCCGAGGAGCAGAAGAGGTCGCTCGGTATCAAGGTCGCGAACCTCGATCAGCGCGTTCGCGAGCTTTCGGGCGGCAACCAGCAGAAAGTGCTGCTTTCCAAATGGCTCGAGACGGATCCGAAAGTGCTGATCCTCGATGAGCCGACCCGGGGCGTCGACGTCGGGGCGAAAGCCGACATCTACAAGATCATCGAGGCGGCGGCGCAGCAGGGGACGGCGGTGATCGTCATCTCGTCAGAGCTGCCGGAGGTGCTGGGGCTCGCGGACCGCGTGCTCGTCATGCGCCAGGGCGACATCGTCGCTGATCTCCCCAATGAGGGGCTGACCGAGGAAACGGTTATGGAGCATGCCTTCGGGTTGGCTCAGCGCCCAATTCACAACATCAGGAAGGAAGCTTCGGCATGAGCGCTGTAGACACATCGGTGAAGACCTCGCGAAACGGGGGTCGGGGCACCGTTCGGGAGTTCTTCGATCGGAACGAGCAGCTCGGTGTCGGACTCGCATTGGTCGCGCTGGTCGTGCTCATGGCGTTCATCGCACCCTACTTCATGACCACGAACAACCTCATCGAGGTGATGCGCCAGGTATCGGCGATCGCCATCCTCGCTGCGGGCGGTACCTTCGTGATCCTCACCGCGGGCATCGACTTGTCGGTCGGCTCGGCGCTCGGTGTCACCGCCATGGTCGCGATCGTCTGCGCGAACGCGGGCCTGCCAGCGATCGTCGCAATCGTCTGCGCCCTCGCCGCAGGTACCGTGATCGGCGCGATCAACGGCGTCTTCATTGCCCGCTTCGCGCTCCCGGCGTTCATCGTCACACTCGCGGCGCTCACTTACCTCCGCGGCGTAGTGTACGTCGGCACCGGTGGAACGACGCTGATCCCTGCGCAAGTCGACTACGCCTGGATCGGTCAGAGCTCGTTGCTCGGCATCCCCTACGCCGTACTCATCATGCTGGCCGTCTACGTCGGCGGCTGGTTCCTCCTGAACCGCACGGTATTCGGACGCCAGGTCTATGCGATCGGCGGCAATATGGAGGCTGCGCGCCTCTCGGGCATCCCCGTCCGCCGAGTGATCATGCTGACCTATGTCATCTCGGGCGTGACCGCCGGCATCGCGGGCCTGATCCTCGCCTCCCGTCTGGAGAGCGCAGTCCCCGACCTCGGCTCGGGCTACGAACTCAACGCGATCGCCGCGATCGTGCTGGGCGGTACCTCGCTCATGGGAGGCCGGGGCTCGCTCGTCGGCACTTTCATCGGGGCGCTCTTCATCGCCGTCCTCTCGAACGGCATGACTCTGATGAACGTCGAGTCGTTCTATCAGCAGATCATCATGGGCGTCGTGATTCTCCTCGCGGTGCTGATCGATCGCCTGCGCAGAGGGCAGTCGGCCGACTAGGCGCACGCGCGACCACTCTCGGCCCCGGATTCAGGGCGCTCATGCCGCGTCCGAAATCCGGGGCCGTCTGCGTTGCACTGTTCTTCGAGGCCGCGCGTTTGCTCGCATATGTCTCAATCGGCGACCTCACTGGCGCGATTCTTAACAGAAACAATGCTCATATGAGCATAAGTTTGCGAAACAGTTGGCTTGTGCGATCTGCGCCGGTACGTTATCAAGCGGTCCCGTCACCCTGCGAACGGTGGGCTTGGGGTCACGTCGGAATACACGAGGAGGTGGATGGTGGGGCGATATCTCGGCGTCGATGTTGGGACGGAGAGCGTGCGGGCCTCGCTCTTCGACGAGCAGGGCGACACGCTCGGTACCCATCGGTCGGCGCTCCGCACGGTGTTCCCGCGCCCGGCTTGGGCGGAGCAGGATCCCGAGGAATGGTGGAGTGCGGCTGTCGAAGCCGTGACCGGTGCGCTCGCCGCCGCCGGGACGGCCTCCGTCGACACCATCGCCGTAGCGACCACCTCCTCTTCGGTCGCATTCCTCGACGAGGCCGGGGTGCCGGTGCATCCCGCACTCCTCTGGATGGATCAGCGTGCTGCCGACGAAGCGGCGCTTTCTGCGCGGACTGAACATCCGAACCTAGCGTTCGCCGGCGGCGGCAACAGCGCGGAATGGCTGGTGACGAAGGCAGCCTGGATGGCGCGCAACCGGCCCGAGGTATGGGCCCGCACGGCCAAAGTGAGAGAGTGCCACGACTATCTGGTGGAGCGCCTCACCGGTCGGGCGTTCGCTTCACGCATGATGGCGGCCTGCAAATGGAATCTCGTCGGCGATCACTACCCGACTGATTTATACGCAGACCTCGGCGCCCCAGGACTTTCGGAGAAGCTGCCGTCGACGGTGTTGCCGGTAGGCGCTGCGGCCGCGGAGATCCACCCTGCCATCGCCCGGGAGCTCGGCATCTCCGGGAGTCCCGTCGTCGGCATCGGAGGTATCGATGCGCACCTCTCGCTCGTGTCACTGGGCGAGCTCGAGCAGGGCAGCGATGGTCCGCTCTACTCGATGGTCGCCGGCACATCAAACGCGCTCACTCTGGAGATCGAGGACACGATCTTCGATTCCCGCTTCTGGGGGCCGTATCCAGATGCGTTGCATTCCGGCCGTTACCTCGTCGAGGCCGGCCAGGTGACCACGGGCTCCGTGCTGAGCTGGGCGGCCGAGCGGCTGTTCGGTGTCGAGCGCGCGGATCTACCATCGCTGCTCGCACAGGCCGATCGCATTCCGACGGCCTCCCACGGCATCATCGCCCTGGACACCTTCATGGGCGGTCGTACACCGTGGAGGGACGCGATGATGCGCGGCGGCGTGCATGGGCTCTCCTTCCAAACCGGTCCGGCTGAACTCTATCGGGCGCTCGCAGAAGCCGTAGCCCTCGGTTCGAAGGCCGTGGTCGCGGGCCTCACCGAGGCCGGTATCCCGGAGCCCGGGGTGTTCGCGGTCTCCGGCGGCATTACACGCAACCCGCTCTGGCTGCAGCTCACCGTCGATGCGGTCGACCGCGAGATCGCAGTCGTGCGCGATGACAATCTGACGCTCAGGTCGTGCGCGCTGATCGGCCATCGTCTGGAGACCGGCGCCGCATCGGCCGCCCAGTTCGCCCCGCCGATCGAGATGCTCCAGCCGAGGCCCGCCGATGCCGCGGCGCTCGGACTGGCATACGAGGACTACCTCGACGCGCAGGAGAGCGCGGCGCAGCTGCGCGCCAGGGTCTCGGCCCGCCGCTCCAGTTCCGAATCCCAAGTACGCGAGGAGACGAAATGACGACCGAAGCATTGCTCGACGAGAACGGGCGCGAGATCGCCTTCTCGATCGAGGACGTCAGCATGGTGTTCCCCGGCGTGCGAGCGCTCTCCGGAGTCTCACTATTCGGCTATCCCGGAGAGGTGCTCGCGATCTGCGGGGCGAACGGCGCAGGAAAGTCCACGCTTGCGGGGGTGCTCGCCGGTCAGACCGTGCCGACCGAGGGGCGGGTGCGCATCGCCGGCTACGCGGGAGAGATCACCTCTCCGTCCGATGCCGAGGATGCGGGCATCTTGCTCATGCATCAGGAGCCTCTGGTGATCGACACCTTCACCGTTCAGGAGAACGTGTGGCTCAAGCAGCTCAGCGGTTCGGGCGGGTCGCGCGGCTGGAAACGCGTGAAGACCGATGCCGTCGGCGCACGCAAGGCGCTAGACGCCGTGGGCCTCACGGACGTACCGCTGAAGCAGTCGGCGAGCTCGTTGCCCCCGGGGCTTCGGCAGATGCTCGCCTTGTCGCGTACTCAGGTCGTGCCACACCGCATCCTCCTGCTCGACGAGACCACGGCATCGACGACGGAGGAGCATTTCCAGGATGTCCTGCAGCTCGTCGCCGCCGAGCGGGCAGCAGGCACGAGCATCATTTTCGTCTCGCACCGCATGCAGGAGGTCTTCTCGATGGCCGACCGCATCGCCGTGCTGCGCAACGGCCGCCTCGTCGGAATCCGAGAGACTGCGAGCACCGATCACGACGAGATCCTGACCATGATGGTCGGCGAGCGCGTCGCCGCGATCGAGCCTCCCGAGAACGCTCCGGGGCCTGAAATCGAACCGCTCGTTCGCGTCGAGGGACTCGCTGCGGGGTCGGCCCATGACATCTCCTTCACCATCAGACCCGGCGAGATCCTCGGCATGTACGGACTCGTCGGGAGCGGACGCAGCTCCATCGCGCGGGCGATCTCGGGGCAGCAGGAAAGGTACGCGGGCACTGTGACGATCGGTGGCCGCGAGACACATGCGAGAACGCCCTTTCACGCTCTCGACGACGGGGTCGTCTACGTCTCGGAGGACCGCCGCAAAGAAGGGTTCCTGCCCGATTTCAGCAACGGGCAGAACATGACGATCTCGACGCTCGGGCGGTACTCCAAGGGAGGAGTGCTGAAGCTCCGGGAGGAGCGGGCCGAGGTCGATCGGCTCATCACCGAATACCAGGTGAAGGGCACCGGCAGCACACTGACGCGCACCCTTTCGGGCGGCAATCAGCAGAAGGTATGCCTGGCCAAATGGCTCGAGGCCGAGCCCGAGTTCGTCATCCTCGACGAGCCGACGAAAGGCATCGACATCGCTGCCCGCATGAACATCTATCAGATCATCCGTCGCCTGGCCGACGCCGGCAAAGCCGTGCTCGTCGTATCGAGCGAAGCGGAAGAGGCGACCGCTCTCTGCCACAGGATCCTGATCGCGCGCGATGGCGAGATCGTCGCAGAGATGCATCCCCATACCGACACCGCGGATGACGTCATCCGCGCCTCACTGGGAGGAAAAGCCGCATGAGCGCCCCACCAACCACCGAGACCGTATCCGTGAACGCGGTCGATTCTGATAAGAAGCCCTTGCCCCCGTTCCTCGGATGGCTGAAGGAGCAGTACCCGCTGTTCATCCTCATCGGTCTCCTGATCGTGGCCGCCTTCTCCACCGATGCGTTCTTCACGACCCGCAATCTGACGAATCTACTGCTGCAGGTATCGGTCATCGGCATCGTGTCGTTGGCGCAGTTCCTGATCATCCTCACGGGCGGCATCGATATCAGCGTCGGCTCGGTGCTCGCGCTCGCGGGTGTCCTCTGCGCCGGCCTGCTGAACGGCCAGAGCGTACTTCTTGCGGCCGTGGTCGCGATCGCCGTCGGCCTGCTCTTCGGCATTCTGACGGGATACCTCGTCGCGTTCCGGGGGCTCGAACCGTTCATCGTGACCCTGGGTATCATGGCGCTCGCCCGAGGCCTCGTCTACGCCTACACCGAGGGTGTTCCGGTCAAGCCCGCCGCTGAGGACTTCCGCGCGATCGCGACGACGACCGTCGCCGGAATTCCTGTGCTCGGCCTCATCTGGCTGGGGCTTGCGGCGCTCATCTGGTTCGTGACGACGCGCACGGTCTTCGGCCGGCGCATCTACGCGATCGGCAGCAATAAGCATGCCGCGTACGCGTCGGGTGTTCCGGTGCGGCGCACCCTGATCACGGTGTACATCTTCGCTGGCATTCTCGTCGGCCTCGCCGGCTTCCTGCTGACGGCTCGCATCGGCGCCGCGACTCCGACCGCCGGCAGCCTGTACGAGCTCGACGCCATCGCGGCCGTCGTGATCGGCGGCGCGAGCCTGGCCGGTGGCAAGGGACGCCTCTCGGGGGCCCTCTTCGGCACGCTGATCCTCGGCGTGATCGCCAACCTGCTCGTGCTGCTCAACGTCTCCGCATATCTGCAGGATGCGTTCCGCGGCGCGTTGATCCTGTTCGCGATCGTCTTCACCACCATCTCCGTCAGCAAGAAGTTCTCGAAGAACTGACGTTCAACACCCATCCAAGAGAGGAACACTCATGAAGAAACTCACACGGCTCGCGGCAGGTGTCGCAGCGGCCGGCCTGGCGATGTTCGGGCTCGCTGCCTGCGGCAGCACTGAAGGCGGCGGCAACGATGCCACCGGCGAGGCGCGCAATGTCGAAGACCTGAAAGTCGGTTTCCTGATCCGTCAGCTGGATGCACCGTACTTCGCGGCGATGCAGAAGGAAGCCGAGGACCTGGCGGCCGAGCAGGGTTTCGAACTGCTGGTGCAGGATGCGGGCGGTGACGCGGTGAAGCAGCTCGATCAGGCCAACACCATGGTGACCCAGGGCGTCGACGTGCTGCTCATCAACGCGACCAGCCAGGACACGCAGCGCGATCAGCTCGAGCAGCTCGCGAACGATGTGCCGATCATCTTCGTCGATTACGGAGTGCCGGATGTCGGCGTGACCACTGTGCAGTCAGCGAACGAGGAGATCGGTCGCCTGTCGGGAGCTCTCACCGGCGAACGCGTCGGCGAAGGCGCCGACATCACCGTCGGCGTGCTGACCGGTCCGCCCGAGGACGACATCGTCGGGCCGCAGCGGCAGGGAGGCTTCCTCAAGGGCCTCGAGGAAGCCGGCGTGAAGTACGACATCGTCGCGGAGGCCCCCGCGGGCTGGGCGCAGGATCAGGCGGTGCCGGCGACCGAGTCGATCCTCGCGGCGAACCCCGACCTCGACCTGCTGCTCGGACTGAACGACTCGATGGCCCTCGGCGGCCTGACCGTCCTCGAAGACCAGGGCAACACGACGACTCTCGTCGCCGCGGCATCCGATGGTCAGAAGGAAGCGCTGAAGCTGATCCAGGACGGAGGGTGCGATGGCCGTTACATCTCGACGGGCTTGAACTCGCCGAGTCTCGCCGTCAACCGTGCGGTGGAGATCGGTCTCGAGATCGGTACTGGCAAGGCGTCGGCCGATGACTTCGAGCCCCTGGAGTACACCGAGGCCGCGGGCATCAACTGCGAGAACGTGGCAGAGTTCTACGACGAGAACAGCGTCTTCTAACGTTCTTCGGTTGGGCGTCCGGGCCGTGGCCCGGACGCCCAACCGCTCCTGCTCGATACCACTGAAAGGAACGCCATGCAGATTCCCGACACCATGGACACCAGCGTCCTGATCGAACCGCACCGCATCGAGCTGCAGCAGCGGCCGGTGCCGACTCCCGCGGCGAACGAAGTGCTCATCCGTGTCGACGTCATCGGCGTCTGCGGTTCGGACACCCACTTCTACGAATCGGGCGCGGTAGGCGATATCGTCGTGCAGAGCCCCGTCGTCCTCGGGCACGAGACCTCGGGCACCATCGTCGCGGTCGGCGCCGACGTCGACGAGGGCCGCATCGGCGAACTCGTCGCGATCGAACCGCAACGGCCGTGCCGCGTCTGCGAGCTCTGCAAGAGCGCTCAGTACCATCTGTGCCGCGATATGCGGTTCTACGGCGCTTGGCCAGTCGACGGTTCGTTCTCGGAGTACGTGACCATCGAGGCCGATTTCGCATTCCCGGTGCCCGAGGGCATGACTGCTGAGGAGGCCGCGCTCGTCGAACCTGTTTCGGTCGCTCTGCACGCCTGCCGTCGAGCCGGAGTGTTCCCCGGAGCGAGGGTGCTCATCTCAGGGGCCGGACCGATCGGTATTCTGACGGCACAGGTGGCGCGATCCTTCGGGGCGACTGAGCTCGTCGTCAGCGACCCGCTCGAGCATCGGCGGCAGTTCGTGCTCGAACACGGCGCGACGAAGACCATCGATCCGTTGAACGGGGGGCTCGTGGGCTACGACGAGCACTTCGACGTGTACATCGACGCCTCGGGCAACGGCAGGGCGATCCAGGCCGCGTTCCCCGCGATCAAGCGCGGTGGCATGGCGTGCCTCGTCGGTATGGGGTCCGACAGCCTCGATATCCCGATCGCCATGCTGCAGCATCGCGAGATCACGCTGACCGGCACCTTCAGGTACGTGAACACCTGGGCGACGGCCATCGACCTCATCGCCTCCGGCCGCGTCGACGCTTCGCCGATCATCACTGGGCAGTACGGGCTCGATGATGTCGAAGGCGCGCTGATGAAGGCGAAGACCGACCCTCTTGCCATCAAGACGGTCATCCTCCCCTCGATCAAGGCCGCTCGTTGACGCAGAGGAAGCCGGACGGCCCGGGAGCATCGGCGCGGCCGACGATCGCGCTGCGAGCCGATGCCCTCCTGTTCGACATGGACGGCACGATCGCGGACTCGGTCGAGGCCGTTGAGCGCACCTGGTCGGCCTGGGCGCGCGAATTCGGGGTCGAGGCGCCCGACCTCGCCCGGTACCACGGTCGCACTGCTGCTTCGATCGCGGCGTCAGTGCTGGAGGACGGTTATGTCGAGGAGGCTCTCCGACGCATCGAAGAGCTCGAATCGGATCCTTCGCTGCCATGTTCGCCCACTCCGGGCGCGCTCGAACTGATCTCGTCGCTGCCCGCCGATCGGTGGGGCGTCGTCACCTCGGCGGTCAGATCCGTCGCGCTCAGCAGGCTCGCGAACGCCGGCTTCGGCGTACCGCCCGTGTTCGTCAACGGTGAAGACGTGAGCCGCGGGAAGCCCGACCCCGAACCGTTTGCCCTCGGCCGGGAACGCATCGGATATCTGCTGCGGGAGGGCACGACGGTGATCGCCTTCGAGGACACAGCCGTAGGCCTGCGTTCGGCGCGGGGAGCGGGGTGTCTCGCGATCGGGATCATCGGGACCGAGGATATCTCTTCGCTCCGCGCCCACGCCGACCACATCGTCTCTGCGTTGACCGACGTCCGTGTCGACAGCGTCGATTCCGATGGCGTGCATCTGCTGATCGCGCCGCATGGCGTCTGAGCGAGGAGCCGACGATTGAACGCAGAGAACCCGGAAGCCGCGATCGCCCGAGTACGGGGCGAGGTTGCCGAGCTGCACGCGGAGCTCGTGAAATACGGCCTAGTCGTATGGACGGGCGGGAACGTATCTGGTCGCGTGCCCGGAACCGAGCTGTTCGTGATCAAGCCGTCGGGCATCGCCTACGAGGATCTGGCGCCCGAGAACATGATCGTGTGCGACCTTGAAGGTCGGCCGGTTCCGGGAACGCAGGGGAGCGAACGAAGCCCCTCCAGCGATACTGTCGCGCATGCCTACGTCTACCGGCATATGCCCGACGTCGGCGGGGTCGTGCACACGCACTCCGCATTCGCCACCGCCTGGGCCGCGAGAGGCGAGGAGATCCCGTGCGTGATCACCGCCATGGCCGATGAATTCGGCGGCCCGATTCCGGTCGGCCCATTCGCGGTGATCGGTGACGATTCGATCGGTCAGGGCATCGTGGAGACGCTCCGCGGGCATCGCTCCCGGGCGGTACTCATGCAGAATCACGGCCCGTTCACCATCGGCGTCTCGGCGAAGGATGCGGTGAAGGCCGCCGTCATGGTCGAGGATGTCGCCCGTACCGTGCATTACGCCCGCGAGGCCGGGGAGCCAATCCCGATTCCCCAGGACCGTATCGATGCACTCTACGCCCGGTATCAAAACGTGTACGGGCAGGACGGAGACGAGCGACGATGAGTCTCATCTCGGACGGAGGGACGGTTCTCGGCATCGAGCTCGGCTCCACTCGTATCAAGGCCTGCCTCATCGATCCCTCCGACGCGCGAGTGCTCGCGACCGGTAGCCATGTCTGGGAGAGCCGACTCGTCGACGGCCACTGGAGCTACGGGGTCGACGAGATCTGGGCCGGACTGCGGAGCGCATACGCGAGTCTGATCGAGAACGTGGCACGAAGCGAGGGGACTATGCCTGCGCGCTATCGGGCGATCGGGGTCTCGGCGATGATGCACGGCTACCTGGCGTTCGATACGGCAGGCGAGCTTCTCGTGCCGTTCCGCACCTGGCGCAACACCAATACGGGGCCGGCAGCGCAGAGGTTGACGGCAGCGTTCGGCGAGAACGTTCCGCTGCGATGGTCGAGCGCGCATCTGCTGCAGGCGATCCTCGATGAAGAACCGCATGTCTCGAGCATCGACCATTTGACGACGTTGGCCGGCTATGTGCATTGGAAACTGACTGGCAGGCGCGTGCTCGGAGTCGGCGATGCCTCCGGCATGTTCTCCCTCGCGGTGAGCGGGGACGCCTTCGACATGGAGAAGCTCGGGAAGTTCGATTCGCTGGCTGGTGGCGCGCTCGGGAGGCCGGTGAGCGGTGTGCTCCCCGAGGTGCTTCCTGCTGGCCGTGCCGCCGGTGCCCTGACTCGTGCCGGAGCAGCACTTCTCGATCCGAGCGGACGCCTGGAATCGGGCATCCCGCTGTGCCCGCCCGAGGGCGACGCCGGCACGGGAATGGTGGCGACCGGCGCCGTGAGCCCGCGTACGGGGAATGTGAGCGCGGGCACCAGTATCTTTGCAATGGTGGTGCTCGAGCGGCCGCTCGAACAAGTGCATATGGAGATCGACGTCGTCGCCACCCCGGCCGGCGATCCGGTAGCGATGGTGCATTGCAACAACGGCGCGAATGAGATCGGCGCCTGGGGCGCGATGTTCGCCCGGTTCGCAGAAGCGCTCGGGACGCAGGTCAACGGCGACCGCATATTCCAGGTCCTCTTCGATGAAGCCTTGCGGGGCGCTCCCGATGCCGGGGGCGTCGTCGCGTACAATTTCCTCGCCGGTGAACCGGTCGTGGAGATCTCAGACGGCCGCCCTCTCGTGGTCCGTTCGCCCGATAGCGAATTCACGCTCGCGAACTTCATGCGGTCGCAGCTGTACGGCGCGTTCGGAGCTCTGGCGATCGGCATGGAGGCGCTCGATGGCGAGGGCGTCGCGATCGACCGGCTGCTGGCTCACGGGGGGATCTTCCGTACGGCCGAGGTCGCCCAACGTTTCCTCGCAGCGGCGCTCGATACGCCGGTGACGGTGGGAGAGACTGCGGCCGAGGGCGGCGCATGGGGAATTGCGGTGCTCGCCGCCTACCTCGAGCATGCGGAAGCGATCGAGCTCGGCAGCTACCTCCGCGAGCATGTCTTCTCGCAGAGCGCATGCGAGACTCGGGTCCCCGAACCCGAAGCCGTGCGCGGCTATCGGGTGTTTCTCGAGAACTACCGCGCAGCACTCCCTGCGGTACGGGCTGCGGCTGTGGAGCGAAGCGCGACGGCGCCTGCCCTACAGTAGGAGCACACGAGCTGAGGAGGGCGCATGGCGCGCGAGTTCTGGAACGCGGATGTCACCGGCCTGCTCCGTGCGGGGGAGGGGTTCCGCCTGAGCGATGTCGACCCCGACGCGCACCCGGGCACGGATGGCGGGAAGTCGGAGGCCGAGCAGGAGCTCGCGCGGGCGGCCGAAGAACTGCGGCTGCTGCAGGAGAAGCTGTTCGCCCAGAGCCGGGAGGGCGCCGAAGGGCGGCTGCTCGTCGTGCTGCAGGCCATGGACGCCGCAGGCAAAGGCGGCATCGTCAACCACGTCTTCTCGCAGGCCGACCCGTACGGACTCTCGGTCTCGGCGTTCAAAGCGCCGACCGCTGAGGAACGGGCGCACGACTTCCTGTGGCGCATCGAACCGCGCGTTCCCGGCCCGGGCGTGATCGGCGTCTTTGACCGATCGCACTACGAGGACGTGCTGATCCAGCGCGTGCGCGAGTTCGCTCCGCCCGAGGAGATCGAGCGCCGCTACGGCGCGATCGCCGATTTCGAGAAGCGCATCGCCGACGACGGCGTGCGCATCGTGAAGATCATGCTGCACATCTCGCCGGAGGAGCAGGCCGAGCGCCTGCTCGCCCGCCTCGACGACCCCGAGAAGCACTGGAAGTACAACCCGGGCGACGTCGACGAACGCCTGCTCTGGCCGCAGTACATGGAGTCGTTCCAGATCGCGATCGAGCGCACCGATGCCCCGCACGCGCCCTGGTACGTCATCCCGGCGAACTCGAAGCGCTACGCTCGCGTCGCAGTGCAGCGCATCGTGATCGAGGCGCTCGAGAGCATGCAGCCCGGCTGGCCTCCCGCCGCTTTCGACATCGCGGCCGAACGGGCGCGCGTCGTGGAGTCCGCGGGGATGCTCTGGCCGTAGGGCGCCGGGGCGCCGGGGCGGTGCGCTACTCGGCGAACGCCTCGGTGATGGGGCGCAGCTTCGACACGGTCTCGCCGAGCTCGTGCGCGGGGTCGGAGCCCTCAACGATGCCGCCGCCGGCGCTCGCGACGACGGGCCGGTCGCCGGTCTCGGGGTCGGCCGCGCCGATCTGGGCGCAGCGCAGCGCGATCACCCACTCGCCATCGCCCGCCGCGTCGATCCACCCGACCGCGCCCGAATAGCGCTCGCGATCGAACGGTTCGAGCTCCGCGATCATCGCGACCGCATCGGCCGTCGGGGTGCCGGCGACCGCCGCCGTCGGGTGCAGCGCGCCCACCAGCTCGAGCGCCGAGCTCTCCTCGCCGAGGGCGGCGCCGAGATCGGTCGCGAGATGCCACACGTTCGGCAGCTTCAGCGCGAACGGTTCGTCGCTCGTGCGCAGCTCGCGCACATGGGGCGACAGCGCGGTCACGACGCTCTGCACCGCGAACGCGTGCTCGTGCTGCTCTTTCGCGCTCGTGAGCAGCTCGTCGCGGGCCCGGGCGTCGCGCGCGTCGTTCTCGGCGTGGCGGCCGCGGGTGCCCGCGAGCACGCGGGCCGAGACGGCACCGCTCGTCGACCGGATGAGCGTCTCGGGGCTCGCGCCGACGAGCCCGTCGACCGCGAAGGTCCAGCAGTCGAGGTAGCGCTCGGCGAGGCGGCCGAGCGGCACGCGCAGGTCGGCGCCCGCAGCGACCGTGCCGCGCACCTGCCGGGCGAGCACGATCTTCTCGAGCGCGCCGCGCCCCACCCGCGCCGTCGCCTCGCGCACGCCGCCGAGATAGGCGTCCAGGGTGTGCGGGGCGGGGGCGAAGCCCGTGCCGGGCCAGGGGCCCGCGGGGGAGGCCCCGGGCAGGCGCGCTGCGGGATCCCTGTCGAGAAGATCGCTATCGCGCTCGCCGAGAGCATCGTCCTCGCCGAGCGCCGAGATCTCGGTGACCCACGCGGCGCCGCGGTGCCGCGCGATGAGCAGCCGCGGCACGACGAGCACGCTCTTCGCCCCGCTCGCATCGTCGAACGCGAAGGTGCCGAGCGCGACGAGGCCCGTGCCGGGCAGCCGCACCGCGTCGTCGATCTCGGCGAGCGCCGCGACTCTGCGCCAGTGCTCCGCCGCCCGCTCGAAGCGGTCGGGGCCCGAGAACTCGAGCCGCAGCACCTCGCCGACGCCGACGCAGCCGCGGTCGTCGCGCAGCCACAGGAGCGGCTGCGCGGGGTCGGCGAATGCGACGAGATCGGGGGTCGCCGCAAGGGGGCGCGTGACCGCGCGAAGGCGCGGGGCCGCTGGGGTGCTCATCACCCGCTCCAATCTACCCGGTCGCATTCGAGAGCCCGGTGGGTGCCCGGGCCGGGGTCAGGTCGAGGCGCTCTGCATGCGGCAGCGGCCGCCTCGCACCGCGCGCTCAGCAAGGCCCAGGACGAGCGGAGCGCAGGACGGCTACGATGGAACGGTGATCCGACCCGACACCTCCACCAAGCGCGCGACCGACGTCTCCGCGATGTTCGACGAGGTCTCCCCGAGCTACGACCTCATCAACGACGTGCTCACGGTCGGCAACGACCGCCTGTGGCGGATCGCCACCACGCGCGCCGTCGACCCGCGGCCCGGTATGCGCGTGCTCGACATCGCCGCCGGCACCGGCACCTCCTCCGCCGCGCTCGCCGCGCAGGGCGCCCACGTCGTCGCCGCCGACTTCTCGGAGGGCATGCTCGCCGAGGGGCGCAAGCGCCAGGCCGGCAACGACCGCGTCGAGTTCGTGCAGGCCGACGCGATGGATCTGCCGTTCCGCGACGACGAGTTCGACGCCGCCACCATCTCGTACGGCCTGCGCAACATCGCCGACCCCCGCAAGGCGCTCGCCGAGATGCTGCGCGTCGTGCGCCCCGGCGGTCGCGTCGTCATCAACGAGTTCTCGACGCCCCCGCTGCCGTTCGTGCGCGTGCCGTACCAGCTGTACGGCCGCTACGTGCTGCCGCGCGTCGCCGGCCTCATCAACCGCAAGGCGGCCGAGGCGTACGAGTACCTGAACGAGTCGATCGAGCAGTGGCCGGCGCAGGAGGAGCTCGCGGAGTGGATGCGCGAGGTCGGGTTCGAACGCGTCGCCTACCGCAACCTCACCTTCGGCATCGTCGCGCTGCACCGCGGCTTCGTGCCCGAGGGCCCGAAGACCGAGACCCCGAAGACCGGAGACACGCAGTGAGTCGTCCCCTAGCCGAAGACACGGCGACCCAGGCGCTGCCGATGCGCCTGTTCCAGGGCGCGCAGGAGCGCCGTCAGGCGAAGGCGATCCAGGAGCAGCTCGAGATCATCGAGCAGGCTCTCGCGCAGCAGCTCGAGTTCGCCTCGCCCGTCGCCGACGCCCCTGCCCGCTACCTCATGGAGGCCGGCGGCAAGCGCATCAGGCCCGTGCTGACGCTGCTCGCCAGCTCGCTCGGCGACGGCCCGAACGATCGCGTGCGCCGTGCCGCGCAGGCGATCGAGCTCACCCACCTCGCCTCGCTCTACCACGACGACGTCATGGACGACGCGAACCTGCGCCGCGGGGTGCCCGCCGCGCAGACCGTGTGGTCGAACTCGGTCGCGATCCTCGCCGGCGATCTGCTGTTCGCTCGCGCCTCGAGCCTCGTCTCGGGCATGGGCGAGGAGGCCATCCTGCTGCAGGCGCGCACCTTCGAACGCCTCTGCCTCGGCCAGCTGCACGAGACCGTAGGCCCCGGCCCCGACGACGAGCCGATCGCGCACTACATCCAGGTGCTCGCCGACAAGACGGGCGCCCTCATCGCGACGGCCGCCCGCATGGGCATCATGTTCAGCGGTGCGCCCGGGGCGTACGCCGACCCGGTCACCGAGTACGGCGAGCGCATCGGCGTCGCCTTCCAGCTCGTCGACGACGTCATCGATCTGTCGCCGAAGAAGGAGCAGACCGGTAAGAAGGCGGGCACCGACCTGCGGGCCGGCGTCGCGACGCTGCCGCTGCTGCTGCTGCGCGAGCGCGCAGCAGCAGGCGACGCCGCCGCTTCCGATCTGCTGCGACGCATCGACGAGGGCGTCGCGGCGATCGGGCAGGGCGCCGACGCGGGCCTGCTCGACCCCGAGGTCGAAGAGCTGCGCGCCCACGAGGTGACGCGCGAGACCGAGGCGACGGCCCGCCGCTGGGCCGAAGACGCGAAGGCGGCGCTCGCGCCGCTGCCGAAATCGTCGGTGAAGCGCGCCCTCGAGCGCATGGCCGACTCCATCGTGAACCGGGAAGGCTGAACCGCGCCTCGGCGCAGTGCACAAGATGAGCAAGATGAGACTCGCGATCGTCGGGGCCGGCCCGGCCGGCATCTACACCGCTGACCTGCTGCTGAAGGCCGAACGCGACTTCGACGTCGAGATCGACCTGTTCGAGCAGCTGCCCGCCCCCTACGGCCTGGTGCGCTACGGCGTCTCGCCCGACCACCCGCGCATCAAGGGCATCATCACCGCCCTGCGCCAGGTGCTCGACAGCGGCACGGTCAACTACTACGGCAACGTGCGCTACGGCGTCGACATCACGCTCGCCGACCTCAAGCGGCACTACCACGCGGTCGTGTTCTCGACGGGCGCGATCCGCGATGCCGCGCTCGAGGTGCCGGGCATCGACGCCGCATCGTCGTACGGCGCCGCCGACTTCGTGAGCTGGTTCGACGGCCACCCCGACGTGCCCCGCACCTGGCCGCTCGAGGCCGCGTCGGTCGGCGTCATCGGCAACGGCAACGTCGCCCTCGATGTCTCGCGCATGCTCATCAAGCACGCCGACGACCTGCTGCCCACGGAGATTCCCGACAACGTCTACCAGGGGCTGAAGGCGAACCCGATCGAAGAGCTGCACCTCTTCGGCCGCCGCGGCCCGAAGTACGTCAAGTTCACGCCGCTCGAGCTGCGCGAGCTCGGCGAGGTGCGCGATGTCGACATGGTCGTCGACGAACGCGACTTCGACGTCGACGACTCCTACGCCGACGAGACGCTCGCGAAGAGCAAGCAGGTGCTCGTCATGACCCGCATCATGGACAAGTGGCGCGCCGAGCAGCGGCAGCGGGAGGCCGGCGAGGTCGCGCCCGCGAGCCGCCGCCTGCACCTGCACTTCTGGTCGAAGCCCGTCGAGGTCGTGACCGAGAACGGCCGTGTCGCGGGGCTCAAGATCGAGCGAACCGCGCCCGACGGGGGCGGCGGCATCGTCGACACGGGCGAGTTCGAGGTCGTGCCGATGCAGGCCCTCTACCGCGCCGTCGGCTACTTCGGGTCGCCGCTCGACGAGATCCCGTTCGACGAGAACCGGGGCGTCATCCCGAACGATCGCGGCCGGGTCGTCGACCTCGAGGGCGAACCGATCGCCGGCGTCTTCGCGACCGGGTGGATCAAGCGCGGCCCCATCGGCCTCATCGGCCACACGAAGTCGGATGCGATGGAGACGCTCGAGCAGATCATCGCCGATCGCGCCGACTGGTGGCAGCCGACCGCCCCCGAGCCGTCGGCCGTTCCCGAGCTGCTGCACGCGCGCGAGGTGCCCTACACGACGATCGAGGGCTGGCATCGCCTCGACGAGCACGAGCTCGGCCTCGGCGACGAGGCCGGCCGCGAGCGCATCAAGGTCGTATCGCGCGAGGAGATGACGCGCATCTCGCGCGGAGAATAGCGTTCAGGCGTCGCGCCCGTGCGCTGCCGCGACCTCGACGAGCTGCCTGCGCGCCCCGATGAGGTCGCGCGCATCGCCGCGCCAGATCGCCACGAGGGGTCGGCGCACGGCGGCGGGCCCGATGGGCACGGCGACGATGCGCCCCAACCGGGCGTCGTCGAGCACGGTGAGCTCGCTGAGCACGGCCGGTGCGACGCCGCGTGCGACCGCCGAGCGCACGGCCGCCTCGGTCGCGAGCGACATGAGGGGCGGGGCGGCCTCGGCGCCGAGTCGTTCTCGCACGGCGCGCTCGAACGCCGCGCGGGTGCCGCTGCCGGCCTCGCGGGTGACGAGCGGGGCCCGGGCGAGCTCGTCGACGGGGATCATCGCGCGCCCCGCCCACTCGTGCTGCGGTGCCACCGCGACGACCATGCGATCGTGCCGCACGATGGCGTGAGCGAGACCGCGCGGGGCCTCCGGCTGCTCGATGAAACCGAGGTCGGCGTCGCCGCCCCGCACGAGCGCGATGACCTGCTCGCTGTTCGCGGTGCGCAGCTCGACCTGCACGGTCGTGCGGCCCGCGCCCAGACGGGCGCCGCGCAGCTCCACGATCCAGTCGGGCAGCAGGTGCGCGGCGATCGTCTGGCTCGCGGCGACCCTGAGGGCTGCGGCGCCGCTCTCGCCGCGCAGCTCGGCGATAGCGGCGTCGAGGCGCGCGGCCGCGGCGAGCACTTCGTGCGCCCCGGCGAGCACGGCGTCGCCGGCGGCGGTCGGGGCGACGCCGGCGGGGGAGCGGTGCACGAGTTCGAGACCGATGAGGCGTTCGAGACCGCGCAGTCGGGCCGACACCGCCTGCTGGCTGAGACCGAGGTCGCGGGCGGCCGCCGAGAGGCTGCCCGTGCGCACGGCGCACTCGAGCACGCGGAGTTCGGCGAGGGAGGGGCTGGGCACGAACCCACGATACAACCTCTGCTTGTACCCTCCAAGCGCATACCCGGTATCGGGCGCCCGCGCCGTGCAGCAGACTGAAGGCATGCAATTCGCCCCCGCCGTCACCCTGCCCGCACGACTCCTGCAGCGCGGGGCCGAGGTCTGGCCCGGATTCCTGCTCTGCGCGGCCATCGCGGCCGTCGCGACCGCCATCGGCGCAGCGGCGCCGGTCGTGGGGTCGGCGATCCCTGCCGTCGTCATCGGCGTGCTCATCGCGGTGGTGCGCCGGCCCGCGGGCCGCTTCGCCCCGGGCGTCGCCTACTCGGGCAAGTTCGTGCTGCAGCTCGCGGTCGTGCTGCTCGGCGCGCAGCTCTCGCTCGCGAGCATCGTCGAGGTCGGCGCCGAATCGCTGCCGGTCATGCTGAGCACGCTCGCGGTCTGCCTGCTCGCCGCCTGGCTCATCGGCCGGGCGCTCGGCGTCGACCGCGATATCCGCACCCTCATCGGCGTCGGCACCGGCATCTGCGGCGCGTCGGCGATCGCGGCGACCGCCCCCGTCATCAAGGCCCGCAGCTCCGACATCTCGTACGCGATCTCGACCGTGTTCCTCTTCAATATCATCGCGGTCATCGTCTTCCCGGCCGTCGGCCATGCGCTCGGTATGACGCCGCACGCCTTCGGGCTCTTCGCCGGCACCGCCGTCAACGACACCAGCTCGGTCGTCGCCGCGGCGAGCGTGTTCAGCGCCTCGGCCCTCGGCTTCGCGGTCGTCGTGAAGCTCGTGCGCACGCTCATGATCATCCCGATCACGGTGACGCTCGCGGTGCTCGAGGCGCGGCGCTCGGGCGAGGGCACGGGCTCCGGCGAGGCCTGGAGCGCCCGCCGCATCCTGAAGCTCGTACCGTGGTTCCTCCTCGGCTTCGTGCTCGTCGCCTGCGTCGGCTCGACCGGCGTCCTCTCCGAACCCGTCGTCGACGCCGCGACCCGGGTGAGCGTCTTCCTCGTCGCGACGGCGCTCGCCGGCATCGGTCTCTCGACCGACCTGCGCGCCATTCGTACGGCCGGCTTCCGGCCGCTGCTGCTCGGCGGCATCCTCTCGGTGCTCGTCGCGACGACCGCGCTCGGCGTGATGGCGCTCACGGGCCACATCGGCTGAGCCGGGCGGCCCGGCGGCTCAGCCCAGGGCGCTCGCGAGCGCAGTCAGCGTCTCGCTCGCGCCGCCGTCGATGCGCACGGCGAGGGCGGCCCGCGCGTCGACCGCCGTCGGCCCGCGATTGATGACGGCGAGAGGGATCCCTCGTCGTTCGGCCCGGTTCACGAGCCGGATGCCGGTGTTCACTGCGAGCGAGGTGCCCGCGAGCAGCAGCGCGTGCGCGCCGTCGACCAGGGCCTCGGCGCTCGCGAAGACGGGCCGCGGCACGAGCTCGCCGAAGTAGACGACGTCGGGGCGCAGCACGCCGCCGCACACGGGGCACGACGGCACCGCGACGCCCGCGACCTCTGCGACGAGCGCGTCGCCGTCGGGCGCGATCTCGGCGCCCGCATGCCGCTCGGCGAACCCCGGGTTCAGCGCGTCGAACCACGCGAGCACCTCGGCGCGGCCCCAGCGGCGGTCGCACGCGGTGCAGCGGATCGTCGCCCCGTTGCCGTGCAGCTCGACGACCGTGCGCGAGCCCGCGCGGCGGTGCAGATCGTCGACGTTCTGCGTGATGACGCCCTCGATGCGGCCCGCCGCCTCGAGATGGGCGAGCGCGGTATGCCCGGCGTTCGGGGCGACGTGCGCGGTCGCCAGAGACCCGACCCTGGCACCCGCCCAGAACCGGCGGCGGTACTGCTCGTCGTCCATGAACTGGGCGATGCTCATCGGGGTGCGCGGCGGCGTGCCCGCGCCGCGGTAGTCGGGGATGCCCGAGTCGGTCGAGACGCCCGCCCCCGTGAGCACGGCTACCGGGCCCGCCTCGAAGAGCGCTGCGAGCCGAGCGATGCCGTCCTCCGAGCCGCCGCCGATGCCCTGGTCCATGCGATCCCCTTCCCGCGCTCCACGCTACCGGTGCGCGGGCCCGCGCTGACACGCGATACGCTGGCACTCATGACTTCCGCAGCCCGACCCGCTCCCTCGGGCGGTGATGCACCGCTGCGCATGGGATTCGCGCTCGCCGGAGTGCTGCTGCTCGCCATGAACCTCCGTGCCGGCATCACCTCGGTCGGCCCCGTGCTCGGCGATATCCAGCACGACCTCGGCATCTCCGGCAGCGCGGCCTCCTTCCTCATCAGCCTCCCGGTCGTCGGCTTCGCGATCTTCTCGCCGCTCGCGCCGCTGCTCGCCAGGCGGATCGGCCTCGAATGGACGCTCGGCGGCGCGCTGCTCGTGCTCACCGGCGCGATCGTGCTGCGCTCGGTGCCCATCCCGGGTGCCATCTGGGGAGGCACCGCGTTGCTGGGCGCAGCTGTCGCGACGCTGAACGTACTCATCCCTGCGCTCGTGAAACGGGAGTACCCGCATCGGGTCGGGCTCATGACGGGCGTCTATTCGGCCGCCCAGAGCACGCTCGCAGCGGTGGCTGCAGGGCTCGCCGTGCCCATCGCCGGTGCAAGCCAGTTCGGCTGGCGGCTCTCACTCGGAGTCTGGGCCGGTCTCGGGCTCATCGGCTTCGCCGTGTTCCTGCCGACCCTGAGGCGACGAGTGCGCGTACCCACTGGCTCTCCAGCCGCAGCGGCGCCAGCCCCGCGCACGGGGCCACCGATGTGGCGCTCGGCCCTCGCCTGGCAGGTGACGCTCTTCCTCGGCCTGCAATCCACGATCTACTACACGGTGATCACCTGGTGGCCGACGATCGAACGCGACCTCGGGTACAGCTCCGTCGCGGCGGGATGGCACCAGTTCGCCTTCCAGTGCTGCGGCATCATCGGCAGCCTCAGCGCGGCCGCCCTGCTGCACCGGCTGCCCAGTCAGAGCGCGATCGCGGCCGCCGCCGCGATCCTGCCGATCATCGGCCTCGCCGGCGTGCTGCTGATGCCGCAGCTCGCCCTGCTGTGGGTGGCATTGATCGGGCTGTCGGGCGGGATCGCCATCACGACGGCGCTGTCTCTGTTCGGCCTGCGCACCCGCGACCATCATCAGGCGGCGTCGCTGTCGGGCCTGGCGCAGTCGATCGGCTACCTGCTCGCGGCGGCGGGGCCGGTGGCCGTCGGCGCGATGCACGACGCGACAGGATCCTGGAAGCCGGGGCTCGTGCTCGTTCTTGCGAACGCCTGCGGAATGCTGGTCTTCGGCACCCTCGCCGGGCGCGATCGCTTCGTCGGCGAAACCGGGCGGCCGGCCCAGCGGTGAGTCGGCCGGCGCACCCCGTCATCTAGAATCGGTGACATGACTTCGGCACGCGAACAGCTCATCGACCTCATCACCTCGGAGGCCGTGTTCCACGGCGACTTCACCCTCACCAGCGGCAAGAAGGCGACGTACTACATCGACCTGCGCAAGCTCTCGCTCGACCACCGCGCGGCCCCGCTCATCGGTCAGGTGATGCTCGACCTCATCGGCGACGTCGACGGCGTGGTCGCCGTCGGCGGCCTCACGATGGGCGCCGACCCGATCGCCTCGGCGATCATGCACCAGGGCGTCGCCCGCGGCGAGGTGTACGACTCGTTCGTCGTGCGCAAGGAGCCGAAGGATCACGGCCGCGGCCGCCAGGTCGAGGGCCCCGACCTCGCCGGGAAGCGCGTGATCGTCGTCGAAGACACCTCGACGACCGGCGGCTCACCGCTGCAGGCCATCGAGGCGCTCGAGAAGGTCGGCGCCGAGATCGCGGCCGTCGCCGTCGTGGTCGACCGCCAGGCGCCCGCCAAGGAGCGCATCGAAGCGGCCGGCTACGAGTACCGCTACGCGATCGGCCTCGCGGATCTGGGGCTCGACCCGCAGTGACTGCCGCCGCGGTGCCCGGGCGCGCGCCCGCCGTGTTCCCGCTGATCCTCGTCGGGGTCGCGGGCGGTCTGCTCTCGGGCCTGTTCGGAATCGGCGGCGGCACGATCATCGTGCCCGCGCTCGCCATCTGGCTGTCGATGCCGCAGAAGCTCTCGGCGGGCACCTCGGTCGCGGCGATCCTGCCGACGGCCGTCGTGGGCGCGACGACCTACGCGATCCAGGGGCACGTCGACTGGATCGCAGCGCTCTGCCTCGCGGTCGGCGTCGTCATCGGCGCCCAGATCGGCAGCCATCTGCTCGCGAAGCTGCCGCTCGGCGCGATCCAGTGGGGCTTCATGGCGTTCCTCGCCGTGATCATCGTGAGCCTGTGGTTCGTGGTGCCGCAGCGCGGCGACCAGATCGAGCTCACGGCGCTCACGATCTCGATGCTCGTGCTCACCGGCCTGCTGACCGGCGTCATGTCGGGCATCCTCGGTATCGGCGGCGGCGCCGTCGTCGTGCCCGTGCTCATGTTCTTCTTCGGCGCGGACGACCTCGCCGCGAAGGGCACGTCGCTGCTCATGATGATCCCGGGGTCGATCTCGGGCACGCTCGGCAACCTCCGGCGGAAGAACGTCGACCTGCGCGCCGCGGCCCTCGTCGGCGTCGCCGCCTGCCTGTTCGTGCCGGTCGGAAACCTCTTCGCGGTCGTCATCGACCCGTTCTGGGGCAACGTCGCCTTCTCGGCCTACCTCGCGTTCGTCCTCGGGCAGATGCTCGTGCGCAGGCTGCGGAACCAGTAGAGGCGTCGCCGGTGCGCTCGATCCCTGTCGAGGCCCTGGTTACGCCTCCGGCAGCAGCTCCGCCACCGAACCGAGCACCTCGTCGGGGCGGAACGGGAACTTCTCGATCTCGCGCTGGTCGGCGATCCCTGTCATCACCAGCACGGTGTGCAGCCCGGCCTCCATGCCCGCGACGATGTCGGTGTCCATGCGGTCGCCGATCATGCCCGTGTTGTGCGAGTGCGCGCCGATCTTGTTGAGCGCCGAGCGGAACATCATCGGATTCGGCTTGCCGACGACGTAGGGCGTCTTGCCCGTCGCCGTCGTGATGAGCGCGTTGATCGCCCCCGTCGCGGGCAGCGGACCCTCCGCGCTCGGCCCGGTCGCGTCGGGGTTCGTCGAGATGAAGCGGGCGCCCCGGTCGATGAGCCGGATCGCCTTGGTGATCGCCTCGAACGAGTAGCTGCGGGTCTCGCCGACGACCACGAAGTCGGGGTTCGACTCGGTCATGATGTAGCCGGCGTCGTGCAACGCGGTGTGCAGCCCCGCCTCGCCGACGACGTAGGCCGTGCCGCCGGGCTGCTGCTGCTTCAGGAACGCGGCGGTCGCGAGCGCGCTCGTCCAGATGCGATCCTCGGGCACCTCGATGCCGCTCGCCGCGAGCCGGGCCGAGAGATCGCGGGCCGTGAAGATCGAATTGTTGGTGAGCACGAGGTACGGGATCTCGTGCGACTTCCAATGGGCGAGCAGCTCGGCCGCGCCGGGGATCGCGTGCTCCTCGTGCACGAGCACCCCGTCCATATCGGTGAGCCAGCATTCGATGGCGGAACGGCGTTCGCGTGCGCTTTCAGTCATGCCTCCAGCGTATCGCCGCAGTGTGAACGGCGGGAGTCCTGCGCCGCGCCCTGGCAGACTAGGGGTATGCATGAGAGAGCGGGCAAGCCGGTTCCGGCCGATGAACTGATCGATGTCGAGGCGCTGCTGGCCGCGTACGCGGAAGTCGTGCCCGACCCGTCGGTCGCCGCGCAGCGCGTCGTGTTCGGCACTTCGGGCCATCGCGGGTCATCGCTGCAGGCGTCGTTCAACGACGCGCACATCGCCGCGATCAGTCTCGCGATCGCCGAGTACCGCGCCGAGCAGGGCATCCGCGGCCCGCTCTTCATCGGCTCCGATACGCACCCGCTGTCGGCCCCGGCGGAGGAGACGGCGCGCGAGGTGCTGGTCGCGGCGGGAGTGCAGGTGCTCGCCGCCGCGGGCACGGGCGACGAGATCTTCGTGCCCACCCCGGCGCTCAGCCACGCCATCCTGAGCCATAACCGCGATCGCGCGGCCGATGACCCCGACCGCGCCGACGGCATCGTGATCACACCGAGCCACAACCCGCCGGCCGACGGCGGCTTCAAATACAACCCGCCGCACGGCGGCCCGGCCGACACCGGCGCGACGAACCGCATCGCTGCCCGCGCGAACGAGCTGCTCGCATCGGGCGCCGGGATCGCCCGCGGCTCGGCGGCGGAGGCCGGCCACTACGACTTCCTCGGCGGCTACGTCGAGTCGCTCGGCGAGGCCATCGATATCGACGCGATCAGGCGGGCCGGCGTGCGCTTCGCCGCGCACCCGCTCGGCGGGGCGAGCGTCGCCTACTGGGCGGCGATCCGCGACCGCTACGACCTCGATCTCACCGTGCTCGGCCCGGGCGTCGACCCGCAGTGGGGGTTCATGCACCTCGACTGGGACGGCAAGGTGCGCATGGACCCGTCGTCGGCGCACGTCATGTCGACCGTCGACGAGTACCGCTCGCTGTACCCGCTCGTCACCGGCAACGACGCCGACGCCGACCGCCACGGCATCGTGACGGGCGACGCCGGCCTCATGAACCCGAACCACTACCTCGCGGTCGCGATCGACTATCTGCTCTCGCACCGCCCCGACTGGCCGGTCTCGGCGGGGATCGGCAAGACGCTCGTCTCGTCGGGCATGATCGACCGCGTCGTCGCCGCGCACGACCGCGAGCTGCTCGAAGTGCCGGTCGGGTTCAAATGGTTCGTGCCCGGCCTCGCCGACGGCTCCGTCGTGTTCGGCGGCGAGGAGAGCGCCGGGGCCTCGTTCCTGCGCTTCGACGGCACCGCGTGGAGCACCGACAAGGACGGCATCCTGCTCGCCCTGCTCGCCGCCGAGATCATCGCGGTCACCGGCCAATCGCCGTCGGAGCGCTACCGGGAGCTCGTCGAGCGGTTCGGCGCCCCCGCATATGCGCGCATCGACGCGCCCGCGACGCCCGAGCAGAAGGCGCGCCTCGGCGCCCTCGCGCCCGAGGACGTCACCGACACCGAGCTCGCGGGTGATCCGATCACCGCGATCCTCACGACGGCTCCGGGGAACGGCGCCGCGATCGGCGGTCTCAAGGTGCAGACCGAGCACGCCTGGTTCGCCGCGCGCCCCTCGGGCACCGAAGACGTCATGAAGGTGTACGCCGAGTCGTTCCGCGGCCCCGAGCACCTCGCGCTGGTGCAGGAGGCCGCGCAGGCGCTCGTCGCCCGCGTGCTCGGCTGAGCCGAGCGCGAAGGAGGCGCCGACCCCGTCGTCAGATCGGGAGCGCGAGATCGTCGAGCTCGGTCACCGTGCCTCCCGACGCCAGGACCTTCTCGTACGCGGCGAGCCGTTCAGCGTCGATCTGCGTATTGGTGGCGCCCCGTTTCCAGTAGCCGAAGACCGCGACGTCCTCCTTCGCGAGGCCCGCCTCGGTGCGGAAGAACCGCCGCACCTCGCGCATCTCATCGCGTTCTCCAGCGCCCCAGACCACGGCGGCAGACGGGTCCGCGATGTCGGCGAGCTGGGGGCCGAACCCGAAGCCGGGCCGGATCCGGCGGAGCGGCAGCCCGGGCAGCTGCGGCAGCTCCGCGAACGCCGTCGCGTCGTCGGTCGCGACCCAGCCCCGCCCGGTCAGCGACTCGTCCGCCTGCTGCAGGATCGCGTACAGCGCGGGAAGCGAGGTCGCATCCGCGAAGATCAGAGCCTCCCGTCCGTCGAGGTCGGGGATCGTGAAGTGGGGGCGCGGGCCGCCGAACCGCACGGCGTCCCCGATCTGCAGCGTCTCGAGCCAGCGCATCATCGGGCTCGCAGCACCGTGCCGCACCACGTCGACTTCCACGGTGCCCGCCACGGGGTCGGCCGAGCGCACCGTGTAGACCCGGGAGGTCGCCTCGAAGCGGTCGTCGAGGTAGAACCGCAGCGCCGTGTTCGGTCGCTCCCAGAGCGGCTCTGCGGCGAGGTCGGGGATGCGGAGCACGACCCGGACGAGAAACGGGGATATCTCGTGCAGCTCGTGCACCGCAGCGGTGCCCAGCACCAGGCCGCGATTGTGGTCGTCGGACTGGATCGCGGCGGATCGGTGCAGCGGGGTCTGGGAAGGCATGGGTTCTCCTCTAATCTGTCGGGGTTGGTCGAGCCGCGCGCCGGTCGCGCGGGATGATGAGCGGCCGCCCGGTCTCGGGGTCGGGGATGATTCGCGCGTCGAGGTCGAAGACGGTGCGCAGCAGCTCGACCGTGATGACCTCGTCGGGCGCGCCCTGCGCGACGATCGCTCCGTCGCGCATCGCCACGACATGAGATGCGTACCTGCCCGCGAGATTCAGGTCGTGCAGCACCGCCACCAGCGTGCGACCCTCCTCGTGCAGGCGGGCGCACAGATCCAGCACGTCGATCTGATGGGCCACGTCGAGGTACGTGGTGGGCTCGTCGAGCAGCAGGATCGGGGTCTCCTGCGCGAGCGCCATCGCGAGCCAGGCCCGCTGCCGCTGCCCGCCGCTCAGCTCCTCGACGAGACGGTCGGCGTGAGCGGTCATGCCGACCTCGTCGAGCGCGGCCGCGACGGCGCGCTCGTCATCGCGGCTCCACTGCCGCAGCAGCGCCTGGTGGGGGGTTCTGCCGCGCGCGACGAGGTCGGCCACGGTGATCGCGGCCGGCGTGGTCGGCGCCTGCGCGAGCGTGCCGACGCGGCGCGCGATCTGCTTGGCGCGCAGAGCGGCGAGATCCCTCCCGTCGAGCCGCACCGATCCGCGACTCGGGCGGATCATGCGCGAGAGCGATCTCAGCAGCGTCGACTTGCCGCAGCCGTTCGGCCCGATGATCACCGTGAACCCCCCGGTCGGTACTGCGAGATCCAGTCGGGAGACGACCTCGTGCCCGCCATAGCCGACGGTGAGGCCCCGCGCCGACAGGATCGCGGGCGCGGGGCTGCGGTCGGGCGGGACGGTCGCGTCCGCGATCGGAGGGGAGGCGGTGAGAGCATGTTCAGCCATGAGGGTCCGTTCAGATGCGGCGGGCCAGCAGCCACAGCAGGTAGAGGCCGCCGAGCACGCTCGTGACGAGCCCCACGGGTGTGCGCAGCCCGACATCGAGGTCCTGCGAGAGGAGGTCGGCGCCCGCGAGCAGCGCGGCGCCGATGAGGGCGGAGAGCCCGATCAGCACGCCCGGCACCGGCGCGAGGCGGCGGGCGATCTGTCCGGCGGCGAAGGCGATGAAGGCGATGGGGCCCGTCGCAGCGGTCGCGGCCGCGGCGGCGGCGACCGCGACGATCACGGCGACGAATCGGGTGCGCTCGACCTGCACGCCCACGCCGTGCGCGCTGTCGTCGCCCATCTCGATGAGCGCGAGATCGCGGCCGAGCCGCAGCAGCACCGGGCCGACCACGGCCAGCGCCGCGAGGGTCGCCCAGACGTGCGGCCAACCGCGGCCCGTGAGCGAGCCGGAGCTCCAGAGCTGCGCGAGCAGCGCATCGTCGATGTCGGCGCGCGCGATGAGCAGCGCCGATATCGCGCTGACGACCGCGCCCACCCCGATGCCGACGAGCACGAGACGCAGCCCGCCCGTGATCCCGTCCCGCCGGGCGAGGAGGTAGACGATCAGCGCCGTGATGATGCCGCCCAGCACCGCCGCGACCGCTGTGGCGATCATGCCGCCGCCGATCACGACGATCTGGAACACCGCAGCGGTCGCGGCCCCCGAGGTGAATCCGATGATGTCGGGGGAGCCGAGCGGATTGCGCGAGAGCGACTGGAAGGCGGCTCCGCTCATTCCGAGAAGCGCGCCGACGAGCGCGGCGGTGAGCGCGCGCGGCAGACGTCGCCCCAGCACCGAGCGGGTGAGCGACGGACGCGCCTCACCCGTGACGACCGCCGACAGATCGGAGAAGCCGAGCCGTTGCGAACCGATCAGCAGCGACGCTGTGACGATCGCGAGCAGTACGAGGAGCAGGATCGCGCCGACGAGCATCACCCGGGGCCGCACGCGCAGCGACAGCGGGCCGACGCGCAGCACCCGGCCGCTCGGAACGGGGAGCGCAGCCGCGCTCACAGCGATGCCACCCGTCGCGAACGCACGAGAGCGATGAAGAGCGGGCCGCCGAAGAGTGCGGCTGCGATGCCCGTCTGCAACTCGGACGGCGCGACGATGGCGCGGCCCGCCGTATCGGCGGCCACGAGCAGCGCCGCGCCGACGAGGGTCGCCGCAGGGATGAGGCGGCGGTGCTCGTTGCCGGTGAAGCGGCGCGAGATGTGCGCAGCGCCGAGGCCGATGAAGCCGATGGGCCCGGCCGCCGCCGTGGCCGATCCGGCGAGCAGCACGACCGCGAGGGCGGTTCCCGCTCGACCGGCGGCGACGCGCGTGCCGAGCGCCGCGGCCGTCTCGTCGCCCAGGCTGATCGCGTTGAGCGGGCCGATCAGCACCAGGGCGGCGAGGATGCCGGCCGCGATGAAGGGCAGCACGGTGAGGATCACCTCTGCCCCGCGCCCCTGGAGCGAGCCGACCACCCAGTACCGGTAGGTGTTGAAGGAGGTCTCGTTGCTGATCAGGATCATCTGGGCGACGGCGCCGAGCACGATGCTCACGGCGGTGCCCGCCAGCGCGACCCGCACGGGGGTCGCTGCGCTGCGCCGCGCCGATCCGAGGAGGTAGACCACCACCGCGGCGGCGGCCGCTCCGAGGAACGCGAACCAGATGTAGCCGCTGATGCCCGTCACCCCCAGATAGGCGATGGCGATGGTCACGAGCAGTGATGCTCCCGCGTTCACACCGAGGATTCCGGGGTCGGCCAGCGGGTTGCGGGTGACCGACTGCATGAGCGCGCCGGCGAGGCCGAGGGCTGCGCCGACGATGATCCCGAGGGCGACTCGGGGCAGTCTCGACTGCACGACGACGAGGTGGGCATCGTCGGCGGGATCGTACGCCGTCAGCGCCGCGACCACCGTCGCGGGGTCGATCCAGTTCGAGCCGAGTCCCAGGCCGAGCACCGCCGACACCGCGAGCGTGATCCCCGCGACGGCGATCAGCGCCGCGGTGCCGCGGGCCGGAGCGGGGCGGTGCTCGCTCGCCGCCCCGCTCTCGGCTCGAACCGTCAGGGCCATCGGCTCAGCCCGCGAAGGTGTCGACGAGCAGCTCGACGGTCAGCTTGGCGCTGTAGTAGTCGAGGCGGAACGACTGGGTGCCGAGGGAGAAGACACGATCGTTCGCGACCGCGGGCTGATTGGCGAGCAGCGGATCCGCCACGAAGTCGGCGACCGGATCGCCGCCGCCCATGGCGACCGCGAGAATGGTCTCGGCTCCGGCGAGGCCCGCCGCAGAGTTCTCGCTGGTGACCACGTCGACGCCCCGACCGCTCTGGTCATCGGCGCGGTACTCGGCTGCGACCGGCTCGTAGGTGAAGCCGAGCGATGCGAGGAGCTCGGCCTGGGGGCTGTCGGCGGTGAAGGCCCACGAACCGTCGGCTCCCATGTAGACGAGGGCGGTGACGGGCTGCTCGGGCAGCGAGATCTGCTGCGCCTGCTCGGCGACCCAGTCGTCGTACTCGGCGATGCGCTCGGCGGCCTCGGCCTCCATGCCCGTGATCTCGCCGAGCTCGGTGGTGAGCTCCTGCCAGGTGATGCTGCTGTAGTCGAGCATCACGGTGGGTGCGATCTCCGAGAGCTGCTCGTAGGCGTCGCCCGTGGCGTCGCCGCCGTTCGACGAGCCGATGATGAGGTCGGGCTCGAATGCGTCGACGGCGTCGATGTCGAGGGTGAGGTTCGTGTAGGCGACCTCGACGCCGCGCTCCTCGGCGGTCTCGGCCCACTGAGTGAAGAAGCCCTGGTCGTCGGTGAGCGGGGTCACGGTTGCAGCGCCGGAGGCGACGAGCGGTGCGTCGATCGCCAGCAGGCTTCCGGTGATCGAGGGCGAGGTGGAGACGATGCGCAGCGGCTTCTCGGGGATCTCGGCGGTGCCGAGCTCGTGCTCCACGGAGCGGGGCCAGCCCGCGGTGTCGGCCGAGCCTGTGGCGGTGTCGGATGCGGGGGCGGCCTCGCCGGATGCGCCGCATCCGGCGAGCAGGGCTGCGACAGCAGCGGCGACGATGAGGGCAGACAGGTGTCTCGCCATGCGGGGACCTCCGGGCGGTGTGGGGTTCTGGGCGCGGTCGGATCACCGCGCGGTACTATCAAGTTAGCCAACCCTTGCCTACATCTGTTGATTGAGAACGACACCGTGTTACCACCCCGAGCGACGCGACTTCCGGAGCCCCTGCTGTACGCCGTCCTGCGCGGTTCGGCGAGGATCATCGCGAACGGCGACCGCCACCTGGTCCGGAGCGGGACCGCGCTCTGGGCTCCCGCCGGAACGACGGTCGACGTGCGCGCTTCGTCGGAGGCGATCGTCGTCCCCGTGCCCGCCGCATCGACCGGACCCGTTCGGCCCGCGATCGTCGACGTGGCTCCGGCGCACCTCCCCGGCCTCCTCCACGAATTCGCTCGCGCGCTCGGCCACCTGGATGCGGCGCACGCGGACGCGGCCCGCTCCGAGCCGGGCGTGCGGGTGCGCGACGCGACGCGGAGCTGCGTCGGCCACGGCCTCTGGGCCCCGCCCGCCCCGGCGTCGCCCGAACTCCAGGACCTCGCCGAGATGCTGGCCGACGACCCCGACCTCGATCTCGCGAGCGCGGTCGAAGCCGCCGTCACCGGGTGGAGCGTGCGCACCGCGCAGCGCCGCTTCGCGGCCGAGACGGGGCTCACATTGAGCGCTTGGGTGCGCCGTGCGCGGGCCAGAACGGCGGCGGAGCTGCTCGCCGAAGGGCGCGACATCGAGTGGGTGGCCCACCGGGTCGGGTATCGCAGCAGCGCCGCGTTCGTGCGCGGCTTCGCCGAGGTCGTGGGAACGACCCCGGGGCGATGGCGTCGCTCCCCGGACGCCGAGGAGCCCGTGTCCGAACTCGTCGTCTCCCCGGCGTGGCGTCGTCGGGCCCACCGCACCTGGGCCCGCGTGAACGGCGGGCACGTCGCAGTCTGGGTCGCCATCGGATCCGCAACGATCGCGATCGGCGGGCGTGAGCTGCGCCTCCGCGCCGGAGAGGCCGTCGTGCTGCCCGCGGGAGTGCGCAACGACATCGGCATCGAGCCGGGGTCGCTGCTGCTCCCCGTCGGGTTCCGCTCCGGGCGCACCGGGGCGATCGGCGTGCCGATCGCCGCCGCCCAGGTGGGCGGCATCGACTCCTGGCACATGGTGTCCGCCATGCTCGACGCATACACCGACCGGGGCGGCGCAGACCCCTCGCGAGGATTCGACGCGGTGCTGCGGGGGTCGACGCGTGCCGATGTCGGAGACGACGACACGGGGCTCGCCGCGCTCGCGAGCCTCATCGCCCTCGAGCCCCATCTCACCATCGAAGCAGCCGGGCGCCGACTGGGGCGAGACGAGCGAGACCTGCACAGAATCGTGCGCGAGCGCAGCGGTGAGAACCCGGCCGCGTGGTCGCGGATGGTGCGGATGACCCGGGCCCGCAGCCGCCTCGGGCTCGGGGAGACGGCGACCGAAGTGTCGCGGGAGCTCGGCTACGCGCACCTTCCCGCATTCTCGCGGGCCTTCCGCGCGGCGCACGGGACCGCCCCTGTCTCGGTCGGATGCCGGGCACCCTCGGCACTGCTCCCCGTCCGTTCGGCGCAGCGCGTGCTCGCACCGCACGAGCGGTAGTCTGGTGTGCATGTCGCCCAGCCCCGAAGCACCCCGTCGCTACTCGTACCTCGGGCCGGCCGGCACCTTCACCGAGGCCGCGCTGAAGCAGGTGACCGAGGCCGAAGGGCAGGAGTGGAACCCCGTCTCGAACCTCGGCGAAGCGCTGAACGACGTCGTCACCGGCTTCAGCGACGCCGCGATGATCGCGATCGAGAACTCGATCGACGGCGGGGTCACGGTGGCGCAGGACGCGCTCGCGACCATCCCCGGGCTGCGCATCGTCGGCGAATACCTCGTGCCCGTGAACTTCGTGCTCGTCGCCCGACCCGGCACGCGCCTCGAAGACATCGCCGTCGTCTCGGGCCATCCCGTCGCCTACGGGCAGTGCCGCGCCTGGCTCGACGACCAGGTGCCCCGCCACCAGCACCTCCCCGCCGCCTCGAACGTGCAGGCCGTGGTCGACCTCTTCGAATCGAACGCCGAGATCGACGCGGCGATCGCCCCGCCCGGCATCGAGGCGCACCACGACGTCGAGGTGCTCGCCTCGGGCCTCGCCGAGAACCCCGACGCGGTCACCCGCTTCGTGCTCGTCAGCCGCGTGGTGGCGGTCGGCGAACCGACCGGGGCCGACAAGACCTCGCTCATCGTCGAACTGCCCGAGGACCGGCCGGGCGCGCTGCTCGACCTGCTCGAGCAGTTCGCGACCCGCAGCGTCAACCTCACCCTGCTCGCCTCGCGGCCGGTCGGCGACCGCATGGGGCGCTATCGCTTCGTGATCGACGCGGAGGGGCACATCAAGGACGAGCGCGTCGCCGACGCGATCCTCGGCGTGAAGCGCTTCAGCCCCCGCGTCGTGTTCCTCGGCTCGTACCCCCGCGCCGACCGCGTCGCCGCGACCTACCGCGATGCGCACGACGACGACGCCTTCCGCGATGCGCGCGACTGGCTGCGCGAGACGATCGCGGGTGCAGGTGCGCCTGCGAGCTCCGGTGCAGCTGCCGGCGCCGACGCGCCTCAGCCGGGGGAGTAGCCGGAAGCTCGGCGATCCCTGGCGGGACCGTGCGCCCGGGGCTTCAGGTCGCGGGCGTCCATTCGGGCAGCACGCGCACGATGAGCCCGCCCGGATCGACCGTACCGTTCACCGCCACCGCGAGCCCGAAGCCGTCGCCGTCGAGCTGGATCGGCTCGGGCTGCGGCACCGACAGCATGTAGTCGCGGGCGCGCAGGTAGTTCACCGACTTCGTATCGTTGACGAGATCGATGATCATGCGGCCCGCCTTCGACTTGCGCAGCACGCCGTTCTCCCAGCCGATCTTGTTCCAGATGCGCAGCCACGAGAACGGGCCGAGCGGGCGAAGCGCGACCACGTCGAGCATGCCGTCGTCGATCTCGGCGTCGGGGATGAGCAGCACGCCCCCGGGCAGCAGCCCGCAGTTGCCGATCATGACCGTATACACCGAGAGCGGCTTCGCCGGCTCGCGATTGACCGAGTAGTGGATCTTGAGCGGGCGATCCTTGATCATCGTGCGCAGCCCGGCGTCGACGTACGCCAGCCAGCCGACCCGCTTCTTCAGCCTCGACTTCGTCGCGGTGATCGTGCGGGCGTCGAGCCCCATGCCCGCGAGCACGAGGAAGACGTGGGTGCTCTCGGTCTCGTCCTCGCGGATGATGGTGAGGAGCCCGAGATCGACCGGACGGTTCTTGCCCGTGAACGCCGCGCGCACCGACGTCTCGATGCTGCCGAGCGGCATGCCGAGATTGCGGGCGAGCAGATTGCCGGTGCCCTGGGGTACGACCGCCATCGGCACCCCGCTGCCGCGCATGCCCTCGGCCACCGCGCGCACCGTGCCGTCGCCGCCGGCGGCGAGCACCACGCTCGCGCCGTCGGCGACCGCGCGCCGCGCCGCCGAGAGGCCCGCATCGTGCTCGGCGGTTTCGTACCACTGGGTCGGCGCCCACCCGAGCCGCGTCTCGTGCCGCGCAACGGAGGCCTGCAGCGCCGCGAGGTCGGTCTTGAACGGCTGGTAGACGACGGCAGCGTTCGGAAGGGCGCGCTCCACCGGTGTCGTCGTCATGGATCCCAGAGTAGCGGGGCAATCCTGCGGCCTCACCGGTAAGGTGAGGGGGGTGATCGATCCTGTTTTGCTCCGCAACGACCCAGAGGCCGTGAAGCGCTCGCAGCGCGCTCGAGGAAATGACGAGTCCGTCGTCGACGCGGCGCTCGCCGCCGACGCGGCCCGGCGCTCGGCGCTGACCGAGTTCGAGACGCTGCGCGCCGAGCAGAAAGAATTCAGCGGCCGCGTGAAGTCGGCGCCGAAAGACGAGAAGCCGGCGCTCATCGCGCAGGCGCAGGAGCTCTCGGCCCGCGTGAAGGCCGCCGAAGCCCGCGCCCGCGAGGCCGACGCCGAGTTCGAGACCGCCGCGCTGCGCATCGAGAACATCGTCGTCGACGGGGTGCCCGCAGGCGGCGAGGAGAACTTCGTCACGCTGCGCGAGGTCGGCGCGAAGCGCGAGTTCGACTTCGAGGCGCGCGACCACCTCGAGATCGGCGAGCTGCTCGGCGCGATCGACATGGGCCGCGGCGCCAAGGTATCGGGGGCCCGCTTCTACTTCCTCCGCGGTGTCGGCGCGCGTCTCGAGCTCGCGCTCATGAACCTCGCGCTCGACCGCGCCCTCGCGAACGGCTTCACTCCGCTCATCACGCCGACGCTCGTGAAGCCCGAGATCATGCAGGGCACCGGCTTCCTCGGCGAGCACGCCGACGAGGTCTACCACCTGCCCGCGCAGGATCTCTACCTCACCGGCACGAGCGAGGTCGCCCTCGCCGGCTACCACTCCGACGAGATCGTCGACCTCGCGGCGGGCCCGCTGCGCTACGCCGGCTGGTCGACCTGCTACCGCAGCGAGGCCGGCTCGCACGGCAAGGACACCCGCGGCATTCTGCGGGTGCACCAGTTCAACAAGCTCGAGATGTTCGTCTACACGACGCCCGAGGAGGCCGAGGCCGAGCACGAGCGCCTCGTCGCCTGGCAGGAGGAGATGCTGCAGATGCTCGGCCTCCACTACCGCGTCATCGACGTGGCGGCGGGCGACCTCGGCTCGAGCGCGGCGCGCAAGTTCGACATCGAGGCCTGGGTGCCGACGCAGGGCGCCTACCGCGAGCTCACCTCGACCTCGAACTGCACCGGCTACCAGGCGCGGCGCCTCGCGACCCGCTACCGCACCGAGACCGGCAAGACGGCCCCGGTGGCGACGCTCAACGGCACGCTCGCGACCACGCGCTGGCTCGTCGCGATCCTCGAGACGCACCAGCGAGCCGATGGCAGCGTCGTCGTGCCCGAGGCGCTGCGGCCGTACCTCGGCGGGCTCGAGGTGCTCGAGCCGCTCGCCGGGGCCGGAGCCGGGGCCGGTGCCTCGGGCGGGGCGCAGGGCTGACGGCATGCTGCAGAGGGTCTCGCCGGCCGAACGGCACATCATCGCGCTCGATCTCGACGGCACGGTGCTCGACCACGACTTCCTCGAGGGCGGCCCGAACGACGGCTACATCTCGGAGGGGCTGGCCGGGGCCATCCGCACGCTGCACGAGGCGGGCCACGAAGTCATCATCGCGACCGGCCGCTCGGTCGACGCGACGCTGCCGATCGTCGAGCGCCTCGGTATCCGCCCCGACTGGGTGATCGCCGCGAACGGCGCCGTGACGCTTCAGCGCGACGCGCTCGGCGACCGCGGCTACCGGCGCGAGTACGTCGAGGCCTTCGACCCCTCCGACGCGCTCCGGCGCCTGCGCACCCGCCTCGTCACGGCGCGGTACGCGGTCGAGCTCGCGTCGGGCGGGTTCCTCTTCACCGAGCCGATCCCTGCCGGCACCCTGCCCTCGCGCCAGCGCCAGGTCGCGTTCGACGAACTGCTCGGCGTGCAGGCGTCGCGCGTCGTCGTCGTGTCACCCGATCATGCGCTCGAGGAGTTCCTCGACATCGTCGAGTCGCTCGGCCTCACCCACGTCACCTACTCGGTCGGCATCAACTCGTGGCTCGACATCGCTCCCGACGGCGTGACGAAGGCGAGCGCGCTCGAGGTGCTCGCGACTCGGCTCGAGATCGACCGGTCGCGCGTCTTCGCCGCGGGCGACGGGCACAACGACGTCGACATGCTCGAGTGGGCCGGCCGCCGCGGCGACTCGGTCGCCATGGGGCAGGCCGCACCCGAGGTGCAGGCCTCGGCCCGCCGCGTGACGGCGTCCGTCGCCGAGGACGGGCTGCTCATCGCGCTGCGCGAGCGGTTCCCCGAGCTGCTCGGTTAGGCGCGCGGACGACCGGGGATCGGCGATCCCTGACGACGCTCGCCCGTGTGCGCGGCCCGCTCCGACCTTGCTAAGCTTTCCCGCGGTGGGTTGTCCGAGCGGCCGAAGGAACTTGTCTTGAAAACAAGCAGGCGGTAACCCCGTCTCAGGGGTTCAAATCCCCTACCCACCGCCAGTCTTCCGCTCACGCGGCCGCGAATGCGGGATTTGGTGCGTAATCCGTCGATGATTGTGCACCAAATCCCGCATTCGCCGTTGCTGCGGGCGCAGGGCACGGGCCGCGGCACCCGGCACCCGGCACCCGGCACCTTGCAGCCCCGCGGCGCAGCGCGTATGCTTATGTGGTTTGCGTCCGCGCGCCCGAAAGCGCGAGCACGCGCGACGCGAACACGCACCGCCCCCCCGGAACGGCCGGGGACGCGGGAGAGCACGCGCATCGGCGCGGGTTCGAGGAAAGGAAACAATCATGGCAAAAGCCAAGAAGGTTACCGGTCTGATCAAGCTTCAGATCGCAGCCGGCGCCGCCAACCCGGCACCCCCCGTGGGCCCCGCCCTGGGTCAGCACGGCGTCAACATCATGGAGTTCTGCAAGGCGTACAACGCGGCCACCGAGTCGCAGCGCGGCAACATCGTCCCCGTCGAGATCACCGTCTACGAGGACCGCTCCTTCACCTTCGTGCTGAAGACCCCTCCGGCAGCCGAGCTGCTGAAGAAGGCCGCAGGCGTTCAGAAGGGCTCGGGCACCCCGCACACCGTCAAGGTCGCGAAGGTCACCGCCGAGCAGGTTCGCCAGATCGCCGAGCAGAAGAAGGCCGATCTGAACGCGAACGATATCGACGCAGCAGCGAAGATCATCGCCGGCACCGCCCGTTCCATGGGCATCACGGTCGAAGGCTAAGGGGTACAGCACATGGCACAGAAGTCGAAGGCGTACCGCGCCGCTGCCGAGAAGATCCAGGCAGACAAGTTCTACACTCCCGCCGAGGCCGTCGCCCTGGCGAAGGAGACCGGCTCCACCAAGACCGACTCGACCGTCGAGGTCGCCGTCAAGCTCGGCGTGGACCCCCGCAAGGCCGACCAGATGGTGCGCGGCACCGTCAACCTGCCCCACGGCACCGGTAAGACCGCACGCGTCATCGTGTTCGCAGTCGGCCCGGCCGCCGAGGCGGCCATCGCAGCCGGCGCCGACGAGGTCGGCGGCGACGAGCTCATCGAGAAGGTGGCCGCAGGCTACACCGCATTCGATGCAGCGGTCGCGACCCCCGAGCTCATGGGCAAGGTCGGTCGTCTGGGCAAGGTGCTCGGCCCCCGTGGTCTGATGCCGAACCCCAAGACCGGCACCGTCACCCCCAACACGGCCAAGGCCGTCGAGGACATCAAGGGCGGCAAGATCGAGTTCCGCGTCGACAAGCACGCCAACGTGCACTTCATCGTCGGCAAGGCCTCGTTCTCGGCCGAGCAGCTGAACGACAACATCACCGCCGTTCTCGACGAGATCGTGCGTCTGAAGCCGTCGTCGTCGAAGGGCAAGTACGTCACGAAGGGCGCCGTTTCGACGACCTTCGGACCGGGCATCCCGCTCGACGTCAGCGCGCTCTAAAGCGTCATCCGAGAACCCCCGTCTCATCGAGGCGGGGGTTCTCGCTTTGCTCCAGGGATCACCGCCGCCGATCCCGTGCGAATACCGCCCCCCGCGTGTCGTAGCATTGGATCATGTCTTCGAGCCAGGCCGAACCCGCGGTGCACCGCCTTGGCTAGCGCTGCGACGGTCGGCCCGCCGCGGATCTCGGGTTTCAACTATGTGCGCCCCCTCGGGTCGGGCGGTTTCGCGCAGGTGTACCAGTACGAGCAGGACATGCCGCGCCGTGTGGTCGCGGTGAAGGTGCTGACCGAGGATTTCACGACCCCGAGCTCGCGCTCGGCGTTCGAAGCCGAGGCCGATGCGATGGCGCGTCTGTCGAGCCACCCGTCGATCGTCTCGATCTTCGCGGCGAGCGTGTCGAGCGACGGGCACCCCTACATCGCGATGGAGTACTGCCCCGAGTCGTTGCGCAATCGTTCGAAG
Organism: Leucobacter sp. gxy201; assembly: GCF_051043335.1. NCBI lineage: Bacteria > Bacillati > Actinomycetota > Actinomycetes > Micrococcales > Microbacteriaceae > Leucobacter > Leucobacter sp. gxy201. Next base: position 358,165 of record NZ_JAMXWS010000004.1, read on the forward strand.
GGCAACCCGAGCCCGTTGCCCGAAGTGCTCGACGCGGGCGTGCGTCTCGCGGGCGCCCTCGAGACCGCGCATCAGGCGGGCGTGCTGCACCGCGACATCAAGCCGTCGAACGTGCTGATCGCGACGACCGGCCGCCCGAAGCTCGCCGACTTCGGCATCGTGTCGCTGCGCGGGCAGATGCGCGGCGAGGGTACGAGCCGGGCGATGTCGATTCCTTGGGCGGCGCCTGAGGTCGTGACCGAGCAGACGAGCGGCACCGTCGCGAGCGAAGTCTGGTCGCTCGGTGCGACGCTCTACACCTTCGCCGCGGGCCGTTCGCCGTTCGCCCGCCCGGCGGGGTCGCACGAGACCGAGTCGCAGCTCGTCGGCCGCATCAAGCGGGCGCGGTACGCGCCGGTGCCGGGCGCGCAGGGCTACGAGCCGTTCGATCAGGTCATCGCGCGCGCCCTCGCCCAGCAGCCGGCGCAGCGCTTCGGGTCGATGCGCGAGTTCGGAGAGGCGCTGCAGCAGCTGCAGCGGCACTACGGCTTCGACGTGACGCCGCTCGACGTGGTCGGATCGGCATGGGTGCCGCCCGCGGTGACGACGAGCGAAGCGCGCGGCCCGGTCGTGTCGTCGGTGCACGGGGGCGGCGGCGGGCCGTCGCGCGCCGAGAAGCGCGCGGCGCTCGATGCCCGGTTGCGGGCCGGGGAGTCGCCGAGGCGCGAGCGCAGGGCCGGCGCGCCGGTGCTGAAGCCGGTGCTCATCGGTGCCGCGTCGGCGGTGGCGGTGCTCGTGGTCGCAGGGGTCGCGTTCGCGTTCGCGGGTGGCTTCTGATGGCGGCGGCGAGGCCCGAGGCGCGGCAGCGGCGGGCGCGGGCGAACCCGGGCAAACGGGTGAAGCCGGGGCGGCCGGCGGCGCAGGGAGCCGCGGGTGCAGCGCCCCGCAGCCGCGTGATCAGTTGGATCGCGGGCGGGGTGTCGCTCGCGATGATCGGCACGATCGCGGTGCTGGCGTCGGGCTACGACGCTCGAGAGACGCCGCGCGAGGAGCCGTCGGTCTGGGCGGTGCGCAGTGCGGGGCAGTATGCGCGCGTGAACACGCTGACCGCCGAGATCGACACGGTGCGCAAGGTCGATGAGCCGAGCGGCGTACTGCAGTCGGGGGCCAGCGGCGTGGTGCTGAGCCACGGCGGCGGGCGCGCCTGGGTGATCGACCCGGCGCTGCCGGGCGACCTGGTCGATGCCGGAGCCCCGAGCGAGAGCGCGCCCGCAGAGGGCGCCGAGGCGACGCCGGCGGTGAACGACGAGGGTTCGGGCGCCGCGGCGGGCCCGGTCGCGATGCGCACCCCCGACGGCACGCGCGACATCCTGTCGTCCGACGACGGCGTGGTCTTCCGCACCGAAGACGGGCGGGTGTACTTCAGCGCGTACTTGCAGGCGGGCGACGACGCGACCGGCGAGGAGCCGCGGCTCGGCGACCCGGTGCAGCTCGACCCGCTGGCGCACGAGAAGCAGGCTCAGGAGGCGCCGGCCGAGGGCGACGCCGATGCGGCGGCGGGCGCGCAGTCGAAGGATTACCACGCCGATGCGGTCGCGATCGACGCCGACGGTCGTATCTCGATGTATTCGAGCGCGGAGCAGGCGGTGCGCGGCTACGACATCGATCGCGGCGCGTTCGAGCGCGGCATGAGCGAGGTGCCCGAGGGGGCCCCGACCGAGAACCTGCAGTTCACCACGGTCGCGGGCGAGTGGGCGATGCTCGACGGCGAGACGGGCGATCTCTGGCGCGAGGGATCGGCCGACCCCGTCGCGCTCGCCCTCGAAGGCACTGCGCGCCTGCAGGCGGCCAGCCCGAAGCGGGCCGGCCCCGAGGTGCTGGTGGCCGACGAGGGCGGGCTCTGGTCGGTGGTCGACGCCGCCGCCGAGCGCGCCGACACCGCCGACGGGGTGCCGGCGCAGCCGATCGCGCTCGGCGAGGTGCGGCACGCGGCATGGATCGGCGCGTCGGAGGGGCGGCTGTGGTCGTCGGACGCGGAGAGCATCCCGCTCGAGCTCGACGGCAGCGTGAAGCTGCCGGGCGACCCCGAGGTCGCGATCCGTTCGAACGGCTCGAGCGCGCTCGTGACCGAGGTGAAGACGGGCATGATGTGGACGGTGCCCGACGGCACCCTGATCCCTGTCGACCAGTGGTCGCTCGCCGACCCGCCGCGCGAGCAGGAGGGCGTCGTGGTCGTCGACGACGTGACCGAGCAGGTGCCTCCGGTCGCCGTCGCCGATGCGTTCGGCGTGCGCGCCGGCGAGCAGGCGCCGCTGCCCGTGCTGCTGAACGACTTCGACCCGAACCGCAAGGACGTGCTGACGATCGTGCCCGAGGGGCTCGGCGAGGGCCTGCCCGAGGCGTTCGGTACCGTCTCGATGCTGCCCGACGGCCAGTCGCTCGTCGTCGCCCCGTCGCCGGCCGCCTCGGGCTCGGCGACCTTCAGCTACCGCATCACCGACGGCGTGCTCGTCTCGGAGCCCGCGAGCGTCACCCTGACCGTCGCAGACCCCGGCACGAACACCGCCCCCGCATGGTGCCCCGTCGAGGGCTGCCAGCGCGAATGGCCGAGCCCCGAGCTCGCGCCCGGCGGCACCCTCGTGATGCCGATTCTCGAGGGCTGGGTCGACCCCGAGGGCGACCCGATGATGCTCGAGTCGGCGCGGCTCGCGAACCCCGACGACCCGGCGCGCGTGCTCGTCACCGCCGACGGCCGCTTCGCGATCCGCCACGTCGACCCCAACGCCCCCGACAGCGACATCTCCGTGATGCTGCGCGTCGCCGACGCGCACGGCGAGGCGACCGAACGCGAGCTGCGCGTGCAGGTGCGCAGCAATGCCCGCGCCGAGCTGCTGCCCATCGCGGCGACCGCCGAGGTCGGCCGCACGATCGCGGTCCGCCCGCTGCCCCGCGTCGTCGGCGGCTCGGGCTCGGTCGTGCTCGTCGACGCCAGCGTGCTGTCGGGCAGCGCCACCAGCGCGGTGAACGCCGGCGCGGGCACCGTGTCGGTGACGGCGCGGGAGGCCGGCTCGACCGTGATCGCGCTCACCCTGCGCGACACCGTCACCGACGCCGAGATCACGGGCAACGTGCGCGTGACCGCCGTCGAGGCCCGCACGAAGCTCGGCCTGCCGCCGCTGCACGCCTTCGTACGCCCCCTCGCCGACTCGACGGTCGACGTACTGGCCGCCGTGCCGTCGGCGAACAGCCGCGAACTCGTCGTGCGCACCGCGAACGTCGTCGACGGCGAGCTGCGCGCCGACGTCATCGAGCATGCGACCGTGCGGGTGGCGGGCAGCACGCCCGATGGCGCGCCGGGCCGCATCGGCGCGGCCGATATCACGATCGCGGAGGGCGACGACGTCGCGGTCGGCAGGCTCACCGTCTTCCAGGTGCCCGACACCGGCTCGCTCGGCGCGATCGCCGTCGCCGACGCCGCCACGGTGCGCGCCGGCGACATCGCCGACATCCGCGTGCTCGACAACGATGTGGCGCCGCCCGGCCAGCGCCTCGTGCTGCACCCCGAGATCAGCGGGTCGGGCACGTCGGGCGAGCTCGCCTTCGCCTCGGGCAACACGCTGCGCTACCTCGCCCCGCAGACCCCGGGCACCTACACCGTGAGCTACACGACCTACAGCGCGAGCTCGCCCGAGGCGAGCGACGTCGGCCAGGTGCGCGTGACGGTGCTGCCGCGCGAGGGCAACCGCGACCCGCAGCCGAGCACGCTCACGGTGCGCGTCGCGCCGGGCGAGCGGGCGACCGCGCAGGTGCCGCTCTCGGGCGTCGACCCCGACGGCGACCGCGTGCGCCTCATGAGCGTCGGCGCTTCGGACGACCCGCAGCTCACCGCGACGCTCGCCCCGCGCAGCTCGGCCGTGCAGGTCTCGGCGTCGACGAACGCCGACCCCGGCACGCGCGCCATCAAGTACACGGTGCGCGACGTCTTCGGCGGCAAGGCCGAGGGCACGCTGCGCGTCATCGTCACCGAGGCCGACCCCGCGGGCGGCGCCCCCGTCACCTACAGCGACTACGTGCGCCTCGAGAAGGGCGTCGCCGACCCCGCGACGGTGCGGCCCCTCGACAACGATGTCGACCCGGCGAACGGCCGGCTCGAGCTCGTCGAGGTCGTGCCCAACGTGCCGGGCGGCGCGGAGTCGCCCGAGTACCGCGATCTCGCCGCGCGGCTCGACACCTCCGATATGAAGCAGGGCCGCATCGCGGTGCGCGGCGGCGCCGAGCTCGGCACGGTGTCGTACCGTTACACGGCGCGATCGAAGGCGACGACGAGCACGGCCGACGGCCTCATCGTCGTGCAGACGTCGGCCCGCGTCGGCCAGCAGGCGCCGATGGTGCGCGACACGGTGCTCTCGGCGAAGGATCGCGCGGAGCTCGAGCGCGGCGGCGTCGATGTCGTCACCGACCGGGTCACTTGGGCCGGCGGCGATGTGCGCACGCTGAAGATGGCGGTCTGGGGCAGCGCGGCCGAGAACTTCATGGCCGACGGCAACCGCATCACGGGCACGTACCGCGCCGAGGGCGACCGGGTGCCGTTCAAGCTCTCGGGAGTCGACGCGACCGGGGCCGAGGTGTCGTCGTTCGGCTTCCTCGTGATCCCTCCGCTCGACGAGCTGCGCCTCACCTTCAAGCCGGGCCTGAAACCGATCAAGGTCGGCGAGGGCAAATCGGTCGACATCGCCCTCGCCGACATCATCGATCTCGCGAGCGGCGACCGCGCCGAGTTCCAGACCGGCGCCCTGCCGACCCAGCGCGGACAGGCGAGTTGCGAGGCGAGAAGCGCGACGTCGCTCACCTATTCGGCGGGCAAGGAGGCGCCGTGGGCCGACACCTGCGTCATCTCGGTGAAGCTCGCCGAACAGCAGGCGTGGACCCAGCTGGCGCTCCCGATCGAGATCGTGCCCGACTCGCCCGTCGTCGAGCTCGAGACGCTGACGCGCACGGTGCAGCCGGGCCTCTCCGAGACGATCGATCTCGCCGACATGGTGCGCTGGCAGGGCGGCCGCGAGGGCAAGGTCGGCGACCTCGCGTTCTCGGTCAGCGGCGGAGGCGGCGCCTTCGAGGTCGCTCCCGGCGGGCGGCAGCTGACGGTGCAGGCGCGCGCCGACGCCGTGCCCGGCACGCAGGATGCGCTGATCGTCGCCGTGACCGGCGCCGGTGAGAGCCGGGCGCCGCTCACGCTGCGCGTCGGCGAGGCTCCGCGCGATACGCCGCGCGGTGCGACCGTGCAGCTCAGCTGCACCGTCGGCTCGAACTGCCAGGCGCAGCTCATCGGCGCGCCGGGCGAATACGATCCCTTCCAGGGCAAGAGCGGCGGCGGGCTGAAGCTCGAGGGCGTCAGCGCCGGATCGTGCGCCGTCGCCTCGTTCCAATCCACGGGCGAGGGCGTCGCCGTCGCCTGGCCGAACGGCGCGCAGGGCCCCGGCGGCACGTGCACCGCGAGCTTCACGGTGCGCGATGCGCAGAACCGCGTCGGCCAGGGCACGATCGAGCTCGACGCGCAGGGCATCCCGCGCCCGCCCGTCGGCGTCACCGCCGTCAGCGCGGGCGCCAGCAGCGTCACCCTGTCGGTGCAGCTGAGCGGCGAATCGTCGTACCCGGCGACCACCGGCGTGCAGCTGCTCTCGGACGGCGGCGGCAGCGTCGGCAGCTGCGCGCTCGCCGGCGGCCAGGCCACGTGCACCGTCACGGGCCTCACACCCGACGTGAAGCACACCTACACCGCCCGCGCCGTGAACGCGGTCGGCGAATCGGCGCCGAGCGCGAACGGCGCGCAGACCTGGGCGTACATCCCGCCGCCGCCGCCGAGCCTCTCTGCCGAGACGGTGCGCTGGCCCGAGAATACCGACCCCAGCACGGGCAAGGTGCGCGCGCGCATCGGCCCGAGCAAGTCGCCGACCGTCGTGCTCTCGATCGACGGCGCCGAGACCGCTATCAGCGGCGACGGCGTCTACGTGCTGGGCGCGAGCGAGCACACCTTCAGCGTGATTTCGGCCGACAGCCCCGGTGCGATCCCGCCCGGCTACACCGGCGGCGACGGCGGTCGCGGCACCGCGAGCACCGCGACCGTGCGCGCGATCGGCGCGCCGACCACCGGTGGGGCGACTCTGACGGTCGGCGGCGACAACAACACCGAGTACACGATCACGACCGATGGCGGGTGGACGGCGAACGGGGCTCCGGGCGCTCTCGAGTTCACCTACACGATCGACGGGAAGCGGAGTTCGAAGAGCTCGGGCTCGCTGAAGGCGAACCAGACCTACAACGCCTCGGTCTCGGCGCGCACCGATTACGGCACGACACCGGAGATTGCGACGAACGCCGTCACGACCGGTACGAAGCTCGAGACGCTCACGGGCACCTACCGCGTCAGCAACTCGGCGAGCGTGAACGGGTGGACCATGGTCTACGGCGAGACGGGCAGCCCGAGCTACACTCCCGACCCCGGCCTGTTCCCACGGACCGACATCACCTACAGCGGCGTCTCGCCCGGGTCGCCGGTCGGCACCGTGGTGCAGTGCCCGCGCGGCACGACCGTCAACTGCTCGGACCCGGGCCAGGTGACCGCCGCCACCCTCGAGCCGCTCTCGATCACGCTGACCGCGTGCGTGCCGTGGGACGGCACCACGGTGCCGACGAGCAACGAGATCGCCCCGCACATGTCGCTCGTCGGCGCACCCGGCGGCGCCGTCGTCTACAGTGCGGCGGCGAACGGACGCATCACGGTGCAGTGGGGCGGGCTGCGCGGCGACGCCGTCTTCCAGGGCGGTCTCTGCGCCCCGACCCCGCCGACCAGCCCCGACCCGCCGACGACGCCATGACGCCGAGCGACGCCGTGGCCCGGCCTGAACGCGGAGCGATCCCTGGAGAGACCCCCGGGGGCCCGGCGGCCGACAGACATCCTCGCACCCGAGAGAAGGAAGCACCCATGACATCCGAGCCGAAGCTCACCGCCGACGCCGCGGGCCCCCTCACCGAAGAGCGCGCGCGCTGGGCGAGCGATGCCGTACGCACCGCGGCCGACGCGATCGAGCACGCCATCCAGGGCAAGCGCCGCGTCATCGAGCTCGTCGTGGCGACGATGACGGCCGGCGGCCATGTGCTGCTCGAAGACGTGCCGGGCACGGGCAAGACCGCCCTCGCGCGCGCGCTCGCGAAGTCGATGCACGGCACCTCGTCGCGCATCCAGTTCACGCCCGACCTGCTGCCCGGCGACGTGACCGGCATCACGGTGTACGACCAGAAGCAGGGCGTCTTCGACTTCCACGCCGGCCCCATCTTCGCGAACGTCGTGCTCGCCGACGAGATCAACCGCGCGAGCCCCAAGACGCAGTCGGCGCTGCTCGAGGTCATGGAGGAGCACCAGGTCACCGTCGACGGCAACACGCACCCCGTGCACGACCCGTTCCTCGTCATCGCGACCCAGAACCCCGTCGAGCAGGCCGGCACCTACCGGCTGCCCGAGGCGCAGCTCGACCGCTTCATGGTGAAGACGTCGATCGGCTACCCCGACGACGCGGCCATGATGCGCATCCTGCAGCACAGCGGCAGCGCCCCCGAAGTGCCGACCGTCATGAACGTCGGCACACTCACCCAGCTGCAGCAGTTCGCGCGGGGCGTCTACGTCAGCCCGCTCATCGCCGAATACATCACCCGTCTCGTCGAGGCCACCCGCCGCGCCTCCGAAGTGCGCCTCGGCGCGAGCGTGCGCGGTGCCCTCAGCCTGCAGCGCCTCGCCTCGGCCTGGGCGCTCGTCGCCGGCCGGCCCTACATCACCCCCGACGACGTGCGCGAGCTCGCCATCCCGGTGCTCGCGCACCGCCTCGTGCTCGAGGCCGAAGCAGAGTTCGACGGCGTCACCGCCGAGGCCGTCATCGGCCAGATCCTGCTCGACACCCCGATCCCGCAGGAGAACGGCACCGCGTGACCCAGGAGAACACCCGCAGCCGGCTCTTCCGCACCGGCAAGCGCGGCGGCACCCGGGGCAGTCGCGGCACGCAGGGCAGCCGCGGCACTCGCGGAACGCGCGGCACCGGCGGCACCGGCTACGGCGAGACGCGCACGCGCACCCGCGGGCTCGACAGCTCGCAGCTGCGGCGCGTCCGCCTGCGCCGGTGGTGGCGTCGTACGAAGCGCCGCATCGGCCGGGCGCAGCGCTCGGTGACGCACGCCGTGACCCCGCTCGGCTGGTTCGCGATCGTCGTCACGGCGGTCGGGTTCGTGCTCGGCATCACGGCATCGTGGATCGAGGCCTGGTTCGTCGCGATCGTCGGCGCCCTGCTGCTCCTCATCGCGCTGCCCTTCCTCATCGGCAACCGCGCCTACAGCGTCGGTATCGTGCTCGACAAGCAGAGCGTCGTCGCGGGCGGTGAGGCGCACGTGCGCCTCCACGTCGAGAACCTCGGCGCCCGCCCCGCACTGCCGGCCGTCGCCGAGCTGCCCGTCGGCCCCGCCCTGCGCGAGATCACCATCCCGTTCATCGGTCCCGGCCAGAGCATCGACCTCGACGTCGTCGTGCCGGCGCCGCAGCGCGGTGTGATCCGCGTCGGCCCGCTCACCGTCGCCCGACGAGATCCGCTCGCCCTGCTGCGCCGCGAGGTCACCTGGCCCGAGAAGCACCTGCTGTACGTGCACCCCGCGACCGCGCAGCTGCCGCCGAACTCGGCGGGCCTCGTGCGCGACCTCGAGGGCGTCTCGAGCCGCCGCCTCACCGACTCCGACCTCTCGTTCTACGCCGTGCGCGAGTACGCGCCCGGCGACGCGATGCGGCACATCCACTGGAAGTCGACCGCGAAGACCGGCACGCTCATGGTGCGCCAGTACGAGGAGTCGCAGACCGCGCGCGTGGCCGTGCTGTTCGACGCGCGCCGCGAGGAGTACCGCAGCGACGAGGAGTTCGAGCTCGGTGTCAGCGTCGCAGCCTCGCTCTCGGTGCAGGCGGTGCGCGAGCGGCGCGAGCGCTTCGTCGTCTCGGCCTGGGCGCCGGGTCGCATGCGCCCGAGCATCGACGGCCTCGAAGAGCTGCCCTCGCGCGACCCGCAGCAGCTCTTGAACGCCTGGTCCGAACTCGAGGCGGCTCCCGAGGGCCTGCCGTTCGAGGCGCTCGCCCGCGGCCTCGCCCACTCGCGCCGCCCGCTCTCGATCGTCGCGATCATCACGGGCGCCGAGGCCGACACGACGCGCATCCGCCGTGCGGCGGTCGCGTTCACGCCCGACGTGCACGTGCTCGCGGTGCGCTGCGAACTGCACGCCGAGCCCCGGGCGCAGCGCATCGACCCGCTCACCATGTTCACGGTCGGCGCGCTCGGCGACCTGCCGCAGATGATGATCAGGACGGCGCTGTGAAGCCGGGCGTGCGCATCATCGGGGGAGTATCGGCGTCGGCCGTCGCGCTCGCCCTCGGCGTGCTCGCCGCCTGGCCGATCTACCGCAGCGGCTGGCTCTGGCTCGTCGCGCTCGTCGCGCTCGTGCTCGGCGCCGGGATCGCCTGGGCGCGCGAGCGCTGGCGGCTCTCGTTCCCCGTGCTCGCGGCCCTCGTGCTCGGCGCCTTCGTCGTGACCGTCGTACCGGTCGCCGTGCCGCAGTCGCTCGCGAGCGGCCCGCTGCGCGGCCTCGTGAACGGTCTCGCCGCGGTCGCGCTCGGCTGGAAGCAGCTGCTCACCCTCACCCTGCCGGTCGGCACCTACCAGACCGTGATGGTGCCCGCCTACCTCGTGATGCTCGCGACCGCGCTGCTCGTCGTCTTCATCGCAGCGCGCCGCGGCCGTTGGCCCGTGCTCGCCGCCGTGCCGCTCGTCGCCCCCGTCGCGTTCGGCACGGTCTTCGGCGCCTCGGCCGTCAGCCCGTCGCTGCGCCTCGGCCCCCTCGTCATCGCCGCCCCGCGCGAGATCGCGCTCTGGCTCGCCGCAGTCGCGCTCGCCGCCGCCTGGATCGTGTGGACCGCGGGCGCCGAACGCCGTGCGGCGCTGCGCCTCGGCCGGCTCGCGAGCGAGCGCGGCATCACGGGCGGCAAGGCCGCCCGGGTAGGCATCGGCGCCGGCATTCTGGTCGCCGCGCTCGCGGTGGGTCTCGCGGTCGCCCCGCTCGCCGATGACGGCGCGCGCACGGTGCCCCGCGATCGCATCGACCCCGAACTGGTGGTCAGGGACCGCCCGAGCCCCCTCGCCGCCTATCGCAATGCGAAGCGCGACGCCGCCCTCGACGCGCCGCTGTTCAGCGTCGCCTCGGACGGCGAGCTGCCCGAGCGGCTGCGCCTCGCCGTGCTCGACGCGTACGACGGCGTCGACTTCCACGTCAGCGGCGATGCCGCGGGCCGCTTCACCCGTTTTCCGAGCGGCGACCGCGTCTCGCGGCCCGCGCAGGTCGAGATCGCCGTCGGCGCAGGCTACGACGACATCTGGGCGCCGACCGCCGAGCTCGCCGACCCGCCGAAGTTCACGGGGCCGCGCTCGGCCGATCTCGCAGACGCGTTCTACGTGAACCGGCGCACGGGCGCCGCCATCGCGGTGCCGCGCGAGGGGCAGTCGCGCATCGGGCTCGGCGAGGGCGACGGCTACATCGCGCGGATGGAGACCGCCGCCCCGAACCGGGTGATCGGCGGCCCCGTCTCGAACGGCCCGCTCATCGACCTCGACGAGGTGCCGGCGCTCGCCTCGTGGATCGAGCGCCAGGGGGTGCCGGGCGACGCCCAGGGCCTCGAACGGCTCATCGGCATGCTGCGCGACCGCGGCTACCTCAGCCACTCGATGACCGAGAGCGCCGGCGACCGGCTGTGGCTGCAGCGCCTGAACGAACGGTACGGCACGGCGTTCGAGCCGAGCGCGGGCGGCCATTCGATCGCCCGGATCGAGGAGCTCTTCACGCAGCTGAACACCCAGCAGATCGCGGCGGGCGAAGACCCGAAGGAGTCCGATCTCGTCGCGGCCATCGGCGATGACGAGCAGTTCGCGACGGCGGCAGCGCTCGTGGCCCGGGCGCTCGGCTACGACTCCCGCGTCGTGGTCGGGCTGCGGCTCGCGGGCGAAGAGGTGCCCGGCACCCCGTTCTGCGCCGACACCTGCACGGGCGAGAACCTCGCCGCGTGGGTCGAGGTGCGCGGCGCCGACGGCGCATGGGCCGTGCTCGATGCGAGCCCGCAGGTCGAGCACGAGCCGCAGCGCCTCGAACAGGGCGAGCAGCTGCCCGAGTTCCCGACGACGCCCGAGGAGCGCGATGCGCAGGAGGTCGACCCGCCGGTCGGCTCGGGCGACCAGAGCGGCGACAGCGGTGAGAGCGACCGCGTGAACGACGGGCTCGGCTGGTTGACGGTGCTGAAGAACGTCGGCCTGTCGCTCGCGGCGCTCCTGCTCCTGCTGCTGCCGTTCCTGTTCCTCCCGTTCATGAAACGGCGCAGGTCGGCACGGCGCCGGCGCGAGACGGTGCCCGAACTGCGCGCGCTGGGCGCGTGGGAGGAGATGGTCGACCGGGCCCGCGACGCGGGCGTGGAGATCCCTGCAGACGCGAGCCGCGGCGAGATCGCGCGGCGGCTCGATACGAAGCCCGCGAGCTGGGCCGCGGCCGAAGTCGACCGGGCCGTGTTCTCGCACGCCGGGCTCGATGCGGCCGGCGCCGAGACCCTGTGGCAGGCTGTTGATGCCGACAGCGCCGAGCGCGCGGCCGGCCTCACGCGCCGCGCGAAGCTGCGAGCGGCCTATTCGCTGCGATCGTACAGAATTCGATTCGGGCGTCGAGCGCGCCCGACGGAAAGTGAGAACTCATGATCGACACGCCTGCAACGGGCGAGCACCCGCTCGTGTCGGGGCTGCCGACGCCTCCCGTGATCGAGGCGACCGCGCGCACCGACGTCGGGCTGCGCCGGCAGGTCAACGAGGATGCGATGCTCGCCGAGCACCCCGTCTACATCGTCGCCGACGGCATGGGCGGCCACGACGCGGGCGATCTCGCGAGCCGCGCTGCGGTCGCGGCGTTCCAGGGTCTGCCCGGCATCGCCGGGAACCTGGGCGTCGCCGACGTCGACGCCGCGATCGACGCCGCGCGGGCCGCCGTCGCGGCGGTCGCGGTCGGCACCGAGCGCGGTGCGGGGTGCACGCTCACGGGCGCCGTGATGATCGAGCACGAGGGCGCACCGCACTGGTACGTCGTGAACATCGGCGACTCCCGCGTGTACCAGTTCAGCAGCGCGGGCCTCACGCAGATCACCGACGACCATTCGCTGCACGCCGAACTGGCCGCGGCCGGTCGGGCCGAGGCCGCGGAGACGCCGCGCAATGTGATCACGCGGGCGCTCGGCTCGGACGATACGCGCCACGACGGCTGGCTGCTGCCGGTCGTCACCGGATCGCGCATGCTCATGTGCTCGGACGGGCTCACGACCGAGCTCGACGACGAGGAGATCCGGGCCGTGCTCGCGGTCGGCGGCCGGTCGGAGGCTGTGGCCGACGAACTCGTGCGCCGCGCGTTGGAGGCCGGCGGGCGCGACAACGTCACCGCGATCGTGGTCGACACGATCTCATCGGGCAGCGCCGGCACCGGGCCGATCGAGCTCGTCGGCGACGACGAGGCGGACACGTTGGAGACCATCGAGGTGACGAGGCCGGTGCGGTCGTGAACGACGCGGACGGGGCCATCGACGGGCCGGCGGACACCGGGCCGGCGGACGCCGAGGCGACGCGGGTCGTCCCGTCGCGTGTGCGCCGCGAGGCGACCGATACCGAGGCGACGCGGGTCGTCCCCGCGCGGGTGCGCCGCGATACGACCGGCGCGGAGGCGGCCGAGACCGATGCCGGGGCGACCGTGACCGACGCCGAAGGGACCGGGACCGACGCCGAGGCGACCCGCATCGTGCCCTCGCGGGTGCGCGGGGCCGACCCGGGTTCGGACGGCCCGACGTCCGCACCCGGCCAGTCCGCACTCGGCGAGTCCGCACCCGGCAGCTCGTCGGGCGCGCAGACGCGATCTCGCTCGACGGAGCGGTCTCGGTCGCGGTCGGCGTCAGCATCGCGCCGCGGCATCCTCGAGCGCGCGGTCGGCACCACGGGCCCCGGCCCGGGCCCGGTGCCCGAGCCCGAGATCGCGCTGCCGGCGGGCCTCGGGTCGCCGACGGTGCCCCGCGCGTACGGCGCCCGGCAGATCCCTGTCGGCGGTGCCGAGCATCCGGATGCCGTGCAGCAGCGGCTGGGCGCGGCCCCCGAACCGGGCGGGGCCGGGCCCGGGTCTGCGCGTGAAGGGCTGCCATCGGTGCTGAAGCGTTCGGCCCGCGATCGTGCGGTCACGCTCGTGGCCTACGGCGCCGTCATCGCGATCTCGGCGGCGGGCCTGTGGGCGATCTCGCGGGTCGTCTGGGGCTGACCGTGGGCCCGCGGATGATGCGAACGCGTGCGGGATCGCGCGTTTTCATGGCAGAGTTATATGGCTGGACTGATGAATCGTGCGCGAATCGCGTACATCGAGCAGGGGATGCAGAACGACATGAGCAGTAGTGCGGGCTTTGACCCCATCATGATCCTGGTGCTGTACGGAATCTGGGCGGTCATCGCGATCGCGTTCTACGTCTGGTACCTGTGGTCGCTGTCGCGCCTCTTCCCGCGCATCGATCTGCCGTCGTCGCACGGCTGGATTCCGGTCTGGAACCAGTGGCAGCTCGTCGCCCGCGCCGGCCTGCCCGGCTGGCTGGTGCTCTTCGCGCTCGTGCCCGGCCTCGGCATCGTCGCCTTCGTCGTCCTGATCATCGCGATGAACCGCATCAACAACGAGTACGGCAAGGGCGCGGGCTTCACGGTGCTGGGCGCCCTGCTCGGACCCGTCTGGGCGATGCTGCTCGCGAATCACATCGATCAGACCGGCCACGGCGTCGTGCGCCGCAGCACCGCGAACTCGCAGGCCTACGCGCCTCCCGGGTACGCGCAGAACCAGCAGTACCCGCAGGGGCAGCAGTACGCGCAGCAGCAGCCGTACGTGCAGGCCCCGGCGGGCGGCTACCAGCAGCCCGCCGCCTCGCAGGCCCCTCAGCAGGCGGCTCCTCAGCAGATGCAGTCGAACACCGAAGCGCTCTTCGGAGCCCCCGCGCCCCGGCACGACCTGCCGCCCGTGCCGCCGCAGGCCCCGCCCGCGCAGCCCGCCGCCGATTCGGGCGCGGTGCGCATCACGCCGGCGGCTCCGTGGGAGACCCCGGCGCAGCCTGCTCCGAATATGTTCCAGGCGCAGCAGCAGGCCGAGCAGGCCGCTCAGCAGCAGGCCCAGCAGGCTCAGCAGGGATCGTCGTGGGGCTTCAGCAACACCACGGAAGACGCGTTCGAGCGCCTCGCCGCCCAGGGCGCCGGGCCGCGTGCGGAGACCCCGCTCGGCTACGTCGAGCCGCCGCGCCCGTTCTCGTGGCCCGAGCAGCAGGCGCCGGTCGAGCAGGCACCGAGTGAGCAGGCACCTGTCGCGCAGGCGCCGGTCGAGCAGGCTTCCGCCGTGCAGGCGCCTGTCGAGTCGACTCCCGCCGAGCAGGTTCCCGCCGAGCCGGCACCGGCCCCCGAGGCCGCGGCCGCCGACCACGCCGTCCCCGAGCAGTTCGTGCACGAGGAGCCGGAGTCGGAGCACACCGAGACCGCGTCGAGCACCGCCCCGGCAGCCCCCGCAGAAGTCGAGGCTGCCGCAGTGCAGGCGCCGGCCGCGAGCGCGCCCGAAGACGATGACGACGACCGCACGGTCGTGGTGCCGCGCCGCAAACGCTGGGGCCTCGAATTGCCGAGCGGCGACATCGAAGAGCTCTTCGGCGACGACGTCGTGATCGGTCGCCGCCCCGAGAGCGACGAGGGCGTCACGCTGCTGAAGATCGCCGACCCGACCCGCACGCTGTCGAAGTCGCACGTGCGCATGCGCCGTACCGGCGACGACTGGACGATCGAGGACCTGCAGTCGACGAACGGCGTCTCGGTCGACACCGGCGCGGGCGCCGAGGTGATCGAGGCCGGTCGCGAGGTTCCGGCCACCGATCACATGGTCATCGGCACGCTCGAGGTCACGCTGCGCGAGGTCAAGTAGCTCAGCAGTCGGAAGGATTCGTGGTGTGGAGCCGAATGCACCACCACTGGGACTCCAGTAGTGCAGACGGCTCCACGCGATTCCCTCCGGCCCCGCTGTGAGCGCGGTCAGTCGCTCGGCCTACGCTGAAGGTATGAACGCCGAACCGGCCCCGCTGCCGCGCCTCACCAGCGAGTTCGCGCACGAGCTGCCCGAGCTGTCGCTCCCGTGGAGCGCGGCCGAGTTCCCCGATCCGAAACTGCTCGTACTGAACGAGCCGCTCGCCCGCGAGCTCGGGCTCGACCCCGTGCTGCTTCGCTGCGAAGCGGGCACGGCGTCGCTACTCGGCGCGCGCCTCGCCCCGGGCAGCGAGCCGGTTGCCCAGGCCTACGCGGGGCACCAGTTCGGTTCGTACGCGCCGCGCCTCGGCGACGGGCGCGCGCTGCTGCTCGGCGAGATCGTCGACGCCGGGAACCGCCGACGCGACCTGCATCTCAAGGGATCGGGCCGCACGCCGTTCTCGCGCGGCGCCGACGGCTTCGCCGCGGTCGGCCCGATGCTGCGCGAGTACCTGATGGGCGAGGCGATGCATGCGCTCGGCATCCCGACGACGCGCGCGCTCGCGGTGCTCGGCACGGGCGCCCGCGTCATGCGCGACGAATCGCTCGACCCGCTCCCGGGCGCCGTGCTCGTGCGCACGGCTTCGAGCCACCTGCGCGTCGGCAGCTTCCAGTACGCGCGATCCCTCGAGAAGAGCGACGTGCTGCCGCGCCTCGTCGACTTCGCCATCGACCGCCACTGCCCCGAGGCGGCGGGCGCCCCGCAGCCCGCACTGCGCCTGCTGCGGCACGTCGTCGAGGCGCAGGCCCGGCTCGTGGCGCAGTGGATGCTCGTCGGCTTCGTGCACGGCGTCATGAACACCGACAACATGACGATCTCGGGCGAGACCATTGACTACGGCCCCTGCGCCTTTATCGACGCCTACGACCCGGCCGCGGCCTTCAGTTCGATCGACTGGCGGGGCCGCTACGCCTACGGCAAGCAGCCCGCGATCGCGCTCTGGAACCTGACTCGGTTCGCCGAGACGCTGCTCGTGGAACTCGCGGATGACGGCGATACGGCCATCGAACTGGCGGTCGGCGAGCTCGACCGCTTCGACGCGCTCTACGCCGCCGCCTGGGGCCTCGGCATGGCCGCGAAGCTGGGCGTCGCGCACGCGGGCCCCGCGGTGTCGGCCGAGCTGCACGAGATCGCCGCGGGCCTGCTCGCCGAGCTGCAGCAGCATCGCATCGACTACACGAACGCCTTCCGGGCGCTCGCCGGTGCCGCGCGGGGCGATGAAGGGGCCCTCCTCGCGCTGTACCCGGGCGAAGCCGCGCCGGGCGAGTGGTACGGCCGGTGGCGCGCGCTCCGGCCCGATGGCGATGCGATGGACGCGGTGAATCCGCTCTACATCCCGCGAGGCCGCGTGGTCGACGACGCCCTCGGCGCCGCGACCGAGGGCGACCTCGGGCCGTTCGAACAGCTGCTCGACGCGGTGATGCGGCCGTACGAGGCGCGGCCCGGGTACGAGCGCTTCGCCGAACCCGCGCCCGCGGGCGCCCCGCGCTTCGTCACTTATTGCGGCACATAGTCTCTCGCAGAACAACTGTTTCGGTTGCGTACTTGACATTTCGCTACTGAAAACGCTGTGATATTGTATTTTTATCGCTGTTTCGGTTGAGTGAGTGTCGGGTTGAAGATGACTCGGCCGTCGTTGCAGCGTGTGAGTTGGAGTGATACCCGTGACCTCCCCAGGCCACACCTCGGGCGCCGATGCGCCCACCACCGCCCCCATCCACCTGCCGACGCGCGCGGTGCACGAGCCTCGCCCGGGCGCCCCATCGACGCGAAGCCGCCGCGGCCGGATTCGCGTCTTCCGCGGTCGCCCCGTGCTGCGGCGCGTCGTCTTCGTCGCCGGCTACGAGGGGCTCAGCGTGCTCTTCACTGTCGTGGTGCTCAGCGGGCTGCTCGGCCACGGCGGTGGCGACTCGACGGTCACCGCGATCCTGCTGTCGACCGTCGCGACCGGATGGAACTACATCTGGAACACCGTGTTCGAAGCGTTCGAGCGCCGTCGCGGCGTGACGGGCCGCAGCGCCCTCGCCCGCGCCGTGCACGCGGTCGGCTACGAGGGCGGCGTGCTCGTTTTCACGATTCCGCTCGTCGCCCTCATGCTGCACGTCGACCTGATCGCGGCGGCCCTCATCGAGACCAGCCTCCTCGTGTTCTTCCTCGTGTTCACCGTCGCCTACACCTGGGTGTTCGACCGCGTCTTCGGGCTGCCCGACTCCGTGAGCTGAGCCCGAGCCACGGGGCGCCGCGTCGCCGCAGCGCTGGCCGCGGTGAGGCTGCGCGCTCAGCGAAACCGCTGGTGCCCGCGAGCGCCGTGCGTAGAGTGGAGATATGGCACGCATCATTCTCTTCGGCGGACACGGCAGGATCGCACTGCTCCTCGAGCCCCTGCTCACGGAGCGCGGCGACGAGGTCACGGCGGTGATCCGCAACCCCGAGCACGCGGAGGAGGTGCGGCGCGCCGGCGCCGTCCCGCTCGTCGCGGATGTCGAGCATCTCGACACGTCGGCGATCGCCGAGCTCATCTCGGGGCACGACGCGGTCGTCTGGTCGGCGGGCGCCGGCGGCGGCGACCCCGCGCGCACCCGCGCCGTCGACCATGCGGCCGCCGTGCGGAGTATGGACGCCGCCGAGCAGGCCGGGGTGCGACGCTACATCATGGTGTCGTACTTCGGATCCTCGCCCGACCACGGCGTCGCCCCCGACCACGCGTTCTTCGCCTACGCCGCGGCGAAGGCCGCAGCCGACGAGTACCTGCGCGCGGGCGCGCTCGACTGGACCGTGCTCGGGCCGAGTACGCTGACCTTCGAAGCACCGACGGGCCGCATCGACACGGCGGCCGCGGAGCCGGGCAGCGTGTCGCGCGCGAACGTCGCCGAGACGATCGCTGCGACCCTCGCCGACGACGGCACGGTGCGCCGCACGATCCGCTTCAACGCCGGCGAGACGCCGATCGCCGAGGCGCTGCGCCGGTAGCGGTCGCGCGAGCACCCCTGCGGGGGCCGCCGGCAGCGCGGGCTCCCGGGCAGCGGAACTTCTCAGACGGTCTGGCCGGAGTGCGGACCCTCGGCGATCTCCTCGACGAGCTTCGCGTTGAACGCGGGCAGATCCTCTGGCGTGCGGCTGGTGACCAGGCCCTGGTCGACCACGACCTCACGGTCGACCCACGTCGCCCCGGCATTGCGCAGGTCAGTGCTGAGGCTCGGGTACGAGGTCACGGTGCGGCCGTGCAGCACATCGGCGTCCGCGAGGATCCAGCCGCCGTGGCAGATCGCGCCGACCGGTTTGTGCTGATCGAAGAACTCCCGCACGAGCGCGACCGCGGCCTGATCCATGCGCAGCTTGTCGCCGTTCGCGACGCCGCCGGGCAGTACCAGGGCGTCGTAGTCGGCGGCCCGAGCGTCAGCGCTCGAGCACGACACGGGTACCTCGTGCCCGAGCTTGCCTCTGATCGTGCCGGACTGGGGCGAGACGATATCGATGTCCGCGCCGTGCTCGCGCAGCGCGGTCAGCGGCTCGGTCAGTTCCGAATCCTCGAAGCCGTGGGTGGCGAGCAGTGCGACGCGTTTTCCGGTGAGATGGGTCATGGCGCTCCTCCTGAGACGGGTGGCGATGGGGTGTGCGCCTCCCAGCCAAGCCTCCGGATCCCGCGCGCAACAGCCCGTTGCGCTCCGCCGCACGCCGCGTTACTCTCAGCGATCGCGCGGCCCGCGCCGCGCCGGCCTACAGCACTGCGACGAGCCGGCGCAGCAGCTCCGCGAGGCGCGGCTCGGCCTCGCGCCCCGCCTCGATCACTTCGGCGTGGCTCAGCGGCGTCTCCTGGATTCCGGCCGCGAGGTTCGTGATGAGCGACAGCCCGATGATCTCCATGCCGGCTTCGCGCGCGGCGATCGCCTCGATCGCCGTCGACATGCCGACCATGTCGCCGCCGATGATGCCTGCGTACCGCACCTCGGCCGGCGTCTCGTAGTGCGGCCCGGGGAACTGCACGTAGACGCCCTCGGCGAGCGCGGGCTCGATCTCGCGCGCGGCGCCGCGCAGTCGGGCCGAGTAGAGATCGGTGAGGTCGACGAAGGTGGCGCCCTCGAGGGGAGATGCCGCCGTCAGATTGATGTGGTCGGCGATGAGCACGGGCTGCCCCGGGCGGTAGGCCGGGTTCACCCCGCCGGCGCCGTTCGTGAGCACCATGGTGCGGGCGCCCGCGGCTGCTGCCGTGCGCACGCCGTGCACGACGGCGCGCACCCCGCGGCCCTCGTAGAAGTGGGTGCGGGCGCCGATGACGAGCGCGTGGCGCCCGTCGGGCAGCGCGATCGAGCGCAGCGTGCCCGAGTGTCCGGGCACCCCCGACGCGTGGAACCCGGGCACTTCGGCGGCGGGCACGACCGAGACGGTCTCGCCGATCGCATCGGCGGCCTTGCCCCATCCGCTGCCGAGGGTCAGGGCGATGTCGTGCCGTTCGACGCCGCTGCGCTCCGCGAGCACGCGGGCCGCTGCGGCGGCGAGGGACTGCGGATCCTGCTCAGAAGCTGTCATGCGTCCCAGCATACGGCGGGCGATGCCGCGGGCGACAGCACCCGCCGCACCGCCGGCCGGACCGGTTATCCCTCGGGCCGCGTCTCGGGCCGCGTCTCGGGCGAGGCCTCCGGCTGAACCGCCGGCGGCCTCTCGGCCTTGAGGATGCGGTAGCCGCGACGCGGGTCGTAGCCGTGGATCTCGCGGGTATCGAGCACCGCCATGAAGTCGAGCACCTCGGCGGTGACGACCTGCCCCGGCACCAGCACGGGGAAGCCCGGCGGGTACGGCGTGACGAAGCCGCCCGAGACGGGGGCGTCGCCGGCCGCGACCCGCTCGCGCAGCTCGTCGAGCTTCACGTGCTCGACCGAACCGCGCCGCTGCCCGCGGAAGAAGGCGGGGCGGATGTCGCCGTCCGGCAGCCCGGCACCCGACGCGTACTCGGGTGCGAAGCGGCTGAAGTCGGGCATCGGCGGCATCTCCTGCGCGCCGTCGTCCACGAGCTCCGGGCCGAGTTGCGCCTGCTCCTCCTCGAAGCGCTCCGCGAGCTTCACCAGCACCTCGATGAGATAGGCGATCGCGCTGCGCGTCGTCCCGATATTGGTCATGAACAGTACGGTGTTGCGGCTCGTCTTGTTCACCTGGATGCCGTAGCGGTTCATCAGATGCTCGTGCTTGAACGTGTCGCCGTCGACGCCCGTGCGGGTGATCTCGACGGTGACCCGGCTCGGATCGATGACGAACTCATCGGCGGCCCACGCCTTCCACATGGCGCCGAATCCGTCGCGCAGCGGCATCGCGCGCGATTCGCCTCGGTGCTCGGCAGGGATCAGCTCCGACGCCGACAGTACGCGGAACGTGCGGCGCAGCAGCGGGTGCCGGGCGATCGCCTGCGACAGGCTCGTCGCGAGGTCGAGCTGCTGCTGCACGAGGTCGAAGCCCTCGAGCTCGACCTGGCGCCGCCCGAGGTCGAGCGAGGCGAGGATCTGGTAGTTCGGCGACGTCGACGTGTGGGTCATGAACGCCTCGTGGAACGCCTCCTCGGCATCGCGCACCCAGTCCTGGTCGTAGACGTGTACCATCGATCCCTGGCGCAGCGCCGTCAGCGTCTTGTGCGTCGAGTGCGTCGCGTAGACCCTGATGCGGGCCTCGGGGCTCGGGATCAGCCGTTCCGAGAGCCACACCTCGTCGCTCGCGGGCGTCCCGTCCTCGCCGTAGAGGCGCTGCTGCTGCTCGCGGTACGCCGCGGCGTGCGCGGCGGTCTTCAGACGCGCCTCGAGGTGCTTCGCAGACGCCATCGCCGTACGGCGGCGAGTGATCGGGTGGAAGGCGGCGAACGCGAACCAGGCCTCGTCCCACAGGAAGACGAGATCGGGTTTGATCGCGAGGCACTCGGCCATGACCCGTTCGGGGTCGTAGACGATGCCGTCGAAGGTGCAGTTGGTGAGCGTGACGAGGCGCACCTCGTCGAGCCGGCCCGCCGCGCGGTAGTCGAGCAGCATCTGCTTGATGCGGTGCAGCGGCACCGCGCCGTAGAAGGCGTAGTCGTCGAGCGGGTAGGCCTCGAGGTACGCCGGGCGCCCGCCCGTCAGCATCATCGCGTGATGGTGCGACTTGTGGCAGTTGCGGTCGACGAGCACGACGTCGCCCGGCGCGACGAGCGCCTGATGCACGATCTTGTTCGCGGTCGAGGTGCCGTTCGTGACGAAGAACGACTGCTTCGCCCCGAAGGCGCGCGCCGCGAGATCCTGCGCCTTCTTGATGGCGCCGGTGGGGGCGAGCAGCGAGTCGAGGCCGCCCGAGGTGGCGCTCGTCTCGGCGAGCAGCAGGTTGAGGCCGTAGAAGTCGGCGAGATCCTTGATCCACTTGGAGTTCACGACCGAGCCGCCGCGGGCGACCGGCAGCGCGTGGAAGACGCCGACCGGGCGGCGGGCGTGGTCCTGGATCGCCGAGAAGAAGGGGGTGTCGTAGAGGTGCGAGACGCGGCGCAGCAGCGTCAGGTGCAGTTCGAGCTGATCCTCGCGACGGAAGACGCGACGGAAGCGGCGAGTGAGGGCGCCCGCGAGCCCCTCGATGTGGGCGCCGGCGACGAGGTAGAGGTCGAGTTCGGGCCGGAGGGTCGCGAGGGCGTCGGCGAGGCCGAGCACCCGCTGCACGGCGGCGAGGGAGCTGTGCGACGAGGTCGGGTGCGAGTGCGCGGATCGCTGCGCCAGCCCGATCGATTCGCGCAGGTCGCGGCTCAGCGACTGCGACGTGCGATCGCTGAACCCCGGCCGCACGATGCAGGCGAGGATCTTCGGGTTCGTGAGCACCGCCGCGATCGCGTCCTCCGCCGAAGGCACGACGACGAAGTCGTAGACGAAGGCGTCGGCCTGGCCGCGCAGGCGCAGCCCCTCGGCGTGCAGCGCGTCGCGGTCGGCCTCGGTCGTCTCATCGACGACGAGCACCTCGAAGCGCGGCCGCGTGTCGACATCGGCGATCGCCTCGGCGCGCTCGGCCTCGTCGAGCACCTCCTCGCGCGACTCCTCGGCGATCGCTTCGCCGCGGATGCGGTTCACGACGCGGCCGATGCGCTCGAGCGCGATCTGGTAGTCGCCGTCTTCCAGCAGCTCGCGGATGCCGCGCACGTAGCGCTGACCGAAGCCGGCCCAGTACATCTCGATCGTCTCGAGCGCGCGCAGCGAGCGGTACGCCTCGCCGTCGTGCGCGAGCACGCTGTCGGAGTCGCCGCCGAGCGCGATGCGCTTCACCGCGAAGCGCAGGTACTCCCACGCGTCGCTGCGCAGGCGCCAGGTGCTCGTCGGCATGCCGGGGTCGCGCTCGAGCGCGCCGCCGACCGCGGCGGCCTTCGGCGCGGGCTGCGGCGCGAGCGGCGGCACATGGCCGGTGAAGAGGGAGTGCTCGGAATCGATACTCGTCATTGAACGCTGTCCTTCGTCGTCGCCGGTCTGTCCGGGCGCGGGGCCTGTGGCTCCGATCATAAGACCTGGGAAATGCCTCCTATTGCATCTGTTACGCCGTGCGGAACCCCGGCGGGTGGCGACCCCCACGTCTGATGATTTGCCGAAAGGTCAGCCGATATTGGTAAGGATGCCCTAATATGGTGACGTGATGCCTTTCGAGTTCGAACACGCCGCCCCCATGGGCGACCTCGTGCTCGCCGTCGGCTCCGTGCGCGACCTCCCCGAGATCCGCGCCTGGCTCGCAGGCCTCCCCGCCGACGCGTACGGCCAGGTGCTCATCGAGAGCTGCAGCGGCCTCGCCGACGCCCTCGAACCGCTCGCAGCCCCCGCCGGCGTCGCCGTGAACAGCGTCCCGTTCGGTCTCGAACCGGGGGAGGGGCTCGCACGCGCGGTCACCGCCTGGCTCGACGAGTGGGTGTGGGCCGAAGCCGACATCGACCGCTCCGTGCAGATGCTCGCCTGCGACGACCCGTCGCCCGCGATGCGCGAGTGCTGGAGCCGCGTCGACCGCAAGATCGCGCGCAGGCGCTTCGCGATCGGCGCGACCGCGACGCCGGTCGACGCCACCGCCTGAACCGCGCGGCCGCGCAGGCCTGCGACGGCCGGCTCCCGAGTCGCGCAATCGCTCGAACGGCCCTGCCATCGTCACTAGACTGTGAGGCATGGCGAAAGCGTATGAGCGTAAGCATCGGATCGTCGTTCTCGGCGGTGGCCCGGGCGGGTACGAAGCGGCGCTCGCCGCGACCCAGCTCGGAGTGGACGTGACCCTCGTCGAACGCACCGGCGTCGGCGGTTCGGCGGTGCTCACCGACGTCGTGCCGTCGAAGAGCCTCATCGCGACGGCGGGCGGCGCGCAGGCCGTGCGCGACTCGGGCAAACTCGGCGTGCAGGCGTTCGTGCCCGGCGGCGACGGCAAGCCGGTGCGCCCCCAGGTCGCCGTCAACCTCGCCGCGGTGAACAAGCGGTTGCTCGCCATGGCGGGCGCGCAGTCCGACGATATGCACCGCACGCTCGAGGGCGCCGGAGTGCGCCTGGTGCAGGGCGACGGTCGTCTCGACGGCCCGAACGCCGTGCTCGTATCGACCGCTCCCGGCATCGAGGGCACCGACTTCGACCGTATCGAGGCCGATACGATCGTCGTCGCCGTGGGCGCGAGCCCGCGCGAGCTCGACTCGGCGAAGCCCGACGGCGAACGCATCCTCACCTGGAAGCAACTCTACGAACTGCCCGCGATCCCCGAGCACCTCATCGTCGTCGGCTCGGGCGTGACCGGCGCCGAGTTCGCGAACGCCTACCGCACCCTCGGCGCCGAGGTCACTCTCGTGTCGAGCCGCGAGCAGGTGCTCCCGGGAGAGGACCCGGATGCGGCGGCCGTCATCGAACGCGAGTTCACCCGCCTCGGCATGAACGTGATGTCGAAGTCGCGCGCCGACTCGGTCGTGCGCCAGGGCGACGGCGTGCTCGTCACGCTCGCCGACGGGCGCACCGTCGAGGGTTCGCACTGCCTCATGGCCGTCGGCTCCGTGCCGAACACCGATGGCCTCGGCCTCGAGGAGGCCGGCGTCGAGCTCACCGACAGCGGCCATATCCGCGTCAACAAGGTCGCGGCGACCTCGGTGCCCAACATCTACGCCGCGGGCGACTGCACCGACTTCTTCCCGCTCGCCTCGGTCGCGTCGATGCAGGGGCGTACCGCCATCATGCACGCGCTCGGCGACGTCGTGCGCCCCATCGACCTGCGCAACGTGGCGGCGAACGTCTTCACCTACCCCGAGATCGCGACCGTCGGCTGGAACGAGCGCACCCTCGCCGAGGCCTCCGACCTCGCCCAGCACGTCACCCATACGATCCCGCTGAGCATCAACCCGCGCGCCAAGATGATCGGCCTCACCGAGGGCTTCGTGAAGCTCTTCGCCTGGAAGGCTTCGGGCACCGTCATCGGCGGCGTCATCGTCTCGCACCGCGCCAGCGAGCTCATCTTCTCGCTCGCGCTCGCCGTCGAGCACCGTCTCACGGTCGACCAGGTCGCCTCGGCGTTCGCGGTCTACCCGTCGATGACCGGGTCGATCACCGATGCCGCCCGGGCGATGCACCGGGTATAGCGGGCGCATAGGAATGTTCCACGTGCAACTTCTCGCGGGGCGCCTGCTGCCGGCCCGCGCGCTCGCGGCGTTCGGCGCGGTCGTCGCCCTGTGCGCGATGCTCGCGCTCGCCGGCTGCGCCGCGGGTAAGCCCGAGGTCGTGCCCTCCGACGACGAGGTGAAGGCCGCCGTCACGGTGCGCGTGATCGACAACGAGTTCGTGCCCGCCGAGGTGACCATCGCGCCCGGTCAGGCCGTGCGCTGGGTCTTCGAGGGCACCATGGAGCACGACGTCGTCGCCGAGGACGGCAGCTTCGTGAGCGGGCTGACGACGGAGGGCAGCTACACGCACGTCTTCGGCGAGGTCGGCGAGAACCCGTACGATTGCTCGATCCATCCCGAGATGACGGGAACGGTCACGGTCGCCGAATAGCCGGCGAGGCTTTCCGGGCCTTCCGGGCCTGCACCCGCTCCCGACGCCCAGCACTCGGGGCGCGCGTGCCCGAATAAGTGCGCAATCCTCGCGGAATTCTGCACTTTTCCGGGCAATCGCGGCCCGAGCCGCCGAGCCGCCGGGCCTATTCGCGAGTGAAGACCGCCAGCGACTCGAAGTGGTGCGTGTGCGGGAAGAGGTCGAATGCGCGCAGCGTCTGCAGCTCGTAGCCCGACTCGCGCAGCGACTTCGTGTCGCGGGCGAGCGCGACGGGGTCGCAGGCGACGTATACGACGTTCGTCGGCGAGAGCTCGGCGAGCTGCGCCATCACGTCGCCGCCGGCGCCCGAGCGGGGCGGGTCGAGCACGATGGTGCCGCGGCGCAGGCGATCCCTGACCGGGGCCGCGGCCTGCAGCAGATCGGCGAGATGCCGGTCGACCTTCGCGGTCAGCGCGAGCGCCCCCACGAGCTCCGAGAGGTTCTCGGCGGCGTCATCGGTCGCGCCCTCGTCGGCCTCGACGGTCGTCACCTTCAGGCCCGGGCCTGCGGCCTCCGCCATCGCCGCCGCGAGCAGGCCCGCGCCGCCGTAGAGGTCGAGATTGCCGGCCGCAGGGTCGAAGAGCCCGTCGTCGATCAGCTCGCCGATCGCGTCGCGCACCGCGTCGAACAGCACGGTCGGCGCACCGCGGTGCACCTGCCAGAAGCCGCCGGCGCGCGCGATGAAGCCGCGATCCTCGACGAGCTCCTGCACCGTGTCGCGGGCGCCGGCGCGATCCTTCGCGCCGATCATGCCGAGCAGCATGCGGGGGTCGTCGCCCGCCGGGTCGACGAGGTCGACGGTCGCGACGTCGAGCATGGGCTCGCCGAGCGGGGCGATACGGTTGATGTTCTCGGTGGCGAGCGGCAGGGATTCGACCGGGATGACCCGCCGGCTGCGCGCCCCGTACGGGCCGACGAGGCCGGTGGCCGGGTCGACGTGCAGGCGCACGCGGGTACGGTAGCCGAGGCCGTTCGCCTCGTCGTCGCCGCGCACGGGCTCGACCATTTCGGCGAGGGCGTCGGCGAGCTCTTCGCCCTCCTCCGCCGCGAACTCGATGCCGCCGAAGCGCTGCATCGAGTCGGTGAGCACGCCGGCCTTGAGCGCGCGCTGACGGGCGAGGGCGATGTGCCCGAACTCGGCGCCGCCCGGGCGCTCTTCGGGGTCGCGCTCGACCGAGGCCTCGGCCCAGACGTGGTCGCGACGATCGGCAGAGGCGTCGAGCACCTCGGTGACCGTCGCGCGGGCGAACGACTTCTTCTTCGCATCGGTCACCCGGGCGCGCACGCGCTCGCCCGGAATGGCATCGGCGACGAAGACGACTCGGCCGTCGTGGCGGGCGACGCTCACTCCGCCGTGGGCCATGCCGGTGACGTCGAGTTCGATCTCCGAGCCGATCTCGAGAGGGGCGGTGCTGCGCTGTGCTGACATGGGTTCTATTCTCGCATCGCTAGGGTGTGATCATGACGAATCCGAGAGGGCGGGGCCGGCCGAAGGGCCGCTCCGACGCGCGGAGGCGCATTCTGGCTTCGGCCGCCGAGGAGTTCGGCGAGCACGGCTACGAGGGGGCGACGATCCGTTCGATCGCGGCCCGCGCCGGCGTCGATTCGGCGCTCGTGCACCACTACTTCGGCACGAAGGCCGACCTGTTCGCCGAGGCGGCCGAGGTGCCGCTGCGCCCCGACATCGCGGTGCCGCAGATTCTCGCGGGCCCGCGCGACGGGGCGGGGGAGCGCATCGTGCGCTACGTGCTCGAATCGTTCGAGGACGACGCGGTGAGAAAGCGCGGCGTCATGCTGCTGCGCACCGCCGTCGGCGGCAAGCTGGGCGCTCCGCTCATCACCGGGTTCCTGGCGCGCGAGCTGCTGCCGCGGGTCGCGCGGCATCTCGAAGGTCCCGACGCGCAGCTGCGGGCCGAGCTCGTCGCCTCGCAGATCGCGGGGCTGCTCATGACGCGCTACGTACTGCGGCTGCAGCCGATCGCCGATGCCCCGATCGATGAGCTCGTGGCTCGGATCGGCCCGACGGTGCAGCGGTACCTCTTCGACTGAGCGATCACTGCACGGGCCGGCGCCGCAGTCTTGACACCCGGGGCATCGCGATTTAAATTCATTCCATGATGAATAAATCGGCGGTCGAGCTCGCGGGCGTCGCCGTGCGCCGCGGGCGCCGCGCCGTGTTCGAGGGCCTCGACCTGACGGTTCGCGCGGGCGAAGTCACCGGCGTGCTCGGGCCCTCGGGCTGCGGCAAGTCGACGCTGCTGCGCACGATCGTCGGCGCGCAGGCCGGGGTCGACGGCGACGTGCGCGTGCTCGGCCTTGCCGCGGGCGCGAAGCCGCTGCGCTCGCGGGTCGCCTACGCGACGCAGGCGGCGTCGGTGTACGACGATCTCACGGTGATGCAGAACCTGCGCTTCTTCGCGCGGGCGCTCGGGGCTCCCCGGGGCGACGCCGAACGCGTGCTCGAGCTCGTCGGCCTGAACGCCGAGGCGAAGCAGCGGGTCGAGAGCCTGAGCGGAGGGCAGCGCAACCGGGTGTCGCTCGCCGCCGCCCTGCTCGGGGCCCCCGAGGTGATCGTGCTCGACGAACCGACCGTCGGCCTCGACCCCGTGCTGCGGGCCGAGCTGTGGAGCCTCTTCGAACGCCTCGCCGGCGCCGGCGCCGCCCTGATCGTGAGCAGCCACGTCATGGACGAGGCGCTCCGGTGCGATCGACTGCTGCTGCTGCGAGACGGCGCGATCATCGCCGACACGACCCCCGACGAGCTGCTCGCCGCGACCGGGGCGGGCGATCCCGAATCCGCGTTCCTCGCGGTCATCGACGCCGAGGGCCTCCCGGCAGGGCAGGTCCAGGGATCGTCGCCCGCGGCGTCCCCGGAAGCGCAGGCGCCCGGTGCCCCGGATGCGCCGCGCCGCGGCCGCCACGGCGGAGGCGCATCATGAACCCGGGGCGCATCCTCGCCGTCGCGGGGCGCGTGCTGCGCCAGCTGCAGCACGACCCGCGCTCGATCGCGCTGCTGCTCGTGGTGCCCGCGCTGCTCGTCGGCCTCTTCGCGTGGCTCTTCGACGACCAGGCCGGCGTGTTCGATCGCATCGGCGGGCCGATCCTCGCGCTCTTCCCGTTCGTGCTGATGTTCGTCGTGACGTCGGTGACGACGCTGCGCGAGCGCCGTTCGGGCACCCTCGAACGCCTCATGACGACCCCGCTCGGCAAGGCCGACTTCATTCTCGGGTACGCCCTCGCCTTCGGGCTCATCGCCGTCGTGCAGGCGATCGTGACGGTGGGCTACGCGGTCGTCGTGTGCGGGCTGAGCATCGACGGGCCGGTCTGGCAGCTCGGTCTCGTCGCCGTCTGCGACGCCCTGCTCGGCACGGCGCTCGGTCTCCTCGCGAGCGCGTTCGCGCGCACCGAGTTCCAGGCGGTGCAGTTCATGCCCATCGTCGTGTTCCCGCAGATCCTCGTCGGCGGCCTGCTCATGCCGCGCGACGCGATGCCCGAGGCGCTGCAGCGCGTCTCGGACTGGCTGCCGCTGAGCTACGCCGTCGACGCGGTGAACGCCGTGACGGCGGGCGATGACGGGTGGGGTCTCTGGAAGCCGGTCATCGTGATCGTCGGCGTGTCGCTCGCCTCGCTCGCGGTCGCTGCCGCGACCCTGCGCCGCCGCACCCCGTAGCGATCACCGATCTCTGGTTGCACCGCCGCGAACCGTGGAGCCTGATGCACCACCGGGAACGGTCGGGCAGTGCATACGGCTCCACGACTCGCTGAGCACGGGGCAGTCGACCGCCCTAGACTCGACGCATGCGCCTGATCCTCGCCTCGACGTCGCCCGCCCGTCTCTCCGTGCTGCGGGGCGCCGGTATCGAACCGGTCTGCTTCGCCCCCGAGGTTGACGAGGAGGCTGCAGTCGCCGCCCGCGAGACCGAGCTCGGCCGCGCGCTGACTGCGCCCGAGCTCACCGAATACCTGGGGCGGTTGAAGGCCGAGGACGTGGTGCGGCGCTACGGCCCCGAGGGGTCGGGCGAGCTCGACGGGCTCGTGCTCGGCGGCGACTCCATGTTCCTGCTCGACGGCGAGATCCTCGGCAAGCCGCACCTGCCCGAAGTCGCGCTCGAGCGCTCGAAACGGCATCGCGGCCGCACCGGCGTGCTGCACTCGGGGCACTGGCTGATCGACTGCACGGGCGGCGAGGTGCGCGGCGCGGCCGGCTCCGTCGACACCGCGACGGTGACGCTCGCGAGCGATATCCCGGATGCCGAGCTCGAGGCCTACGTCGCGACGGGAGAGCCGCTCGAGCTCGCGGGCGGCTTCGCGATCGACGGGCTCGCGGGCGCCTTCATCGAGCGCATCGAGGGCGCGCCGAGCTGCGTCATCGGGCTCTCGCTGCCGGCGCTGCGCCGCCTCGTGATCGGGCTCGGGCACGACTACCCGGAGCTCTGGCAGAGCTGACCGATCGGCTCGTGGACGCCGTGCAGACCCTGCGACCGTGCGTAGGACGCTCGACGGTCTACCCGCGCGCGAGCAGGGCCACGGTGAGCGTCGCGATGACCGTGCCGTCGGCGAGGTCGACGCTCAGCAGATCCTCGATCAGGGCGAGGCGCTGATAGAACACGGATCGCGAGAGCCGCGCCCGCTGCGCCGCGAGCGAACGGTTCGTCGGCTGCTCGAGGTAGGCGCGCAGCACGACGAGCAGGTCGCCGCTGTGGCCCGGGCCCGCCGCCGCGTCGTGCTCGATCAGGGGGCCGAGGGCGTCGTGCGCGAACTCCTGCACGTCGGGCATCGACGAGATGCGGCGCACGAGGTAGGCGAGCGCCTGCTGCTCGGCCTGCTGCACCGTGACCCGCCCGACCGTGGCCGAGGGGTCGAGCATCCCCGCCGCGCGCACGCGTTCGAGCGATGCGACCAATGACCGGAGGCCGCTGCCGATCGACCCGAGTGCGAGATGCGCCCGCCACGGCGCAGGTGTCGTCGAGGGCAGCAGCATGTCGATCTCGCGTGCGAGCCGGGCCGCGAGCGGGGGAGTCGGGTGCGAGCCGAGCGCGGGCGCGACGCGAGGGTCGCCCTCGGGGAACGAGAGGAGCGCGAGGAGCGGCGGGCTGCGGTCGAAGCCGACGGTCGCGCCCGTGCCGGGGTCGCTCGAATCGGGCATGAGGATCGCCCGGCCCTCGGGAGCCACCGCCCGGCGGAGCGCGGTCTCGAGCACCGCCCGCTCGAGCGACGAATGCGCCCCGAAATCGCCGGCTCCGCGCAGCGTCGCCCCGACGAGCCGGCGCCCCTCGATCGGCAGACCCGCCGCCGTGAGCTGCACGGCCAGCTCGCTGTCGCGCCGGTAGCGGCCGCTCAGCAGGATGTCGAAGAGCTGCTTCGAGCCGAGGCGCAGCCATTGGTCGCCCTCGGTATCGGCGAGCCGGCCGAGCGCGAGCGCGAACGCCCCGAGCTCGAGCACCGTGCGCCGCCCGGCGGGGTGCGCGGGCCCGGGCAGCGACGACAGGCGGCCCCACCGCTTGCCCTGCGCCTCGACCGGCACGCTCGCCGAGCCCGCGGGCAGCGCCTCCTCGCGCGGCCCGAAACCGGGGCGCGCCCCGGCTGCCCATGGCGCCAGCACGACCTCGGGGTCGGCGTCGCGGGCCGACCACGAGACCACCTGGCCCGATGAGTCCTCGAGCACGACCGGCGCGTCGAGCGTCTTCGACAGTCGCTCGATCACGTAGTCGACCGGGCTGCGGTTGAGCCCGAGCTCGGTGAGCATCGCGTGCACCTCGGCGCGCGCCGCGAGCGCTTCGGTCTGCGCCTCGAGCACGCGCTGGTGCACGCGCTGCGTGATCTGCACGAAGCGCACCGGCCGGTGCAGCACGATGAGCGGGATCGCGTGCGCTCGGCACGCCGCGACGAGCTGTCGCGGGGCCGCCGAGAAGTACTGGCCGAGCTCGAGGATGAGGCCCGCGGGCCCCGACCCCACGAACTCCTCGGTCAGGGCATCGAGCGAGGCCGCGTCGGTGGGCCAGCCGGCACCGGTGGCGAGCAGTAGCTCGCCGCCGTCGAGCAGCGGGAAGGCGCTCATTCCCGCGACGACGTGGGCCCAGCGCACCGGGCGGTCGAGGCCGGCGCTGCCGGCGACGAGCTCCGGGTCGCCCGCGCTGAGCTCGGGGAGCGAGAGCACGTCGTCGACGCGCAGCCGGTTCTGCATCAGGGCCCTCCATCGGTCGCTCGAGCGGGCCTCGCCCGCTCCCGTACAAAGTGTATGGCAAACGGCCACAATTGCGATGGTGTGCGTCTGGCCTCGCCCGGTAGCCGCTGAAATACTGAATCCCAGACGGAGCGGTCGGCTCCGACATCTTGATCGAAAGGAACATGATGGCACGCATTCCTCACCTGATCGGTGGCGAGAAGGTGGACGCGGCGGAGCGTCTGCAGCCGGTGTACAACCCCGCGACCGGCGAGGCCCAGCACGAGCTGAGCATCGCTTCGGTCGCAACCGTCGACGAGGCCGTCGCGACCGCGAAGGCGGCGCTGCCGGCGTGGCGCGCGACCAGCCTGACGAAGCGCGCCAACGTGTTCTTCAACCTGCGCCAGTTGCTCAAGCAGCGTTCGCCCGAGCTCGCAGCGCTCATCACGAGCGAGCACGGCAAGGTGCTCTCGGACGCGGGCGGCGAGATCGCGCGCGGTCTCGAGAACGTCGAGTTCGCAGCTGGCCTCCTCCACCTCCTCAAGGGCGAGCGCGATGAGCAGGTCTCGACCGGCATCGACGTGCACTCGGTGAAGCAGCCCGTCGGCGTCGTCGCGGCCATCACCCCCTTCAACTTCCCGGCGATGGTGCCGCTGTGGATGGTCTGCAACGCCATCGCCTGCGGCAACACCGTCGTGCTGAAGCCGTCCGAGCGCGACCCCTCCGCCCCGCTCTTCATCGCCGACCTCTTCCACGAGGCCGGCCTCCCCGCCGGTGTGCTGAACGTCGTGCACGGCGACAAGGTCGCGGTCGATGCGCTGCTCGACAACCCCGATGTCAAGGCGGTCTCGTTCGTGGGCTCGACCCCGATCGCCCGCGCGATCTACACCCGTGCCTCGGCCAACGGCAAGCGGGTGCAGGCCCTCGGCGGCGCGAAGAACCACATGCTCGTCATGCCCGACGCGGATCTCACCGTCACCGCCGACGCCGCCGTCTCGGCCGCGTACGGTTCGGCCGGCGAGCGCTGCATGGCCGTCTCGGTGCTCGTCGCCGTCGGCGACATCGCCGATCGCCTGATCCCCGAGCTCAAGACCCGCATCGCGGCGCTCAAGATCGGCGACGGCACCGACCCCGCATCCGAGATGGGCCCGCTCGTCACCCGCGAGGCCAAGGAGCGCGTCGAGTCGTACGTCGCCGGCGCTGCCGCCGAGGGCGGCGAGGTGCTCGTCGACGGCCGCGAGCAGCAGTTCGAGGGCGACGGCTTCTTCACCGGGGTCAGCCTGATCGACCACGTGAAGACCGACAGCAAGGTCTACCTCGAG
This sequence comes from Leucobacter sp. gxy201, assembly GCF_051043335.1. Classification (NCBI taxonomy): domain Bacteria; kingdom Bacillati; phylum Actinomycetota; class Actinomycetes; order Micrococcales; family Microbacteriaceae; genus Leucobacter; species Leucobacter sp. gxy201. The sequence goes on from NZ_JAMXWS010000004.1 coordinate 390,831, forward strand.
GAGATCTTCGGCCCGGTGCTCGCCATCGTGCGCGTCGACAGCTACGAGGAGGGCGTGAAGCTCATCAACGAGCACCAGTTCGGCAACGGCACCGCGCTCTTCACCCGCGACGGCGCGACCGCCCGCCAGTTCGAGTTCGAGGTCGAGGCCGGCATGGTCGGCATCAACGTTCCGGTCCCGGTCCCGGTCGGTTCGTTCTCGTTCGGTGGTTGGAAGGATTCGCTCTTCGGCGACACCCACATCTACGGCCCCGAGTCGATCAACTTCTACACCCGCTCCAAGGTGGTCACCACCCGCTGGCCGAACGCCGACCAGTCGCGCGTCGACCTCGGCTTCCCGAGCAACCACTAGCGATCCCCGCATACACGAAGCGCGGTGATAATGGAGTCGGGGCCGAAGAATCGGTCCCGACTCCGCCGCGCTTCCGCGACAGCTCACAGTTCTAAGGAGAAACAACCATGGCCGACTTCATCGACCTGAACGGTGCCGAGCAGAGCTTCGGCGATTCCGAGGCGCAGCGCAAGGTGCGCGCCGAGGACAAGCAGTACGTCTTCCACTCGTGGTCGGCGCAGAACAAGATCGATCCGCTGCCGATCGCCAAGGGCGAGGGCGCCCGTTTCTGGGATTACGACGGCAACGAGTTCCTCGATTTCTCGGCGCAGCTCGTCAACCTCAACCTCGGCCACCAGCACCCGGGCCTCGTCAAGGCGATCCAGGAGCAGGCGGGCCGCCTCGCGACCATCCAGCCCGCCGTCGCCAACGACGTGCGCGGCGAGCTCGCCAAGCGCATCGTCGAGCACTCCTTCGAGGGTGCCCGCTCGGTGTTCTTCACCAACGGCGGTGCCGACGCCAACGAATACGCGATCCGCATGGCGCGCCATCACACCGGCCGTCAGAAGGTGCTCGCGCGCTACCGTTCGTACCACGGCTCGACCGCGACGGCCATCACCATGACCGGCGACCCCCGCCGCTGGAACAACGGCGTGCTCGACGCGAACGTCGTGCACTTCTTCGGCCCCTACCAGTACCGCTCGGAGTTCTACTCGGAGACCCCCGAGCAGGAGACCGAGCGCGCGCTCGCGCACCTCGAGCACACGATCGAGCTCGAGGGTTCGAACACCATCGCCGCGATCATCCTCGAGACCGTCACCGGCACCAACGGCGTGCTCGTGCCGACCCCCGGCTACCTCGCCGGCGTGCGCGCGCTCTGCGACAAGTACGGCATCATGATGATCTGCGACGAGGTCATGGTCGGCTTCGGCCGCATCGGCGAGTGGTTCGGCTACCAGGCCTTCGACGTCACCCCCGATCTCGTGACCTTCGCGAAGGGCGTCAATTCGGGCTACGTGCCGCTCGGCGGCGTCGTCATCTCCGAGGCGATCCACAACACCTTCGGCGACCGCGCCTTCCCGGGCGGCCTGACCTACTCGGGGCACCCGCTCGCCTGCGCCGCGGGCGTCGCGACCTTCGACATCTTCGAGGAGGAGGGCATCCTCGAGCGCGTGCGCGACCTCGGCGAGCGCGTCGTCGGCCCCCGCCTCGCGGAGCTTGCCGAGAAGCACAAGTCGATCGGCGAGGTGCGCGGTCGCGGTCTCTTCTGGGCCATGGAGCTCGTCGTCGACCGCGAGACCCGCGAGCCCCTCGTGCCGTACAACGCGGCGGGCGAGGCAGCGGCGCCGATGAACGCGGTGGTCGCCGCCTGCAAGCAGGCCGGTCTCGTGCCGTTCGTGCACTTCAACCGCCTGCAGGTCGCACCTCCGCTGGTCATCAGCGAGGAAGACCTCATCAAGGGTCTCGACATCATGGATGCGGCCCTCGACGTGGCCGACGGCTACTACACCGGCAACTGATCCGGATCCAGCCGCCGACCGGCTGCAGGCCCCGATCCCTCGAGCGATATTCGCCAGGGATCGGGGCCTGCGCCGTCTCCGCGGGCATCGCGCCGCGGGGCCGTTCGCCGGGTGCTACACCTCGGGCACCGCGTCGGGGCCCGCGCCGTGCTCGTCGAGATACGCTTCGGGGCCCTGCTCGGCGGCCTGCGGCTCCATGAAGTTGAACTCGATGATGTTGCCGTCGGGGTCTTCCATGCTGCGCTGGTACATGAAACCGTAATCCTGCGGCTCGCCGTTCTCGCTGCCGCCGGCCGCGAGCCCGGCCTCGACGGTCGCATCGACGTGGGCGCGGGAGTCGCGGGTGAGCGCGACGATCACCTGCGCGCTCGTGCGCGGGTCGACGATCTGCTTGTCGGTGAACTGCGAGAAGTGGGCATGGGTCAGGATCATGAAGTACGTGCGTTCGTCCCAGACGATGCACGCCGCGTTCTCGTCGGTGAAGAGCGGGTTGATCTCGCAGCCGAGCGCCGTGTAGAAGCCCTTGCTGCGCTCGAGGTCGGTGGTGGTCAGATTGACGAAGATCATGCCGGGCTCCTGGGGGTCGGGTCTCTCGGGTCGGCCGGGTGGCCGGATGGAACCCAGAATCGCAAGCTCCGGCCCCCGGGTCAATGCGCAATCGCCGTGAGAGAGTCGTCCTCGTACAAAATAGATAGGGATACGATGTAATCGGTGCTAGGATTCATGAACATGAGCGGAACAAATGCGGCAACCTCATCGGATATCGATGCGATCGCCCTCGCGCTCACGCGCAGCGCCGGCCGATTCTCGAAGATCGTCGGGCGCATCCCCGGCAACGCGTACTCGCCGATCGCCTGGCGGGTGCTCGTCGAGCTCGACTCGGACGGGCCCGCCCGCATCAGCGAGCTCGCGCACCGGCAGCGCATCGCGCAGCCCTCGATGACCGGCCTCGCCCAGCGCCTCGAGGGCGAGGGGTGGGTCGAGCGCCGCCCCGACCCCGCCGACGGGCGCGCCACCCTCGTGCGCATCACCGCCGCCGGGCGCGAAGCGCTCGACGACTACCGGCGGTCCGCCGCGTCGCGCGTGCGCCCCCACCTCGCCGACCTCACCGACTTCGACCGCGCCACGCTCGCCCGCGCGGCCGAACTCATGCAGCAGCTCAGCGAGCGCATCGAACCGCACGGCTGAGCCCGCCGACCCAGAACCCTGCAGCACGACGACCCGAAGGAGCCTCCCACGTCTTCCACCGCCGCACCCCCGACCGCAGCCGCCGACCGGCCCTCGATCTTGCGCCAGCCCCTGGCCGTGTGGGCCATCGCATTCGCCTGCACCGTCTCGTTCATGGGCATCGGGCTCGTCGACCCCATCCTGCCGGCCATCAGCAATGAGCTCGAGGCCACCCCGGGGCAGACCATGTGGCTCTTCACCAGCTACCTGTTCATCACCGGCATCGCCATGTTCTTCACGAGCTGGGTCTCAGGTCGCATCGGCGTGAAGAAGACGCTCATCGCGGGCCTCGTGCTCGTCGTCCTCTTCGCGGCGCTCGCCGGGGCCTCGGGCTCGGTCGACGCGATCATCGGATTCCGCGCCGGCTGGGGTCTCGGCAACGCGCTCTTCATCTCGACAGCGCTCGCCGCCATCGTCGGCGCCGCATCGGGCGGGGCCCGCCAGGCCATCGTGCTCTACGAGGCCGCGCTCGGCGTCGGCCTCGCGACCGGCCCGCTGCTCGGCGGTCTGCTCGGCAGCGTCTCGTGGCGCGGACCCTTCTTCGGCACCGCGGCGCTCATGGGCATCGCCATGATCGCGATCATCGCCATGCTGCGCACGCCCCAGGGCGCGCCGGCGCCGCAGCGCGTCTCGATCGCCGCCAGTCTCCGGGCCCTGCGCCACCCCGCCCTGCTCGCGCTCGCCGCGGTCGCGCTCTTCTACAACTTCGGCTTCTTCGTGCTGCTCGCCTACAGCCCCTACCCGATGGAGGCCGCCGCCGCGGCCCACGGCCAGGAGTTCGGCGCGCACGAGCTCGGGCTCGTCTTCTTCGGCTGGGGCCTCGCGCTCGCGATCACCTCGGTGCTGGTCGCACCGATGCTCACGCGCCGCTTCGGGCTGCGACCCGTGCTCTTCGCGATGCTCTCGGGGCTCGCGGTGTGCCTCGTGCTGCTCGGCCTGCTCGTCGAGCACCTGACCGGCCTGATCGCGGTCGTCATCGCCGCCGGCCTCCTGCTCGGCGTCATGAACACGGCGCTCACCGAGGCCGTGATGGAGGCGACCGACCTGCCCCGCAACGTCGCCTCGTCGGCCTACTCGGGCGTGCGGTTCATAGGCGGTGCCGTCGCCCCCGCTGTCGCCGGGCCCATCGCCGTCGCGTTCGGCGCCGGCGTGCCGTACTGGGTCGGAGCCGCCTCGGTCGTCGTCGCGATCGTGGTGCTCATGCTGTCGGGCCACCGCCTCGCGCATATCGGCCGATCGCACGAGAGCGAGGTCGGCGAGGCCGCGGCGATCGCGGTGGGCGACGCGGCGTAGGGGGCGTGATCCCTGTCGGCTCGCCGCCCGAACCGCTCTGCTTTCGCCCTCTCGAAGGCGGCCGTCGCCGTTCAACGTGCTTTCGGCCGGAGATCTGACATTCCGCCAGGGATCGGCCGTATCTTCAGCCGAAGACATGCGGTCGGGCGGTGCTTCTCCTGCTTTCCGCCCCGCTGGCGCTGTGGCGCCAGCGCGTCTCGCGCGGAGCGCTGGCACGTTCCGCTCCTAGCGATCCGCGCACTCCGTGGGCTGCCGCCGTGTGCGGCAGCGGGCGTGGAGCCCGAACGCGATGCGTTCGACCTCAGCGCCCGCCCCGCGCTTCGCTCCGTGGGTCGCGGCAGTGGCCGCGGCGGGCTCGCGCCGAAAGCTGGCGCTTCCGGCTATGCTCGCCCGCCCCGCGCTTTGCTCCGTGGGCTGCCGCCGTGTGCGGCAGCGGGCGTGGAGCCCGAACGCGATGCGTTCGACCTCAGCGCCCGCCCGTCGCCATGCGCATGAGGTCGCTGTTCAGGTCGATGCCGAGCTCCGTGCCGCCCGCGCTGCCGTACGAGTGCTGGTACGACCCCCACGAGTCGCCGCGCACGGACTCGCGGAAGCCGGCGGCGACGAGCGCCACCAGCTCCGTCGCGACGCGCTCGATGCGGCCGCCGAGCCCGCGATCGTTCCAATCCTCCGGCGAGGCGAACAGCGACGTCGGCACGGTGATGGTGCGCAGGTACGAGAACAGGCCGCGCAGCTGGTCGTCAACCACGAGCGCGTGGCGCGGGCTGCCGCCCGTCGCCGCCAGCGCGACCGGAGTCCCGATCAGCAGATCGTTGTCGAGCACCTGGAAGAAGGCGCTGAACAGTCCGCTCGCGCCCGCCTTGTAGACGGGAGTCGAGGCGACGATCGCGTCGGCGTCGCGCATGATGTCGCTCGCCGCCTGCAGTTCGGGCGATACGTGCTGCGACACGAGCGCCGTCATCACGTCGTCGGCGATGGCGCGCAGGTCGACGAAGCGGATCTCGAGCGCTATGCCCTGGCTCGCGGCGAGCGACGCGGCCTTGTCGGCGACGCGATTGGCGAGCATCGTCGTGGTCGATGGGTCGCTCGTGCCGGCGCTCACCACCGCGAGCCGTTTGGTGCGGGGCTGCCCGGCATCGCCGGAGTCGATGCCGTCGATGCCGTCGAAGTCGATGCCGTCGTAGGGGGCGTTCATGAGGTGCTCCTCGAGAGAGTTCGTGGGGTGAAAGGTGAGTGCGGGCGGCCCGAGTCAGGGATCCCTGACCGGCCGTCGCTCAGTCTGCGGCGGGGGAGGCGCCCGCGGCGAGCTTCCGGGCGAGGCGCCCGAGCTCGCGGATCTCGTCGATCGACAGTGCCGCGGTCAGCTCGCGGGCGACGCTCTTGGCATGCGCCCGGCCGGCCTCGCGCTGCACGCGCGCGCCCTCCTCGGTGAGCGAGACGCGCACCGCGCGCCCGTCGGTCGCATCGGTCTCGCGCGAGACGAGGCCGCGCTGCGCGAGGCGCTCGATCATGCGCGAGAGCGCCGGCTGGCTGAGCAGCACCCCGCTCTGCACCTCGCAGATGCGCAGCGGCTCGCCGCTCTTCGCGAGCGTGTAGAGCACGTCGTATTCGCGCATGTTCACGTCGCTCCACATGCCCTCCGAAGCGAAGAGGGCCATGAGCCCCGCGTGGGCCGACATGACGGCCTCCCACGATTCGTTCGCGAGGCGGATGTCGGTGCGGGGGCTCATGGTGCGTCCTTCGGCGTAGGTGGGGCGGTCGGGTGCGGGCGGCAGGGTCGGCTCAGAGGCCGAACGACGCGCCCTGCTTCATGGGCGAATCCTGGTAGGGGGAGCCGCCGGTGACATTATCGCCGCGATTGGCGTTCGGCTTCGGCTGGCGCGGCGCCTCATCACCGTACTTCGCCTGCACGAGGTCGGCATGCGACGGCGACTCGGGCACCTCGGGGCCGCGATCCTTCGCATACTCTTCGCGCAGCACCGGGATCACGTGCTCGCCCAGCAGATCGAGCTGCTCGAGCACGGTCTTGGTGGGCAGGCCCGCGTGGTCGATGAGGAACATCTGGCGCTGGTAATTGCCGAAGATCTCGCGGAAGCCGAGGGTCTTGTCGATGATCTCCTGCGGGCTGCCCACCGAGAGCGGGGTCTGCCGCATGAAATCCTCCATGCGGGGGCCGTGCCCGTAGACCGGCGCCTCGTTGAAGTAGGGGCGGAACTGGTCGAGGGCGTCCTGCGACTTCTTGGCGATGAAAGTCTGCCCGCCGAGGCCGACGATCGCCTGCTCCTTCGTACCGTGGCCGTAGTGCTCGAAGCGCTCGCGGTAGAAGTTGATGAGGCGCAGCGAGTGCTCGCTCGGCGCGAAGATGTGGTTCGAGAAGAATCCGTCGCCGTAGTAGGCCGCCTGCTCGGCGATCTCGGGGGTGCGGATCGAACCGTGCCACACGAACGGGGGCACGTCGTCGAGCGGGCGCGGGGTCGACGTGAAGCCTTGCAGCGGGGTGCGGAAATTGCCGTCGTAGTCGACGACGTCCTCGCGCCACAGGCGGTGCAGCAGGTTGTAGTTGTCGAGCGCGAGCGGCAGCGACGAGCGGATGTCCTTGCCGAACCACGGGTACACGGGCGCGGTGTTGCCGCGGCCGAGCATGAGGTCCATGCGGCCCTTCGCGAGGTGCTGCAGCATCGCGTACTCCTCGGCGATGCGCACGGGGTCGTTCGTCGTGATGAGCGTGGTGCTCGTCGACAGCTTCAGCGTCTTCGTGAGCGCCGCGATGTAGGCGAGGAAGGCCGTTGGGCTCGACGAGAAGAACGGCGGGTTGTGGTGCTCGCCGATCGCGAAGACGTCCATCCCGACCTCTTCGGCGTGCACGGCGATCTCGGCGAGGCCCTGGATGCGCTCGGCCTCGCTCGGGGTCTCTCCGCTGACCGGGTCGCGGGTGACGTCGCTGACGGAGAAGATTCCGAATTCCATGGCTCCAACTTTCTGTGACGGTACGTCAATTATATGCGTGTGCATGTAAATAACGGAACCCCTGCCCCAGGTATTCCCGGCCGTTCCCAACTCCGATGAAATGGCCTAGTCTGAGGCCATGCCTCACCTGTTTCGGCCCGGCTCAGAGCAGAGCGTCGGCGCCCAGATCGATATCAGCCCCGTGTTCGTGCGCCCCGGCGAGGCGACGACGCTCTCTAAGTACGAGCTGCCCGACGGGCTGATGGCGCCCGACACCGCCTATCAGATCGTGCACGACGCGGCGATGCTCGACGGCAACTCGCGCCTCAACCTCGCCACCTTCGTCTCCACCTGGATGGACGAGAACGCGCAGAAGCTCTACGCCGAGTCGGCCGACAAGAACATGATCGACAAGGACGAGTACCCGGCGACCGCCGACATCGAGGACCGGTGCTGGCGCATGCTCGCCGACCTCTGGAACGTGCCCGACACGGGCGACACCATCGGCACCTCGACGATCGGCTCCTCCGAGGCGTGCATGCTCGGCGGCCTCGCCCTGAAGCGCCGCTGGCAGGAGGCCCGGCGGGCGGCGGGCGCATCGACCGAGCGCCCGAACCTCGTGCTGTCGGCCGGGGTGCAGGTCGTGTGGGAGAAGTTCTGCAACTACTGGGAGGTCGAGCCGCGCTACGTCCCCGTGACCGAGGAGCATCTGGTGCTCGACGGCTTCGAGCTCGAGCGGTACGTCGACGAGAACACGATCGGCCTCGTGGCCATCCTCGGCCAGACCTACACGGGCCTCTACGAGCCGGTGCGCGAGATCGCCGCGAAGCTCGACGAGATCGAGAAGGCCACCGGGGTCGACGTCAGGATCCACGTCGACGGCGCATCGGGCGCGATGGTCGCCCCGTTCTGCCAGCCCGAACTCGAGTGGGATTTCCGGGTCGACCGCGTGAACTCCATCAGCACTTCGGGGCACAAGTACGGGCTCGTCTACCCGGGCGTCGGCTGGGTCGTGTGGCGCGACAAGGCGGCCTGCCCCGAGAGCCTCATCTTCCACGTCAGCTACCTCGGCGGCGACATGCCGACGCTCGCGCTGAACTTCTCGCGACCGGGCTCGCAGGTGCTGCTGCAGTACTACCAGTTCTTGCGTCTCGGCCGCGAGGGGTACCGGCAGGTGCAGCAGGATTCGCTCGACGTCGCCCAGTACCTCTCGGCCGCGATCGCCGAGATGGGGCCGTTCGAACTGGTGAGCCGCGGCGATACGATTCCGGTGTTCGCCTGGCGCCTGAAGCCGGGGCCCGCGAAGAACTGGGACCTGTACGACCTCGCCGACCGCCTGCGCATGCGGGGCTGGCTCGTGCCCGCGTACCCGATGCCCGACGACCTGGCCGAGCTGGTCGTGCAGCGCATCGTCGTGCGCCTCGGGCTGAGCCGTGACCTCGCCGGCTACCTCCTCGATGCGATCCGTGAAGAGGTCGCCTTCCTTGAAGCGCTCTCGGCGCCGCTGCCGCGCGAGGCGGCGGGCACGAGCTTCGCCCACTGAGCCCGGGGGAGCGCGTCCCGCCTGCCCTGCCCTGTCCCGCCTGCCCGAGCTGTCCCGTCCGGCCCGCGCTGTCAGCCCTGCCGTGCCTGCCCCGTCCGGCCCGTCCTGATCCCTCGCGGTTCTTGCGTTCGCCGGGTACCCGAAGCGCGAGCGTATAGCTCGGTCGCTGTGATTCGCCTATCCAGTGGTGCGTCGGCTATCCGGTGGGCGTCCGGGGGCGAGACTGGCGGGGGCCGGAGCCGTCGAGCCCGGCGAGGCTGAACGCCGGCTGGGTGTCTTCTTGACGCACGCGCATCTTCGTTTTAGACTGACTAGTCAGTTCAGAAAACGCAATCATCCGTGAGGAACCAACGTGAGCACATCGGAAATCGCACCGATCCTCGACCTGCAGGGCGCCGGCGTCAGCGCGAAGCGCGGCACCGTCTTCGGCCCGCTCTCCACGACCAGCGCGCGCCCCGTCACCGTCGTGCGCGGCACCACCGGCACCGGTCGCACCTCGCTGCTGCTCAGCATCGCCGGCCGCATGCGCCTGACCGAGGGCGCACTGAGCACCCTGGGCGAGTCCGGGCTCTCGAGCATCCGCGAGCGCGTCGGCATCGTCGGCTTCGCCGAGATCGACGCCCTCGAGCCCGCCGTCACGCTCGGCGCCACGCTGCGCGAGCGCCTGTCGTGGGCCATTCCCTGGTACCGCCGTACGCCCCGTATGACCGACGAGCTGGCCGCGGACCTGCTCGGCGGCGCCTTCGGCGAGACTCCGCTGCCCGCGCACGAAGACCTCGTACGCGAACTGAACGCGCATGAGCAGATGCTCGTGCGCATCGCCCTCGCGCTCATCGACGGCCCCGAGATGCTCGTCGTCGACGACTTCGACGCGCTGCGCGATCCCTCCGACCGCGCGCTCGTCGCCGGCCGGCTGAACGCCCTCGCCGCGAACGGCATGCCGATCGTGCTCGCGACGAGCGACCCGGGCGACGTCGGCCTCTTCGCCGAGCACGACCCGGCCGTCATCGAACTCTAGGCGACGGGCGGCCCCGGCCCGATCGCCGGCCCCGCCCCTCGCGCCACCGCACGTCACCAGCAGAAATCTGAAAGCACATGTCACTCTTCACGCGCAGCACCGAGCTCAAGCGCTTCCGCCAGGGCGTACTGCCCAAGATCGCGCTCGCAGTCCTCCTCGTCATCCCGCTCATCTACGGCGCCCTCTACCTGTGGGCGTTCTGGGCGCCGACCGAGAACATGAACCGACTGCCCGTCGCGATCGTCAACCTCGACGAGTCGGCCGAGGCGCCCGACGGTTCCGAACTCGCCGCGGGCGACGACGTCGTCACCGAGCTGCAGAAGGGCGGCGACCTCGACTGGAAGCCGCTCTCGGACGCCGATGCACAGACCGCGGTCGCCGACGGCGACGTCTACTTCGCCGTGACGATTCCCCGCGACTTCTCGCAGACCCTCGCAGGGCTCCAGGACGATCCGAAGGCCGGCCAGCTCGAGGTCGTCTACAACGACAACAACTCGTTCCTCGCGACGACCCTCGGCAAGACGGCCATGGTGCAGTTGCGCGACGCGGTCGCCGAGACCACCACCCGCACCGCGGCCGAGCAGGTCATGGTCGGCGTCGAGAAGCTGAGCAACGGTACGCGCGACGCGGCGAGCGCCGCCGGCACGCTCGAGACCGGCACGAAGGCCGTCGCCGACGGCAGCACCCAGCTCAGTGCCGGCCTCGGCGAGCTCGCCGACGGCACCGCGCAGATCGTCGCGAAGTCGCCCGAACTCGTCGACGGCACGAACCGCCTCGCGACCGGCCTCGGCGCGGCGAGCAGCGGCAGCGCGCAGCTGAGCGATGGCCTTTCGCAGCTCAGCGCCGGTTCGGCGGAGCTCTCGGGCAAGACCGGCTTGCTCGCCGGCGGTGCCTCGCAGCTCAGCGCCGGCGCTACCGACCTCGCTTCGGCTTCAGGCACGCTCGCCTCGGGTGCCACGCAGCTCTCGGATGCGATGCAGCAGCTCGGTGGAGGCACCGCTTCGCTGAATGCCGGTGCCTCCGAGCTTTCGGCGAATACCCCGGCCCTCAGCGCCGGTGCCGCGCAGGTCTCGGGCGGTGCGGCCACGATCGCGCAGCTCGCTGCCGCGAACCCGGGCATGACGCTCGCCGAGCTCGACGCCGCGCTGCAGACCCAGGGGTCGTCCCTTCAGGCCTTCGCCGCAGGAGCGGCCCAGGTGAGCGCCGGCGCTACGGCTGTGCAGGCGGGCTCCGAGCAGCTCGCGGCCGGTGCCGCCACGCTCGACGCCTCGACCCAGGAGGTTGCGGGCAAGACCGGCGAACTCGCCGACGGTGCCTCGCAGCTGAGTGCCGGTGCGACGCAGCTGAGCGCCAAGTCGGGCGAGCTCGCGGGCGGTGCCTCGCAGCTCGCCGGCGGCGCGGCGACGCTCTCGTCGAAGACCGCCGAGGCGCATTCGGGAAGCAGCGAACTCGCGGCGGGCGTCGCAACCGCCTCCGACGGCGCGAACCAGCTCGCGGCCGGGGCCTCGCAGCTCGCCGACGGTGCGACGAAGCTCAACGACGGTGCGCAGCAGGCATCCGAGAAGTCGGGTGAGCTCGCGGAGGGCGCGTCGAAGGTGAGCAGCGGCTCGGCGACCTTCGCCGACAAGCTCACCGAGGGCGCCGCCGAGGCGCCGGCCTTCGCGAAGGGCCAGCCCGAGAAGATCGCCGAGACCATGGCCGCCCCGATCGAGCTGACCGAGGTCACCGAGAACGAGGTGCAGGGCTTCGGCGAGGGCTTCGCCCCGTTCTTCATCGCGCTCGCATCGTTCGTCGGCGCGCTCATCACCTGGCTCATCCTGCGGCCGATGCCGCGCCGCCCCTTCGCATCGAACGTGTCGGGCCTGCGCTCGGTGCTGACCGGCTTCTGGCCGGCCGCGCTCATCGGACTCGGCCAGGTCGTCGTCATGATGCTCGTGCTCGTCTACGGCATCGGCATGCAGCCCGTGCACTGGTTCGGCATGGCCTCGTTCATGCTCCTCGTGACGCTCGCGTTCCTGGCGCTGCAGCAGATGTTCATCGCCGTGCTCGGTACCGCGACCGGACGCGTCGTGAGCCTCGTGCTGCTGATGCTCATGTTGTCGTCGTCGGGCGGCACCTACCCGGTCGAGACGACGCCCGCGTTCTTCCAGGCGCTGCACCCGTTCATGCCGGCCTCGTACGTGGTCGACGGTCTGCGCCAGCTCATCGGCGGCGGCATCGACGGTCGATTCTGGGGGTCCCTGCTCGTCATGGTCGGTGTGCTCATCGGGTCGCTCGCGATCAGCGCGATCGCCGCCCGGCGCCAGAAGGTGTGGACGATCGGTCGTCTGCATCCTGAACTGGCGATCTAAGTCGGGAGCCCCGGGCGGCGATCTCACGATCGCCGCCCGGATACGAGAGGATTGAGAGCATGGCACGCGGGAAAACGAAGCAGCTCATCGTCGATGCGGCGGTGCAGGTCGCCGCGCAGCACGGCATCAGCGGTGCATCGATGGATCTGATCGCCGAGACGGCTGGCGTCGCGAAGGGCAGTCTCTACTACAACTTCGCGTCGAAGGATGCGCTGTTCGCCGAGGTGATGCGCGACGGCTTCGAGAAGCTCGGCGCGACCATCGACGAGGCGCACGCCCGAACGGTCGAGAACGGCGACGCGACCGGTCTGCCCCGTGCGGTCGCCGCGGCGACGCTCGAAGGGCTGCGCGGCAACCTCGACCTCGCGAAGCTCATGGCCTCCGAGGTGTTCCGCACCGATCGCGCCTGGGCCGAGATCATGGAGCACGCCCGGTCGTCGGTCGTCGTGAAGTACCGCGATGCGCTGCGCGAGGCGCAGGCCGCCCGCGGCGACGACGGCGAGATCACCGAGACCGCCGGAGCCGCGTTCTTCGGCGCGATCGCGGGAGCCTGCCTCGACTGGCTGCTGTTCCGCCCCGAGCAGCCCGTCGAACAAGTGCTCGACCAGGTGCTGCGCGCGTTCTGACGGGTGTCCGCGCTCCGCTGCGCCGTGTGCTCTGCTCGGCGGAGCGCTCCGCCCTGCAGGGGAGCGGAGCATGCGCGCTATCAGCCTCGAAGCTGAGGGCGTTCACTCCGACGGCTGATGCCTCGAGAGCACCGCATCTCTAACGTGGAAGGTACCCGGTCACCGATACCGATACCGACCACGGAACCCCAGGGGGCGCGCATGATCGAACAGCTGCAGGAATTCGCGAACGGCTTTCCGGAATGGTCGCGCGGTCTCGCCGTGGCGCTCATCGCGGCGATCCCGTTCGTCGAGTCGTACTTCGGCTCGGCCATCGGTGTCGCGATCGGTCTGCACCCGGTCGCCGCGATCTCGGCCGCCGTCATCGGCAACGCCGCCTCGATGCTCGCGTTCGTGCTCGGCGCCGATGCGACGAGGCGCAAGGTGCGCGCATCGCGCGGTAGCGCCGATGAACCGCTGACGCCGCGCAAGGCGAAGGTCAAGCGCATGTTCGACCGCTTCGGCGTTCCCGGGGTCTCGCTGCTCGGCCAGACGATGCTGCCGAGCCAGATCACCTCGGCGGCGATGGTCGGGTTCGGCGCCTCGCGCAACGCCGTGATCGCGTGGCAGATCGTGTCGATCGTGCTGTGGGGCGTACTCTTCGGGATGCTCGCGCACCTCGGCGTGGGCTTCGCGGTCGGCGCGTAGTCTGCGGGCTACTCCGCTTCCGACAGCAGCTTCTCGATGCGGCCGACACCCTCGACGATCGCCTCGTCGCCGAGCGCGTAGCTCAGGCGCAGGTAGCCGCTGCGGCCGAAGCCCTCGCCGGGCACCGTCGCGACCTCGGCCTCGGTGAGGATGAGGTCGGCGAGCTCGAGCGTATTCGCCGGCGTGACGCCGCGGTAGGTCTTGCCGAGCGCGGCGGTCGCGTCGACGTAGGCGTAGAAGGCGCCCTCGGGCATCGGGCAGTGGAACCCGGGTACGCGGCCGAGCGCCTCGACGATCAGGCCGCGGCGGCGCTCGAAGGCGACGCGCATGTCCTCGGCCGCCTGCTGCGAGCCGTTCAGCGCCGCGATCGCCGCGCGCTGCGCGATGTTGTTCACGTTCGAGCACAGGTGCGACTGCAGGTTGGCCGATCCCTTGATGATGTCTGCCGGGCCGACCATCCAGCCGAGGCGCCAGCCCGTCATCGCGTAGGTCTTCGCGACGCCGTTCACGAGGATCGCGCGATCCTGCAGCGCGGGTGCGGCCTCCACGATCGAGAGTGCGCGCCCGCCGTTGTAGACGAGGTTCTGGTAGATCTCGTCGGCGACGACCCACAGGTCGTGGCTCTCGGCCCACTCGCCGATGGCCCGCGTCTCCTCGGCCGTGTACACGGCGCCGGTCGGGTTCGACGGCGACACGAACAGCAGCGCCTTCGTCCTCTCGGTGCGGGCGGCCTCGAGCTGCTCGACCGTCACCTTGTAGCCCTGGTCGGCGCCGGCGAAGACCTCGACGGGCTCGCCGTCGGCGAGACGGATCGCTTCGGGGTAGGTCACCCAGTACGGTGCGGGTACGAGCACCTCGTCGCCCGGATCGAGCAGCACCTGGAACGACTGGTAGACGGCCTGCTTGCCGCCGTTGGTGACGACGACCTGCGACGGCTCGATGTCCCAGCCCGAATCGCGCGCGGTTTTCGCGGCGATCGCCTCGCGCAGCTCGGGCAGGCCCGTCGCCGCGGTGTAGCGGAAGTTCTTCGGGTCGTCGAGGGCGGTGCGCGCGGCGTCGATGATGTGGGCCGGCGTCGCGAAATCGGGCTCGCCGGCGGCGAAACTGATCACATCGCGGCCCTCGGCCTGCAGCGCCTTGGCCTTCGCATCGACCTTGAGGGTGGCGGACTCGGCGATCGCGCCGATCTTCTTCGACAAACGGGAGATGTTGCTCACGTCTGCAAGCCTACGGCACCTGCCCCCGGCGCGTGCGAGTGGAGCACGGGTGAAGTTCTCGCCGAATGCGTTCACGGGGCCGTTACGCGGCGGCAGAGCTCCCGTCACCTTGTATTGACAACTTTGATGCGGGGCGAAATCGCCTCTATCGAGCATCACGGAATCGAGCATCGGAGCAGTACATGGGGAAGCGTTGGATCGCGACGGTCGTGTTGGGGGCGTCGGCACTGATCGTCGCGCAGGGAGCCGGGCCGGGTGTGCCGTCAGCCGCGGTCGTCGCGGCGAGCGGGGGCGCCGCGCCCTCGGCGAGCATCGAGAGCGGCCGCTACGTGGGCGCCCAGGTCGTCGAGCTCGCGGCCGATGCGGGGGCCGAGATCCGCTACACGCTCGACGGCACGCTCCCGACGCGCGCGAGCGCGTTGTACGAGGCACCCGTCACGGTCTCGGAGTCGGCGAATCTCACCGCCGTCGCCTTCACCGACCGCGGCGAGAGCCGGCCGGTGATCCGGGGCATCCTGATCAAGACCGAGGAGGCTCCGCTCGCGCAGTTCGCGGTGATGAGCGACATCCACCTCTCCTCGGACAGCGAGGACCAGGTGGTGAAGTGGCAGAGCTACTTCGACACGCTGCAGCGCGTTGCACCGGTCCTCGACGCGATCGTGTCGAACGGCGACCAGATCAACGACAACGATTTCGACAGCGCGAGCGACCACCGCTACCCCCGCGCGATGCTCGAGCAGAATCTCGAGCGCACCGGCATGGTCGGCACCGACGTGCTCATGACCTTCGGCAATCACGACGACCTCGTGACCCGCATGGCCGAACAGTACCCCGACGAGTGGTTTCCGGGCGATACCGGCTACTACGAGGCCGAGATCGGCGGGTTCCCCGCGTTCGTCGTGAATACCGAGGCCTGGAACGCGCAGCAGGCGGGCTGGCTCTACGCGAGGCTCACCGAGCTCTCGAACGACCCCGCGACCGCGGGCGCTCCGGTCTTCGTATTCGGTCACCGGCCGCTGCCCGACACGGTGTGGGATGGCGCCCAGGCGTCGAACGCGGGGCTCAGGAGCAACCTCGCCGACTTCCCGCAGGTGGTCTACTTCTCGGGGCATTCGCACCTGAACATCAGCGATGAGCGCTCGATCCACCAGGAGTCGTTCACCTCGATCAACGAGGGCTCGATGTCGTACGAGGAGATCGACAGCATGTACCAGGCGTTCGGCGCCGGGCTCGCGAGGGAGCACACGGTGCCGACCGCGCAATCGGTCGTGGTGGAGGTGTACGGAGACCGCGTCGAGGTCGATCGCATCAACTACGCGGCCGACGCCGGCCGCACCTACGACGACACCGGGGCCTGGAGCTTCCAGAAGCAGCCGCCGTTCGCTTCGACCGGCACGCTCGCCGGGCCGAGCTGGGTGATCGGCAGGGGCGAGGATCCGCAGGCCGTGCAGGCCGGGTTCACGTACACCGCCGCGAACCGCAACGCCGTCGCTCCCGACTGGGGCGATGCGGCGCCGACCGTGAGGCAGACGGTGGCCGGGCCGGTGCTGCGGCTGCCGCAGGCCCGGGACGACCAGTTCGTCAACGACTACACGGTCGAGCTGCGGGATCTGGAGACCGGTGCGGTCGTCGAGCTGATCCCTGCCGGGCAGCGCCTCTATGCGGAGTACGTCGTGGCGCCCCGCCCGTCGGTGCTCGACGTGCCGCTCGCGGTGCGCGAGGGCGGCAGAGTCGGCGGGACCGTGCAGCAGGCGCTCGTCGACGGCCGCGCGTACGAGGCGACGCTCATCGCCCGCGACTCGTACGGCAACGAGAGCGCCGCGCGGGCCATCGAGTTCGTGGCAGGGGCGCTGGATCGCACCGCACTCGACGCCGTCGCCGCGCGCGTCGAGGAGCTCGCGGCGACGATCGAGCGGGTGCTCGGCGCGACGACGCCCGCCGAGGAGGGCGACTACGGCTACGCGATCGCCGATGCCGCAGCGGCCGAGCAGCTCGTCGCGGATGCGCGAGGGATAGTGGGGGCGGAACCCGCGACCCAGGACGCGGTCGATGCGGCGGCGCTCGATGCCGAGGCCGCGGCGGTCGCGCTCGAGCGGGCGCTCGTCGCGGTAGACCGCGCCGGTCTGGTCGATGCCATCGCGCGCGCCGAAGCCGTGCTCGAGGGGGCAGAGGGCGCAGGCGGCGGTGCCGCTGACGACGGTGCGGCTGACGACGCCCTGCGCGACGCGATCGCCGAGGCGTCCGGGGTCGTCGAGGCGCTGAATCGGTCGCAGGCGCAGCTCGATGAGGCCACGGCCGTGCTCGAGACCGCGCTCGAGGCGTACCTCGAGGGCGGCTCCGGTGCCGACGGTGTCGACGGTGTCGACGGTGCGCACGGTGCCGACGGTGCCGACGGTGCGGACGGTGCGGACGGTGCGGCGGGCGCCGCAGGCGGCTCGGCACCCCTCGCCGCCACGGGCGGCTCGGCCGAGGCGGTCGCCGGGTACGCCGGTGCCGCGGGGCTGCTGCTCGCGGCGGGTGCCGGCGCCGTCGCGCTCGGTCGCTGTCTCCGTTCGAGCGGGGAGTGACCCGCGGGGCGGCCCGATGCATCGATCGGGCCGCCCCGGGGCACCGCGCCCGGGCGTACGCGCGCGGTTCGACATCCCGGGCTGGATCGCGTAGAGTGTTCTCAGGTGATTGACTTTCACCAGAATTTTCTGTGCCCGAAGTAGTTTTTCAGCTGCGATGGTGTGAGATGGTTCTGGAGGAGTTCGTTCTCCATAGGGTGGTGGCGCAATTGGTAGCGCAACGGTCTCCAAAACCGTAGGTTGCAGGTTCGAGTCCTGTCCGCCCTGCCACGTTGCCGTTCGATACCCAGTGGTATCGGCGGCGTGATGAAAGGACGTGCATGAGCAGCGGAGAAGTCGAGGAAAGCGGCGGCGGTCTCGTCGAGCGTGCCAAGGCCGATCGCGCAGCCAAGCGCGGTCTCTTCGGCCGCATTATCCTGTTCATCCAGCAGGTGATCGCGGAGCTCAAGAAGGTCGTCACGCCGACGCGCAAGGAGCTGATCAACTACACCATCGTCGTGCTCGCGTTCGTCGTGATCATGATGCTGCTCGTGTGGCTGCTCGACCAGGCGTTCCTCTGGTTCACCCTCTTCGCATTCGGCACTCCGGTCGGCTGATTCGCCGCCGAGCGCGAGCGACAGACCCCCGAATCCTCAAGCAAAGTAAGGCATGGAAATGACGAGCGAGAACACCAACAACCCCGAGGCCGACCTCAACGCGGTACTCGACGCGATGGTGCTGTCGGAAGATCCCGTCGCCGATGCCGCAGTGACCGACGCCCTCGAGATCGACGATGCCGCAGAGGCCGCTGCCGCCGCCTCCGCGATCGTCGACGAGGAGTCTGAGGAAGAGGCTGTCGACGGCGAAGCCGCCGCGGCCGAAGACCCCTACAAGGCGTTCAAGAAGGATCTGCGCCGCCGCCCGGGCAAGTGGTTCGTGATCCACACCTATGCCGGCTACGAGCGCAAGGTGAAGTCGAACCTCTGGAACCGCCGAGAGGTCATGGGCGCTGTCGACGACATCCACGAGATCCAGGTCCCCATGGAAGAGGTCATGGAGGTCAAGAACGGCCAGCGCAAGATGGTCACCCGCGTGCGCATCCCGGGCTACGTGCTCGTGCGCATGAACCTCAACGAGATGACCTGGGGCGTCGTGCGCCACACGCCCGGCGTGACCGGCTTCGTCGGCAATGCGAACAACCCCGTGCCGCTGCGCCTGAACGAGGCCTTCGAGATGCTCAAGAGCACCGTCGAGCTCGAGCCCGCCGCAACGGCGAAGGGCAAGGCCGCCGCGACCGCAGTCGCCCAGGGCAATGTCGAGATCGACTTCGAGATCGGTGAGACCATCACGATCAAGTCGGGCTCGTTCGAGGGCCTCCCGGGCACCATCAGCGAGATCAATCCCGCGTCGGGCAAGCTCACGGTGCTCGTCTCGCTCTTCGAGCGCGAGACCCCGGTCGAGCTCAGCTTCGATCAGGTCACCAAGGTCGTCTGACTCGTAGACCCTGCGGTCCACTGCGTGCGAGAACGTCCGCGCCCTCTTCGGAAGGCGCGGGCGTTCTGCGTTTCCGGGGCGCGCCCCGCGGGATCGCCTCGGGGAGCGTGCTGGGCGAGCGCGGCGCTGGGAGCAGCGCCGCTCGCTACTCGCCGGCCGGCGGGGTCGCGAGCGGGTGGCGCACCATCTGCGGAGCGTCATCGAGGTACTCGTCCTCCTCGACCCGTTCGCGCACGTCGGCGTAGGCGATGCCGATCGCGAAGATCACGAGCACGAAGGCGATGATGCCGAGCGGGTTGCAGAGCGCGATCGACATCTCCGACGAGAACGCCGACCCGCTCCAGTGCCCGAGCAGCGACACGAGCCCGTCGGGGGTGCTCTCGGGCGCCGTGAAGCCGAATCCGATGGCGCACGCCCATGACAGGATGAGCGTGACGGTCACCGAGCGGCGGTTCCGCTTGCCGAGGCGCTTCGTCACGACGAGGCGGTGCGCGAGCCAGATCTGCAGCGCCGCGTACGCGAAGCCGATGGTCGCGACGAACCAGAGCGAGAGGGGCCCCATGATGCCGAACGGCCAGCGGCCGATCGACATCCACAGTGCGAGCAGCACTCCGACGACGCCTACGATGCGGCTGTTCACGCGACCTTCTCCTTCTCGGCCGGCACTCTGCGGGGTGAGCGCTCGGCGGGTTCGGGGAGAGCGGCGGGCGGGTGCCCTGCGATGCTCGATCCCTCCCCTCGAGTCTAGTTCGCGGCGGCATCTACGGGCTCCGATTCGCCAGGGATCGTCGCGCCCACGCATGCGACACGCACGGGCGACGCAGCATGCCCGCCCGATTTCGCATCGCGCCGGGAATGGTGTTATTCTTTAACGGTTGTCGCCGAACGGGTCTGCCCGAGATGGCGACTTCGCCCTGATAGCTCAGTGGTAGAGCACTTCCATGGTAAGGAAGGGGTCGCCAGTTCAATCCTGGCTCGGGGCTCTGACTCTCTGGCCCGCCTCGTGCGGGCCAGTTTGGCTGAGTAGCTCAGCTGGTTAGAGCGCACGACTCATAATCGTGAGGTCGCGGGATCGAGCCCCGCCTCAGCTACAGAGAGTCACGAGTGAAACCCCCGGTCTTCCGGGGGTTTCGTCGTTCTCGGGGGAGCCCCCGCGCTGTTCACCTCGCCGCTACCCGGGCGACGTTCTCCGGCTACGCGGCTCTGGTGTGATCGAAGCGATTCTGCTTCGAGAACGAAAGGCCCGTGGTGCCTCGACCTGCTCTGCTCACGATGATCGCCGCCGCCCTCGGCGTCGCCTCGCTCACGCTCACCGGCGCGACCGCCGCGCTGGCGGCTCCCGACGCCGCCCCGGCGGCCCCGAACCTCAAGATCAATGAGATCGAGACCGATGGGGGGCCCGACTGGGTCGAGCTCATCAATCTCGATGCGGTGCCGGTCGATGCCTCGGGCGTCACGGTGACCGACCGTGAGAACGCCGCGACGAAGGCGATCCCGGCGGGCACGGTGATCCCTGCGGGCGGCGTCACCCTGCTCGAGGGCGACGACGTCTTCAAGTTCAAGAAGAACGATCGCCTCGAGCTCTTCGCCGCGGACGGCACGACGCTGCTCGACTCGTTCGAGTGGGGCGACCACCACCTGAGTACCTGGGGCCGCGTGCCGAACGGCACCGGCGACTTCGCGGCGCAGGCGACGAAGACTCCCGGCGCGCTGAACCCCGAGGGCGGCACCGGGGAAGAGGGTCCGGGCGACGCCGCCGCGATCACGATCAACGAGGTGACCTCCGAGAACGTCGCCCCGTACCGAGACGCCTTCGAGCTGTTCAACAGCGGTGACACCGACATCGACGTCGCCGACTGGCTCCAGGCCGACAGCGGCAGCGCACCCGCCGCGATCATTCCGCAAGCCGGCAGCACCGTGGTGCCCGCGGGCGGCTTCCAGATGTTCCTGTCGAATCAGGGCCTGAGCTCCGACGGAGACTCGGTGCGCCTCTTCCTGCCCGACGCGGTCACGCTCGTCGACCAGGCGACCTGGGGCATGAACGACGCGCAGCCCGGCTCGTTCAGCCGCTGCGGCGACGGATCGGCCACCTGGCTGCACACCGAGAGCAACAGCTGGGGCGAGTCGAACGCCGAGGCCTGCAGCGGCCGCATCATCGACCTGAGCGGCGACAGCGACGTGCCCTGCCAGACCGAGCCCGCCTCCGACCTCGCCGCCGAGATGCCCGGAGGCATCGCCTGGCCCGGCAGCCGGGATTGGCGCACCGCCGACAACCAGTGCCAGTTCGACTCGGCTGTCTCGGGGCAGGACGTCTCGGGCCTCGACATCGACCCGAACGAGCCGGGCGTCATGTGGGCCGTGAAGAACAAGAACCATCTGTACCGCCTCGTGCAGCAGGGCGACCTCTGGGTGAAGGATCGCGCGAACGGCTGGGCCGAGGGCAAGGCGCTCGTCTTCCCGGGACAGACCGACCCGCTCACGAGCCAGCCCGACACCGAGGGCATCACGGTCGGCCCCGACGGGCTGCTCTACATCACCACCGAGCGCGACAACGTCGACAAGAACGTCGCCCTCGACAGCGTGCTGCGCTTCGACCCGAACGAGGCGGGCTCGGTGCTGCACCCGACCGCGCAGTGGGATGTGACGGCCGACTTCGCGGGCGTCATCGACCCCGGAGTGAAGGCCGACGCGAACCTCGGCTTCGAGGGCATCACGTGGGTGCCCGACGCATTCCTCACCGCGCAGGGCTACATCGACGAGAGCACGGGCGCGGGCTACGACCCCGCCGACTACCCGCACCACGGCGACGGCCTCTTCTTCCTCGCGCTCGAGAAGAACGGCAATCTCTACGCCTACGCCCTGGGCGAGGACGGTGCGACCGCCGACCGCGTCGGCGTCGTCGAGTCGGGCATGCCGCGCATCGCCGAGGTGCAGTGGGACGGCGACAACGGCCGTCTCTGGGCCGTCGCCGACGACAGCGTCGGCGGTTCGGTCACGCTCATGAAGCCTTCGGGCGGCGACTTCGTGGTCGACCGGGTCTTCAATCGCCCGACCGGGCTCGAGAACCTCAACCTCGAGGGCTTCGCGCTCGCCCCCGACTCGAGCTGCGTCGAGGGGCAGAAGCAGGTCGTGCGCTCGGACGACGGCAACAACGGCGGGCACTCGCTGTGGGCGGGCACGGTCGACTGCGACCTGGCGCTGGGCGACGGCACCGACGGCGGTGCCGGTGGTGCCGCTGATGGCGGTGCCGGTGGTGCTGCCGATGGCGGTGCGGCTGGCGCCGGCACTGCCGGTGCCGGCGAAGGATCGGCCGCCGTCAGCACGACCGCGAGCCCGCAGACGCTCGCGTCGACCGGCGGCGGCCTCGGCGGGCTGACCGCCCTCGCAGCCGGCGCGCTGGTACTGCTGCTCGCGGGCGCCGCGCTGCTCGATGCCCGTCGCCGCACCGGGGCCCGCCGTACCCGCTGACCCGTCGGGGCCAGCGCAGGCCTTGAGCAAGGAACTCGGCGCTCGGGGCGGGAGCCGCCTCGCGTCCGGCGGCTCCCAGGAACTTCCCGGCGTTTCCGAAGCCGGCCGCGGAGCGCGCGGGCCCATCGGGTGCGAGACTCGACGCATGCGCGAAGTCCGCGCCCGTCGAGAGGAGCCCGACAGTGAACGGCACGCATATCGGAGTGGTCTGGAACCCTACCAAGGTCGAGCGCGCCGAACTCGACGCGGCCTTCGATGCGGCGCGCGGCGGCGCGAACGGTGCGCGCATCGGCCGGGTCGACTGGTTCGAGACGCAGGAGGACGACCCGGGGAGCGCTGCGGCGCAGCGGGCGCTCGACGCCGGCGCCGAACTCGTGCTCGCAGCCGGCGGCGATGGCACGGTGCGCGCGGTCGCCGAACGGCTCGCCGAGCGCGCGGGCTCGGGAAACGGAGCCGAGATGGGCATCATCCCGCTCGGCACCGGCAACCTGCTCGCGCGCAACCTCGACATCCCGCTGAACGACATCGCGGCGGCCCTCGACCGCGCGCTCACCGCCACCGCGCAGCCGCTCGATGTCGGGTGGGTCGAGATCACGGGCCCGGAGACCGTCGAGAGCTCAGCAGCCCCCGATCGGCACGCATTCGTGGTGATGGCCGGCTTCGGCATCGATGCGCACATGATCGTCGAGACCGACGACGGCCTCAAGAGCAAGGCGGGCTGGCTCGCCTACGTCGAGTCGATCGGCCGGGCGGTCTCGGCGAGCGAGGTCATCGGCCTGGGCATCGCCCGCGACGGCGGCGAGGCGGCCCGCGACGAAGCGCACACGCTCATCGTGGGCAACTGCGGTACGCTCCAGGCCGGCATCACCCTGCTCCCGGACGCCGACCCGCGCGACGGCAGCCTCGACCTGCTGCTGCTCCGTTCCGACGGCGTCGCGGGGTGGCTCGATACGCTCCGCAACCTCACCTGGGACAACGGACTGAAGCGTCTGCTGCCCGGCGCCGGCGATCCCGAGGACGACGCCGAGAGCACCGACTCGACGGCCCACGGCAGGGCGCGGTCGCTCGTCGTCGAGCTCGACGAGCCGCGCGTGTTCGAAGTCGACGGCGACGACCTCGGCGAGACCGTCCGCATCGCGATCGAGGTGCAGCCGGCCGCGATCCAGGTGCGCTGAGTCGCCCGGGTCACACCCCGAAGCACCGGCTTCGCATCGAAATGCCGAGGTCGTACGTCATTCGTGTGAATAACGTACGACCTCGGCAGCAGTGCGCGAACTCGGCGCGGGGGGCGAGCCCCGACGGCCCCCGGCCTGCTACTTCAGCTGCTTCGCCGCCTGCGCGGACGCGCGCTGCGAGAAGTAGACCGGAATGAGCGACATCAGGATGATGACGGTGGCGACCACGTTCACCTGGTTCGCCTCGTTGGGGCGGCCCATCTGGTTCATGAACCACAGCGGCAGGGTGTCGACGCCCGGGGGAGCGGTGAAGATGGTCACGTAGACCTCGTCGAACGACAGGGCGAAGGCGAGCAGGCCGCCGGCGATGAACGCGCTGCGGAACTGCGGGAAGGTGACCTGGCGGAAGGTCTGCATGATGCCCGCGCCGAGATCCATCGACGCCTCTTCGAGGTTGGGGTTCATGCGGCGCAGGCGCGCGATGACGTTGTTGAACACCATGACCACGCAGAAGGTGGCATGGGCGATGATCATGCCCATGTAGCCGACCTTGATGCCGATCGGGTCGAGCACCTGGTAGAAGGTGTTCGACAGGGCGACACCGGTGACGACGCCCGGCAGGGTGATCGGCAGGATGATGATGAGGTTCACGGTCTCGCGGCCGTAGAACTTGAAGCGCTGCAGCGCGAACGCCGAAAGCGTGCCGAGCAGCAGTGCGATGGCGGTGGCCGCCGAAGCGACGATGACCGAGTTCAGCACGGCGGCGTGCATCGCCGGGTTCGTGAGCGCCTTCTCCCACCAGACCAACGAGAAGTCGACGACGGGCCAGCCGGCGACGCGGTTCGCGTTGAACGAGTTGATGACGATCACGAACAGCGGGATGTACGTGCAGATGATGATGAGGGCGGTGATCACCGAGAGCGTGATCTTGGTGCCTCGACCGAGACGCAGCATGGCGGCCTCCTAGATGTTCTCGATGGCGCCGCTCTTGCGAACGACGAGCAGGTAGACCACCACGATGACGATGGGCACGACCGAGAAGGCGGCGGCGACGGGTGGGTTGAGGTTGATGTTCGATGCGATGATCGTGCCGATCATCTGCGTCGAGCCGCCGACGAACTTCGCGGCGAGGTAGTCGCCGAGGCTCAGCGAGAAGGTGAAGATCGACCCGGCGATGAGGGCGGGCTTCAAGAGCGGCAGCACGACGGTGAAGATGGTGCGCACGCCCTGGGCGCCGAGGTCGGCGGAGGCGTCGAAGAGGTTGTTCGAGACCTGGCTGACGGCGGTGTATACCGGGATAGCCATGTACGGGAACCAGAGGTAGACGAGGGCGACGATGGTGACGAAGACGCCGTAGCCGGGGCTCGTGATGCCGAGAGGGCCGAAGACCGAGTTGATGAAGCCGCCGTCCGAGAAGACGATGCGCACGGAGAGGATCTTGACGAGGTAGCCGGCCCAGAGCGGCAGGGTGACCATGACGGCGAGGGTGGCGCGCTGCCAGGGGCGTGCGATCTTCGCCATGTAGATGGCGAGCGGCACGGCGAGGGTCGCGCAGATCGCGGTGACCGCGAGGGCGATACCGAGGGTGCGCAGCGCGGCCGAGAGGTAGGCGGGCACCGTGACGATGCTGGTGAAGTGCTCGAGCGTGAAGCCGGGCTTCACCTTCGACGTGAAGGGGTCGGTCTCCCAGAACGCCGTGATGAGCATCAGGATGATGGCGAGGATGTAGACGCCGACGAGCCAGACCATCGGCAGCGTCAGGAGCGCGGCGAGGCGTCCTTTCGGATGCCGGTGCAGGGCCGAGGAGACCGGCTTGGGGCGGGTCTCGAAGATTTTGGGAGTCGACACGACGAGTCCTTACGTGAGCGTGCTGTCGATGGAAAAG
>NZ_JAMXWS010000005.1:0-283739 GCF_051043335.1 Leucobacter sp. gxy201
GGGGGGGCGCCCCCCCGCCACGGAGGTGCCGGATGCGGGACTCGAACCCGCACACCTTTCGGCAGCGCATTTTGAGTGCGCCGTGTCTGCCAATTCCACCAATCCGGCGTGTCGTTCTTGGTGCGGCCCCGATGTTTCGCGGGGCACAGGAGACTACATTAGCGCAGTCCGCGGACCGATCCGGGCACGGGCAGCGCGCCGACTCATCGCTTTCCCACGAGAGCGGCGCCGCGATGTCCTAGACTGGGGTGCGTGAATGACCAGAGCACCGCATCGAGCACCCCGCGTCGCGTCGTTGTAGCGGAAGATGAGTCCCTGATCCGTCTCGATATCGTCGAAACTCTTCGCGATAACGGATTCGATGTCGTGGGCGAAGCCGGCGACGGCGAGGAGGCGGTGCGCCTCGTCGAGGAGCTCCGCCCCGACCTCGTCGTGATGGACGTGAAGATGCCGAAACTCGACGGCATCTCGGCGGCCGAACGCATCAACAAGGATCACATCGCCCCCGTGGTGCTGCTGACCGCGTTCAGCCAGCGCGAGCTCGTCGAGCGCGCCAGCGAGGCGGGCGCGCTCGCGTACGTCGTGAAGCCGTTCACCCCGAACGACCTGATCCCTGCGATCGAGATCGCGCTCTCGCGCTTCCAGCAGATCGTCGCGCTCGAGAGCGAGGTCTCCGACCTGGCCGAGCGCTTCGAGACGCGCAAGCTGGTCGACCGCGCGAAGGGCATTCTGAACGACAAGATGGGTCTCTCGGAGCCCGAGGCGTTCCGCTGGATCCAGAAGGCGTCGATGGACCGCCGCCTCACCATGCAGGACGTCGCGAAGACGATCATCGACCAGCTCGGCCCGAAGAAGGACTGAACCGGTCGCGGGCTGCACGGGCCCGGGCAAGGCCGCCCTGCCGGCGGATTACGCCTCGAACTTCTTGTAGTGGTTCGTGATGCGAATCGTCGAGCAGCGGCGGCCTTCGTCGTCGCTGACGACGATCTCGTGCACGGCAATCGATTTGCCGATGCGGATGGGGTGGCAGACGCCCGTGACGATGCCCTTCGTGGCCGAACCGGTGTGCGTGGCGTTGATGTCGACGCCGACGGCGACGTAGCCTTCGCGGGCGAGCAGGTTCGCATGCATCGAGCCGAGGCTCTCGCCGAGCACCACGTAGGCTCCGCCGTGCAGCAGCATGACCGGCTGCGTGTTGCCCTCGACGGGCATGGTCGCGACGGCGCGCTCCTCGGTGAACTCGATCATCTCGATGCCCATGCGGTCTGCGAGGGCGCCCATGCCGCGCCAGCGGATGTAGTCGAGGCGGTCTTCGGCCATACCGATCCCTTCGTGATGCGCTCGCGCGCGAACTCCAAGCGGCGCACTCCCGATCGTCGGGAGCGGCTTGTAGGCTTGGCACGTGTCGAATCCTCAGCCTACCCTCATGATCATCGATGGCCATTCCCTGGCCTTCCGAGCGTTCTACGCCCTGCCGGTCGATAGCTTCCAGACCCGCACCGGCCAGCACACGAACGCCATTCACGGCTTCATCTCCATGCTCATCAATCTGCTCGGCAACGAGCGGCCCGATGCGCTCGCCATCGCGTTCGACATCTCGCGGCATTCGTTCCGCACCGAGGAGTACCCGGAGTACAAGGGCACGCGCGGCGAGACGCCGGTCGAGTTCAAGGGGCAGGTGCCGCTGCTGCAGGAGGCGCTGCACGCGATGGGCATCCGCACCCTCGAGAAGGAGAACTACGAGGCCGATGACATTCTGGCGACGCTGTCGACCCGCGCGGCGAACGCCGGGTACCGGGTGCTCGTCGTCTCGGGCGACCGCGATACCATCCAGCTCGTCGACGACCGTGTGACGCTGCTCTACCCGTCGAAGCAGGGCGTGAGCGAACTCACCCGCTACGACGCGGAGAAGGTCATGGAGCGCTACGGGGTGCGCCCCGAGCAGTACCCCGAGATCGCGGCGCTCGTCGGCGAGACGAGCGACAACCTGCCCGGCATCCCGCGCGTCGGCGAGAAGACCGCGGTCAAGTGGATCACCCAGTTCGGCTCGCTCGAGGAGATCCTGCGGCGCCAGGACGAGGTGGGCGGCAAGGTGGGCGAGAGTCTGCGCGAGCACGCGCATCTCGCCGAACGCAACCGACGTCTGAACCGCCTCGTGCGCGATGTCGAGCTCGATGTCGAGCTCGACGAGCTGAAGCGCGGCGAGATCGACATGGATGCCGTGCAGGAGGTCTTCGCGCGGCTCGAGTTCCGCACGCTGCTGCAGCGCGTCGGCAAGCTCGCGGGCGTCGAGGTGACGGGTGCCGGCGCCGGCGCGGGCGGCCCCGCGGCCGCGCCACTCGTGCCCGAGAA
Source organism: Leucobacter sp. gxy201 (assembly GCF_051043335.1). NCBI lineage: Bacteria > Bacillati > Actinomycetota > Actinomycetes > Micrococcales > Microbacteriaceae > Leucobacter > Leucobacter sp. gxy201. The sequence goes on from NZ_JAMXWS010000005.1 coordinate 2,353, forward strand.
GCCCGAGGCGAAGCTGCTGCTCGACGAGGAGCTCGGCGACTGGCTCTCGAAGGTCGACCGCCCGGCGGTGCGCATCACCGAGATCGGCGACGGTTTCGAGGTGGGCGTCGCGACCGCCGAGGCGTCGACGCTCATCCAGTGGCAGCCCGGCGGGCGCGATTACGCCCAGTTCGAGGCCTGGCTCGCCTCCGATGCGCCCAAGATCTTCTTCGACGCGAAGCAGCAGATCGGTGCGGCGCGCCGCGCCGGCTGCGAGATCGGCGGCATCGACGGCGACGCGCTGCTCGCGGCATGGCTGCTGCGGCCCGCCACGGCCGAGAAGAATATCGCCGAGGCCGCTCTGCGGTTCCTCGGCGAAGAAGTGCCGGTCGGCGACCCGAACCAGCTCGTACCCGACGAGGCGAGCACCTCGGACTCGGCGGCGCTCGCCTGGTACATCGTGCGCACGCACGCGGCGATCCTCGAACGGTTCGAATCGCGCACCGCAGAGGTGTACCGCGACATCGAGCTGCCGCTCGTGAGCGTGCTCGCGGCGCTCGAGCAGCGCGGCGTCGAGATCGACCTGCCGCTGCTCGAGGCGCACGACGCCGAACTGCGCGAGCGTGTCGCGGCCCTCGAGCAGCGCGCGTTCGACGCGATCGGCCGCGAAGTCAACCTGTCGTCGCCGAAGCAGCTGCAGGAGGTGCTCTTCGATCAGCTCGACATGCCGAAGACCCGCAAGACGAAGAGCGGCTACACGACCGACGCGGCAGCGCTCGCCGACCTCCAGGCCAAGAACCCGCACCCGTTCCTCGACGCGCTGCTCTCGCACCGCGAGGCGAACAAGATGCGGCAGATGGTCGAGACGCTCATCAAAGCGGTGCAGGGCGACGGCCGCATCCACACGACGTTCCTGCAGACCGGTGCCAGCACGGGGCGGCTCGCGTCGACCGACCCGAACCTGCAGAACATCCCGGTGCGCTCGGAAGAGGGCCGCCGGATTCGCGAGGGCTTCATCCACGACGCCGAGTACGAGACCCTGATGACGGCCGACTACTCGCAGATCGAGATGCGCATCATGGCGCACCTGTCGGGCGACGCAGGCCTCATCGAGGCGTTCAACGCGGGCGAAGACCTGCATCGCTTCGTCGGGTCGCGCATCTTCGGCGTACCGCCCGAGGAAGTGACGAACGAGATGCGTTCGAAGGTGAAGGCGATGTCGTACGGCCTCGCCTACGGTCTGTCGGCCTTCGGTCTGTCGAAACAGCTCGGCATCACGGGTGCCGAGGCGAAGCAGCTCATGGTCGACTACTTCGAACGGTTCGGCGGAGTGCGCGACTACCTCCGCTCGGTCGTCGACCAGGCGAAGCGCGATACCTTCACCGAGACCATCTTCGGGCGGCGCCGACCGTTCCCCGATCTCGCGAGCCCGAACCGCATCCTGCGCGAGAACGCCGAGCGCGCGGCGCTGAACTCGCCCATCCAGGGCACTGCCGCCGACATCATCAAGCGCGCCATGATCCGGGTCGAATCGCGCATGCGCGAGGCGGGGATGCGCTCGCGCATGCTGCTGCAGATCCATGACGAGCTCATGTTCGAGGTCTCGGCGGGGGAGTGGGACGCCCTCGAGGCGCTCGTGCGCGAAGAGATGGCCGGGGCTGCCGAGTTGTCGGTGCCGCTCGAAGTGCAGGTCGGCGGCGGCGCGAATTGGAATGCCGCGGCGCACTAGGGCGTAGCTGCTGCATCTTCGCCGTGTCGCGTCGAGGCCTGGCAGCGTGCGGTGCGAGGCGCAGGAGGTCGCAGGCAGGCCCGAGTATCGGATCCGCGATTCGGGCCCGGTGAGGGGTGTCGGTTCGCGCCGGCGCCGCTCGGAACCGAGCGCGACTTCCGCGTGATTCTGCGACTGGCCGAACGGTCGAGTCGCAGAATCACGCGTTTCGGGGCGGCCGGCGCGCCCGCGCTGATTGAATCGAGAACATGAACAGAGACATCACCAAACAGGATTTCGGACGGTTCGTCACGGAGCACCGTCGCGCTGCCGGTTTCACGCAGCGCCAGCTCGCCGAGCGACTGCACGTGACCGAGTCGGCCGTATCCAAGTGGGAGCGCGGTCTGTCCTATCCCGACATCACTCTGGTGCAGGCGCTCGCCACCGAACTCGGCGTCAGCGGTCAGGAGCTGATCAGCGCCAGCGAGGACCACGAGGGTCGAGCCGACAAGCGCGACGCCCGCAACTACCGTGGCTGGCGCCGTGCGATCCTCTGGACGACGCTGCTCACCTGGGCCGGCGCGATCCTCACCTGCTTCATCGTCAACCTGTCCGTGCAGCACACCCTGAGCTGGTTCTGGATCGTGCTGCCGGCCGTGGGTCTCGCGTTCTCGCTCACCACTCTGCCGCTGCTGCCCGTACCGCGACCGGGCTGGTCGGCCCTCGCGAGTGCCACGGCGTGTCTCGTAGTGCTGCTGCTCGTGGTCTGGCTGCAGTTCGCGGCAGGGCCGTGGCTCGTGATCGCGGTGTCGGGGGTGCTGTTCGGGCTGCTGCTCGTCTTCACGCCGATCTGGCTCACGCTGCTCGAACTGCCGGGCGGTCTCGGGCGGCATACCACCGTTCTCGCGCTCGTGATCGACACGGCGGCGCTCGTCGTGTTCCTGCTCATCGTGTTCGTCGCCCTCGGGCGGCTCGAACTGTGGGTGTGGCCGGTGCTGCCGCTCGTCGCGATCGGCGCCGTGCCGATCTGGCTGGTCGCGCTGACCATCCGCTACCTGCCGCTGCCTGCTCTCGGCGTGACCGCAGCGGTCGTGCTGCTCTTCGGAATCTGCGCGCTGGTGATCGGCCGACTGGTGAACGCGGTGCTGGGGGAGCGGGAGGCTGGGTACGTCGACCTGATGACCTGGGGCGACGCGACGATCGAAGCCAACATCCGCCTGCTGATCTTCTGCGCGGCCTGCGGGGCGGCGCTGGTGTTCGGAGCGGCGGCTCTCGTGCAGAGCGGGGCTCGCCGCCGCAGCGGGGCGACGGTCAGGTGATCGGCAGGGATCGCCGCGACGTGAAGCGCCGGTCCGACCCGTCGACGGGGTCCGTGAACGATAGCTCGCTGGCGAGCAGCTGCAGCGGATGCGCGAAGTCGTCGATATCGACCCCGCGCGACACCGGGTAGTGCGGGTCGTTCACGATCGGTACGCCGAGTCCGTTCATGTGCAGGCGCAGCTGGTGGGTGCGACCGGTAGCGGGCGTGAGCCGGTAGACGCCGGTGCCGTCGCCGAGGTCGACCTCGAGCTCGACGAGGGTGCGGGCGTTGACCGGGGCGCCGGGCACGACTTCGGCCTGCATCACGCCGTGCTGCTTCGCGATGTGGTTCTCCACGGTCAGCGGAAGCTCGAGCGCGGGGCCGATCGGGGCGACCGCCCGGTACACCTTGTGCACGGTCTGCTCCTGGAAGAGCGACTGGTAGGCGCCGCGCCACCGGCGTTCGACGGTGAGCAGCAGCAGGCCCGAGGTGACGCGGTCGAGACGGTGCGCCGGGGTGAGCTCGGGCAGCTGCAGCCGGTCGCGCAGCTTGACGACGACGCTCTGCGAGACGTGCCGTCCGCGCGGGATCGAGGACAGGAACGGCGGTTTGTCGATGACGACGATGCGATCGTCGCGGTGCACGATATCGATGCTGCCGGGCACCTCGGCCTCGTCGCGCAGCTCGCGATGGAACCACACGAAGGTGTGCGGGCGGTAGCGATCCCCGGAGCCGACGACCGAGCCGTCCTCGTACACGAAGGCACGCGCGTCGAGCATCGCGGCGACATCGACCTCCGCGGGGATGCGGCTGCGCAGCCAGGCGCCCATCGTGTCGAACGGCGGAGGTTCGCCGTGCACACGGTTCGCGGTGCGCAGCCAGGCGGCATCGAGGCCGTGGCGCTGTGGCAGCGGGGAGCGGGGAGGCACCCGGCCAGCCTAGCTCGGCGGCGCGGCGAACCCCGGGCGTGTCGCCGCTTGTTTCTGCGTGGATCGGCGGGTTAGACTGGAGTGTCACTTTTGTGGCGACTCAACCATGTCCACGCGCGGGTGGGCCCGGCGGCCGCGATCGCATCGCGGCCGAGCAGTTCCGGTGCGCTCCCGCCCGAATATCCTGTCCATTCTGGAGACCAATTTCATGACGAACGCAACGACCACGAGCAAGCAGGTCGCTATCAACGACATCGGCTCTGCCGACGACTTCCTTGCAGCGGTCGAATCGACCCTGAAGTTCTTCAACGACGGCGACCTCATCGAAGGCACCGTAGTGAAGATCGACCGCGACGAGGTGCTCCTCGACGTCGGTTACAAGACCGAGGGTGTCATCCCCTCGCGCGAGCTGTCCATCAAGCACGACGTGAACCCCGATGAGGTCGTTCAGGTCGGCGATCCCGTCGAGGCGCTCGTGCTCCAGAAGGAGGACAAGGAAGGTCGCCTGATCCTGTCGAAGAAGCGTGCTCAGTACGAGCGCGCCTGGGGCGACGTGGAGAAGATCAAGGAGAACGAGGGCGTCGTCACCGGCACCGTCATCGAGGTCGTCAAGGGCGGCCTGATCGTTGACATCGGACTCCGCGGCTTCCTCCCCGCATCGCTCATCGAGCTGCGCCGCGTGCGCGACCTGACCCCGTACCTGGGTCAGGAGATCGAGGCGAAGATCCTCGAGCTCGACAAGAACCGCAACAACGTCGTCCTCTCGCGCCGCGCGCTGCTCGAGGAGACCCAGTCGGCGACCCGCTCGTCGTTCCTCGCCGAGCTCAAGCCCGGCCAGGTGCGCAAGGGCGTCATCTCGTCGATCGTCAACTTCGGCGCATTCGTCGACCTGGGCGGCGTGGACGGCCTCGTGCACGTCTCCGAGCTCTCGTGGAAGCACATCGAGCACGCCTCCGACGTCGTCGAGGTCGGCCAGGAGGTCACCGTCGAGGTGCTGTCGGTCGAGCTCGATCGCGAGCGCGTCTCGCTGTCGCTGAAGGCGACGCAGGAGGATCCCTGGCAGGTCTTCGCCCGCACCCACGCGATCGGCCAGATCGCCCCGGGCCAGGTCACGAAGCTCGTTCCCTTCGGCGCATTCGTGCGCGTCGCGGACGGCATCGAGGGCCTCGTGCACATCTCGGAGCTGTCGGATCAGCACGTCGAGCTCGCCGAGCAGGTCGTGCAGGCGAACCAGCAGGTCTTCGTCAAGATCATCGACATCGATCTCGAGCGTCGCCGCATCTCGCTCAGCCTCAAGCAGGCCAACGAGGGCATCGACCCCGAGGGCACCGAGTTCGACCCGGCTCTCTACGGTATGACCACCGAGTACGACGAGAACGGCGAGTACAAGTACCCCGAGGGCTTCGATCCGGAGACCCAGGAGTGGAAGGAAGGCTTCGAGAGCCAGCGCGAGAAGTGGGAGCAGGAGTACGCTGCTGCCCAGGAGCGTTGGGAAGCCCACAAGAAGCAGGTCGCGACCGCGATCGTCGAGCAGGCTCAGGCTCAGGCCGACGCCCCCTCGTCGAGCTTCTCGAGCGATTCGAACTCGGGCGGCGCTCTCGCCGACGACGAGGCGCTCGCCGCTCTGAAGGCGCAGCTCGAGGGCAACTAACCCTCTGCTGACGACTCCAGTCGCACACGAAGGCCCGGTCTCCGTTCGGAGGCCGGGCCTTCGGCGTGCATGCGGTGCGCGTGCGGCGCGCACCGGGGGAATGCGTGCGCACCGGGGGACTAGGCAGTGGCGCTCGCAGCGCGCTTCGCACGGCGAACGGCGAGGCCCCGACGCAGTCGGCGCACGAGCAGCACGAGTACGAGCGCGAGGAAGACCACCGCCAGCACCGGCACGATGACCGCGAGCAGCGTGAGCACGACGGCGCCGATGTCTTCGAGGGTGCTCATCACCGCCGCCCCGGCCCCCGCCGTGACGAAGTTGATGACCGGGCGCGCTGCTGCCTTCAGCACGTGCGGCACGAGCGCGATCACGATGCCGAGCACGAACGGCCAGAAGTGCGCGGAGGCGACGAAGCTCTCGGGGTCGGCGACGGCGACCGTCTGACTCGCCGAACCCGCGGCGAACACGATGCCGCCCGATGCGGGCCGCACGACCGTCTGGATCACATCGTTCACCGAATCGAGCGCCGGGAACTTGTCGACGAGCACCTCGACGAGCAGCAGCGCCGCGACGATGCCGAGCGACCACCAGTTCTCGAGCCACAGCCAGCCGTCGGGCAGCTGCACGATATCGGTGAAGCGCGAGAGCAGCCCGATGCCGAGCATGGGGATGTACGCATTGAGCCCCGCAGCCGATGCGAGGGCGAGGCCGGTCAGGATCTCGAGCATGCCACCAGACTAAAGGAGGCCCGCTGCGCGCGCGGTAATCTATCGCGTATGCAGTTGATCGCGCTCACCGGCGGAATCGCCGCCGGCAAATCGACCATCGGCGACCGCTTCGCCCAGCTCGGCGCGGTGCGCATCGACGCCGATCGGCTCTCCCGTGACGCCGTGGCCCCGGCGACACCCGGCCTCGCCCGGGTCATCGAACGATTCGGCCCCGAGGTGATCGCGACGGGCGGCGAACTCGACCGCGCGAAGCTCGGCGGTATCGTGTTCGGCGACGCCTCGGCGCTCGCGGATCTGAACGCGATCGTGCACCCCGAGGTGCAGCGCCTGCTCGACGAGCGCCTCGCCGAAGTCGAGCGGTGCGACCCCGACGTCATCGTCGTCTACGAGATCCCGCTGCTCGCCGAGACCGGGAAGACGCGCGACTACGACCTCGTCGTCGTCGCCGATGCTCCCGAAGAGCAGCGCGTGCAACGCATGATCGAGCTGCGCGGCATGACCGAGAGCGAGGCCCGGGGGCGTATCGCGAACCAGGCGGGCGACGAGGCGCGCAGGCGCCTGGCCGATGTCGTCATCGACACGTCGCGCACCCGGGCCGACACGATCGCGCAGGTCGATGCGCTGTGGGCGCGCCTCACCAGGCGGCCCGCATGAGCGCAGAGGCGGCTCCGGGTCAGGCCCGTGCGAACTCCGCGAGCCAGTCGAGGCGCACCTGGGCGGCGAACGCGATGACGAGGTAGGTCGCGACGACGAAGACCCACGACCATGAATGCAGTTTCTCGAGCGACCCGCGACGCGCCGGGCCGGCCTCCCACTTCGACGGCGGCAGCAGCATCGTGATCCAGAACAGCGGGATCATGACGAGCCACACGATCATGCACCACGGGCAGAGCGTGCCGAGCACGAAGACGCTCTGGTACGAGAGCCAGCAGATGAAGGCGAATCCCGCCGCGAGGCCCAGCCGGTAGCCGATCCAGAACCACCGGGGGAAGCGTACGCCTGCGAGCAGTGCGACGCCCACGAGAACGGGGACGACGAAGGCCGAGACCCCGATGATCGGGTTGCTGAAGCCGAAGAGCGATCCCTGCCACGAGCCCATGTTCGGGCCGCAGGTGACGAGCACGCTCACCGAGCAGTTCGGAATGTAGTCGGGATTCTGGAGCGTGCGGATGTATTCGGTGAGCAGCTCGAACGAGGCGAACCAGCCGATCGCACCGGCGATGACGGTGAAGAGCGCGAAGGCCGTCGGGCGGGAGCGTGCGCGTGAGTCACTCATACGGGCGATCCTACTCGCCGAGGGGTGTGATCCGACTGCGAAAGGACCGCCGGTCGCGCGTCGCGTCGTGGCGGGGCGCGTTCTGGAAGATCTCGGGCGGGGCGTGTCATAATGAACTACGCGCGACATGCCGACGAGGCGGGTCGCACGCACAGTCTTTTGAATGCTGCGAAGCGTTCACCGGCCCGAGAACGGCCGAGTGCGGGTGTCGTATACGCCCGCGGACACACCAGAATTTCGCGGTGTTCCACCGCACCATAGAGTTCCCGCACTGCGCCTGGCGCTGCGGGTCATAAAGGAGACCACCGAGTAATGGTGAAGGATACGCAAAGCGAAGCAGCTGCAGCAGCGGGGGAGACCCCGGTCGTGAACGGAGAGAACGAGGAGCGGGTCGAAGCCGCGGGCGTACGGGCAGAGACCGCCGAGCAGCCCGAGTCCGAGGCGTCGGTCGCTGAAGCAGAGACCGAGTCGGTCGCCGAAAGCACCGAGTCGACCGAGCAGAGCGCTCCGGAGACCCCGACCGCCCCGACCTGGGCCGAGATGACCCCGGAGGAGCGCTTCCGCGCGACGACCAAGCTCATCTTCATCGCCCCCGATGTGCCCCCGATCCAGCCGCGGCCGCGCCGCAGCGATCTCACCCGGCTCGACGACATGCTCGACCGCCAGTTCGATCGCCAGGAGCGCCACGAGCCGCGCGACACGCGCGATGCGCGCAGCCAAGCGCACGAAGAGGACGACCGCGATCGGGCGGGCGCTTCGTCGCGCCGCCGCAGGCAGCGCGGGGGAGAGTCTGTCGCAGAGGACGACGCGCCGCGCCGCGCCCCGCGCCAGGCCCCGGTCATCAGCGAGCCGCAGCGGGTGAAGGGCTCGACGCGGCTCGAGGCGAAGAAGCAGCGCCGTCGCGACGGCCGCGATGCGGGCCGTCGCCGTATGGTCATCACCGAATCCGAGTTCCTCGCACGCCGCGAGGCCGTCGACCGCGAGATGGTCGTACGCACGACCGCCGACCGCGTACAGATCGGCGTGCTCGAGGACAAGGTGCTCGTCGAGCACTACGTCGCACGCTCGAGCGAGAACTCGCTCATCGGCAACGTCTACCTCGGTCGCGTGCAGAACGTGCTGCCGAGCATGGAGGCCGCTTTCGTCGATATCGGACGCGGCCGCAACGCCGTGCTCTACTCGGGCGAGGTCGACTGGTCGGAGTTCGAGGGATCGAACTCGGCGCGCAAGATCGAGAACGCGCTGAAGCCCGGCGACCAGGTGCTCGTGCAGGTCACGAAGGATCCGGTCGGGCACAAGGGCGCGCGCCTCACGAGCCAGATCTCGCTGCCGGGCCGCTTCCTCGTCTACGTGCCGGGCGGTGCCATGAACGGCATCTCGCGCAAGCTCCCCGACACCGAGCGCGCGCGCCTCAAGAAGATTCTGAAGGCCGTGCTGCCCGAGGGCGCCGGCGTGATCGTGCGCACGGCGGCCGAAGGTGCGAGCGAGGACCAGCTGACGCACGACGTGCAGCGGCTGGCGCGCCAGTGGGAGTCGATCCAGAAGCGCACCGAGAAGGGCGGCGGGCCGGCACTGCTGCACTCGGAGCCCGACATGCTCATCAAGATCATCCGCGACGTCTTCAACGAGGACTTCCATCGCCTGGTGATCTCGGGCGCCGAGACCTACGGCACGATCGAGCACTACCTCATGCAGGTCGCGCCCGACCTCATGCAGCGCGTCGAACGGTACGAGGGCGAGCGCGACGTGTTCGTCGAGTACCGGGTGACCGAGCAGATCGCGAAGGCGCTCGACCGCAAGGTCTGGCTGCCGTCGGGCGGCTCGCTCGTCATCGACCGCACCGAAGCGATGACCGTCGTCGACGTGAACACGGGCAAGTTCGTCGGTTCGGGGGGCAATCTCGAAGAGACGGTCACCAAGAACAACCTCGAGGCGGCCGAGGAGATCGTGCGCCAGCTGCGGCTGCGCGACATCGGCGGCATCATCGTGATCGACTTCATCGACATGGTGCTCGAGTCGAACCGCGATCTCGTGCTGCGCCGTCTCGTCGAGTGCCTCAGCCGCGACCGCACCAAGCATCAGGTCGCCGAGGTCACCTCGCTCGGGCTCGTGCAGATGACGCGCAAGAAGCTCGGCCTCGGGCTGCTCGAGTCGTTCAGCGACCCCTGCGAGGTGTGCGCCGGCCGCGGCATCATCGTGCATCACGAGCCGGTGACGAAGCATCGCAGCGAGCAGTCGTCGCGCGGTTCGCGCCGCGGCAAGGGGCAGCAGCAGAATCAGCAGCCGCAGCCCCAGCAGAACCACAATCCGCAGGCGCACGCCATCACCGACGGCGCGAAGAATATGCTCGCCCAGGTGGCGGCGTCGACGCTGAGCGGTGGCAAGCCGCACGGTGAGGACGACCACGTCGCCGAAGCGCACGGGGGCGCGCAGCCGTCGCGCGCCGGCGATCGGGCCGCGGCCGACGCATCCGGCGCGCAGAGTACCGGTCGTCAGCACGCGAGCGCTTCGGCTTCGGCGTCGCCCGACGATCTGCTGAACTCGCTGCTCGACGCGCTGCCTGAATCGCCGGCGGCAGGCACGGGCCGTTCGCGCGCCCGCCGTCTCGCCGGCAGCCGCGGCGGTGCGGAGCGCTCTGCCGCGGCCCGCGAATCCGCTGCCGCCATCGAGGCGAAGCAGGCGCTCGCGCAGGCGCTCGAAGAGACCTCGCGGCGCTCCGCGACCGGAGGCGAGTAGCGCGCCCGCATCCGGTGCGACACGATCCTGCGAAACACGCGGGGCCGTATTTGACCGGATTTGGGTCTGTGAGATATTATTGAGCGTTGGTGCCACTCCTTCCGGGTGGTGAAACGCAGACTTCGAAGCCGGTACACAGGCTTCGACATGATGACGATCCTCAAGGAATGGGTGACAAGTGGTTTACGCAGTAGTGCGCGCAAGCGGCCGACAGGAGAAGGTCGAGGTCGGCTCGATCATCACCGTGAATCGTGTGGCAGGTGACGCTGACGGCAAGCTCGAGCTGCCCGCAGTGCTGCTCGTCGACGGCGACACGGTGACCACCGATGCCGCGGCTCTCGCCAAGGTGAAGGTCACCGCCGAGGTCCTCAACGACCTCCGCGGCCCGAAGATCGTGATCCAGAAGTACAAGAACAAGACCGGTTACAAGAGCCGTCAGGGTCACCGTCAGGATCTGACCCGCCTCAAGGTCACCGGCATCAAGTAATTCGCCTTCGCGAAGACAATAAGGAGCACACAGACTCATGGCATCCAAGAAGGGCGTCGGTTCCAGCAAGAACGGACGCGACTCGAACCCCCAGTACCTCGGTGTGAAGCGCTTCGGCGGCCAGCAGGTCAACGCCGGCGAGATCATCGTTCGTCAGCGCGGCACCAAGTTCCACCCCGGCGTCAACGTCGGCCGTGGTAAGGACGACACGCTGTTCGCGCTTGCCGCGGGCGAGGTCGCATTCGGCGCGAAGGGCGGCCGCAAGGTCGTCAACATCGTAGCCGCTGCCTAAGAGCGGGCGACTACGGCGAGGCGGGCTTCGGCTCGCCTTTTGCCGTATCTAGGGAAGGAAAACGGGCATGGTGACATTCGTCGATCGTGTGCAGCTGCGTCTCCAGGCGGGTCGCGGCGGAGACGGCTGCGTCTCGGTGCGCCGCGAGAAGTTCAAGCCCCTCGCGGGCCCCGACGGCGGCGCCGGTGGGCACGGCGGCGACATCGTCATCCTCGCCGACCCCCAGGTCACCACGCTGCTCGAATACCATCGCCGACCGCATCTGAACGCCGAGAACGGCGGGTACGGCGCGGGCGACTACCGCTCGGGCACGAACGGCGCCGAACTCGTAGTGCCGGTGCCGGTCGGCACCGTGGTCAAGGACGAGGCGGGCGAGATCATCGCCGACCTCGCGGAGGCCGGCATGCGCCACCTCGCGGCGCAGGGCGGCCTCGGCGGCCTCGGCAACCATGCCCTCGCGAGCCCCAAGCGCAAGGCGCCGGGCTTCGCTCTGCTCGGTACCTCGGGCAAGCAGGCGCGCGTCACGCTCGAACTGAAATCGATCGCCGACGTCGCGCTCGTCGGCTACCCCTCGGCCGGCAAATCGAGCCTCATCGCGGCGATGAGCGCGGCCAAGCCGAAGATCGCCGACTACCCGTTCACGACGCTGCACCCGAACCTCGGAGTCGTGCAGTCGGGCGAATCGCGGTACACGATCGCCGATGTGCCCGGCCTCATCGAAGGCGCGAGCGACGGCAAGGGCCTCGGACTCGACTTCCTCCGTCACGTCGAGCGCTGCAGCGCCCTGCTGCACGTGCTCGACTGCGCGACGCTCGAGCCCGGCCGCGACCCGGTCTCGGACCTCGAGGTCATCAAGGCCGAGCTGGCCGCCTATCCGGTGCCCGAGGGGCAGGTTCCGCTGCTCGGACGCCCGCAGCTGGTCGCCCTCAACAAGGTCGACGTGCCCGAGGCGCGCGAGCTCGCGGAGTTCGTGCGGCCCGAGCTCGAGGCCCAGGGGTACCGGGTGTTCGAGATCTCCACCGTGTCGCACAGCGGTCTGCGCGAGCTCGGATTTGCGCTCGGCGCGCTGGTCGATGAAGCGCGCGCGGTGCGCGCAGCCGAGGAGCGCGAGCCCGAACGCATCGTGCTGAAGCCGCGCGCTGTCAACGAGAGCGGTTTCCGCGTGCTCACCGAGGGCGGCACCTACGGCACCCTCTACCGCGTGCTCGGGGAGAAGCCCGAACGCTGGGTCGAGCAGACCGACTTCCAGAACGACGAAGCGGTCGGCTACCTCGCCGACCGGCTGCAGAAGATCGGCATCGACTCCGCCCTCATCAAGGCAGGCGCGGTGTCGGGCTCGACCGTCGTGATCGGCCCGGGGTCGGGAGTCGTCTTCGATTGGGAGCCCACGCTGACGAGCGCCGCAGAGGTGCAGATCGGCGCGCGCGGCACGGATGCCCGCATCGATGCCTCCGATCGCCGCACCAACAAGGAGCGGCGCACCGAGTACCGCGACCGTATGGATGCGAAGGCCGAGGCCCGCGCCGAGCTGGAGCGCGAGCGAGAGGCCGGGCTCTGGAGCGAGGAATCGTGAGCCGGTCTGATCTGCTCTCCGCCGATCGGATCGTCGTCAAGGTCGGCTCGTCATCGGTCAGCGGCGAGAACGCGTCGCAGATTCCGGCGCTCGTCGACTCATTGGCGAAGCTGCACCAGGCGGGCGTCGAGGTGATCCTCGTCTCGAGCGGCGCGATCGCCACCGGCGTGCCCTTCCTCGAGCTCGCCGAACGCCCCGATGACCTCGCGACGCAGCAGGCCGCTGCGGCCGTCGGTCAGAACATCCTCGTGAACCGGTACCAGCGCGCGCTCAGCGCGCACGATATCATCGCCGGGCAGGTGCTGCTGACCGCGCACGACATGGAGAACCCGACGCACCGGGGCAATGCGAAGCGGGCGCTCGAGCGTCTGCTGCAGCTCGGCACGCTGCCGATCATCAACGAGAACGACACGGTGGCGACCCACGAGATCCGTTTCGGCGACAACGACCGGCTGGCGGCGCTCGTCGCTCGCCTCGTGTCCGCAGACCGACTCGTGCTGCTCTCGGACGTCGACTCGCTGTACACCGCGCCGCCTGCGATGGCCGGCGCGAAGCGCATTCCCCACGTGCCCTACGGCGACCGCCTCGAGGGCATCGAGATCGGCGAAGCGCAGTCGGGCTGGGGCACCGGCGGCGCCATGACCAAGGTCGCGGCCGCGCGGCTCGCCGCCGATGCGGGCGCTTCGGTGCTGCTCACCGAGACGAAGCTCTTCGCCCGGGTGATCGCGGGCGAAGACTACGGCACCCGCTTCGATGGGGCGCCTGCGAGACAGTAGTCTGGAGGGTATGACTCACGCCGATCCCTTCCTCGCCAAGCTCGAGCTCGCCCGCGGTGCCGCCAAGCAGCTCGCGACCGTCACGACGCTGCAGAAGAATGCGGCGCTCGAGGCCATCGCCCGGTCCCTCGAGGGCAGCATCGCCGAGGTCGTCGAGGCGAACGCTCTCGACCTCGCAGCGGGGCGCGAGAACGGCATCGGCGAGGGCCTGCTCGACCGTCTGCGCCTCGACGAGCCGCGCCTGCGCGCACTGGCCGCTGCCGTGCGCGACGTGATCGCCCTGCCCGACCCGGTCGGCCAGATCGTGCGCGGCAGTACGCTCGCCAACGGCATCGCCATCACCCAGGTGCGAGTGCCGTTCGGCGTGATCGGCGCGATCTACGAGGCCCGACCCAATGTGACGGTCGATATCGCGGCGCTCGCGCTGAAGAGCGGCAACGGCGTCGTGCTGCGCGGCGGCAGCGCCGCCGAGAACTCGAACCGCGCGCTCGTCGGCATCATCCAGGCCGCGATCTCGAGCACCGGGCTCGACGGCGACGCGGTGCAGACCATCGACGAGTTCGGCCGCGAGGGCGCCGGTCGCCTCATGCGGGCGCGCGGCTACGTCGACGTGCTGATCCCGCGGGGGAGCGCCGGGTTGATCTCGACCGTCGTCAACGAATCGACGGTGCCCGTCATCGAGACCGGTTCGGGTATCGTGCACGTGTTCGTCGACGCCACCGCCGATGAGGAGATGGCCGCTTCCATCGTCAAGAATGCGAAGACGCACCGCCCGAGCGTCTGCAACGCCGCTGAGACCCTGCTGGTGCATCGCGACGCCGTCGAACGGCTGCTGCCCCGCCTCGCGGGTGAGCTGATCGAGGCCGGCGTCGACCTGAGCGGCGACGATACGGCTCGCGCGACTGCCGCGGGTATCGCCGCCGCCGACGACGAGACCTGGGCGACCGAGCACCTCGCCCTCGAGATGGGCGTGCGCATCGTCGACTCGCTCGATGAGGCGCTCGCCCACATCGAACGCTATTCGACCCGTCACACTGAGGCGATCGTGACCGAGGATTACGCGAACGCCGAGCGCTTCCTCGCCGAAGTCGATTCGGCAGTGGTGATGGTGAACGCGTCGACGCGCTTCACCGACGGCGGGGAGTTCGGTTTCGGTGCAGAAGTCGGTATTTCCACGCAGAAGCTCCACGCGCGAGGCCCGATGGGCCTATCCGAGCTCACGAGCACGAAATGGCTCGTGCGCGGTTCGGGTCAGATCCGATAGCCCGAACCGGTAGACTGTCAAGGTCGATTCCGTTTCACTTGTGATGACAGGGGTTTCAATGTCACTTCTCGCCACGTTCGCAGCAGCCGAGGGCGCCGCGCATGTCGTCAACGAGCTTCCCATTCCGGCGATCGCCTACGGCATCATCGTCTTCTCGATCTTCGTGGTGCTCGCCATCGTCACCTTCTCGTTCCACGACGTGGCGAACCGCCACGCGGCCAAGGCCGCGGCCTACGCCCGCGACCACGGCGTCACCGATCCGCACGGCACTGACGGCAAGCACGAGTAACCCCCGGTGAGCGGCAAGCGGCGCGTGGGGGTGATGGGCGGCACCTTCGATCCGATCCATCATGGCCACCTCGTCGCGGCGAGCGAAGTCGCGCAGAGCTTCGACCTCGACGAGGTCGTCTTCGTGCCGACGGGTCGCCCCTGGCAGAAGACGAATGTCTCGGAGAGCGAGCATCGCTACCTGATGACGGTCATCGCGACCGCATCAAACCCCCGTTTCACGGTGAGTCGGGTGGATGTCGATCGCGAAGGCTCGACCTACACGGTCGACACGCTGCTCGATCTGCGCAAGCAGATGCCCGACGCCGAGCTGTTCTTCATCTCGGGCGCCGACGCAGTCGAACAGATCTTCAGCTGGAAAGACGTCGACCGACTCTGGGAGATGGCTCATTTCATCGCCGTCTCACGGCCCGGGCACGAGCTCTCGCTTTCGGGTTTGTCAGGCGAACACGTAAGCTTGTTGGAGGTTCCCGCTCTTGCGATCTCGTCAACGGATTGCCGGGCGCGGGTAGCTCGAGGATATCCGGTGTGGTACCTGGTGCCCGATGGCGTCGTTCAATACATTGCGAAGCACGGCCTGTACAGCACTGAGGAAGTGACGAAAGATGAGTGAGCACGACGACCAGCCCCCGATGACCCGACGGGAGCGCAGACTGCGCGAACTCGCGGAGACGGGCGCGCTCGACCTTTCAGAGGCGCTGCAGCAGGCGAAGGAGCCCGTGGCAGCAGCCGAAAGCGCCGCACCCGCCCCCGAAGCCAACGGGTCGATCGAGATCTCGCCGTTCAACGAGGATGGTACGCCGCGCAGCCGACGCGAGATGCGGCAATTGCGCGAGGCCGCCCTCGCGGAACAGGCCGATTCGGGCGACGCCTCCTCTGGTGCCGACCCCGCTACCGGGCCTGAGGCCGCTGCAGAGCCCCAGGCATCCGCCGAGCCCGGTGCAGACGCGGCAGAACCAGAACCGGTCGAACCCGAGGCGGCAGAGCCGGTCGAACCCGAGGGCGTCGAGGCCGAGGAAGTCGGTGTCGAGCCCGACGCAGCGATCACGGGCGAGGATACGGAGAACGCGATTCTCGGCGGCATCTTCGAGACCTCCAAGAATGCTTCCGATGCGCCCGAGACGTCGGCGCTCGACTTCGACTCGCTGATGGCGCCGCCGACGGCTCCCTTCTCGGTGGAAGATCTGCGCGAAGCCGAGCGAGGTCCGAGCAATGAGGCCGCCGACATCTTCACCGACGCTGTCGATGGGGCGGACGTCGATGAGGCCCCCGAGACGTTCGAGGCTCCCGAGGCCGATCTCCCCTCGGGCCCGGATGCCGAGCCCGAGGTCGAGGCTGTCGCCGAGCCGGTGAAGCCGAAGCGCCGGTTCCCCTGGGGCCGCAGCAAGACCGAGGCCGCCGAGCCGAGCGACTCTGCGGAGGTGGCCGCCGAAACGAGCGAGCCCGAGGCCGACGCAGCGGTGTCTCCCGAGGAGCAGCCCGAAGCCGAGGCGGCGCCCGTAGAGCCCGCTTCCGAACCCGAAGACGTGCTGCCGGTTCCCGGTCCGCGACGCGGGGGCGCTCAGCCGAAGCCCGCGCCCGTCTCCGAGACGCCGGAGCCCGTGCAGGCATCGGAGTCGCAGAAGTACTCGTTCCCCGACATCCAGCCTCCCGAGGAGTGGCGCTCGGTCTTCGACGACCCGGCATCGCGCACCGTCGGCGGCCAGGGGGCGAGCGAGAAGGGCGATTTCGACGATCTGATCTCGCGTGCCGTGGCCCAGGAGGGTGCCACCGGTTCGTCGAACACGTCGGCGCTGATCCTGCCCTCGATGCCCGATGACACCGGCGGTCTCACCGGCCCGCTCGGAGCGACCGGCGAGCTCTACATCACCGGGTCGATCGAACTGCCGCGCTCGCTCGGCGAGACCGGCGGCCACTCGTCGATCCACGATTCGCTGCAGATGCAGCCGATCAGCATGCCCGAAGCCGGCGAAACCGCTCAGACCACCGAAGCAGGCCCCACCCCGGTCTCCGCGAAGCACGCGGTGAGCGCGCGCATGCCCTCCGGCATGCCGGTCGTCGCGAAGCCGACCAAGGAGAAGAGCAAGCTGCCTCTGGTGCTCGGCATCTCGGGCGGCGGTCTGCTCGTCGTCATCGTCGGCCTCGGCGTCTGGGGTGCGACGAGCGGCATGTTCTCGGGCTGAACCGCTTTCAACACCGATCTCGATATACAGGAATGGGAACGACACTGGACACTCAGGTAGACCAGATGCGTGAAGTGCTCGCACACCTCGAACTGGCAGTGCGCGCCGCGGATGACAAGGGTGCGACAGCACCGGTGGCGCTGGAGGTCGGTGAGCAGTTCGGCTTCGCCGATGCCTTCCTCATCCTCACCGGTTCCGTCGAACGCAATGTGCAGGCGATCTCCGATGCGATCGAAGAAGCCCTGAATGCGGCCGGCGTGCGCACGCTGCGCCGCGAGGGCCGCGAGAGCGGCCGTTGGGTGCTGCTCGACTTCGGCGATATCGTCGTGCACGTCTTCCATCAGGAGGAGCGGGGCTTCTACCAGCTCGAGAAGCTGTGGAGCGACTGCCCGGTCGTCGACCTGGCTCCGATGCTCGAAGCCGCGGCTCCCGACTCCGCGTTCGACGATCGATCGTAGCCGTCTTCCGGCTGATGCGCCCGCGCCCCGGGCCGTGACACGCGCGGGGGAAGCGGTTCGGGTCGTCGATTTGGACTTCGAGGGCCCGGCCGGTGTAGAGTAGAGGAGTTGTCGGGGGAGCATTCCTCCGACTTCAACGGGTCTGTGGCGCAGTTGGTAGCGCACCTGCATGGCATGCAGGGGGTCAGGGGTTCGAATCCCCTCAGATCCACCCAAAGTGTCTTACGGGAACACGCGACATCGAAAGATGTGGTGTGTTCCCGTAAGGGTTCCTCTCCCTCGTCGCTGGGGGTCTTGCTCTCGCGGATGATGGTGGCGAACGGCTCGGCCAGGCGCGGACGTAGTTGCTCGTCATCGGTGATGTCGAGGCGGGTGTAGAACGCCTGGTTCGCCAGCCGCCGGTCGGCATCACCTGAACGAGCGTAGGCACGGTGCGCGTCGGTGAGCAGCCGCAGCGAGTCGTGCAGGAACGCGCGTCCGCCGGTGTGGTGCTCATCGTGCTCGGCAAGGCGCTGGTTCACGTCGGACAGGCCCGCCCGGATGCGGTCTTGATGCCGCTTCAAGGTCGGCAGGTCAATCGCGTCGGCGAAGTGCGCGGCCAGCAGCTTGTCGCTCTCCGACTCCAACTTGGCCCGGTTCGCCATGAGGTCGGCGATCTCCTGGTCGTGGCCCGCCATGCGCTTGTCGAACGCCGCGTCCACCCGCTTGGCGAGGTCGCGGTAGGTGTCGTCGCTGATCGTGATGGAGGCGTAGGAGTCCGCGACGAGACGTTCCGCGACCGCGACCGGAACCGCCCGCCTCGTGCAGCTCGTCTTCTTGGCGGCGCGGCCGGAGCAGACGAAGTAGGCGTAGGTGGTGCCGCGCGGGTTGGTGGCGAAGTCGAGGAGCATCCGCGACCCGCAGGTGCCGCAGTACAACAGGCCTTTGAGGTGATGGGCGTGCTGCACATGCCGGGTCTGCTTCGCGGTCCGCGCTTTCAGTAGCGACTGCACCTGATCGAACAGCGCCGCTTCCACGATGGGCTCGTGCGCACCGGGATACAGGGCGCCCTTGTACCGGATCAGCCCGGCGTAGTACGGGTTCGTCAGCAGCTTGTAGAGCGTGTTCTTCCCCAGCGGCTTGCTCGGGCGCTTCGGCGTCGGCACCGTGACCAAGCCGCGTGCGGTGAGGTCGCGCAGCAGCCCGGTCACCGAGGTCTCACCCTCGGCATAATGCTCGAACGCCCACCGGATCAGCGGCGCACGCTCGGGGTCGACCTCAACGGTTCTGATTTCGCGGCCGTTCTCATCCGTCTTGCGGACGTTGAGGTAACCGATGGGGGCGCGCATCGGGGTGCCGCCCTGGGCGATCTTCTGCGATAGGCCCTTGGACACTTCGGTGGCGAGGTTGCGGCTGTAGAACTCCGCGATGGACGACATGATGCCGTGCACGAGCATCCCCGAGGGCGTCTGGTCGATCGACTCCGTAGCCGACACCAATGTCACGCCCGCAGACAGCAGTGCTTGGTGGATGGTCACGTCGTCGGCGCGGTTGCGGGCGAGCCGGTCGAGCTTGTGCACGATGCAGAACTGCACCCGAGACGCAGCGATGAACGCCAGCATCTCTTTCAGGCCGTCACGATCCGCCGAGCGTGCCGACTCGCCTGCGTCCACGAACTCGTGCACGATCCGCGCCCCGAGTTCGTCGGCCTTGCGCTGGTTGGCCTCACGCTGGGCGGGGATCGAGAACCCCTCGTCAGTGCCGCCACGCTCGGCCTGCTCGCGCGTGGAGACACGTAGATAGGACACGGCCAGCAGCACCGGCTTGTCGCCTGTCCAGCCGTCGGTGACGCCTGCCGGGGCGAGGGCGGGAGCGGTGATGGTGCTCATGCGGTGCTCCTTCGTTGGTGCGGTTGCTCTGCTTCTACTCTGCCTCGTTCGTCTGACACCGGCCCGAGTCCATCAGGTGCCGGGAGGTCGTAGGGGTCGGGTTCCCCGGCGCGGTGCGCGTCGTAGCGGGCCTGGGTGATGTTCAGCACCCACTCCACCAATTTGCGCATGTCTGGTTCCTCCCGTCGCTCCGCCCGCAGTCGCAACTGAGGTGGATCGTTGCCCTTGCCTGTTCCGAGCGCACCCCTGCTCTGCGCCGCGCGTCGCGGCGACTCATCACTCGTGCGTCGGGGCCGGTCGCTCATCTCTATCTCACGTCGTGGCAGATACGTGAGTTATAGAGTAGCACACACATGGCGTAGCGGCCATTGCATGAGGTCATGTAGGATTGGGAGCATGATCGAGGACTTGGAAAGTGTGCCGCTGCTGGTCGCGGCGGACTTGCCTGCGGGCTGGCAGATGCCCGACGCCTCGCCCATCGACCCCGAACGCGACAGCCCCGCGATCGACGCGGCACTCAGGTATGAGCAGTGGGTCGATCCCGCGCCGGGGCTGGATCGCAGGCTGAACTCCAGCCACAACAACACCGACTCCGGGCGCTGGTTCCTCATCCAGCACACCGAGTCGTCCACTCGTGTGCTGCTGCGCCTGCAACGCCAATACCTGCTGGACGAGGAACCCAAGGGCGAGGTGCGGATCACCGGGATCGTCTACCTGCCCGAGTGGGCAGGCGATCCCGTGGCGAGCCCGATGCTCCGCAACCTGCCCACGTCGCGGATCGAGGCGGCGATCAACCGCCGCCAGTTCGCCGTCACCGGAGCCAGCCGGTTCGAGGGCGGCACCATGACCATGCCGTCGGGTCGCGTCCTCCGCTCGGCGGATGTGATGAAGCCGTTGGGGAACCCGAAGCGCACCCCGGACTTCTACGAGGTCGTTGCCCTCCAGCACACCCGCCTCGTAGACGACGGCGAACCGAACCCGACCGCGAGAATGGCCGAGCTCAGCCGCGTGCCGCTCTCGACCGCGCAGGGCTGGGTCGCCCGCGCCCGCCGCAAAGGACTGCTCCCACCCGGACGCCGAGGCCGCGCCGGATAAGGCCCGCATGACGAGCTGGGCGGTTGACGACGCGGGCGTGGTGCGCCTGCCGGACGGTCGTCTGATCCGTGGCACAGGTGCGCGTCGGCCTCGCGGTCAGGCCCCGGCCCCTGAGTTCGCCGTCTACCTCCTGGGCCGCGACCCTCGCGTGGCCGACTGGCCCTACCGCTGGGTCAGGTGGCCCGACTTCCGCCTGCCTGCCTCCACCGAGGACGCCGTAGACGCGCTCAGGGAAGCTCACACGCGGGCCGCGTCCGAGCGAGTCGAGATTGCCTGCGGCGGCGGGATCGGCAGAACCGGAACCGCCCTCGCGGTGCTCGCCGTGATGAGCGGCGTTCCAGCCGACACCGCCGTGGAGTGGGTGCGAACGAACTACCACCCCCGAGCCGTCGAGACACGCCGCCAACGCGCCTGGATCGCCACCGTCGCATCCTCCCTCTCCTGACACCAAGCCCCCGCCCCTCGCCGCACTCGCGAGCGCACCCGCTCGCCACACCCCCCAGCGCTCCCAATCGCTCGCCACACCCTCCCGGTTCTCGCCCTTATCTCAGTGAATGAACGTAATCTAAGTGACGTAGTTGCTGATACGCTAGATGGTGAGTGGGGCAGACGCAAGGGTGGTGGTCGAGATGCAGGGCGGCGTGATCCCGTTCCGGGGCACCGGAGCCGACGCGCTGCGCTACGTCGAGGCCGACTGTTCCCGCGCTGACGACTACTACCTGGGCGCGGAAGCGACCGTCGCGCAGTTCGCGGCACTCGACGGATCGGGCGAGGTGACCGCTGAGCTGGCGCTTGATCCTGTGGGGTATGCGAGGTGGGTGGACTGGGAGAACCCGCTCACGGGCGAGTCGATGGGCAAACCGCGCCGGGCGGGGTCGGATCGGCGAGGCTCGCCCCGGTTCATGGAGATGGTCATCAACACGCCCAAGAGCTTGTCGATCGCCGCCGCCCTGCACCCCGAGGTCTCGGAGGTGCTGGATGCGGCGCAACAGGATGCCCTCAGCGAGATTCGGCGCTGGCTCGCCCAGCACTCCGTGACTCGTGTCGGGCCGTTGGGGGCGCAGGAGGTCGTACCCATCGAGAGCATGCAGGTCGTGGGCATCACGCACCGCACGTCGCGGGCGGGTGATCCGCACCGGCATATTCATATGCAGATCGGCATGAGAGTGTGGGCGGCGGGCAAGTGGCGGGGCTTGAACGGCGCTGCGCTGTTCAAGCAGCAGGGCGCGATCCGCGCCCTCGGCACCGCCGTGATCGCCGCCCACCCCGACCTCGCCGCCGTGCTCGACCGGCACGGCCTGACCCTCGACCCCGCCACCGGCGAAGTCGCCGAGTTGGAGCCGTTCAACGCGCTCATGTCGAAGCGGGGCGAGCAGGTGCGCAAGAATCTCGAACGCTTCGAATCCGAATGGGATCAAGCGCACCCCGGCGAGATGATCGGGCCGGTCGTCGCCTCCCGCCTGCGCGCCGAGGCGTGGGCGTATGAGCGACCCGCGAAGAAGCCCACCACCCTGCGGGAGGAAGCCGCATGGGTGACCGAGCTGCGCGAAGCCGGATACGACCCCGAACGGGTCGAACGCAAGACTGCGCAACCCCCAGTGCTGCTTGAAGACCTCAGCATGCAACAGGTCGCGTCGCGGGCGCTGGATCGGTGCGCCGCTAGTGCGTCGGCATGGACGCCGCACACTGTGGAGGAACATGTCACCCGGATCACGACCGAGGCAGGCGTGCAGGCCACACCGCAGGAGTTGCGCGAGTTCGTGAGCCTCGCAACCGATCTTGCGGTATCGGATTGCTTCTCCATCCTGCCGCCTGGCGCAGCTGCACCGGAGTACGTCGCCCACCTGACCAGCGTCGGCGTGGTCGCCGCTGAGACCGCGCTGCGCGACCAGCTCACCGCCGCAACCCTGCGCCGGGAGCCGAAACCAGCGGACGTGACCGAGGCCGCACACACCGCCGGGCTCGATGAGGGGCAGACGGTCGCCGCCGCTGCGGTCGCCTCGAACGATCCGCTGGTGATCGTGGAGGGTGCAGCCGGGGCCGGGAAGACCACGATGCTCGGCGGCGCCATCGAGGTCGCCGCCGAGCAGGGCAGGGCGTCGCGGGTGGTTGCGCCGACGCTGCGGGCGGCGCAGGTCGCGCACGACGAACTCGGCGTACCCGCCACCAGTGTTGCGGCGCTGGTGTATGCGCATGGGTGGCGGTGGAACGCCGACGGCGTATGGACACGCCTCACGCGGGGCGATACCGACCCTGAGACCGGGCGCGCATTCACCGGCCCACCGCGAGAAACGGTGCTGTCGCGGGGTGAGCGGGTGATCGTCGACGAGGCCGGGATGCTCGACCAAGACACCGCCCACGCCCTCCTCACCATCACTGCCGAAGCAAACGCGACGGTTGCGCTCGTCGGCGACCGCGCCCAACTCCCCGCCGTCGGGCGCGGCGGTGTGCTCGACATTGCCGCACAGATCAGGGGCCGTACCTACGATATGAGCGAGCTGCATCGCTTCACCGATGCCCAGTACGCGGCGCTCACGCTGGCGATGCGAGACCGCGAGAACCCCGGCGAGGTGTTCGACCGGCTCGCCGCTATGAAGCTCGTGACGTTGCATGCGGACGACGAGCAGGCCCGCGACCACATCACCGTCAGCGCCCGCGCCCGCGCCCGCGCCCGCGACGGCGACGGCGAGGCGATCACGGTGTCGACCAATGACGAGGCGGCGGCGTTGAATGAGCGCATCCGCGCCGGACGGATCGAGCGTGGCGAGGTCGACGACACGGTGACGGAGACCGGCAGCGACGGGCTGAGCATCGGGGCCGGTGACCTGATCCAGACCCGCAAGAACAACAGTGATCTTGGGGTGGCGAACCGGCAGCAGTGGATCGTGCAGCACGTCGAGAGCGACGGCACGGTCTACGCGCGTGAGGTCGGCAGCGGGCGCAAGAGCCCGCGCACCGTTGCCCTGCCTGCCGAGTATTTGGGTGAGCATGCGCACCTGTCCTACGCCGCCACCGCCTACGGCGTCCAAGGCGCCACCGTCGATGCCTCGCACACGGTGCTGTCGGAGGCGACGAGCGCGGCGGGCGTCTACGTCGGCATGACCCGAGGCCGCAACACGAACCGGCTCCACGTCGTCGCGGAAGACCTCGCGGATGCGCGGGCGCAGTTCATCGACGCGATGGAACGCGACCCCGCAGACCGGGGCCTCGACCACGCCACCCACGCCGCACAAGAAGCCGTGCGCGGCCTCGTCAACGACGGCCCCGTGCGGCTCGTCACCGAAGAACTCGCCCGCCTCGACCACGAAGCCGAACGCGCACAACGGACGGCGGCACGATGGGAGCAGATCGCCGCCAGGCTCGACGCCCAACGCTCCACCCACCGCGCCGAGGACGACGAGAGTGCTGCTGTACTCCGCAAGGCCGAAGAAGTCGCCGAGCAGGTGCGCGCCGAGGCCGCCAGGCCGCTCACCGTCCAAGCCGAGCACGACGGGGCCGCCTACCTCGCCGCCGTGGAGAACGAGGCCGCTACCAGCGCCCGCCTCGCCACCGTGGGCAGGTTCGGCAGGCGCAAAGCCCGTACTGAGCACCGCGCCGCGACCGAACACACGCAGGAGCTGCGTGGACAGGTCAGCAGCGAATGGGGCACCACCCCGACCTACGCCGATTGTCTCCCGGCATGGGCGAGCAGGGCCGCCGAGAAGCGTGCAGAGACCGATCCTCGCGTGGCCGAGGCTGTGCAGACCGTCGCCGCCGCGACTGCCAACCGTGAGGCGATGCGGGAACGCCATGAGCAGGAGCGTCTGGCGTTGCTGGTCAGCGAGTACGGGCCACAGCAGGCCCGCCGCGACCAGCTCGGCATTCGCACCACCAGCCCCCACCGCAAGGCTCGCGACACCAGAAACCGGGGCGCCATGACTCGGGCCGAAGCCGACCAACTCCGTAGCCTGCCCGTGAACGAAGCCGCCGAACGCATCGAAGCCAAGCGCGCCGAGCAGGAGCAAGCGCGGCAGCGAGTCGCAGAGCGGGCACAGCGGCTTCCCGACCCATTCGCGCACGACACCCACCGCAGCGGGCCGCACCGCGAGGGGCCGACACGCAGCCTATAGACCACGGTAGGCAGGCAGGCTGCTCACGGCGCAGTTCCTCGGGTCGGCAAGCACAAGACCAGGAGCGGGGCGGATGATCTACCGCCAGGTAGCGATACGTCCATTCGGGAGATAGCACAATGGGAGAATGTAGAAACAGGCGAAGAGTCATGGCGAAGAGAATCAGAAGACGAGGCAGCGCTTGATCGGCAACGGTCGTAAAGTTGCGGTGTTCAGCGCAGAAGACGCAGTAGCTTTGTCTGCATCGAGTACGGCGTGTCGTGCGCGATGCATGCGCCTGTCACGAAGTCGGGGCCGCTGCACCGCTGGGGAATGCGTTAGTCCTTTCATGCGGAACCTTGGTTCCTCGGGAAACTCTGCTGGTAGAACTGCTGCATTCATGTCACGCGTTGATTCTGACCCCAGCGTGCCCAAACTCGTTGCCACAGGGACTGGGGGCGAGGCTTATCTTGTGGCTCAGCCGTGGTCGCCGGCTTTCTGTGAGTCTTGCCAGTTCCTTCTTTTGCCCTCAGATGGAGCGTATGGTGGGGAACATGTGGACAGTTCTTCTCATCTTGCTTGTGGTATGGGCGGTGCTGTCGATCGTGGGATTCGTGTTCGAGGGCCTGCTCTGGTTGGCCATCATCGGAATCGTGCTCTTCGTCGGCACCCTGATCTTCGGGCTGCTCAGGCAACGCGCGAAGCGCTCGAAAGCATAACCTGCCTCTCCCTCACGTGGCTCAGCGAGGGATGCTCTTCTGCGGCATGTCGTGCGTACCGCACACCCCAGCACTGCTTGCTTGCGCTCAGTCAGTTCACCGGGCAACCCGGACTTGCAACGCACCGGGTCTGATGCCGACATTGACGCGGGTTACGTGGCCGAAGCTGTCTCCGTCGAGTTCGATCAGGTGCGGGGTATCGAACCGTGCCTCGAACTGTCTCCCCCGGACATAGGCAAGCGCGTGAATATCCGGCGCTCGTTCAAGCATGCGCCGGCTGAGCCGGGAGCGCCGTGCGATGCCCTGCAGCGTGAGGCGCGTGCCGATCCGAGCCCACCCGAACCGTCCTTTTGGGCGCATCATGACCACGTCGAGGAATCCGTCATCGATGACCGCGCCGGGGATCAGGAGCATGTTTCCGGTGAGCGTGCCGCAGTTGCCCACGATGACCGTGTGCGCTCGAGTGGATCTGACTCTGTTCTGGTCCACGCGGTAGTCGAGGTGGAAGAGCCTGTTGACGATGACCGATCTGGCGATGGGCGTGACGTACGCGAGCCAGCCGAGGTGCTTCTTCGCGATCGAGCTCGTGTGCTCCGCCATCTCCGCATCCAGGCCGATACCCGCCATGACGACGAAAGCATGCCGTCGTGAAGCGCCGTCAGCATCGTCGAACTCGGCGACCCCGACATCCACGGCTCGCGTCGAGCCCGTGAACGCCGCCTCGATGTTGCCCTCGACATCGCCGAGAGAGATACCGAGGTCGCGCGCCAGTAGGTTCCCCGTACCGGTGGGGATCGGTGCGATGGGAATCCCGGAGCTGTGGACGACGTCTGCGACGGCCCGGACGGTGCCGTCGCCACCGGGCACGATGATGACTGCCGGGTCACCCGCCAGGGCTTGCTCTGCCGCGGCGCGTCCGGAATCCTGTGCGTTGGTCTCGTACCAGCGTGAAGCTGCCCAGCCCAGCGCTCGCTCCTGCATCTCTACTGCAGCACGGACGCGCTCCAGTGGGATCTTCGCCGGGTGATAGACCACGGCGGCATGTGACCGCCTCACCGTCCCGTCTGCGCGAGGAAACTTCACGATGCTGCTGGCATCGTGAAGTGATTGCGCTGTTCGATGAGCGGGCAGGTGAACACGTCGCGTTCCCCGAGCCCGACACGGTTGATGTAGCGCACGACGATGGCGTACGAGGCGAACAATCCCGTCTGCAGATACGGGACATCGTGGGTTCGGCAGTACTCGGCGATGATCGGTGCTGCCTTGCGCAGATGCGGGCGAGGCATTGAGGGAAACAAGTGGTGTTCGATCTGATAGTTCAGGCCACCCATAGCAGTATCGAGAACACGGGTACCGCGGATGTTCCGGCTCATCATCACCTGGCGTCGCAGGAAATCGAGGCTCACGTCTCTCGGCACGACCGGCATCCCCTTATGGTTCGGCGCGAACGAGGCTCCCATATAGAACCCGAACACGCCGAGCTGCACGGCGAGGAACACGAACGCGATTCCCGGCGAGAGCACGATGAACACCAGCATCGGGAACCCGGTCAGCCGGATCAGCAGAAAGAGGATCTCCACCCAGCGCCGCTTCAGCTCACCCCTTGCGAGCACTCGGCGCACCCCGGACGCGTGCAACGACACCCCTTCCAGGAGCAGGATCGGGAAGAAGAACACGCCCTGATGCGCCCGAAGCCATCTCAGCGTCCGGCTTCTCGGAGGCGTTCGACCCGGAGTGACGACAATCACCGGAAGGTCGATGTCAGGGTCGGCACCCAACTTGTTCGGGTTTGCATGGTGGCGCGTGTGCTTATGCTGCCACCACCCGTAGCTCATACCGACCAGCAGGTCGCCGAGGACGATGCTCACCCAATCGTTCCATTTTCCCGATACGAAGATCTGGCGATGCGCCGAATCGTGACCGAGGAACGCGATCTGGGTGAAGAGGATCGCGAGGAGCACCGCTGTGAACAGTTGCCACCAGGTGTCGCCAATCCAGATGAATGCGAGGAGACCCACGGCGAGCAAGAGGGGCAGGCCGATGAGCTTCGTCCAGTAGTACCCGTACCGGCGACGCAGCAACCCCTGTTCTCGGATCGTTTTCGCCAATGTCGTGAACTCGCTCCCGCCCTTGCCATTGACTGGCCGGCTAGTTCGTGGAGTCCGGGTCGAACGATACTCGTTCATGATGCACCTGAGATCCTGCGGGCTTGGGCGTCAGGAACGTCCGTGACCGCCCTCATCGGTCCAGTCATCGATCTGAGCGCGATCCGACCGGACACGGTTCGCCTCCGCTCCCGCCGAATCCTGACCAGCTGGGGACGGGGCGAAAGTAACGGATTCCGCGAGAGCGGTGACCGCCGCAGTGCGCGCGTTCTCGCTCACAGCCGCGTTCTGGAACACGACCGCCGCCGCGTCCTGTCGATCCCGGACCCCTGCGCTGATGTCGGCCAGGCGATCTGCGAGGGCACTTGCGAGTCCGTCGCGCAATTCCTCGAGGTTCGTGTTCGCGATCTCGAGACGACGGTCCGAGATCGTCACCTCCACGGTCGGGTAGCCAGCCTGCGCGAGAAAGTCACGGGTCTCGCTCCCCAGAATCTCGATCACTTCGTCCCGTTCGGGGCGTCGCGTGAACACGGCCTCCACCGTGTACCGATCCGGAGCCTCATCGGTCATCAGGGCAGCAGGCAACGAACCCACCAGCACCGATCCCAGGCCCAGCGTCGCGGCGTCCACGCCGCTCGCTCGTGTCTGTGTATCCATGATCTGACGATACGCCCCAAACATGTACGCCTCACAGCTTCGTCAATCCTGCCAATGGGGCGGACGGGCAGGCCACGCGCAAGACTATTCGTCTAGGTCAAAGCGCCTTGCGGCGCTCGAGTCCAGCGCGACCGTACGAGCCCAGTGCGGCGGACATCACAGCGTCGCGGGCGTCTCTTCGCAGTCCGCCAAAGCTGAACGCCTCGCATACGGGCGAGCTACGGTGAAAACATGAATGCAAATGAGAACGCCCCCGAGAAGGAACCGGATCATCGAAGAATCGCGCGGAAGCGAGCGGAACGATGGGAACG
Source organism: Leucobacter sp. gxy201 (assembly GCF_051043335.1). NCBI lineage: Bacteria > Bacillati > Actinomycetota > Actinomycetes > Micrococcales > Microbacteriaceae > Leucobacter > Leucobacter sp. gxy201. The sequence continues at coordinate 30,824 of NZ_JAMXWS010000005.1, forward strand.
CGCGATACAGGACTCCGGGCACGCATACGCGCCCACCGAAGAGACCACGCGCCGCCGGAACTCCGAGATCATCCGCGATCAACAGGACAACGACCGCACCGAGGAACTGAGGCAAGAGGGAGGAGGCGACTCCATTGACACTACTCGTCGGTAGTGCTGACTCTTGCGGTGAACGCAGGAAAGGTTTTGCTGCCCCGCGTATCTCATCCGCCTCCGCGCGAGGACTATGATGTGAGTCCGGCGCTGCCGGAGGTGCTATCGACAGGCTCGACGAGCGCCTCAGCAGGCTCAGCGCAGGCGCGTCATAATGGGGCCTGCTGCGGAGTGCGTTGGTTCGCGCCGGGCTGAGCGGCGGCTTCAGTCTTGAGGCGAGATTTCAGTCGGCATCACTAGGCTCGCCGTCGACGTTCGTCGGGACGCGAGGTCTCCGGGGCCATCGTCGATGTGGACGACAGTGAGGCGGATCTCCACAGGGGCACAGCCACGACCGGTACACAGCGCGGCAATCGCTGCGTGTACTCGGCGACTGGTTTCAGCAGCTCCCGCGGCGGCGAGCACGCCTATCGCGGCCTCTGCTCGCGGGCCGTCCGGCGTATGCTCCCAGCGGACAAGCGGTGCTTCATTCGGCTGAGCTCCGAGGAGCTGAGCGCCGGCATCGACCACTTTCGAGATGATGCCGCCAGTGCGGAAGATCGAAGCCACACCGGGAACGGCCCTGATCGCAGTCTCGATGTCCTCGGCCATTGCCTGATCCGTCGGCTCGGTCATCGGTTTCCTTCTGTCCGGTTCTGAAGCTGCTGGATATCGTGCACGGTGATGTCGATGCCGGTCACGTTCAGCGTGGTGTGTGTCATCACACGTGCACTGATCTCACTGCGGAGGCGTTCTGCAAGATCCGGGATCGGTTCGCCGTAGGGCACGCTGACATCGACGCGGACCCGCACCGGTTCGCCCGGCACCGTGACATCTCCGTCGAATCGGCATTTGCCGATAACGACGCCGGGCACGGTGTGCTCCGCCGCGCGGATCACGCCCCGGACGGCACCCTCGGTGATGCCCAAGTCGGCTTCGAGCGCGGGCGCAGGCAGTGGGATGCGCCGTCCGGCGCGCGCGTCCAGAGTGATGCCGGCGAGGATGCTCTGCACCCAGGTGTCGTCGGGCCTCGGTTCCGCCGAAGTGTCGGCTGCAAGGAGCTCGGGGGTAAGCTCTCGAAGACGGGTCAGGGCATCCAGTGCGATGCGGCAACCGGGCGAGCCTTCGATCGAAGCATCCACAGGGGTGCGCCCGGCATCGAGGTAGTCAGAGAGCTCTTCAATGGTGTGCCCGTCCAGATCCTCGAACTCGGTCACGCGGCCCCGCGGATCAGGGGTATCGTATTCGTTCATCGCCACTGCTCCATTCGAACAATGATGTCTTTTCGTGCACGGGCGAGCAATCCCCGAACCGTCGATATCGGGAGGTCCAGTTCTTGGGCGATCTCCTCGTAGCTGTAGTCGCCCAGCTCTCGCAGCACCCAGCATTCACGCTGGGAGTCGGGAAGCTGGTTGATCGCGTCGCTCAACGCCGCGATCCCTGCGCGAGCTTCTACTTGCCGCTGCGGGGCCATCCGATCCTGGGCCGGTAGCTCCATCTCGCTCAGATCGGAGTGGGGTCGGGCGGATCGGATGCGGTCGATCGCTTTGCGACCGGTGATCCGCATCAGCCAGTTCCTCACACGCCCGGGATCATCCAACTTCGGGAGCTGGTCCCAGGCGGTGATGAACGCGTCTTGGACGACGTCGTCGACATCCGCGCTGCCCGGAAGGATCCGCCGCGTGTAGGCACGCATCATCGGCGTGTACCTGCGAACAAGCGCCGCGAATGCTGCCGTGTCTCCGTCTGCGGCTCGTCCGGCGATGATCCGGTCATCTGCCGACTCCAACGGGTTGCGGCAAGGCTCACTGCTCATCCTTCATCCCCCTGACACCAAGGGCACCTCTCCTTCGAGGGCCAACGGGCGGTGCGACGACCGCCCGTTGACCCTCATCCTTACCCGTATCCGTCAGTTCGTCCATGGCTTGTGAGGTTGGGTCACTTCTTCGCGCGGCGACCGGTGATCAGGCCATAGATGAGCAACACCAGGATCGATCCGCCGATCGCGAGCAGCCAGGTCGACAGGTTGAAGAAGCCCTGCAGGTTGACGTTGAAGATGAGGCCGCCGAGCCAGCCCCCGAGCATCGCCCCGACAACACCGAGCAGCAGGGTGACGAACCAGCCGCCACCCTGTTTTCCGGGGAGAATGAGCTTGGCGATCGCGCCGGCGATCAGCCCGAGAATGAGAAAACTGAAGAAGCCCATGAGAGCAGTCCTTTCGAATGAGAGAAACGGGGTAACCGGGGCGGGCGAGCCCGCCCCGGAGGCGTGGTTACTTCTTGAACACGTCCTTAATGTCCTCGACCTTGTCCCTGATGACTCCCTTCGCCTGGTCCGCTTTGCCTTCGGCGACGAGCTTGTCATTGTCGGTCGCTTTGCCGACGGTCTCCTTCACCTGACCGGTGACCTTGTCGGCTGCGGCCTTCATCTTGTCTCCAGCACTCATCGTGTGATTTCCTTTCATTCTCTGGAACGCTCCCGGGTCTGGGAGCGAGGTTCTGGGACAGCGCCTTGCGGCTCTTGTGCCTTAGCTGCCGAGAAAGTTCTTGCGCGCCTTCTCGAGCGACTTCTTGGCGTTCTTCGCCATGCGCTTGCGTGACTTCTTCGCCTCCGGGTTTGTCCAGAGCCGTTCGAACTGGTGCCGCAAGTCCTCGTAGTTCTTCCCGCGCGCCTTTGCCGACTCCACGCCGACCAGATAGGCGGCGACGGCGATCACCGCAAGTATCAGGATGTTCTTACGCATCGCGTTCTTCCTTTCGTTAAGCCCCGCAACGCGAGGGTCAGTTCACTCGGGATTGGTCAGCCGCGAGCCGCGAGCGAATCCCGGAATGGATCGTCACGAGCGTCGAGATCTCTCGACCCAGTAGGGTCGCAAGGCGATCGACGAGTCCTGTCACCGTCTCGGCGACCTCGACAGGTGACACGTTCTGCCTCGGCATCACACTCACATGGAGGACGTCAGCGCCCCACAGTCTGCGCGCGTTCACTTTCGAGGAGAGGATCTCGTCATGCGACGCGAGCGATTGGGTGATCGCGTCGGCCGCGAAGCCGCCCCGGATCGTGACCGATCCCTGCACCTCGCCTTCCGCCTCCTCACGGATCACCACGCTGCTTCGCCCGCCACCCAGTCGGGCGATGACGAGCACCGTGATGACCACGAGCAGCACCAGCAGGGTGAGGAACGCCAGAGTGAACCAGCTCACCGTAGTCGCCTCCGAAAGACGAGACGCGTTATCTGCGCTGAGCATCCAGTCCACCCCGGTCGATAGCCAGCTCTTCCAGAGGTCGCCGGCAACGGGCCACAGTATGGGCATCACCGTGGCGCTGCCGACGCAGATCAGAAAGATGCCAGCGATCAAGAGGATCACTCGGTTCACGCCTCGGTTCGTGGCATTCATGACTTCTCCTCCCCATCTGCAGCACGCAGGACTCTTGCCCTCACCCTGACACGGGGCGACAACTGATAGCCGACCAGTTCCGACTCGGCGACAGCGCGTGCATGACGCCTATCGACGGCTTGTCCGGGCTCTGGCCTGACGGTGATATCCGCACTGCGGTGACCGACACCTACGACGACAGCGCCTTTGGCGAGATCCAGTTCACGCCGCACCCGCTCAGCGACCGACGACGCGATCACTCCGTTGTCTACGATCACCGCATACGAGGAGGATCCGAGTTGATGCTTCGGTCTCCGGCCTGGGCCGAGGGCGAGCCAGACGAGAACCAGCCCGGCCACCAGCGCGATGAGTCCTCCTGCAATGATCAGGCTCGGAGGTTGGTCTGGCAGATCCTGCAGCCAGGTCAGCGCTGCCCCTGGTGCGACCAGCAACGGGCCGATGCCGAGGAGACGTAAGACGATCTCGATTCCCACGTAGATCGCGGCCAATGCGACGAGAACAAGGAGAATCACGGTGGCGACGGTGCGCGGAGAGTGCGTCTCTCGGCGCACGACACGTTTTAGCACGGCATTCGTCATCTACCTCACCCGACTTCGCTTCGGGATGACCGCTCCCGTAACAGTGAACGACACACGGCGGATGTCCCGTCCTGTCAAACGCGCGAACTCTTCAGCGAGTTCGGCCTGAAGCGCACGAACCCGCTCGAGGACCGGCACCGCAGCCTCGATCGCTTCGATATCGCTGAGATCGGGGACGGGCAGTTTCGCCGCGATTCGCACGGAAAGACCTCCGCCCCATTCAGCCGCCTCGACGCTCACGTCGTCTCGAGACACGCCGATCGCGACCGCTGACGCTTCCCGAACAACCTTGTCGATGACGCGTTCATGCACCCGAACGCTCCCAGGCGCCGACGAAACAACATCAGGTGTGCTCGCAATGCTCGGGGATGCAACGGTCAGCACGCTCATGACGAGGTTCGCCTCCCCGTGAATGCGCTAGCGAGCGCGCGGAGGTCCAGCTGACCCGACAACACTCGCCCGGTCAAAGCACCGATCACCATGAGCAGCACGACCAGCAGAAATCCCCAGAACCCGAAGATCAGCGCAGCGAAAGCCAGCACTGCGCCGACCAGCGCCCCGGTCAGCGTCGCACTCATGAGACGCGCGACTCGGTGTCGTCGTCAGCGTCGTCGATCGGCAGGTGCACATCATTCACGTCGATATTGACCTCGACAACCTGCAAACCGACCAGACGAGTGATCGCCGCGGTCACCGCACTGCGCACGTTATCGGCGACCTCCTGGATCGGCGCCGGATAGTCGACCACGATCGTAATATCCGCGGCAGCCTGCGTCTCGCCGACCTCGACCTTCACGCCCTGCGTGAGATCCGTCGCGTTCACCGCGTCACGGATAGCACCGAATGCACGCGCCCCTCCGCCGCCAAGCGCATGCACCCCCGAAACCTCACGGGCAGCGATGCCCGCGACCTTCGCGACCACGCCCTCGGCGATCGTCGTCCGTCCCGCCGAAGCACTCTCCTCCATCGGAAGACGCGGTACCGCAGGCGCACGATCCACTCGCGACGAGCCCGCAGCCCCTACGCTTCGCGGCACCGATGCGCCGCCCTCAGAAGCAACAGTCTTGTTCATCTCATCCGTAGCCATCAGAACTACCTCCACAATCCAGCAGCACGACCGCTGGCCGCACCATCCAACGAGCGAAGAACAACGCTCTACACATAAGACGGCACCCGACCGCCGAACGTCACAAAATCTTTGTGACGGGCCGGAAACTGGCTCTTCCCAGATGAGGGTGTAGCGCGGCTGTGAGGTAGTCGGCCTGTGTCGGTCCCGGGGCGTGGGTCGGGGTCTCCCGAGGATGGAAGTTCTGACGCTGTCCATCCGGAAGACCCCGACGTGCCTGACGCTACCGCGGGGGCGGGCTTTGCCCGCCCTGACCTGACCGCCTTCTGCCGACTCGACGACCTCGGACTGGAGGTCACCGGCCAACGGCTCGACCCCGACCGCGCGGTGCTGACCTGCCGCGTCATCGAACCGGATCTGTGGTGTCGGCGCTGCGGTTGCGAGGGCATCCCGCGTGACTCGGTGCCCCGCGAGTTCGCGCACGAGCCCTTGGGCTGGCGACCCACGACCCTGATCGTGACGGTTGGGCGGCGCAAGTGCACTGGCTGCGGCTACGTCTGGCGCCAAGACACCAGCGCGGCGGCTGAGCCGCGGGCCAAGCTGACCCGGACCGCGATGCGGTGGGCGTTGGTCGGGATCGTGGTTCAGCACCTGACCGTTGCGCGGGTCGCCGAGGGACTCGGGGTCGCGTGGGACACCGCGAACAGCGCGGTCCTGGCCGAAGGCAAGCGGCTCCTGATCAACGATCCCGACCGGTTCGACGGCGTCGCCGTGATCGGGGTCGACGAGCACGTGTGGCGTCACACCCGCAAGGGCGACAAGTACGTCACCGTGATCATCGACCTCACCCCGGTCCGCGACGGCACCGGCCCCGCACGCCTGCTCGACATGGTCGAAGGACGCTCCAAGGCCGCGTTCAAGACCTGGCTCGCCGACCGGCCACAGGCATGGCGTGACGGTGTCGAGGTGGTCGCGATGGATGGGTTCACCGGCTTCAAGACCGCCGCAGTCGAAGAGCTGCCCGACGTCGTGACCGTGATGGATCCCTTCCACGTCACGAGGCTGGCCGGCGAGGCCCTCGACGAGTGCCGGCGTCGGGTCCAGCTCGCGATCCACGGCCACCGCGGCAGGAAGGGCGACTCCCTCTATGCCGCGCGGCGGACGCTGTGCACTGGCGCGGACCTGCTCACCGACCGCCAGATCGATCGGCTCGCCGCGCTGTTCGACACCGCGATCCACGGCGACGCCCATGTCGAGGTCGAAGCGACCTGGGGCGTCTACCAGCGGATGATCGCCGCCTACCGCCACGAAGACCGCCGGCGTGGTCGCGAGCTGATGACCAAGCTGATTGCCGACACCAGCGCCGGCGTCCCGAAGGCGCTGATCGAGATCACCAAGCTCGGCCGCACCCTGAAGAAGCGTGCCGCCGACGTGCTGGCCTACTTCGACCGGCCCGGCACCTCCAACGGTCCGACCGAGGCCATCAACGGACGACTCGAACACCTGCGCGGTTCCGCGCTCGGGTTCCGCAACCTCACGAACTACATCGCCAGATCACTGCTGGAAACCGGAGGCTTCAGACCCCAACTACACCCTCGATTGGGATGAGCCCGGAAACTTGTCGACAGCGAGCCCGATGATTCGAGAACCCATTCTGTGGCTGATGAAGGTCGAACGTCCCGTCTGCTTCTCCCCGCGGAGTCAGATGGAAAGATCTTCACACCTTCGTTTGCCTGTCCGGATGCGAAGGGTCCTCGGCCTCGCGGTTCAGATCCGACACATTCACCGCCTCGATACGGTCGCTCACTTGCAGCGCCGTCTTGCTGTTCTTGATCTCGTGCGAGCTCAGCTTGTCGACGGACAACGGTGGCTGGAGACGGGGCGTATGCGTGTCCAGACTCGCGTACTTCGCGCTCCCACCGCTCGATCCACTCGCCACGGGTTGGATAGTCACACTCGGCGATACCGGGCATTGATGGGACACTCGAACGGATCACGAGCCGAGAGACCGACACGGTTCAGGTAGTCAATGACGATCGCGTAAGAACGACCCAGTGATGTCTCGGTGTACGGGACGCCCAGTTCCCGGCAGTGTTCGCGGACGATACGCCGCGCGCGCGAAAGAAACGGGCGGGACATGCTCGGGAACAGGTGATGTTCGACCTGGTAGTTGAGGCCGCCCATGAGCGAAGTCGCCCACCACCCACCCCGAATGTTCCGCGAGGTACGCACCTGCTTCGTGAAGAAGTCGAGCTTCGCGTCGTGAGCGATCACCGGCATCCCTTTGTGATTGGGGGCGAAAGAGGCTCCCATATACACGCCGAAGACCGCGACTTGAATCCCCAGGAACGCGAAAGCCATACCTATAGGAAGCAAGAGGAAGAGCGGGGTGATCAGGAGGGCGAACCGCGCGGCGATGATGGCAAGCTCGATCCAGCGCCCTTTTACCGGTTCCCTGCTCAGAAGGTGGCGGAGGCTGTGGAAGTGGAGGTTCAGCCCCTCTAATGTGAGCAGAGGGAAGAAGAACCAGCCTTGTCGCTTCGTGATAGCGCGCCGCAATCCTCTCGCCTGGACCGCGTCTTCTTCGAGGAACGAGATGGTATCGACCTGGATATCGGGATCCTTGCCCACTCGGTTCGGGTTGGAGTGGTGGCGGCTATGCTTGGAGTCCCACCAGGAGTAGCTCATTCCGATGGCCCCGGCGAGGACGCGCGCAAGACGATCGTTTGCCGGACCGAGGGAGAGGATCTGCCGGTGCGCCGCTTCGTGGGCGAGAAACGCGATCTGCGTGAAGACGATACCCAGAGCTCCCGCGATGATGAGCTGGAACCAGCTCTCTCCCAGCAGAACGAATCCGGCTATCGTGCCGCCGAGAGCGACCACGAGAACCAGTCCGACCAGAACGTAGAACCAGGGCGCCCGACGCAGGAGACCCGCATCCCTCACCTGCTGCGAGACCCGCGTATAAGCCTTCGCTATCGGCGGAAAATCCCCGGCACGGGCGCGAGTCGCGCGTACGGGGCCGAGACCGTTGAGTTCTTGTATCTTTGTTACCGACATGGGCGGTACCTGCTTCCATCACGAGCACTTCTGAGGCGAGGCCCTTGTGGAGCTACGGCATTTGCCGATCGCTACTCTGACGATAGTTCGCCAACCCGGTGTTCCCCTGTACGCCGCCGCGAATCACGATGTCGAAGTCCGTTCCTGCCATAGGTGAAGGCATGCACCAGGATCGTCGCCGAGGGCTGGGTGGAGAACACGTTGGACTATTGCCAGACGCACAGACCTTGACCAGATGGTTGTCTTCCGTGTTCAGCCACAATCGTTACTGGCCGGTGCGGGTCTCGTCTCAGCCTCCGAACTGGACCAGGCTCAGTATCGTCTGAGCCGCGAAAAGTGCTAACGAAAGTGCTAAGCACTCTGTATTTCGGAGTATCGCCGTGGAGTTATCCACATGCCACACGTCGTAGATCGTTGATTTCATGCAGCAGAACGGCCTACCGAGATTCGCGGCGCGAGGGGGTCGAGGTCAGTTCAACTCCCGCGTCGCCGTCGGGTTCATCACCGCGTCTTCGCCCACACCGTGCCCCGGTGCACCCCGAACTGACGAGCCACGGCCTTCACGCTGATGCCCTGTGCGCGGGCTGTTCGCATAGCGTCCACTTCCTCGTCGGTCAGGCGTGTTCGAGGTCGTTTCTTTGGTTCCGCCGACACGCCGATCAACGGGTCGTCGGCCTCGCCGTCGGACTCTGCATCCGCGCAAACCCCTTGATTCCACGCGGAAACCAGCCTCTCGACCCGAGGTCGCCTGTTCCCGCAACGCTCCATTGCTTCCACGTAATCAGAAATGTTCGAACCTTGCCCGCGATCCCGCGGGCAAGGTTTTTTCGTTCTGGGACCGGGATCGCTGGCGAGGATCGCCGCGGACGGCCTGCTGCGGAGCCTGTCGGTGTCGGTCCGGTGCGACTATTCTCGAAGACATGGCGAAGTTCACCACCGTAGAGTTGTATTCATCCGACGCGGCAGCCTCGGCTGCGTTCATGGCTGAGGCGTTCCAGTACGAGAACACGTGCTACGGCGACTCCTATGTGGATGTTCACGCCGGAGACGGCTTCACGGTGGCGTTCGAGACGACTTCGGGAGAAGCTGCGCCGCCGCCATTGGCGATCTTCCAGGTCGCCGACCTTGATGAGGCGCGTTCCGCCGTCATCGCCGCTGGTGGGAGCATCACCGTAGAACCCTTCGATTTTCCCGGTGGCCGACGCTTCCAGTTCCGTGAGCCGGGCGGAAACGAGCTATCGGTCTGGGTGCCGGTCGAGGCATGATCGACGGGATCGATGGCTTTCTCGCGGCTCTCGAGGAGCAGGCAGACGGGCGCTACGAGATCGTCACTCGGCTTCGTGGATTGATCACACGCGGGTTTCCCGACGCTGATGAACACTTCAAGTACGGCGGCCTGCACTACACCCTCGAATCGTCGCCCTTCGCGGGGATATACGCCTACAAGAATCATGTCTCCGTCGAGATCAACGGTGGCGCGCATATCGAAGACGTCTACGGTCATCTTGAAGGCAGGGGCGGCAGATCGGGTCGCAAGCACGTTCGTGTGAACAGCGTCGCCGAGATCGAATCTCAGCATGTCGCGGACTATCTCGCCCTCGCCCGGGAGGCGTTCTCGGCATCCCGCCAACGCGCACCCGGCCGCAGGGCTTCCAGTACCGCCACGGGCTTCTGAACCCGACGCCCCGATCGGATGCGCCTGATGCCCGCTGCATCGGTGTGCATCGGCGCGCGGCACCCTCATCATGTACTGGTACGCACACGGTCGGCAGCGCTGATCGGTATGCCCGCCGTTGCAGGGATCGATGCGCTGCTCGCGTTCATCATCGCGATCGCGGAGCCCGCGTTCCCGCTCGTGATGCCGCGGCTCAGTAGGCCTGCTGAATGGCCGCGGCGACCGCGCCGACATCGTCGTTCGCCTGCAGCACACCGTCGATATCCGCGGTGAAGCCGTTATTCAGCATGATCATGAATGCGACATCGCGCCCGGAGGCGGTGCGCATTGCACCGCCGAGCGCCTTCGTTTCGAGGCGGAACCGCCCGTTGAGCTGATCGCCGCCGACGAGGGTGCCGGTCTTGGCGTGCACGAGGCCCGCTGCCGGGCTGCCGACCTGCACCTCCGCGAGTGAGCCGTCGACCCCGAGCACGGGCAACGTGCGCATCCACGCTTCGGCGTCGGGCCGTGCGAACATGATCCGCTGCAGCTCCACGCTGTTCTCGGCAGTGACGAGGTTGCCTGCGAGGCCCGACCCGTCGATCAGCGAGATACCGGTCGTATCGAGCCCGGCGTCGGCGAGCGTGCGGCCCATCTCGGCCAGGCCGTCGGCGCAGTCGTCGGACCCCGCTTCGACGGCGAAGAGGCATACGGTGGTCTGCGCACCGCGGTTGTAGCTCACCTTCAGCACATAGGTCGCCTGCTCGGCGAGCGGCAGCGACTCGAGCGCGGCGACCGTGGGCAGGGCGGCGACCGCGTCGGGAGCGGCAAGCCCCGAGGTCGCATTGATGCGCGTCGGCGGTGCGCTCGTCGCGACTCCCGCGCGGTCGAGCGCCTCGATGAAGGCGGTGCGCGCGAAGGTCGCGGGGTCATCGAATGCGACGACCTTGAGCACGGGGACGCTGCCTGCGGCGATCGACCCGTCGATCGAGATCTCGCCGTTCGAGACGATTCGCGGGTTCGACACGCCCGAGCTCGTCTTCTCGCCCGCCGCGACCGTCTGCACCGTGCTCGTCACCTGCCAGGGCGCGACCTCGGGGCGCATCTCGACCCGTGCCGGCTCGCCCGCACCGCCGGGAGTGACGAGCACGTCGATGAGGTTCTGGTTGACGATGATGGGGGAAATCGGCTGCCCCTCGAGCTCGCCGTGGAACAGGCGGTCGTCGACCACGATGTCGCCGGTCACGCGATCGATGCCCGACGCCTTCACCTGGGCCGCGAGGTCGTTCAGCCCGGCGAGCGGATCCTCTGCAGTGAGCGTCGCACCGGGTATGGCGTTCGCGTCGTTGTGGTCGAAATTCTCGAAGTCGACGGTGCCGTCGGCCCCCGTGCGACCTCCGAGAGTGAGGTCGCCCATGCCGACGAGCACGAGATCTCCGTCGAGCACCCCGTCGATGACGTCGCCCTGCGCCTTCACCGGCGTCTCGACAACGTGGTCGGGGCCCCAGCGCAGCCAGGCGGCGCCCATCGTGTAGGTCTTCGTGAACGACGCCGGCTCGGCCATCTTCTCGCCGTCGATATCGATGAGGGTCTCGCCCGTCGACAGATCGAGCGCCGAGATCGACCATCGTGCGTGCGCATAGGCGGGCTCGTCGATCACTCTCGCGGCTTCTCCCGGCATATCGGCCAGATTTCGGATCGGCTCCACTCCACCCTCGTTCGGCGAACACGCGGCGGCGCCGCCCAGTACGAGGACGGCCGCAGCGGCGGCGGTCGTGGCGCGGTGCAACCGAGTACGAGCGACGAACGTCAGCGATATGCCCAGCGCGCGATGCCTGTTAGCGAGCATGGCGTCCTTTCCGGAACATATGCGTTCGGTGCGATGCCCCTATGTATTCGCGACAGTAGCACCGGCCGAGTTCTCCCGGAAGGGGCGAGCGCGCCAGGTCCATGGAGCGCTTCCGGAACCGGTCATCGGACCTGGCCGGGTGCACAACCGTAACGCGTCTTCAGCCTGCCGGTGCAGGCGGCGGCTAGCCTGGACGGGCTATGGAGAAGACATCGAGGAGAACGAACAGCATCATCGCCGCCCTGGCGCTCGCGGCGGTGGCTGCCACCAGCGCCTGCGGTTCAGCGGGAGAGACGGTCGAGCAGACCCCTCCCGCCGTGGAGACGCCGGCGAACGGGCAGGCGGGCGCACTGAACGAGGACGCGGCCCCCGAGAGCTCCGAGGGCGAACAGGGATCACCCGCCGCGGATCTCGTGACCGTCGCTTACGAGGACGCGATCAAATCGGTGTACCTGCTCGACCGCACGCAGGTCGAGGCCGCCGCCGGGCAGGCGCTCGACGCCGGCACCATCGAAGCGGTCGCGCAGTCGCTCGCGCGCTCGGAGCTGTGGCAGCGCGACAGCCGCACGGCCCCCTACGCGCAGCTCATCGCCGACGCCTTCGCCCGCGAGACCGGCAGCACCGAGGGCGCGCTGCAGGCGGTACTGCACGACTCCGGAGGCCGGCTGAAGATCTTCGTGCTGCACAACGGGCACCGGGAGATCGCGCACATCGAGACCGACCACGACGACTGAGGCGGCCGGCCCGGCGCCTCATGCGTCCGAAGCCCGGAGTAGGGTCGAAGCATGGGAGACCTCTTCGATACCCGCCATCCGCTCGTGGCCGCGCCCATGGCCGGCGGCCCCACCACCGTCGTCCTCGCGACCGCAGCAATCGAAGCGGGCGCCTTCGCATTCATCGCGGGCGGCAACAAGACCGTCGAGGCGCTCGCCGCAGAGATCGATCGCATGCGGGGGCTGAGTGCGCCGTTCGGCGTGAACCTCTTCGTGCCGCCGACGCGGCGGGTCGATCGGAAGTCGTTCGCCGCGTACGCGCACCGACTGCAGCCCGAGGCCGACGGCTACGGGCTCGAGCTCGACCCCGAACCGCACGGCGGCGACGACGCCTGGGCCGGCAAGATCGACCTGCTCGTACGCGAGCCGGTGCCGGTCGTCTCGTTGACCTTCGGGTTGCCGCCCCGGGCCGACGTCGAAGCGCTGCAGCGCGCGGGGTCGCGTGTGCTCGCCACCGTGACGAGCGTCCCGGAGGCGATCGCCGCCGAGCGGCTCGGAGTCGACGGGTTGACGGTGCAGGGCCCGCGAGCGGGCGGCCACAGCGCCGTGCACGACCCGGTGCGCACTCCGACGCCCCTCGAGACCGCGGAGCTGGTGCGGCTGGTCAGTGCTGCGTGCCCGCTGCCCCGCATCGCGGCCGGGGGAGTGGACGGCCCGGACGCCGTCGCCGAACTGCTCGCTGCAGGCGCCTCGGCGGTCGCGGTCGGCACGCTGCTGCTGCGCACCGACGAGGCCGGCACCTCGAGGGCGCACCGGGCAGCGCTCGATGCGGCCCGGACACGTCCCGACTCGGCGGACCACGGCACCGTGCTGACGCGCGCCTTCACCGGCCGCCCCGCGCGGGCGCTGCACTGCGGATTCATCGACCGGCACGACGCGGAGGCGCCGACCGGGTATCCGGAGGTGCATCACCTGACCCGCGAACTGCGTCAGGCCGCGGCACGCGCGGGTGATACCGAACGGGTGCACGCCTGGGCCGGTACCGGGCACCGGGCGGCCCCCGAGGGGCCGGCCGCCGCCGTCTTCGAGTGGCTCGCCGAGGGGCTCGCCGTCAGCGGATGAACCCGACGATGAGGCCGCGGGTCGCCTCGACGTGCTCGTGCATGATGGTGCGAGCGGCGGCCGGGTCGGATCGGAGAATCGCCTTGACGATCCGTTCGTGCTGCTCGTTCGAATGATCCATGGCGGGGCCGATCTCGGGCAGCACCTGCATGAGCTGTTCGTTGAGCAGCAGCTGCAGATTGTCGATCGACTCGGAGAGCGCCTTGCAGCCGCTCAGCTGACCGATGTACCCGTGCAGTTCGGCATCGGGAATGCGCGCATTCATGCCGGCGGCGGTCACTTCCTCGAGTAAACGCAGTAATTCCTGCTCCTGCTCCGCGGTCAGCTGCTGCGTTGCAGCGAGCTCGGCAGCGCCCGGCTCGAGAATCGATCGGAACGCCAGGCTGTCGAGCAGCCGGGCCTGCATCGCGGAGCTCAACCGCGCAGGCTTCTGCGCGCCCTCATCGCCCTCGCCCTGCCAGATCACCGTGCTGCCGCCGCTGCGGCCGCGCAGCGTTCTCAGGTAGCCCGATTGCTGCAGGGTGCGGATGACCGCCCGCAGGGTGACACGGCTCACCTCGAAGTAGTCGCTGAGTTCGCGTTCGGGCGGGAGGCGCGTGCCGAAGGGAAGTTCGCCCGTGTGCATCCGCGAAACGAGGTGCGCCATGACCTGTTCGAACGGGTTGGCCAGGGGAGTGCCCTGACCGAGACCGGAGATCATGTCGAAATCGAACTCGGGTCGGTGCGATCGCGGCGGCGAAGCGGTGTCGGTGGGGGTGTGCTGAAGCTCTGCCAACGGACGTCTCCTCGGAATCGATCTCTGCCGCAAGCATACGGCGAATCAGTACAGGAACGCTGCGACATCCGCAGGGGCGGGGAATCGATCGAACCCTATTTGGTAATGCCATTGATTTTCTTGCTCAAGATAAGCATGATGGTGATCGTGACCTATGCAAGGTGGCATAACGGCGCGTATTGAGCTTGAGAGGAACAAATACTATGACCATTCGTACTCTGACGCACTTCATCGGAGGAGAGCACCGGGAGGGAACATCGGGCGAGTTCGCCGATGTCTTCAACCCGAGCACCGGCGAGGTCCAGGCGAAGCTTCCGATAGCCAGCAGGGAAGAGGTTGCGGAGGCGATCCGGGTCGCCGAGGCGGCGCAGCCGGCCTGGGCGGCGACCAACCCGCAACGACGTATCCGGGTGCTGATGAAGTTCATCTCCCTGGTGCAGCAGGAGCGCGACGAGCTCGCCCGCGTGCTTTCGAGCGAGCACGGCAAGACCTTCGAAGATGCGAAGGGCGATATTCAGCGCGGGCTCGACGTCATCGAGTTCGCGCTCGGCGCACCGCATCACCTGAAGGGCGAGTACTCGACCTCGGCGGGGACGGGCATCGATGTCTTCTCGATGCGTCAGCCCCTGGGGGTCGTCGCCGGCATCACCCCGTTCAATTTCCCGGCGATGATTCCGCTGTGGAAGCTCGGCCCGGCGCTCGCGGCGGGCAACGCGGTCATCCTGAAGCCGTCTGAACGCGACCCTTCCGTACCGCTGCGCCTCGGCGAGCTGCTCATCGAGGCGGGATTGCCGGCCGGTGTGTGCAATGTCGTCAACGGCGGCAAGGTCGCCGTCGATGCCATTCTGGAGGACGATCGCATCAAGGCCGTCGGCTTCGTCGGGTCGACGCCGATCGCTCAGTACATCTACGAGGCGGCCGCCAGGCACGGCAAGCGCGCCCAGTGCTTCGGCGGTGCGAAGAACCACATGGTCGTCATGCCCGATGCCGACCTGGATCAGGTCGTGGACGCGCTCATGGGCGCGGGGTACGGTTCGGCCGGCGAGCGCTGCATGGCGATCTCCGTCGCGGTTCCCGTGGGGGAGGAGACGGCGGAGGCGCTCACCGCGAAGCTCGTGGAGCGGGTGGGGACGTTGAAGGTCGGCCCTGCACTCGACCCCGAGTCCGATTACGGCCCGCTCGTCACCGCGGAGGCCAAGGCCCGTGTCGAGAACTACATCCAGATCGGCGTCGACGAAGGGGCCACTCTGCTCGCCGACGGGCGCGGCTACACCGTGCCGGGTCATGAGCAGGGCTTCTACCTCGGCCCGACGCTCTTCGATCATGTGACGACGGATATGGCGATCTACCGCGAAGAGATCTTCGGTCCGGTGCTGTCGATCACCCGTGCCGATACGTACGAAGAAGCCCTCGCGCTCGTCACCGATCATATGTACGGAAACGGTGTCGCGATCTTCACGCGAGACGGAGATACGGCCCGCGACTTCAGCGCCCGCGCCGACGTCGGCATGATCGGCGTGAACGTGCCGATTCCCGTGCCGATCGCGTACCACACCTTCGGGGGATGGAAGAAGTCGGGCTTCGGCGACCTCAACCAGCATGGTCCCGATGCGTTCCGCTTCTACACGAAGACCAAGACGGTGACGAGCCGCTGGCCCTCGGGCATCAAGGAGGGCGCGAGCTTCGTCATGCCCACTATGTGATCCGTCCGGGGCCGTGCGGAGGCGCGGCCCGCGCTTCGAGCCGTGTCTCCCAGCGCTCCATCACGGAGCCCGGGGGCGCGGCTCGCCGCGTTCACGCGCCGACTCCGGTCGTCGAGCAGGCGGTGACGCGAAAATAAATGGTGAGTCCATTGTGTTGAATATCGCCTCATGACTACTATTTGGTATGAGCAAAAATTTCTCGCCGGCGATCGGCGGCGGCCACGGTTCACGGGGGGATCGCACTCGGAATCGGGCGGTGATCGGCATTCCCGTTCCCCTCGAGCAGGCGAGCTGGCGGGTGTGGGAGGGGCAGGCGCACCTGCTGTCCCTGTCGTACACGCAGCACCTGCAGTCCGCCGGGGCGACAGTCGTCCTGATCCCTGTGCCGACCGAACCGCGGCAAGGATTCGAGCAGGATGCCGCCGACGTCGTATCCCGCCTCGACGGCCTCGTCCTCGCGGGGGGTGCGGACATCGATCCGGCGAGGTATGGAGCCGACGTAGCGCCTGAATCAGGCCCTTTCGACGGAGCCAGGGATGCATGGGAGGCAGCGCTCATCGAAGCGGCGATCAGTGCGGGAGCGCCGGTATTCGGCATCTGCCGAGGCTTGCAGCTGCTGAATGTCGTGCTGGGCGGCACGCTCATCCAGCATCTTCCGGCGGTCGTCGGCAGCGCGATCCACAACCCGGCCCGAAACGCATTCGGCGAGCATCGCGTGCGCACCGTCGAGGGGAGCTGGTTGCGCGGCGCCATCCACGAAACGGCCGATGTCGCGACCTACCATCACCAGGCGATCGATGAGCTCGGGCGCGGGCTCGTCGTCACCGCGCATGCCGATGACGGCACGATCGAGGGCATCGAAGATCAGCGTCGAGGCCTGATCGGGGTTCAATGGCACCCCGAAGCGAAGGCTCATGGCGGCGTCTTCCGCAGCTTCGTCAAGCTCTGCGAGACGCGCCGGGAGCAACCGGGGGAGGCCCCGACCGCGTCTGCGGAGATCTGAGCTACCAGCACACCCACCGCACGCCGACGGCGCCTCGACGTCGATGCGCCGTCGGCCGCACAGAGAAGGAGAACCTCCGATGAAAGCAGCAGTACTCGAACACGAGCGAAGCGACCTGATCATTCAGGATGTCGAGGTCGGCAGTGTCGGTCCGCGCGAGGTGCTCATCCGCACCGCCGCGGCGGGTCTCTGCCACAGCGATCTCAATCACCTCAACGGCGTCTTCGAAATACCCCGGCCCTCCGTGCTCGGGCATGAATCCGCGGGGGTGGTGGTCGAAGTGGGGGCCGACGTCGAGGACTTCGCGCCCGGCGACCACGTGATCACCTGCCTCGCAACATTCTGCGGGCATTGCGATCGCTGCCTCTCGGGCCGCTCCTACCTCTGCGAGAGCACGGAGAGCCGGCGCGGCCCTGGCGAAGCGCCGCGGCTGCATCGGGACGGCGCGGAGATGCACCAGTTCCTGAACGTGTCGAGCTTCGCGGAAACGCTCCTTGTGCATGAGAGCGCCGTCGTGCGCATCGACGACCGCATGCCGCTCGACCTCGCCGCGCTCATCGGGTGCGGTGTGACGACGGGTCTCGGCGCGGTCTTCAACAAGGCCCGCGTCGAGCCCGGGCAGACCGTGGCGGTGCTCGGGTGCGGGGGGATCGGTCTCAGCGCCATCCAGGGCGCGCGCATCGCGGGCGCCTCCGAGATCATCGCGATCGACCTCAATGCGGAGAAGCTCGGTGTCGCGAGGCGGCTGGGGGCGACGCAGGTGCTCGCGCCCGAAGACGGCGATCTCGCCGAGCAGATTCGCGAAGTCCTCCCGGACGGCGTGGATCATGCGCTCGAGGCCGTCGGCGTCGCAGCGACCGCGACAGCGGCGCTGGAGAGCCTGGCCGTCGGCGGCACCGCCACCATCATCGGTTTGATGCCCGCCGGCCGCACATTCCCGGTCCAGGGGCGCCTGCTGCTCGACGACCGCAAGCTGCAGGGCGCCTACATGGGGGCGCAGAACTTCCGTGTCGCCATGCCTCGATACGTGTCGATGTATCTCGACGGCCGGCTGGATCTCGAAGGCATGGTCAGCTCGCGCATGCGGCTCGAGGACGTGAACCGCGGCTTCGACGCCATGCGCAAGGGGGAGGCGCTGCGAGACCTCATCGTCTTCGACGAGGCGTAAGCCGCAAGCGCCTGCGGCATCAAGCAGATCGCCCCCGCTGAGAATCTCAGCGGGGGCGAACTGCTTCGGGCGCGGCTTCTAGAGCTCGTCGAACATGTGGCCCATGTCGGCCCAGACCTGCTTGCGGTTGGCGCGGATCCAGAGCGCGAGCAGGAGGCCCACGGCGAAGATCGCGATGCCGACCCAGGGTACGAGGCGCATGCTCATGGGGATCTCGGCTCCCGGCTCCGACGGGATGAAGGAGAAGTAGAGCCCGCCGATGATCGCGACGATCGAGAACAGCGCAGCGGCCGCTCCCGCCCACACGAACTTCGGGGAGCGGTTGCGCAGGCCGTGGAGGATCGCCGTGATGCCGAGCATCACGTAGACGAAGATCACCACGGGAGTGCCGTAGCCGAGCAGCAGCGAGAACGCGTACTGGCCTCCGGTCGTGTAATCGTCGATGCCGCCCACGAGCGCCACCTGAACCTCGTACGGGGTCAGCAGTACCGGGCCGCCGATGAGCAGGACGATCAGGATGATGACCAGGAGCATCGAGTTCCACGGGGTGTTCCACCGCGGGTGGAGCCGGCCGAGCGCCTGCGGCAGCACGCCCTCGCGCCCCATGGCGAACAGTACGCGCGAAGTCGCAGTGTGCAGGCCGAGAGCGCAGAAGAGGCTCGCCCCGGCCGCGGAGGCGAGCACCAGCGCGGAGCTGAGAGTGTTCGGCGCCACTGCCGCGAGACCGGTCGCCGCGAGCGGCCAATCGGTGGTGGCCTGCTCGACGCCGAATCCGATGGCGGTGGCATAGGTGACGATCAGGTAGAAGATGCCGGCGATGACCACCGAGCCGATGACGGCGCGCGGAATATTGCGCTTCGCGTCTTTCGTCTCCTCCGAGAGCGACGCGGAAGACTCCGAGCCGACGAACGAGAGCATCGCGAAGCCCATGCCGAAGAAGATGCCCATCCAGGGGACGTCGACGGCGGGCGGCCAGAAGACGGCCATATCGAAGTGCGCTCCGGCCGATGCGATCGGAGTCTCGCCGTCGACGACGCTCGCGTCGGGCGACCCGATGGCGATCACGATGAACGAGACCGTGAGCATGATGACCATGCTCACGAGGAGGAAGATCAGCTGGTTGCGCGTCGATACCGCGACGTTGAAGAAGTTGAGCAGCGCGATGATGGCGAGGCCGATCAGCGTGAACCAGTACCAGGGAATCGTGCCGCCGAACAGGAGGTCGACGAGGGTCGACATGAAGAAACCGAAACCGGCGAGCACGCCGCCTGCGAAGAGCAGGTAGGCGGCGACGTATCCCCAGCCGCCGACGAAGCCGGTGGTGCGGTTGCCCCCCTTGCTGAGGTAGGTGTACATCGAGCCGGAGGAGGAGATGGTCCTGGCGAACAGTGCGACCACGGATCCCACGCACAGCATTCCGAGCGCTCCGAGAAGGAAGGAGAGCGACGTTGCTCCTCCAGCCTTGATGGCGGCTTGATAGGTGATGAACGCCCCCGACATTGCGGGCGCCATCACCGACAGGCTTTGCGCGATGACATCCTTCAAACCGAGCTTCTTCTGAAACTCCTGGACCTGTTGGCCCGCCGTAGTAGTCATTCCGACTCCTCATGATCAAGACGAGAAACGCCCCGCCGGGGCGCGATCTGCTCCGCAGATTATGGCCACCGTATTTGGGCTGAGAATATAGAGCAAGGGAATCGATGAAGTCGTCCTATATTATGGATATCCACGCCATGAAGTGGATGAAATGCCCATATAAAGGGCTTGCCATTTGGTTGGAAGTCGGATTCACCGCGGCCGGCCATGGGCGACTCGGCCGGTACGGCATTCGACGAACGCGAAGAAGGAATAGGTGAAATTGAAGATCGCACTGCTGCATCTGAGTGATCAGAGGCCTCACATCCCCGTGTACCACGGCGCTCTGCTCGAGCTGGGCACGGCGGCGAAGACGGCGGTCACCGCGTTGGGCTGGGAGTGCGAAGCGGTCGCAGGGAACGATCTGCCGCTGCACGAGTCCGTCGCTGTCGCGGCGGATGCCGACGCCATCGTGATTCTCGGCGGCGAGGATGTGGCCCCGGAATTCTACGGAGGCACACGGGAGTACGACGGAAGCGGGGAGTACCTGCTGCGCGCCGATGCTGCGCATCTCATCGCCGTGCATACCGCGCTCCGTGCCGGACAGCCGGTGCTCGGCATCTGCAGGGGGCTGCAGCTGATCAACGTCGCCCTCGGCGGCACGCTGATCCAGCATCTCAAGACCGGTGGGCGGCATCGCCTCTCGGCCCCCGGGATGCAATCGTTCGCGACGAATGCCATCGAACTCGCTCCGGACGGGGACTACGACCAGGACCTGGTCGCTGATGCCGTGCGATGCTCGCACCATCAAGCCATCGATGCGCTCGGCGAGGGCCTCGTCGTGGCGGGGCGTGCGCATGACGGCATCATCGAGGCCGTCGTGCACGAGAGCGCTCCGATCACCGGTGTGCAGTGGCATCCCGAACATCCCGAAACGGCGGCCGAGCAGCTGACACCGCTGCTGCGCCGTCTCGAACGTCAGGCTGCGCAGCGCTAGATCTGATCCTGCTGCAGCAGCCTCGTCGCGAGCAGGATCTCGGGCCAATGGCTCTCCTGGCCGAGATCCGATTCGATGAGCGTCGACGCGCGCGAGAGCCGCTGACGCAGGGTGTTGCGGTGGATGAAGAGCGCTTCGGCCGCGTTGGCGATCGAACCCCCGTGCAGCGCGAAGACCTCGACCGTCTCCACGAGCTGCGTGCCGTGCTGCTGATCGTATTTCAGCAATGGCCGCAGCCTCTCGCAGTACTGCTGCACGCCTGAGCTGAGCTCGTAGACCAGGCGGGGGAGATCACGAACGGACTGGATGGAATCGTAGGCCATCACCTGCGGGGCCTTGCGCGTGGAGGAGAAGCTCGCCCACGCGAGTGCCGCCCGAGCCTGGATCAGCGCATTGCGAATACTGTTCGTGCGGATCGTGCTCTGACCGATGCCGATATCCGCGCTCATGCCGATCGTCTGCTCGAGACGTGCGAGCCACTGGGTGATCCGAGTCAGTGCGGTCGATTCCGGTGCCGAAAGGTCGACCTGCACCAGCAGCACGACCAGCGTTCCCGATTGCGCGAGGAGCGTCTCGGGCCCCAGCTCGGAGAGCACCGACTCCTGCACGATGCGCCCGAAGGTTTCGACATCGGCGCCGAGCCGTTTGACCTGGACCAGCGCGGGGATGAATCCGTTCCCTTTCCACCCGAGGTACTTGAGGCTCTCGAGCATCTGGTCCTCGCGGTCGGAGGCGAGCAGCGCCATCATCTGCGCCGCCCGGTTCGGCGCGACGCCGATGTTCTCGATGAGTACGCCGACCTGCGTAGCGAGCATGTTCAGCCGATCGGTTTCCTCCTTCGTGAACTTCCGCGATCTGAAGCAGGTCAGCACGCCGTGCGAGATGCCGTATCCGAGCGAGGCGGAGATCTGGTCGTACCCCTTGCTCTCGTACCGCTTCTCGACGTCGCGGGCCTGATGCTTCGAATGGCTGAGCCATACCTTGGGGCGCTCCGGATCGCCGAGCCTCTCGGCCACGGCGATCGGTTCGGTCGCCATCGAGAGCCAGCCGACGTAGTTGATGATGCAGGCGTCGGCGTCGAGCAAGGTCAGAATGCGCCGTGCGCATTCCCTGGCGGCGGCGGGGAACGATACGCCCGATAGGGGCGGGAGGTCGATGAGGAAGCGGGCGGTGGCGGACTGCAGCTCGAGTTCGCGCACGGTCTGAGCGCGCTTGAGGGCGCTCGCGAGCAGCAGGCCGACCTCTTCGGCGATATCGAGCTCGGCCTGCCCGAACGCGTGCCGTTCGACGGAGTAGATCGCGAAGACGCCGTAGAGCGCCTCCTCGTCGTAGATCGGTACCGTCAGCACCGACTCGAACGCGTCTTCTGCGACCCCGTCGAGCGAGATGAAGCGGGGGTCGTCCCGGTAGCCCTCGTTGATGAGGATCGGTTGGCGGCGCAGTGCGCTCCAACCGGTCAGGCCTTCCCCCAGACGCATGCTGATGTTGCTCGCGGAGTATCCGAGATCTGCGTGCGTCATCGTGCGCAGTTCGAGACGCTCGGAGTCGGGGTCCCAGAAATAGACGAACACGCTCATCTCGCCGGTAGCTCGAGCGACCAGGTTGACGGCGGCTTCGACGAGCCCGGCGGGCTCCTGCTCCTGGGAGAAGATCCGCACGAGCCCCGAGAGCACATCGGCCCTGCGCTGCGCGAACTGCACTCCCGAGTCGCGGGGGGCAACAGGATCGTCCAAGTGCTTCATCCTCTCATCATCGAGCGATCGAACCGTCTTCGAACTATCGGGCGGCGAAGCACCGTAGGTCTCCCCATCGTAGCGGCGCCTCAGTAGACGTCCTTCGCATAGCGGCCCGCGTCGCGCAGAGACTCCAGGGTGATGCTTCCGCTCCCGCCGTCTCGTTCGGAAGTGCTCGTCTCGAGGACGGCGGCGAGCGCCTTCTCGACATCGTGCGCCATACGGTTCTTGTCTCCGCAGATGTAGATGTGCGCGCCGCGCGCGAGCCAGGACCGCAGCTCCTCCGCTTGCTCGGCGATCTCGTGCTGGACGTAGTGCTTCGTGTCGCCGTCCCGGGAGAAGGCGAGGCTGAGGCGCGTCAGCACTCCGGCCTCCTGCCAGCGGATCATCTCGTGCTCGTAGAGCCAGTCGCTCGAGCGATGCTGATCGCCGAAGAAGAGCCAGGCATCGTTCTTCCGCTCGCGCCCCTCGATGGACTGCAGGAACGAGATGAACGGTGCGACTCCCACGCCGGGCCCGATCATGATGACGGGGGCATCGTCTTCCGGGAGACGGAAATCGTGGGCGACGATCCGGCGCACCGAGACTTCCTGCCCCAGTGCGGAGTCGAGGTGGTGAGTACCCGTTCCGAGGTGCAGTCGACCCCGGGCATCGTAGGAGATCGTCGAGACGGTGAGGCTGAGCCTGCCCTGCGCGGCCCGAGGGCAGGAAGCGATCGAGTACGAGCGCGCCTGCACGGGGCGCATGACGTCGACGATGGCCTGCAGGTCGGTCCCGGCGAACCCGAGTTCGGTGACGATATCGAGCACGTCGCGGCTCCACAGCCAGTCGTCGATCTCGTACCGCTCGCCGGAGTCGAGCAGGTTGCGGATACGATCGGCGGCCTCGGACGAGGTGATCCTGCTGACGAGCGCATTGATGAGGCCGATGTGGGGGAGCCTGAGCTCGAGCCGGTCGGTCAACGCCTCGCGCAGGTCGAGCTGTTCATCGGCGATGCGCACTGATTCGATGCCCGGGAACGCGGTCAGCCACTCCGCGACGAGCTTCGCGGAGTTGCGCGGCTTGATCTCGACCGAATCGCCCGGCAGGTACTCGAAGTCATCGGGGAGTTCGAGATCGTAATGGACGACCTGCTTCCGGGAGCCCGGCGCCGTGAGACTGCGGCTGCTCGAGATGCGCGCGGTGCGCCACGCCTCGGCGGCTGTGGCGAATTGCTGCGCTGTCTCGGTATCGACCAGCACCTGCGCATCCGGCTCCCACGGGGAGACATCGGGCACGGCCGCCAGGAACGTCTTCACCCAGGGAGCCGCGGTCATATCGAAGTCGACATCGCATTCGATGCGTTCCTGGATCGTGGTGGCGCCCAGCGCCTGGAAGGCGCCGTCGAAATCCTGACCGGCCTTGCAGAAGTCTTCGTACATCGAGTCGCCGATCGCGAGCACGGCGTAGGGGAGTCCGGCGTACTGGCCGGCTTCGCAGGTCTGCAGCCAGGACCAGAATGCATCGGCGTTCTCGGGCATATGGCCGTTGTCGTGGGTGGATGTGACGATCAACAGGCGCTGCCACGAGAGCGTGTTCTCGCTCAGGGCGTCGTCGAGGGTGAGGAGCTCGGTCGAGATGCCGGCCCGCTCCGCGTCCTGGGAGATGTTGTAGGCGAGGAACTCGGCATTGCCGGTCTGGCTGCCGTACAGGATCGTCAATTCTGCGGCGGATACTGAAGTCATCAATACTCAATTCGTTTCTGCGGGCCGGCGACGGTGCCGATCGCGGTTCGAATGCCCGTCCGGGCTCGAGGTCGTTTCCACTCTCGAGGAAAAGGCCCGGCTCCACGCATGCAAACGGCACTGAAGCGTGCCGGCGTATGTGCGCGATGCACATATTGATCGCCGTGCCGTCTGGTCTGATGTATCCGCGTCGAACCGGCACCGGTGCGCGGTGCTCGGGCCGATCGCCGAACACGACGGAGTTTCAGAGGAGGACTGAGCCATATGGATGGAGCGACTGGGGCGGTGCACTCGCGACCGCGCGTGCTCGTGCTGCAGCCCGACCGCGACTGCGGGCCCGCACGCATCGAGCGATGGGCCCGCGCTGCGGGTGCCGACCTGGACGTGCGACTCGCCGATATCGCGGGCGCGATCCCGGAGACGCTGCAGGGATACGACGGGCTGATGGTGCTCGGGGGCGACATGGGCGACGGGGACACCGAAGCGTTCCCCTGGCTCGAGGATCTGCGCGCGCGTTTGCGCGAAGCCCGGCGCGATCGGATCCCGGCGCTCGGCATCTGCCTCGGCGGCCAGCTGCTCGCCTCGGCGCTCGGCGGCGCAGTGCGTCGGGGCGCTGCAGGGATCGAGACCGGTGTCGTAGAGATCACCGTGACCGAAGTCGCCGCGGGCGATCCTCTCATGCGCGGCCTTCCGCCGACCTTTCTCACCGGGGCGATGCACGGCGATGCCATCACCCGCCTGCCCGACGACGCGGTGCTGCTGGCAGCGGGCGCCCGTTACCCGCATCAGGCGTTCCGCAGCGGTTCGACCTGGGGCGTGCAGTTCCACCCGGAGATCGGGCTCGAGGAATACGCGAACTGGCGCGACGCCGTGTCCGCGACGATGCCCGACTTCCTGCCGGAGTTCGACGGCACCGTTGCCGAGTTCGCGCGTCTCCAGGACGAAGTGGGGCCGGCGTGCGAACGGTTCGTCACGAACTTCCTCGGAGTCGTGGCCGCTCCACGCGGCTCGCGGCGAGCGGATCGCGAATGACCGCAGGCGGCCCGCTGAACGAGGTTCCACCGTGCCGCCTGCACCGCGCCACGGACGGCTATGTACAGAATGCACAGTCTGCCGGGGGACGGTTTCAATACGGTGGACCGTGCACTCACTGCCCGTACGAAAGGTAAGTCACTAATGAACAATGGAGTTCGTGGATACGACCCCTCGACCGACTTGAAGCGCTACTTCGTCGAGAACGAGATCAGAGTCGTCAAAGTCGGTGCCCCCGATATGGAGGGCATCTGGCGCGGTAAGCGCATCATGGCGGAGTTCTTCCTCAAGACCGTCGCCACGGAGGGAAGCCATTTCAGCGACCTCCTCTTCGGCTGGGACGTCCAGGGCGAACCGATCCCCGGATTGCAGTACACCGGTCCCCACACCGGCTTCCCCGATCTCG
This sequence comes from Leucobacter sp. gxy201, assembly GCF_051043335.1. Lineage (NCBI taxonomy): Bacteria > Bacillati > Actinomycetota > Actinomycetes > Micrococcales > Microbacteriaceae > Leucobacter > Leucobacter sp. gxy201. Next base: position 56,512 of record NZ_JAMXWS010000005.1, read on the forward strand.
CGCTCATCCCGGACCTGTCGACGCTGCACGTCGTGCCCGGCGAGCCCGGAGTCGCCGCGGTGATCTGCGATGCCTTCACGCTCGAAGGCGACCCGATGCCGCTCGCTCCCCGCGAGATCCTGCGACGGGTCGTGCAGCGCGCCGAAGCGGCCGGCCTGCGCACGCTCTGCGCCTACGAGTTCGAGTTCTACCTCTTCGAGGGCACACCCCGAGAGCTCGCCCGAGGCGGCTATCGCGACCTCGTGCCGATCAACGACGGCGTGTACGCCTACAGCATCTGCCGCGACAGCGGCACCGACTGGCTCATCGGAGACATCCGCGACCGCCTCGCCGAGATCGGCGTCTTCATCGAAGCGAGCAACAGCGAGTACGGCCCCGGGCAGTACGAGGTGAATATCCACTACGGCGAGGCGCTCTCGGCGGCCGACAGCGCTCTGCTGCTGAAGAACACCGTGAAAGAGGTCGCGGCCGAACACGGATACACCGCATCGTTCATGGCGAAGATCAAGAACGATGCCGCGGGCAACTCCGGCCACGTGCATATGAGCATGAACTCGCCGGAGACCGGTGCGACCCTGTTCTCGAACCCGGAGGACGGCCGAGCGCTCAGCGAGATCGGTATGCACTTCATGGCAGGCGTGCTCGAGTACTCGCACGAGATGACCGCGCTGTACCTGCCGACGCCGAACGCCTACAAGCGCGTCGAGGGCGGGCAGTTCGCCGGCTCGAATACGTCGTGGGGAGTCGACAACCGCACGGTCGCGGTGCGCTCGATCCCGTCCTCCGGGCCGTCGGCTCGCGTCGAGAATCGCATCGCCGGCGCAGACGCGAACCCGTACCTCGTGCTCGCGGCCACGATCGCGAGCGGCCTCGAGGGCATCGAACGGAAGCTCGACCCGGGAGCGCCGGTCGTCGGCAATGCCTACGATCTCGACGCCGATGAATCGATGCGCCTGCCGAACACGCTCGACAAGGCCGTCGACCAGTTCTCGCGGAGCGAGATGGCGAAGAAGTACTTCGGCGCCGACTTCGTGGAGCACTACTCGCAGATGCGGCGCTGGGAGGCGCACCAGTCGCGCATCGCCGTCACGCAGTGGGACATCGAACGCTACCTCGAACGCATGTAGGCGACCGTTCCACACCCCTCTTGAACCGCCGGACCCCGACGCCCTCGCGAAGCCCGAAGGCTGCGGTCCGGCACCGAAGAAAGGACCCGATCATGGCCAAGACCACCGAAGACCTCAACGAATTCAGCTACCACGGCGACCACCTCGACACCATCTTTGACGACTACGAGGTCATGATGAACGAGTGCCCCGTGGGGCGCAGCAAGAAGTACGGCGGGTTCACCTTCCTCGCCAAGAGCGAAGACATCTTCGCCGCCGAGCAGGATCCGGAGACCTTCTCGGTACGCCCCACGATGCTGCTGCCCGACCTCGGCATCGACTTCCCGATGGTGCCGATCGACGTCGATCCGCCCGAGCACACGGCGTATCGCAAGATCTTGCTGCCGCTGTTCACCCCGATGAACATCGCGAAGCTCGAGCCCGGTATGGTCGAGACCGCGCGAGCACTCGCAGAAGAGGTGCTCGCGGAAGCGGCAGCGAACGACGGTATCGCGGACCTCTCGAAGGGGTTCGCCCGCCCCATGCCGACGATCATCTTCAGCCGTCTCTGCGGGTACCCCGAGGCTGACTGGCCGAAGTTCGACAAGTGGGTGGACGACATCCTCTACGAACGCACCGAGCATCCCGAGGTCGCCCGCGCCGCGAGCGACGAGGTCATCGGGTACTTCCGCAACATGATCGAAACCCGCCAGGCCGACGGCGGCGAATACACCGACCTCATGGACAAGATCATCCATTCGAAGATCGACGGACGCGCGCTCACTCAGGAGGAGATGATCTCGTACGCCTATCTCCTCTTCGTCGCCGGCCTCGACACCACCGCATGGGCGCTGCGAGCCTCCCTCTGGTACCTGGGCCAGAATCCGAAGGCCCAGCAGCAGCTCCGCGAGAACCCCGACCAGGTGCCGATCGCGGTCGAAGAGTTCCTGCGCACCATGTCACCGGTGCAGGCGATGGCGCGCAAGTGCACGCGCGACACCGCCGTGCAGGGGCACGAGATCAAAGCAGGCGAACGGGTGGTGCTCGTGTTCGGCGCGGGCAACCGCGACCCCGAGATCTTCGAAGACCCGAACACGATCAAGATCGATCGCGAGGACAACCGGCACCTCGCATTCGGCGGCGGAGTGCACCGCTGCCTCGGGTCGAATCTCGCACGCAAGGAGCTCATCATCGGTCTGCAGGAGTTCCTGGCGAAGGTGCCCTCGTTCGAGACCGTCGGCGACCAGGTCTGGCACGGAGTCGGCCCCCTCGCCGCTCGCATCGGGACGGAGTGATCATCATGGCGAAGGAACTGTACATCGATCTGAACCGCTGCCAGGGTCATGCCCGCTGCTGGGCGCTCGCCCCCGAGACCTTCGGCATCGACGACGAAGGCTACAGCTACGTACTGCCCGGCCGCGAGGGCTCGGTCGACGAGGAGAACGTGCGCAAGGCTATCAAGAACTGCCCGGAACGAGCCATCATGCTCCGAGACGTCGAAGGCGCACCATGATCGCCGACGAGTACGACATCGTCGTCATCGGCGCCTCGGTCGCGGCCGAAGCGTTCGGCAACCGCCTGCGCGAACTCGGTTACAGCGGCGAGCTGCTCGTCGTCGACCGGGACCCGAGCATGCCGTACGAGCGACCGCCGCTCTCCAAACGCTTCCTCACCAGCCCCGAGGATACGGAGATCGCCGTCGAGTGGCAGGGGATCGCTCCGGTGATCGCAGCCGAAGCGACGGGCGTCGATCCCCTGGCATCGACCGTCGAACTGCGGTTGGAAGAGAGCGGCGAGACCAGGCGGGTGCGCTACGGTCGCCTCGTCATCGCTACCGGAGCATCGCCGGTCAGTCTGCCCATCGAACCGGAGGGAGTGCTTCGCCTGCGCACGCTCGGCGACGTCGAACGCATACGCCGAGCTGCAGGCGACGGCGACCGCGTCGGCATCATCGGCGCCGGCGCGATCGGATCGGAACTCGCGACCTCGCTCGTCGGCAACGGCGCAGAGGTCGTGCTTCTCGACAAGGCCGACCGGCCGCTCGAACGGCTGCTCGTCGGCCACCTCGGCGCCGACGTCGCGTCCTGGCTCCAGGCGATCGGCATCGATTGCCGATGGGGGGCCGATATCGAACAGATCACCGGCGGTCCGGGCGACTGGACCATGATCCTCGGCGACGGCAGCGTGCTCGCCTTCGATGCGCTCATCAGCGCGGTCGGTGCGCGGCCGATCACCTCCTGGCTCTCCGACAGCGGCCTCCTCACCGACGGGCAGCTCGTGTGCGACGAACGGGGGCGCGTGATGACCGGGAAAGCGGTGCACGAGACCGTCTTCGGCATCGGCGATGTCATCACCCGGCAGACGGTATCCGGCGAACGCATCCGAACGGAGAGCTGGACCGCTGCCGCCGAGCACGGCACGCACCTCGCCGAGACGCTCATCGGCCGCGAACCGAGTGCACCCGAGATGCCCTACTTCTGGACGGACGTCGCCGGTCGCAAGATACAGGTGCTCGGCACGCTGAGACGCGACGGGGCGATCGAAGTCGAATTCGAGAACCCCGGCCGCGGAGCCATCCTCTACCGCGTCAGCGGCGACGACGGCAGCGAAGGCTGGATCGGCGTCAACGCACAGCCCCAGATCGCCATGCTCCGCATGGCACGTTAGGACACGGACCCATGACCAGAACCATCCCACCGATCATTCTCCAGCGCTCGTACATCGATGGCGAATGGATCGCGCTCGAAGACAGCGGCCGACCCCTCTGCGACCCGAACACCGGCGAAGTGCGCCAGCAGAAGCTCACCACCGCACCTGCGGACATCGAGCGTGCGCTCGCCGCAGCGCATCGTTTTTCGGAGGGCGGCCGAAGCCGCGAGATTCAGCTCGACGCGCGCGTCGAGCTGATGGAAGCATTCGCCGATGCGCTCGATCGCCGTCAGGAGGAAGTCGCGTATCAGGATTCGATCAACACCGGCTGCCCGATCGCAACGGCGAAGATCATCGCCTCGTCGCTCGGCGACCGCGTGCGGTCGGTGGTGCGCGAGGCGATCGAACTCGGCGAATCCGTCGAACTGGGCACTCCCGACTACCCCGTACGGTTGCTGCGCGAACCGATCGGCCCGGCGGTCATCGTCGCCCCGTGGAATGTGCCCTCGTTCACATCGTCGGGCAAAGTCGCCGCTGCGCTACTCGCGGGCTGCCCGGTGCTGCTGAAACCGTCTGAGAACACCCCGAGCGGGGTGCAGCTGATGGCGGAGATGCTGATCGGTCTGATCGAGGAACGGGGGCTTCCGAAGGGGTACTTCCAGCTCCTCCAGGGCGGCTCGTCGATCGGTACCCTGCTGACCGGGGACCCGAGGATCGGAGCGCTGGTGTTCACCGGAGGCGTCGACACCGGCAGGTCGGTGGCAATGAGCGCGGCCTCCGCCCTTGCTGTGGCGCAGATGGAGCTCGGATCGAACAACCCAGTCATCGTCCGGCACGACGCGGATGTGGCCGCCGCCGCCGCATCGCTCGTACAGGGCACGACTCGGGTCAACGGCCAATGGTGCGAGGCGCCCGGCAAGATCCTCGTGCACGACTCGCTGCACGACGACCTGGCATCCGCGATTCAGACGGAGTTCGCCGCGCTCCGCATGGGCGACGGACTCGATGAATCGACGCAACTCGGGCCCCTCGCATTCGAGCGCCATCGCGACGCGCTGCAGCACGAGGTCGCGCGGCTCGAAGGCCTCGGCGGCTCGCTGCTCGGGCGCGATGACCTGCCGGATCTGGGCGGATGGTTCCTGAACCCCGGCGTCGTCGTCGGCACGGCCGCGGAAGACGCGACGACCGAACTCTTCGGGCCGCTGCTCACGATGCACGCGTACACCGACGAACTCGAAGCGCTGCGTCACGCGAATGCGCCGACCGGCGGGCTCGACGCCTACGTCTTCAGCGGCGACATCGATGCGGCACTCGACCTCGCCTCCCGCATCCGTGCGGGCGAGGTGCGCATCAACGGGACGTTCATGTCCGACCTCGCCGACGGGTCGCAGCAGACTTTCTGGGGAACGAGCGGTATCGGCGGGCACGGGCCGCAGTACGGCGTCCGCTTCTTCCTGGGGGACCGCGTGGTGGGCGTCGACCGGGGCGGCTTCGCGCTCTGACCGGCACGCCGCCGTCTTCGAGTGGCTCGCCGAGGGGCTTCAGCGACCCGGCGGGCTACTCGGGCGAGACCTCGAAGCGCTCGCCCGACCAGCGGCGGCGCAGCCAGCGGTCGTGCGACGCGACCACCACCGTGCCGGGGTAGCGCTCGAGCGCCGTCTCGAGGGCGTCGATCAGGCTCAGCGAGAAGTGGTTGGTCGGTTCGTCGAGCAGCAGGATCTCGGGCGGGTCGGCGAGCAGCACGGCGAGCGCGAGCCGGCGCTGCTGCCCGACGCTGAGCGTCGATACCGGCCGGTTCAGGTCGCGGCCCGCGATGAGCCCGAACGCGGTGAGCGGCACACGCTCCGCAAGACCGGTATCGCCCGTCCGCTCGCCGACGAGGTCGGTGTACGCCTGCAGCACGGTGCGGCCGTCGCCGCGCCCCCGCGGGTCGGCGAGCTCGATCTCCTGCGACAGCAGCTCGACCCGGTCGCCGCTCGAACGCGTCACCTGCCCGGTATCCGGGGAGAGCCGGCCCGCGAGTATGCCGAGCAGCGTCGACTTGCCCGCACCGTTCGGCCCGGTGATGAGCCAGCGCTCGCCGCGGCTGATGCTGAGTGAATGCGGCACGAGGCGCTCGGCGGAAGAGACGTTCGTCGCCACGAGCACGGGCTCCAGCGCACCTGAACCGGTGCCGTCTCCGCCGGCGCCCGATGCGCCGGCGCCCGATGCGCCGGCGCGCGGTGCGCCCGCGACCGTGAGACCGCGGAACTCGAGCTCGACCGGAGGCTTGCGGATCTGCTCCGCCTCGAGCTGCTCGAGGCGGCCGCGCGCATCGTTCACCCGGCGCGAGACGACCTTCGCGTTGCGGTCGCCGTAGAACTTCTGGGCGATGCGGCTCTCCGTGCGGGGCTTCCAGTCAGTATGCCCGACGGTCTGCTGCCCCGAGACCGAGGCGCGCATCTTCGCGATCGCGGCCTGCTCGTCGCGGTACTGCCGCTCCCAGCGCGCCCGGGCGTCCTGCCGATCGGCGAGATAGTCGCTGAAGCCGCCGGTGAAGCGGGCGGCGCCGATCCCTGTGCCGCTGCCGTCTTGCACGAGCGGGCCCGAGACCGCGTGCGGAATGGGCGAGGGGTCGAGGTCGATGAGCGAGGTCGCGGTCTCATCGAGGAAGGCGCGGTCGTGGCTCGCGATGAGCACCGGCCCCCGCCAGGCCGCGAGTGCGCCCACGAGGAACGCGGTCGCGGCATCGTCGAGGTGGTTCGTCGGCTCGTCGAGCAGCAGCACATCGGGGGAGCTGAGCAGCAGGCAGGCGAGACCGAGACGCGCGCGCTGCCCGCCCGAGAGGGACCCCGCCGCCCGCGATCGATCGAAGGCTCCGAGGCCGAGACCGTTCACGGTCGCGGCGATGCGCGCGTCGACCTCCCACGCCCCGAGGCGTTCGGCGTCGTCGAGGGCGCGGGCGAACGCATGCTCGATCTCCGGGTCGTCGGGGTGCTCGGCCATTGCGCCGCCGAGCTCGCCGACCGCGGCCGCCGCGTGCCGCACGGGCGCCACCGACCCCTCGAGCGCCTCGTCGATCGAATCCTCGAGCGCGAACGGCGGCTCCTGATGCAGCAGGCCGATCGTGGTCGCCGCGCCGCCGGGCGATTCGACCGAGACTGTGCCGACGCGATCGTCGAGCAGCCCCGCGATCGCGCGCAGCAGCGTCGACTTGCCCGAACCGTTCTCGCCGATGAGGCCGACCCGCTCGCCCGCCGAGACGGTGAACGAGATGTCGGTCAGTACGCGCCGCCCGGCGTAGGAGTGCGAGACGCCATCGACCCGCAGGTGCGTGCGTGCGTCGAATGCAGATGCTGAATGGAACATGAAACCCTTGAGATCGTCGAGTGACCTGCCGGGCGCGCGAAAGGGCCTCGGACGCAGGTGCGTGTCGATGGTCAGGAGATCATGCGCAACAGCGTAGCAGAAGACGCGGCGCCTCCGTACGCGGAGGAACGAGAAGCGCCGCTCAGAATGGGACGCCCGACCGCAGGATCACGTTCGCATAGGGGCGGGCCTCACCGGTGCGCACGATGAACCGGCAGTCGGCGGTGAGCCGCTTCAACTGCTCGTGCGACACCTGTTCGAGCCCGGGGAAGCGCTCGCGCAGCGCTGGTCCCGCCGCATGGTCGTCGGCTTCGACCGCGGCGATGGCGTGCTCGGTCACGACCTCGGCGGTGAGGGCGTCGAGCACGTCGAGGAACCCCGGCACACCGGCGACCACCGCGAGATCGATCACGCGCACGCCCGGCGGGATGGGCAGCCCGCAGTCGGCGACCGCGAAGGTATCGGTGTGCCCGAGCGACCCGATCGCATACAGGAGGTCGCGGCCGAGGATTCCGGATCGTTTCATCGCATCTGCCTGCTTCCGTCCATCGGGTGTTCGTGGCCGGCTGCCCGGGGCTCGTCACTCGTCGTCGTCGGCGTCGTCGTGCCGCACCTGCACGGAGCGGATGCCCGGCACTTCGTGGAGCTTCGGGATCAGCACTTCGAGCGGGGGCTTGCCCTTGAACCGCACGTCGAGTTCGACGATGCCGGTGTGCTCGTGCTTCTCCGAGCGGAGGATGTAGGCCGAGAAGCCGACCTCCGCCGCATCGGTGAGCACCTGCCGGAGCGTGCCGCTGCCGTCGAGATAGACGAGGTGCAGCACGCGGTTCGAATCGCGGTTCGGCAGCTTCGCCACCAGGGGGCCGACAATGATGAGGGCGAACATGTGCGCGGCGGTGAGTCCGACGGCGAGCATCACCATTCCAGCGCCGCACGCCATGCCGACCGCCGCCGCAACCCAGACCGTGGCCGCGGTCGTGAGGCCGCGCACCACGTCGCGCCGCGTGAAGATGACGCCGGCGCCGAGGAAGCCGATGCCCGAGACCACCTGCGCCGCGATGCGCGAGGGATCGCCGCCGGTCGCATGGCCGAGCAGCGGTTCGAACCCGTACGCAGACACCAGGGTGAACGTGGCCGAACCGGTGCCGACGAGCACATGGGTGCGGAACCCGGCGGCCTTTTGGCGGAACTGGCGTTCGAGGCCGATGAGGCCGCAGAGCACGAACGACGCGGCCAGCAGCCCGAGCTGCAGGCCGGAAGTCGGAGTCCACCACGGCATGGCCCCAGGATAGCGAGCCCCGGTCCGATCGGAACAGGGCTATGCGCGTCCCCGGTCGCGGCCCTTCGCGAGCTCGCCGAGACGCACGACGACGACGCCGCTGATGATGAGAGCAGCCCCGATCCACTGCATGCCCGTCGGCAGGATGGCGAGCAGCACGATCGTCCAGAAGATGCCGAAGAGGGCCTCGGAGTACCCGGTGAAGCTCGACAGCGTCGCGCCGAGGCGGCGGGAGGCCGCGACGCCGAGCACGTAGGGAGTGGCGGTCGAGATCACGACGAGCCCCGCGACGGCGACGACGGGGGAGACCTCGGCGCCCGCGATCACGACCGGGGCGTCGGCCACCTCGAACGGCAGGATGCCGGTGAGCGAGACGCAGACGAGCACGACCGCGCCGAGGCCCAGACCGAGGCCGACGAACGGGATCGGCGGGATGCCGTGCGAGGCCTGAGCGCCGGCAGCGTAGTAGGCCGCGTTGCCGATCGCGGCGACGAGACCGAACACGATGCCGAGCGGATGGAGCGCGGCGCCCCCGCCGCCGATGCCCGAGATCGCGAGCAGCCCGCCGACCGCGAGCACGGCTCCGACGAGGGTCAGCGCCGACGGCGCCATCCGGGTGCGCAGCCAGACCCACAGCACCAGGAGCACGGGGCCCATGAACTCGATGAGCAGCGCGAGGCTCGGCGCGATCAGCTGCACGGACATGAAGAAGGCGAGCTGGCAGATCGCGACCGCGAGCAGACCGAAGAGCAGCACCGATTTCCAGCCGTGCCGCAGTAAGGACCAGCGGCCGCGCATCGAGACCACGGTCGGGACGAGCAGCACGAGCGCGGCCAGCACGAGGCGCGTCGTCGTCGTCGCGCCGGCCGACCATCCCGCCGCCATGAGGGCGCTCGCGAAGATGCCGGAGAGCGCGAACGTCGCTGCAGAAGCGATGGCGAGCAGGAAGCCCGCGAGCGGGAATCCGCCCGTGCTGTTCGACGTGGCCACGTTCGCCCCTATCTGTAGTTCCCGATGCGAGCGTAGCGCGTCATACGGCGCAGCATTCGCACGCGCTCCCGACCCGGCCCGATCGCGCTCGGCTACGCTGGGAGCATGCCGAACGAGACCATCACGAACGAGCTCTCCGAGACAGCGAAGATCGCGCGGGACCTGATCCGCATCGACACCACGAACCGGGGCGGCGGCGACGCGAATCCCGAGCGGCCGGCGGCCGAGTACGTCGCCGAATACCTGCGCGGCCTCGGCCTCGCACCGCAGATCTTCGAATCGGCTCCGGGGCGCGCGAGCCTCGTCGCCCGGGTCGTCGGGGCCGAGCCCGAACTGCCGGCCCTCGTGCTGCACGGGCACCTCGACGTCGTGCCGGCCGACCCCGCGAACTGGAGCGTCGACCCGTTCGCGGGCGTCGTGAAGGACGGCATGCTGTGGGGCCGCGGCGCCGTCGACATGAAGAACATGGACGCCATGATCCTCACGGCGATCGCCGAGCTGCAGCGCGCGGGGGAGAGGCCGCGACGCGATGTGATCCTCGCCTTCTTCGCCGATGAGGAGAACGGCGGCGAATACGGCGCCCGCTACATGGTCGACCACCACCCCGAGCTGTTCGCAGGGGCGAAGACCGCGATCAGCGAGGTGGGCGGCTACTCGATCGACATCGACGGCACCCGCGCCTACCTCATCCAGACCGGCGAGAAGTCGCTCGACTGGATCAGGCTGCGCGCCCGAGGCACGGCCGCGCACGGCTCGCGCGTGTGGCGGGACAACGCCGTCACGCGGCTCGCCGAGGCGATCGCGGCGCTCGGGCGGCACGAATGGCCGCTCAGGCTCTGCGACACGACGCGCGAACTCGTCGACGAGATCGCCCGCATCCTCGGCGAAACGCCGGGGGAGCGCGACCCGGAGGAGCTCGTCGTACGCCTCGGCGCAGGCGGCGGCTTCATCCAGGCGAGCCTGCGCACGACGAGCAATCCGACGGTGCTGCAGGCCGGGTACAAGCACAACGTCATCCCCGACACCGCCGAGGCGCTCGTCGACGTGCGATCCCTGCCGGTCGACCAGGCCGGCGTGCTCGACGAGATTCGCGCGATCGTCGGCGACGACATCGAGATCGAGAGCGTGCACTCCGACGTCGGCCTCGAGACCCCGTTCTCGGGCGAGCTCGTCGACGCCATGGTGGCGAGCCTGAAGCGCGAAGACCCCGAAGCGCGGGTGCTGCCGTACCTGCTCTCGGGCGGCACCGACAACAAGTCGCTGTCGCGCCTCGGCATCGCGGGCTACGGCTTCGCGCCGCTCAGGCTGCCCGCCGATCTCGACTTCCCCGGCATGTTCCACGGGGTCGACGAGCGCGTGCCGCTCGACGCGCTCGACTTCGGTCATCGCGTACTCGTCGACCTGCTGCGCAGCTACTGAGCCGTCACCTGGGTTAGTCTGGACGGCGGCCCGCACCGAACCCGCACCCGCGCGCCTGCGCGTGCGACCGGGCCGGCGCGACTGCCGCGCCCGGAAAGGAACACACGAAGCGATGAATTTTCTCGAGGCGATCATCCTGGGCATCGTCCAGGGGCTGACCGAGTTCCTGCCGGTCTCGTCGAGCGCGCACCTGCGCGTCGCGAGCGAGCTGCTCGGCATCGGCGACGCCGGGGCGGCCTTCACCGCGATCACGCAGCTCGGCACCGAGGCCGCCGTCGTCGTATTCTTCTGGCGCGATATCGTGCGCATCATCGGGCGCTGGGCGCGATCCCTGGCGGGAAGCGTGCCGCGCAAGGACCCCGACGCGCTCATGGGCTGGTGGATCATCCTCGGCACGCTGCCGATCGTCATTCTGGGGCTGCTCTTCCAGGATCAGATCGAGACCACCCTGCGCTCGCTGTGGTTCGTCGCGACCACGCTCATCGTCTTCGGTCTGCTGCTCGGCCTCGCGGACTGGGTCGGCAAGAAGCAGCTCCCGATCGAGGGCCTCACCTGGAAGCACGGCCTCATCTACGGCCTCGCCCAGGCGCTCGCGCTCATCCCGGGCGTCTCCCGCTCGGGCGGCACCATCACCGCCGGCCTGCTCATGGGCTACAAGCGCGAAGCCGCGGCCCGCTACTCGTTCCTGCTCGCCATCCCCGCGGTCTTCGGTTCGGGCCTCTACCAGCTGTACAAGGTGCTCAGGGAGCCGAGCGGCGGCGCCCCCATGTCGATGACCGTCGTCGCGACCGTCATCGCGTTCGTCGTCGCGATCTTCATCATCAAGTTCTTCATGAGCTACATCTCGAAGCGCAGCTTCATGCCCTTCGTCGTCTACCGGGTGCTGCTCGGTATCGCCATCATCATCCTGCTCGTCACCGGGGTGCTCACCCCGACCGGCGGAGCAATCGCCGGCGGCGCCGCGAACGCCGCGATCGGAGCCGCACTGTGAGAACCTGGACCCCGCCCGACATTCCCGAGCTGCCCGGCGAGGGCGTGCTGCCCCGCTTCTACAACACGGCGACGGGGCGCATCGAGCACCCGGGCATCTCCGAGGGCAAGGCGCGACTCTACGTCTGCGGCATCACCCCGTACGACTCGACGCATCTCGGGCACGCCTTCACCTACCTGACGTTCGACATCATGCAGCGCGCCTGGCGCGACGCCGGCATCGAGACGGTCTACTCGCAGAACATCACCGACGTCGACGACCCGCTGCTCGAGCGCGCGAACGCGACCGGCGTCGACTGGCGCGAGCTCGCCGATGACCAGATCGGCCTCTTCCGTTCCGACATGCACCGCCTCGGCATGATCCCGCCCGAGCACTACGTCGCGGTGACCGAGCGCATCGACGAGATCGCGGCTGCGGTGCACGGTCTGGTCGAGCGCGGCTACGGCTACTCGGTGCCCACCGACGATTCCGCGGGCGACGACATCTACTTCGACACCGTGACCGCGAGCCGCGAGTCGCAGTGGCGCCTCGGCGACGTCGCCTCGTCGATGGATCGCGAGACGATGCTGCAGCTGAGCGCGGAGCGCGGCGGCGACCCCGATCGGCCCGGCAAGCGCGATCCGCTCGATCCGCTCCTTTGGCGCGCGGCGCGCGCCGGCGAACCGAGCTGGGACTCAACGGTCGGCCCCGGCAGGCCCGGATGGCACGTGGAGTGCTCGGTCATCGCGGCCGGCACGCTCGGCGACGCCTTCACGGTGCAGGGGGGCGGTTCCGACCTGGTCTTCCCGCACCACGAGTTCACGGCGGCGCACGCCACCGCGCTGTCGGGCACGCCGCTCGCCCATGCGTACTGCCACGCCGGCCTCATCTCGTACCAGGGGCACAAGATGTCGAAGTCGCGCGGCAACTTGGTGTTCGTCTCGCGCCTGCTCGAGGGCTCGCACGCCGGGCAGCGGGATCGCGCCGCGGACCCGTCGGCGATCCGTCTCGGGCTGCTCGCCCACCACTACCGCTCTGAGTGGGAGTGGCACGATGAGGACCTCGGCGTCGCCGAGCGCAGGCTGGAGGCCTGGCGCGAGGGGCTCGGGCGACGCAGCGGCGACCCCGCATCGAGCGTCGCCGTGCTGCAGCAGCTGCGCGCCGCGATCGCGAACGACCTCGACACCCCGGTGATGCTCGCGACGCTCGACGCCGCCTTCGACCGGGGCGTCGACGATGCCGAGTTGCTCGCCGACGCCGTCGACGCGCTGCTGGGCGTCAAACTCTAGGGAGAAAACGCAGCGCGTTTTCTCGAGTTTGACGCCGCGGCCACTGCCGCGGAACTCTCGGGAGAAAACGCAGCGCGTTTTCTCGAGTTTGACGCCGCGGCCACTGCCGCGGAACTCTCGGGAGAAAACGCAGCGCGTTTTCTCGAGTTTGACGCCGCGGCCACTGCCGCGGAACTCTAGGGAGAAAACGCAGCGCGTTTTCTCGAGTTTGACGCCGCGGCCTCTGCCGCGGAACTCTCGGGAGAAAACGCAGCGCGTTTTCTCGAGTTTGACGCCGCGGCCTCTGCCGCGGAACTCTAGGGAGAAAACGCAGCGCGTTTTCTCGAGTTTGACGCCGCGGCCTCTGCCGCGGAACTCTCGGGAGAGAACGCAGCGCGCCGTGCTTCACCCGAACTTCGGCTCTCACCCGAACTTCGGATCGAAACGTCGATTCTCATCCGAAATTCGGGTGAGAGCCGAAATTCGGGCGGGCCGGGGCCGGCGGAGCGCCTACTCCGCGGATCCGTCGTCGTCCGCGTCGCCGTCGGAAGAGTCGGTGCCGGTACGGCCGGGCTTCGGCTCGCCGTCGCGTCCGCCCTCCAAGAACTTCTCGAACTCGGCCGCGAGCGCGTCGCCGGTGGTCTCTGCGGCGAGGGCCTCGTCGCGCGAATCCTCGAGGCTGCGGATGTAGCGCGACATGTCCTCGTCGCCCGCAGCGATGCGATTGATGTTCGATTCCCACTCGTTCGCCTGCACGAGCAGGTCGCCGCGGGGGATCACGATGTCGAGCAGCTCCTCGAGCTTGTCGAGCAGCGCCAGCGTCGCTTTGGGCGACGGCGAGCTGTGCACGTAGTGGGGCACCTGCGCCCAGAGCGAGACGGTCTCGAAGCCCGAGGCGACGAGCGCGAGGTCGATGACCGTCGAGATGCCGACGGCCCCTTCGTAGCTGCTGCGCTCGGCGCCGGTGTCGGCGCGCAGACGGGCGCTCTCGGAGGTGAGGGTCGTCACGATCGGGCGGGAATGCGGGGCGTCCGAGAACATCGAGCCGAGAATGATGACGACGTCGATGTCCCAGCTCTCGAGCATCTCGACGACGTCGTCGGCGAAATTCTGCCAGTCGCGCGAGGGTTCGACGCCGGCGAGCAGGAACAGGTCGGTGACGGGCGAGCCGTCGATGCGTCGGACCGTCTCGGCGGGCCCGTCGATGGCATCGTCGGGATCGCGCCCCTCGCGACCGGTGCCGATGAGACGTGTGTCGGGCCAATCGAGACGGCGGTCGCCGTGCTCGTCGATCGAGATCTTCGGACGATGCACCTGGAAGTCGACGTAGCCCTCCGAACCGATCGCGTGCAGCACCTCGCCGCCCATCAGATCGCCGAGGTGCTGCAGCACCTCGGTCGTCGCGTCTCCGGCGTCGCTCCAGCCCTGGAAGGCCATGATGAGCACGCGGGGGCGGCCGATCGGGGCGTCGGTCTCGGTCACGGGGCGGGACTCCTTCGGATGGTCGGTGCGCACGGCGGGGCGGTGCCGCCGGGTTCGCTCCAGACTATCGGCTGCCGCCGGGGCGCGCGCTAGGATGGACCGGATGAGCACTTTCTCGAATACGCAGGCGCCCGCGGCCGTGCTTTGGGACATGGACGGCACGCTGATCGATACGGAACCGCTGTGGATCGAGGCCGAGACCGGCCTCCTCAACCGGTACGGCATCGAGATGACCGATGAGATCAAGTCGTGGCTGATCGGCGGCGGACTCCGCAATTCGGCGAAGCGGTTCCAGGGTCTCGGCGTGCCGCTCGAGGTCGACGAGATCGTCGACGCCTGGGTGACCGGCGTCGTCGAGGGCCTCGCGGTGCGCGGCGCCGACTGGCGGCCGGGGGCGGTCGAGCTGCTGCACGAGCTGCAGGCGGCGGGCATCCCGTCGATCATGGTGACCGCGGCGGCGCGCCGCAACGCCGAAGCGGTCGTCGGCATGCTGCCCGAGGGGCTCTTCTCGGGCATCGTCTCGAGCGACGACGTCGAGTTCGAGAAGCCGCACCCCGAGCCGTACCTGCGCGGCGCCGCGCTCGCAGGCGTCGCGATCGAGGACTGCGTCGCGCTCGAGGACTCCCCGAACGGGCTGACCGCGGCGAAGGCATCGGGAGCCGTGACCTTCGGCATCCCGAACATCGTCGACCTCTCGGCCGCGCCGTCGCACGAGCTGTGGCCGACGCTCTCGGGCGTCGGCGCGGCCGAGCTCGCCGCACGCTTCCGGGCGCACCGCGCCGAGGGCTCCGCGGTCGTCGCCGATCCCTCTGCCGCATCGGGGCCCGCCCTCAGCGGCCCGTTCGGCTACGGCGACCGCGTGCAGCTGACCGGCCCCAAGGGCCGCATCAACACGATCTCGCTGGTCGTCGACGGAGAGTTCCACAGCCACCATGGCGTCATCGCCCACGCCGACCTCGTCGGGCTGCCCGACGGGTCGGTCGTCGCGAACAGCGGCGGCGAGGAGTACCTGGTGCTGCGCCCGCTGCTCTCCGACTTCGTGATGTCGATGCCCCGCGGCGCGGCGATCGTCTACCCGAAGGATGCGGCGCAGATCGTGTCGCTCGCCGACATCTTCCCGGGCGCCCGGGTGGTCGAGGCGGGCGTGGGCTCGGGTGCGCTGTCGCTGCACCTGCTGCGGGCGCTCGGCCCCGAGGGCGAGCTGTTCTCGTTCGAGCGGCGCGAGGAGTTCGCCGAGATCGCCCGGGCCAACGCCGAGGCGTACGCCGGTCGCGCCCCTGAGAACTGGACGGTCGCGGTCGGCGACCTGCAGGATGCGCTGCCGGCGGCATGCCCCGCAGGTACCATCGACCGCGTCGTGCTCGACATGCTCGCGCCGTGGGAGTGCGTGGACGTCGCCGCCGAGGCGCTGAAGCCCGGCGGGGTGCTGATCTGCTACGTCGCGACCGCGACGCAGCTCTCGCGCACGGCCGAGGAGCTGCGGCGCAGCGGGCTGTTCACGCACCCGCAGTCGTCCGAGACGATGGTGCGCGGCTGGCACGTTGAAGGGCTCGCCGTGCGCCCCGACCACCGCATGGTCGCGCACACCGGCTTCCTCATCACCGCGCGCCGGCTCGCCCCGGGCGCCGTGCTGCCCGAGCTGAAGCGCCGCGCGTCGAAGAGCGACTTCAGCGACGCCGACATGGCGAGCTGGCTGCCCGATCTCGGCGGAGCCGACTCGAACGAGGTGTGGGTGCCCGAAGCGGTCGGCGAGCGCGCGAAGAGCGACAAGATCCTGCGCAAGAAGGGCCGGGAGGCCCGCCGCATCGCCGACGCGCGCGAGACCGGCGGCACGACCGCTCCGTGATCGTGCGCGGCCGCCCCGAACGATCCGGTTCGTGCCCAGCCTGCTTTCGATAGGATGGTCGGGTTCGCCCACGCCGCCACCGGCTCTTCCGAGAGGTTCTCCATGCTCCGTCGCATCGCATCGGCCACCGCCGTCGCCGCCCTGCTCGTCGGCGGTCTGACCGCCTGCAGCACCTCGCAGAACACGGCGGACGATTGCGAGGCCGTACTGCAGCCCGGCGTGCTGAGCGACGGCGCCGAGGTCACCGGCGCGTTCGGCGAGCAGCCGAGCGTGAAGGTGCCGAAGGGGCTGACGATCTCGACGACGCAGCGCACCATCGATGCGAGCGATGCCGAAGCCGGCGGTGAGCGCGCCGACGAGGGTACGCTCGTCGGCATCGACATGGCCTTCTTCGACGCCTCGACGGGCGAATCGCTCTACGAGGGCGCAGGCTTCCAGGGCGGCCCGCACGAGTTCCTGCTCGTCTCGGCCGACCAGGCGAACCCGCTCTCCGAAGCAGTGCGCTGCGCGGCCCCCGGCGATCGCGTCGTGCTCGGCCTGGCACCCAACGACGCGATGCAGCTCGTCGGTCAGATCGGCGGCACCCCGGGCGAATCGATGGTTGGCGTGCTCGATGTCGTCTCCGTCTCCGAGCTCTCGGCGCAGGGCAAGGACCGCGCGCTCCCCGCGGGCTTCCCCTCGGTCGTCACGAACGACGAGGGCCGCCCGGGCGTCGTGCTGCCCCCGAACGCCGCGCCCCGGGGTACGACCTCGGCGGTGCGCATCGAGGGCACGGGCCCCGAGGTGACCGCAGACCAGAACGTCATCGCCCAGGTGCTCGAGGTCGGCTGGGACGGCACCGAGCTCAACAACACCTGGACCTCGGGGCCGACCGCTCTGCAGAGCACCGACCAGATCCCGGCGACCGGCAACACGTTCCGCGAAGCCCTCACCGGCAAGCGCATCGGTTCGCAGATCGTCGTGATCGAGAACGACGGCGCCGAGGCGCGCGTCGTCGTCGTGGACATCCTCGGCGTCTCCTGAGCCGACCGGTATGAGCGAGAGTCCGGTGCCGCGGCGCGCTCGGGCGGTACCGCCCGAGCAGCGCCTCTTCAGCGTGGTGCTCGCACTCGTCGCGAGCACCGAGGGGCTGACGAAGCACGACCTGCTGTCGTCCGTGTACGGGTACGCCGACAAGTTCCGCTTCGGCGAGAGCAACCCGTCGCTCGACCGGCAGTTCGAACGCGACAAGGAGCTGCTGCGCTCGCTCGGCATCCGCATCGAGACGATCGATTCGCCGCTCGAGGCCGGTAACAACCAGTTGACCCGCTACCGCATCGCGAAGGATCAGCTCGAGTTCCCCGCCGACCTGCGCTTCACCGAGCGCGAACTGATGCTGCTGCGCCTCGCGGCGGTCGCCTGGCGCGAGGGCAGCATGACGGCCGAGGCCCGTCGGGCGACGATGAAGCTCGAAGCGCTCGGGGCCGGGCTCGACGTGCGCCAGCTCGGCATCGCCCCGAGCTTCGGCGTGCCCGAGCCGGCGGGCGCCCCGCTGCAGGCCGCGATCGACGCCGGGAGGGTCGTCGAGTTCTCGTACGCGCTGCCGGGCCGCGACGCCCCGGCCCGCCGGCGCGTCGCACCGCTGCGCCTGCATCGCGCCGATGGGCGCTGGCATCTCATCTCGTGGGATCTCGAGCGGGACGACGGCCGCGTCTTCCTGCTCGAACGCATCCGCTCGGAGGTCGAGATGACGCGGACCGTGTTCGACGAGGCGCTGCGCGGCGAAGCCGATCGGCTCGTCGCGGGCCTGCTCGAGCAGGCGGTGCACCAGCGCGCGATCGTCGAGGTCGCATCCGGGTCGGTCGCCGAGGCGCGCCTCGCGCCCCGCGCGAGCGCCGACGCGGTCGCCGAATCCGGTGCGCCGGCACTCGTCGTGCCGGCGCTCGATCTGCACGTGCTCGCCGACGAGCTGTCGGGGTACGGCGGCGAAGCCGTGGTGAGCGGGCCCGCCGAGCTGCGCGAGCTCGTGGTCGGCCGGCTGCAGCGCACGCTGACGGCGCACACGGGGGAGCCCGCGGCCCCGGAGCGCGCGAACGACCCGGCCCCGCCCGCGGCCGCCGAGCATCGGCCCGTCCGGCCCGCGCCGCTGCCGGCGGGAGACGCCCTCACGCTGCTGCTGTCGATCGTGCCCTACCTGCTCGATCACGGGCCCACGCCCATCGCCGAGCTCGCCGAGGTCTTCGATGTCAGCGCTCGGCGTCTCGAACGCGAGATCATCCCGTTCCTCGGCACCGCCGGGGTGCCGGGGGAGACCGCGTCGTACCAGCACGAGGATCTCTTCGACATCGACTGGAGCGCCCTCGACCTTGGCATCGCGAGCCTCGTGCGCACGGTGGCGGTCGACGAGACGCCGCGGTTCGCGCCCGTCGAGGCCGCGGCGCTCATCGCCGGTCTGCAGTCGCTCGCCGCCCTGCTGCCGGCGGCAGACGCCGAGGCCGCGCACGCCGCGGCGCGCAAGCTCGGCGCGGCGATGGGCGGCGAGATGCCCCCGGCGTCGTTCTCGCTCTCGGACGATGCAGCCGACCCGGCGCTGCCGATCATCGTCGCCGCGCTCGACGCACGCGCAGACGCCCCCGAGGGTGCCCCCGATGAGGCTCCCACGGCCCTCCGCTTCGGCTACCGCGACGCTTCGGGAGCGGAGAGCACGCGCCTCGTCGACCCGATCGCACTGCGCCAAGAGTCGGGCATCTGGTACCTGCGCGGGCACTGCGCCGATCGCGGCGCCGAGCGCACCTTCCGCGTCGATCGCATGCGCGGCATCCGCGCCGTGCGGCCGCCCGCCGGGCCGGTCGCGCATGGCGAAGCGGACGTCGTGCACGACGACCCGGCCGCCGAAACCTTCGATCTCGTCGCGCTCGTGCCGGAGCGCCTGCTTCAGCGCTTCGCGGGGTTCGCTCCGGAGGTGCTCGACAGCGTCGCCGACCGGGCCCGGGTGCGCATCGACGCCTGGAACTCGGGTTCGGCCGTGCGTCTGGTGCAGGAGGCGCCCGGCGAGGTCGTCATCCTCTCGCCTGCGCGGGCTCGCACCGCCGTCGCCGAATGGGCCGCGCGGGCCCTCGCAGCCTACGATGCGTGACACCGGATACACTGAACGAATGGCCACCCAAGTGCGCAAGGGGCGCAACCCCGAAGGGCGCATGAGCCTCGGAGCGCACCTCGTCGAGCTCCGTCGGCGCCTCATGATCGCGGCCATTGCGATCGTCGTCGGCATGGCGGCCGGCTGGGTGCTCTCGACTCAGGTCTGGGTACTGCTGCGGCGCCCGATCGACGATCTCGAAGCGATGGGGCGCGACGCGATCATCGCCTACGGCGACATCTCGAGCGGCTTCGACACCCGCATGCAGATCGCGCTCTTCATCGCCGTGCTCATCGCGTCGCCCATCTGGCTCTACCAGATCTGGGCCTTCCTCGCGCCGGGACTGACCCGTCGCGAGAAGCTGTACGGCGTGGGGTTCCTGGCCGCCGCCGTGCCGCTGTTCCTCGGCGGCGCCTACGCGGGCTGGCTCGTGCTGCCGAACATCGTGCGGCTGATGGCGAGCTTCCAGCCCGAGGGCGATGCGTTCTATCTGAACCCCCGCACCTACCTCGAGTTCGCGATCCGCCTGCTCATCGCCGTCGGCATCGGCTTCGTACTGCCGGTGCTGCTCGTCATGCTGAACCTCATCGGCGTCGTGCGCGGCGCCACGATCCTGAAGGGATGGCGCGTGGCGATTCTCGTCATCATCCTGTTCGCCGCGATCGCGACCCCGGCCGCCGACGTGTGGAGCATGTTCATCCTCGCGGTGCCGATGATCGTGCTCTATTTCATCGCGGTCGGCGTCGCGCTGCTGCACGACCGCCGCGTCGACAAGAAGCGGGCGGCCGAATTCGCGGGCTACGGCCTCGACGATTCGGGGAGCGCCGCGTGAGCGGGGAGGCCACGGCGCTCGACGCGTTCGCCGCCCGACTCGACTATCCGCTCGATGAGTTCCAGCGCACCGCGTGCGAGCGGTTGGAGGCCGGCAGCAGCGTGCTCGTCGCCGCCCCGACCGGCTCGGGCAAGACGACCGTCGCCGAGTTCGCGGTCCACCTCGCGAGGCGCGAGCGCGATGCGCGCATCTTCTACACGGCGCCCATCAAGGCGCTGTCGAACCAGAAGTTCCGCGAGCTGTGCGAGCAGTACGGCGACGACGAGGTCGGCCTCCTCACGGGCGACACGAACCTGCGCGGCGACGCCCCGATCGTGGTGATGACCACCGAGGTGCTGCGCAACATGATCTACGCCGAGAGCCGAGCGCTCGAGGGGCTCGCCTACGTCGTGCTCGACGAGGTGCACTACCTCGGCGACCGATGGCGCGGCGCGGTGTGGGAGGAGATCATCCTGCACCTGCCCCGTTCCGTGCGCCTCGTATCGCTCTCGGCGACGGTGTCGAACGCCGAGGAGTTCGGCGACTGGATGCACGCGGTGCGCGGCGACACCGATGTCATCCTCTCGGAGCACCGCCCGGTACCGCTCTACCAGCACGTGCTCACTTCGAAGGCGCTGCTGCCGCTGTACGTGGGCCGCGACGGCGAGGCATCGAGCGGGGCGAACGGCCGGGTGAATCCCGAGGTGCGCATGCTCGAGCACGGCGGCAGGTCGCAGGGCTCGAATCGACAGGGATCGCGCCCCTCCGGCGACGAGTACCGCGGTCGGGGGGCGCAGGGCGGTCGCGGCGGCCGCGGCCATCGCGGCGGCGGTCATCGTGGGCGCGGCGGCGGCTCGCACGGCTACGGCGCGTCGAACCGCGAGCGCTCCCGCGGCGGCGCTCCGGTGCGCCGGGCGAAGCGGGTGTCGCGCGGCGATATCGCACGGGCGCTCGATGAGACGCGGCTGCTGCCGGCGATCGTCTTCATCTTCAGTCGCGCGGGCTGCGACCAGGCCGTGCGGCAGTGCCTGTACGAGGGCATCGCCCTCACGACGCGCGAGGAGCGCGAGGAGATCCGGCGCGTCGCCCGTGCCGAGATCGATGGCATGAGCGAGGAGGAACGACGCGTGCTCGGCGTGCGCGAGTGGCTCGCCGGTCTCGAGCGCGGCGTCGCCGCCCACCACGCCGGCATGCTGCCCTCGTTCAAAGCCGTCGTCGAGCAGCTCTTCCAGCGCCGCCTCGTGAAGCTCGTGTTCGCGACCGAGACGCTCGCGCTGGGCATCAACATGCCGGCGCGCGCCGTCGTGATCGAACGGCTCGACAAGTTCAACGGCGAGCAGCGCGTGCCGCTCACCTCGGGGGAGTACACGCAGCTGACCGGCCGCGCCGGGCGCCGCGGTATCGATGTGGAGGGCCACGCCGTGGTCGTGTGGAGCGAGGGCGTCGACGTCGAATCGCTCGCGCACCTCGCGGGGGCGCGCTCGTTCCCGGTACGGTCGAGCTTCCGGCCGACGGCGAACATGGCGGTGAACCTGCTGCAGCGCCTCGACCGGCAGCAGGCGCGCGACATGCTCGAGCTCTCGTTCGCCCAGTTCCAGGCCGACCGCGCGGTCGTCGACCAGGCGCGCGAACTGCGCGCCGAGCAGGATTCGCTCGCGGGGTACGATGCCGCGGCGCAGCGGGCCCAGGGCTCCGACCGCAAGCGGTGGGAAGATCGGGCGCGCAAGCTGCGTCGGCGCATCGAGCGCGGGCGGCGCCAGATCGCCTCGCGCACCGGCACCATCGCCCGCACGTTCGACCGGGTCGTCGAGCAGCTGCTCGAGCTCGAATACCTCGAGGCCGTCGACGCCGGGAAGCACGGCGGCGAGATCGTCGTCGCCCCATGGGGCGAGTTGCTGCGCCGCATCTACGGCGACCGCGACGTGCTCGTCGCCGAGTGCGTGCGGCACGACCTGTTCCGCGGGCTCGACACCGCGGGCATCGCGGCCATGTGCTGCATGCTGAGCTATGAACCGCGTCGCGACGACGAGGGCGAGCCGCGGCTCCCCGGGGGCGCGGCGTTCGCGGCGGCGCACGACCGGGTGCTCGACGCCTGGGTGCAGCTCGACGATCTGGCCGACCGGTACCGGCTGCCGCGCGCCGAGATGCCGCATGCGGGGCTCGCCTCGGCGATGCACTCCTGGGCCTCGGGCTCGCCGATCGAGCATGTGCTCGAAGCCTCGGGCATCGGCGCCGGCGACTTCGTGCGCTGGACGAAGCAGACCGTCGACCTGCTCGATCAGATCGCGCAGGCCTGCGAGGCGATGCTGCAGGCCGGCATCGACGAGGATCGGCTGGGCGAGCTCGCGCAGTCGGCGCGGGGCGCGAGGCGCGCGGTGCGCCGCGGCATCGTCGAAGCCTCGAGCACCGCATGAGCGCGTCCACGGCGTCCGCTCCGCGGTTCGCGCGCGCCCTGCTGCGCCCCGGCGCCGGGGAATCCAGCGCGCCGCGATCCCTGCGGCGCGGGGCCGCCCTCCTCGCGGCCGCGGCGGGCGGGGCACTGCTCGACGTCGCATCGCCCGGGCTCGCCTGGTGGCCGCTCGCGCTGCCCGCCGTCGTACTCGTGCTCGCTGCGGTCTGGCAGCAGCGCGCCGGTTTCGGACTGGTCGCGGGCCTCGTCGCCGGTGCGGTGTTCTGGGCGCTCCAGATCTCGTGGCTGACGCTGTACCTCGGGCCGATCCCGTGGCTCGCGCTGAGCGCGCTGATGACGCTCTGGTTCGGGCTCGGCGGGGCCCTGATCGCCGCGGCGACGCGCACCCTCGCCCTCTGGCTCCTCGGCCCCGAGTCGCCGGCGGGGCTCGCACGTCGCGGAGGTCTCGTCGCCGTGCTGCAGTCGGCCGTCGCCTCAGGGCTGTGGGTGCTGCGCGAGCAGGTCCAGGGGTCATCGCCCTACGGCGGCTATCCGTGGGGCCGCGTCGCCCACCTGTTCTCGGGCACGCCGCTCGAGCAGTCGGTGTCGTGGCTCGGGTTCGCGGGTCTCTCGGGCCTCATCGTCTTCACGTGCGCGCTGCCCGTCGCGGCGTGCTTCCGACTCGCGCGCCCGGCGAATGCGGCGCCCGCGCGACGCAGCTTCGGGCTGCGGGCCGTCGGCGCATCCCTGGCGCTGCTCGCCGTGCTCGCGCTCGTGCCGATCGCGCCGCTCTCCGAGAGCGGCGCTCTGCGGGTCGCCGCGGTGCAGGGCAATTCGAAGTCGGCGATCTTCGACGACCGCGAGTCGGGGTCGGTGATCCGCGATCATCTCGATGCGACGACTCGGCTCGTCGACGAGCTCGAAGCGCGCGGCGAGAGCGTGGACGTGATCGTGTGGCCCGAGAACAGCGCCGAGTTCGAGGTGCGCAGCGACCCCCGCAACTCCCAGCGCATCGAACGGCTCGCGGCGCGGGCGGGGGCGCCCATCGTTCTGGGCTCGGTACTGCGCGACAGCGAGGGCGGAGCCGACGTCTTCACGAACAGCGCGCTCGTGTGGGATGCGCAGGGCGATACGGGCGTGCGCTACGACAAGCGGTACCCGGTGCCGTTCGCCGAATACATGCCGAACCGCGAGTTCTTCCACGCCATCGTGCCCGACCTCATCGACCTCGTGCAGCTCGACTACACCCCCGGCACCCGGCCCGCGGCGTTCGGCGTGGACACGCCGAGCGGCCCCGTGCAGGCCGGGCTCGCGATCTGCTTCGACATCATCTTCGATCAGCAGGCCGTCGCGATGGTCGGCGATGACGCCGAGGTCATCCTCGCGCAGACGAACAACGCCGATTTCGGCCGCACCGACGAGAGCGCGCAGCAGCTCGCGATCGCACGGCTGCGCGCCGTCGAGACCGGGCGCGCGCTCGTGAACATCTCGACCGTCGGCACGAGCGCGATCGTGCTGCCGAACGGGCAGAGCATCGACGCCCTCGCACCCCACACCGCGGGGGCGATGGTCGCCGAAGTGCCGCTCGTCACCGGCGAGACTCCGGCGCTGCGCTTCGGCGCCGCGATCGCCGGGTTCTGGCTCGCGGTGGGTGCGTTCGGCCTGCTCGTACCGGTCACGATGCGCATCGCGATGCGGGCGGCTCCGCGCGGGTAGGCCGTCGCCCGGCGAACCGCCTATACGCTGCCGCGACGTGCGCGGAGCAGCTGCAGCCGCTCCTCGAGCAGTTCTTCGAGCTCCTCGCGCGAGCGGCGCTCGATGAGCATGTCCCACGGCGTGCGTTGCGACGACTCCTTCTCGGCGAACTCGGCGCGGGCGGTGCGCCCGGCCTCGTCGTCGAGGAAGCCGAGTTCGCCGCTCTTCAGCTCGGTCCACTCGGTGGGCGGTTCCGCGTCGGCGTCGAACATGACCGTGAATCGGCGACCGCGGTCGGTGAGATACTCCACCGGCCGCCGCGGTGAGAGCTCGACGCCCACCTCTCCCTGGAGGCTCGTAGCCCCGATGCGTGTGCCTCGTAACGTCCGGTCGGCCATGAGGACCTCCTCGTTGCTCGCGCCACCTGCGGCGATGGGTCGACGGGGCGACTCGACTCTCGAGGCGACCCTGCCGTGATTTTCAGCGTACTCGTTTCGCGTCGGGGGCGACACCCCTGCGATGCATGGCGGTTCCATTACGCTGGAGGCATCCATTCGAAACGACGAGGAGCTTTCGTTGACTCAGATTCTTGAACCCGGCAGCCTGAGCGGCCGCCGCGCGCTGGTGACCGGTTCGTCCCGAGGCGTCGGCGCCGACACCGTGCGCTACTTCGCCGAGGCGGGCGCCGATGTGGTCGTGAACTTCCGCAACAAGGCGCCGCGGGCCGAGAAGCTCGCCGCCGCGCTGCGCGAGAACGGCGTGCGCGCCCTGGTGCAGGGGGCCGACCTCACCGACCCCGAGTCGGTCGCGGGCATGATGGCGGCCGTGCGCGAGGAGCTCGGCGGGCTCGACATCCTCGTGCTCAACGCATCGGGCGGCATGGAGGGCGGCATGGCCGAGGACTACGCTCTGAAGCTCAACCGCGATGCGCAGCTCTCGGTGCTCGACGCGGCGCTGCCGCTCATGGGCGAGGGATCGCGCGTCGTATTCGTGACGAGCCATCAGGCGCACTTCATCCGCACCACCCCGACCATGGCCGAGTACGTTCCGGTCGCCGAGTCGAAGCGCGCGGGCGAAGACGCGCTGCGCGAGCGCATCGGCGAGCTCGAGGCGCGCGGCATCGGCTTCGTCGTGGTCTCGGGCGACATGATCGAGGGCACTGTCACCGCGACGCTGCTCAACCGCATGAACCCGGGCGCGATCGAAGAGCGGCGCGAACAGGCGGGCAGGCTGTACAACGTCGCCGAGTTCGCTGCCGAGGTCGCGCGCGCAGCCGTCGAGCCGGTGCCCGAGGACCACACGCGCCTCGTGGGCGACGTCTCGAGCTTCACCGCCGAGTAGTCCGCACCAGATCACGCATTCGTCCCCAGCTGGGCCGTCGCAGCGCCGCAGCCTCCGGATCGCCGGGGCCTGCGGCGCTGCGCGTTGTTTCGGTGCCGGAAAATGTTTGTTTCGCGCCGGTTTCGGGCGACGGTGTGATTCGGTTCTTGGATCGATCTACCGAAGAATCTGCGTCATGATCGTGCTGATGGCAGAATGCGAGCAATGAACTGCAGAAAAGATAGGTTTTCAGCGAACAAACGAGTGCTACCGTTGAATCTCCAGCCGCCGTGCTTCTGGCGGACGTCGAAGTCCTGAAGCACCCCAGAGGTGCGGCTCAACTCGGGCCGACGATGTCCCATCGACCGGGAGGACATCGCATGCGCACAGATCGAACGAGCCCCGGCGGCCGCGTGCCGCCGCAGGCGACCGGACTGTACGATCCGACGGAGGAGCACGACGCCTGCGGCCTCGCCTCGGTCGTGTCGCTCGACGGCGCCCGGAGCCATCGCATCGTCTCGCTCGCACTGCGCGCGCTCGAGAACCTCGAGCACCGCGGCGCCGTCGGCTCGGATGCGGGCACCGGCGACGGCGCCGGCATCCTCAGCGACATCCCCGATGTGCTGCTGCGCGAGCAGCTTGCCGCCGAACAGCCGGAGGTCGTGCTGCCCGCCCCCGGCGCGTACGCCGCCGGGCTGGCGTTCCTGCCGCGGCTGTCGACCGAGCGGCGCGCCGTGCAGTACCGCATCGCCGCGATCGCAGCGGAGGAAGGGCTCGACGCGATCGCCTGGAGGCAGGTGCCCGTACGCCCCGAGATCCTGGGCGAGGGCGCTCGTGCCGCGAGCCCCTGCATCGAGCAGCTCGTGCTCGCGCCGTCGCCCGGCCGCGCACTCGCTCCGTCGGAGCTCGAGCTGCGCGCCTATCGCGTGCGCAAGCGCGTGCAGCACGAGACCGGGTGCTACCTGCCCTCGCTCTCGAGCCGCACCATCGTGTACAAGGGCATGGTCACGACGCTGCAGCTTCCCGGCTTCTTCCCCGAGCTCAGCGACGAACGCTTCACGAGCCGGTTCGCGATCGTGCACTCCCGGTACTCGACGAACACCTTCCCGTCATGGCACCTCGCGCAGCCGCTGCGCCTCGTCGCGCACAACGGCGAGATCAACACGGTGCGCGGCAACCGCAACTGGATGCGGGCCCGCGAGGCGCAGCTCGCGTCCCCGGCGCTCGGGGGCATCGACGGGCTGCTCCCGATCTGCACCGAAGGCGGCAGCGACTCCGCGAGCTTCGACGAGGTGCTCGAGCTCCTGGTGCACGCCGGCCGTTCACTGCCGCACGCGCTCGCGATGATGGTGCCCGAGGCCTGGGAATCGGAGACCGGGCTCGCCGCGGATCTCGTCGACTTCCTCGAGTACCACTCCCTCGTGATGGAGCCGTGGGACGGGCCGGCTGCGATGATCGCGACGGACGGCGACGAGCTCGTCGCGCTGCTCGACCGCAACGGTCTGCGGCCCGGCCGCTTCCTCGTGACCGACGACGGCCTCCTCGTCATCGGCAGCGAGACCGGTGTGCTCGATCTCCCGCCGGCGCGAGTGATCCGCCGCGGGCGCCTGCGGCCGGGGCGCATGCTCGCCGTCGATCTCGCGACCGGCGAGATCCGCGACGATGCCGCGGTGAAGGCCGAACTCGCGGGGCTCGCGCCCTGGGGCGAGTGGCTCGCCCGGGGCCGCATCCGGCTCGACGAGCTGCCCGAGCGGGAACGGCTCGTGCACCCGCCGGCCTCGATCGAGCGGCGTCAGCGCACCTTCGGCTACACGGAGGAGGAGGTGCGGCTGCTGCTCGCGCCGATGGCGCGCGACGGTGCCGAACCCATCGCCGCCATGGGCACCGACACGCCGATCGCGGCGCTCTCCGAGCGTCCGCGGCTCCTCAGCGACTACTTCGTGCAGCAGTTCGCCCAGGTCACCAACCCGCCGCTCGACGCGCTGCGCGAAGAACTCGTGACGAGCCTCGTGACGAGCATCGGGCCGAAGGCGAACCTGCTCGCGCATTCCGCCGACCACGCGAGGCAGGTCGTGCTCGACTTCCCGGTCATCGACAACACCGCGCTCGCCCGCCTGCAGCACCTCGGCGAGCCCCGAGCGCACTCCGCCGGCGGCACCGGCCGCGCGGGCGGCCTCCGAGACGCCTGGCGCGACGACCCCGTGCGCGAGAGCGCCGTCACCATCCGCGGGCTCTACCCGGTCGACACCGACGCAGCGGGGCTCGCGGACCGCCTCGACGCGATGTGCCTCGAAGCGAGCGCCGCCGTCGAGGCCGGCGCCGACTTCCTGATCCTCTCCGACCGGGATTCGAACAAGGATCTCGCACCGGTGCCCTCCCTGCTCGCGGTCGCGGCGGTGCATCACCACCTGATCCGCGAAGGGCAGCGCATGCGCACCTCGCTCATCGTCGAGGCCGGCGACGTGCGCGAAGTGCACCAGGTCGCTGCCCTCATCGGCTACGGCGCGGGCGCGGTGAACCCGTACCTCGCGATGGAGACCGTCGGCCTGCTCGTGCGCGACGGGACGCTCCCCGGCCTTACCGAGGAGGAGGCGATCGCGCGCCTCATCAAGGCCCTCGGCAAGGGGATGCTCAAGATCATGAGCAAGATGGGCATCTCGACCGTCGCGTCGTACTGCGGGGCGCAGACCTTCGAAGCCATCGGCCTGTCCCGGCAGATCGTGGACCGCTACTTCACCGGCACCGCCACGAAGCTCGGCGGCGTCGGCCTCGACGTGCTGGCGGCCGAGGTCGCGGTGCGCCACCGCGCTGCATACCCCGACGACTCGGCGCCGCTCGCGCACCAGCGGCTCGAGACCGGCGGCGAGTACCGCTGGCGCCGGGGCGAGCAGCCCCACCTCTTCGACCCCGAGACGATCTACAAGCTGCAGCACGCCACGCAGAGCGGCCGGCGCGAGATCTTCACCGAGTACACGCGACGGGTGAACGAGCAGCAGCACCGCCTGATGACGCTGCGCGGGCTCTTCGCGTTCGCGCCGCAGCGCCCGCCCGTCGACCTCGAGGAGGTCGAGTCCGTCTCGGAGATCGTGCAGCGCTTCGCGACGGGGGCGATGAGCTACGGCTCCATCTCGCCCGAGGCCCATGAGACCCTGGCGATCGCGATGAACTCGCTGGGCGCGAAATCGAATACCGGCGAGGGCGGCGAGGCCGAAGACCGCCTGCTCGATCCGCGGCGCCGCAGTGCGATCAAACAGGTCGCCTCGGGGCGCTTCGGCGTCACCTCGATGTACCTGACCCACGCCGACGAGATCCAGATCAAGCTGGCTCAGGGAGCGAAGCCCGGCGAGGGCGGGCAGCTGCCGCCGCAGAAGATGTACCCCTGGATCGCCCGCACGCGCCACGCCACTCCGGGAGTCGGCCTCATCTCGCCACCGCCGCACCACGACATCTATTCGATCGAAGACCTGAAGCAGCTCATCTTCGACCTGAAACGGGCGAACCCGGCCGCGCGCATCTCGACCAAGCTGGTGTCGCAGTCGGGCATCGGCCCGGTCGCGGCGGGCGTGGCCAAGGCCCTTTCCGACGTCATCCTCGTATCGGGGCACGACGGCGGTACGGGCGCGAGCCCGATGAACTCGCTGAAGCACGCCGGCTCCCCGTGGGAGCTCGGGCTCGCCGAGACCCAGCAGACGCTCATGCTGGGCGGCCTCCGCGAGCGGGTCGTGCTGCAGGTCGACGGGCAGCTCAAGACGGGCCGCGACGTGGTCATCGCCGCCCTGCTCGGCGCCGAGGAGTTCGGGTTCGCGACCGCGCCGCTCGTCGTCTCCGGGTGCATCATGATGCGCGTCTGCCATCTCGACACCTGCCCGGTCGGCGTGGCGACGCAGAACCCCGAGCTGCGCGAGCGCTTCACGGGGCGCGCCGAGCACGTCGCGAACTTCTTCCGCTTCATCGCCGAAGAGGTGCGCGAGATCCTCGCGTCCCTCGGCTACCGCTCGATCGCGGAAGCCGTCGGAGACACGGCGGCGCTCGACGTCGATGCGGCGATCCGGCACTGGAAGGCCGAGGGGCTCGACCTGACGCCGATCCTGCGCGGGCCCGAGTTCCCGCCCGAGGAGCCGCGCCGGAACGGGCGCGAGCAGGAGCACGACCTCGCAGCGCACTTCGACCGATCCCTGATCGAGATGTCCGCGGACGCCCTCGAGCGCCGCGAACCGGTCGTCATCGATCTGCCCGTGCGCAATACCGACCGCACGGTCGGCACGATGCTCGGCCATGAGGTGACGAAGCGCCACGGAGCCGCGGGCCTCGCACCGGAGACGATCGACATCACCCTCACGGGCTCCGCCGGGCAGTCGCTCGGCGCCTTCCTGCCGCCGGGCATCACCGTGCGGCTCATCGGCGACGCGAACGACTACGTCGGCAAGGGACTGTCGGGCGGCGAGATCGTCATCAGGCCGCATCCCGAGGCGCCGACGCCCGCCGACGGCGCCGAATCCGATGTCATCGCGGGCAACACCATCGGCTACGGCGCCACGGCCGGCAGCCTCTGGATCGCCGGAAGCGCCGGCGAGCGGTTCCTCGTGCGCGGCTCCGGGGCCACCGCCGTGGTCGAAGGAACGGGCGACCACGCGCTCGAATACTTCACCGGTGGCTTCGCCCTGATCATCGGGCCGACCGGCCGCAATATCGGCGCCGGCATGTCGGGCGGAGAAGCGGTCGTCCTCGACCTCGACCGGGCCGATCTGAACGCTGCCGAGGTCGCGAGCGGCGCGCTCCTCGTGGCCACGCTCGCACGCGGGCCGGGGCTGCCAGGAGACCCGGGAGTACCGGACGCTGCCCTCCTTCCGTTGCGGGAGCGGGTACGCGCACTCCTGAAACGGCATCATGAGCAGACGGGCTCGCCCCGGGCCGCCGCGCTGCTCGCGCAGATCGCGGCCGACCCCGAAACCGCCTTCGCACGATTCACCCGACTGATCCCGCGCGGCTACTCGAGAGTGCTCGAGATCCGCAGTCGCGCCGGCGAGAACGGCACCGACCCCGACGGCGATCGGGTCTGGGCCGAGATCCTGGAGGCCACCCATGGCTGATCCGCACGGCTTCCTGAAGACCAGGGATCGCGAGCTCGCCCCCAAGCGGCCCGTCGCTCTGCGCCTCCTCGACTGGCGCGAGGTGGTCGACCCGGCGAACCCCGAGATGGTCGCGCGCCAGGCCTCGCGCTGCATGGACTGCGGCGTC
The DNA here is from genome assembly GCF_051043335.1 of Leucobacter sp. gxy201. Taxonomy (NCBI): domain Bacteria; kingdom Bacillati; phylum Actinomycetota; class Actinomycetes; order Micrococcales; family Microbacteriaceae; genus Leucobacter; species Leucobacter sp. gxy201. Next base: position 87,437 of record NZ_JAMXWS010000005.1, read on the forward strand.
GCCTTCTGCCATCAGGGATGCCCGCTCGGCAACCTGATTCCCGAGTGGAACGATCTCGTGCAGCGCGGACGAGGCCGCGAGGCGCTCGAACGCCTGCACGCGACCAACAACTTCCCGGAGTTCACCGGCCGCGCATGCCCGGCGCCATGCGAGTCGGCGTGCGTGCTCGGCATCAACCAGCCGGCCGTCACGATCAAGCAGATCGAGAACAGCATCATCGACGAGGGCTTCGCGAACGGCTGGGTGCAGCCGCAGCCGCCCGCGCGTCTCACGGGCAGCACGGTCGCCGTCATCGGGTCGGGCCCGGCCGGGCTCGCCGCCGCGCAGCAGCTGACGCGCGCGGGTCACACGGTCGCGGTCTACGAGCGCGACGAGGAACCGGGCGGCCTGCTGCGCTACGGCATCCCCGACTTCAAGCTCGAGAAGCAGCTCGTCGCGCGCCGCATCGAGCAGCTCAAAGCCGAGGGCACGCGGTTCCGCTGCGGTATCGAGATCGGGCGCGACCTCGGTTGGGAGGAGCTGCGCCGGCGATTCGACGCCGTCGTGGTGGCGACCGGGGCCACGGTTCCGCGCGGCCTCGACCTTCCGGGCGGCGACCTCACCGGCATCCGCACCGCGATGGAGTACCTGACCGCCCAGAACCGTCGCGACGTACCGCCGGAGCTCGATGCGCGCGGCAAGCGCGTCGTCGTGATCGGAGGAGGCGACACCGGATCCGACTGCATCGGCACGGCGCTCCGCCAGGGCGCCGCATCGGTCGTGAACCTCGCGATCGGCAGGCGGCCGCCGGTCTCCCGCTCCGACGATCAGCCGTGGCCCGTGCATCCTGCGGTGTTCGAGGTGTCGAGCTCGCACGAGGAGGGCGGCGAACGCCGCTACCTCGCATCGACGGTCGAGTTCGTCGGCGACGAGCGCGGTGCCGTGCGGGCGCTCCGCGTCGCCGAGACCGCGTACACCGAGGCCGGGCGCCTCCCGACTCCCGGCACCGAGCATCTCATCGACGCCGACCTCGTGCTGATCGCGATGGGGTTCACGGGCCCCGAGGCGATCCGCGGCGCCGACGACGGCCTGCCGATGACGACGCGCGGAGCGTTCGCCCGGCAGCCCGACTTCTCGACGTCGGCCGACGGCGTCTTCGTCGCCGGCGACGCCGGTCGTGGTCAATCGCTGATCGTGTGGGCCATCGCCGAGGGGCGGGCGGCGGCTGCGGCGGTCGATCGCTTCCTGATGGGGGAGAGCCGGCTCCCCGCACCGGTCACGGCGCTCGACCGCGCTTTCGCCTAGCGCCGCGGGCGGCGGCCCCCGGAGCCGCCGACCGCGTTCGCTCAGCCCCGCCGGCAGGAGTAATCTGCGAGGTGAGAACCACGGCGCGAGCCACGACAGAGCGGAGACTGGACATGACGACGTTGACGGTGATCGGCGGAAGCGGCTACGCGGGGGCGCACATCCTGGAGGCGGCCGCCGTGCGCGGGCTCGAGGCGCGCAGCCTGAGCCGGAGCGAGGTCGCCGAGCAGATCGGCGGCGTGGAGTACCGTCGCGGTTCGATCGCCGATCAGGCCGCCCGCGCCCGGGCCATCGAGGGCTCCGACGTCGTGATCGCGGCGATCTCGCCGCGCGGCGACATGCTCGGGCAGGTACGCCCGGCGATCGCCGCCCTCGCAGCGGAGGCGGCGGCGGCCGGCGTGCGCCTGGGAGTCATCGGCGGCGCGGGATCGCTGCTGCAGTCCGAGGGCGGCGACCTCGTGATGAACGCCCCCGGTTTCCCCGAGGCGTTCACAGCCGAGGCCGCCGAGATGAGCGGCGTGCTCGACGACCTGCGGGCCGCGCCCGAGAACCTCGACTGGTTCTACGTGAGCCCGGCCGGTGGATTCGGCGCCTTCGCGGCGGGCGAGTACCGCGGCGAGTACCGGGTCGGCGGCGACGTGCTGCTCGTCGACGATGCGGGGGAGTCGCAGATTTCGGGCGCCGACTTCGGCGTCGCCGTCGTCGACGAGGTCGAGGCGGCGGAGCACCGCCGCGAGCGCATCACCTTCGCCTACTGAGCGGGCGCGGGCGCGGGGTTGCCTGTGCCCGTGCGAGTCCCGGTGCGACCTCGCTCGGATCCTGCAGCTCGTTCGGATGAATCGGTGCGCTTCCATCCGAACGGGCTCTCGTCTCCGAATGACGTCGCGGGCGAGCGCGGGGTCGATACTCTGGTGGCGTGGATGAGAGCCTGATCGAACTGCTGCGCGCCGACCTGAAAGCCGCCGGATACTCGGCCGGCGCGGTGGAGACCCTGCTCGGGCCCGCCGCCGACGGGGCCCGGCAGCGCGGAGTATTCGCCCCCGCCCGGCGGGTGCTCGCCGCGCGCGAGGGGTCGGCGCTGGCGACGCTCGTGCGGGTGTTCCTGCTCGGCGAATCCGCCGCTGCCGAAGAGATCGAGGCGGCGCTGCCCGAGCTCGGCGCCGCCGGCGCGGCCGGGCTCGGACTCGTCGATTCCGACACCGGCGAGGGCTCCGGAGCCGGTGCCTTCCGCGCCGCGCTCTCGCTGAACCCCGTGCGCATCGCCGACGCCGTCGCGACCGAGCCGCAGGAATGGATCGTGCTCTCCGACCTCGACGATCAGCTGCGGCGCGGCCCGGCGCGCCCCGACCACGTGATGGGCGTCGGCGGTGCGACCCGGTCGCTCATCGCCCAGGCTCCCGCGGGCGCCGTCGCACGCGGCCTCGACCTCGGAACGGGCTGCGGCATCGTCGCGATGCACCTCGCCCTGCGCGGGCCGGTCGTCGCGACCGACATCTCCGAGCGCGCGCTGCGCATCGCGCGGGCGAACGCGCGGCTGAACGGGGTGGGCGGCCTCATCGAGTTCCGCCGGGGCGACCTCTTCGCCCCGGTGGCGGGGGAGAGCTTCGACCTCGTGCTCTCGAACCCGCCGTTCGTCATCACCCCGCGGGGCTCCGATGCGCCGATCTACGAGTACCGCGACGGCGGTCTCGTCGGCGACGAGCTCGCGGCACGGGTCGTGAGCGGGGCTCCCGGGCTGCTCTCACCGGGAGGCCAGCTCGTCTGCCTCGCCAACTGGGAGTCGCCGTGGGGCGCGAACGGCCTCGAGCGGGTGCGGGGGTGGGTCGACGCCGCGGCCCGAACGGCCGGCCCGGTGTCGGCCTGGGTGATCGAGAGGGATCGCCTCTCGCCCGAGCAGTACGCCGAGACCTGGGCGCGCGACGGCGGGGCCCGACCCGGCGATGCCGAATACGAGCGCCTCATGGAGGCATGGCTGGACGACTTCGCCGCGCGCCGTATCGTATCGATCGGGCTCGGCGCGGTGCGCGTGCGCCGGGAGGGCCCCGACGCTCCGGGCGGCGGGCGGGCAGATGCGCTCGTGCACGTCGACCAGGCGGAGGGGCGGTATGCAGATGAGGGACTCGGATCCCTGATGCAGCACGCCTTCGCAGCGGGCGTCACCGCCGCGCGCATGTCCGATGCGGCAGTGCTCGCCGCGCACTGGGCGGTCGACCCGGCCGTCGTCGAAGAGCGCATCCACCGGCCGGGCGAGGAAGCGCCGACCGCGATCACGCTGATCACCGACCGGCCGATCGCCCGCCGCGTCACGGCCGACACTCTGCTCGCCGCCGCCGTCGGGGCCTGCGACGGGGAGCTGAGCCTCGGGCAGATCGCAGACGCCCTCGCGACCATCCTCGAGGTCGATGCCGGAGCCGCCGCGGAGGCGCTCGTCGCCGGTGCGCGCGAGCTCGCTTGGCTCGGAATGCTCGCGCCCGCCGATCGGTAGAATGGACGAGTGATGCGAACTATCGATCTTCGAGGGCGGGAGCTCTCCCGCACCGACCTGCTCCGACTGGTCCCGCGCGCAGCGCTCGATGCCGGGACCGCGGTCGAGCGGGTGCGCCCGCTCGTCGCCGACGTCGCCGAGCGCGGCGAGGAATCGCTCCGCGAGCAGGCACGGGATTTCGACGGAGTGGAAGGCCATGCGTTGCGCGTGCCGGCGGAGGCCATCGCCGAGTCGCTCGCCGATTGCCCGCCGGAGGTCGAGGCGGCGCTCACCGAGCTGATCGCGCGCCTGAGCCGCGGCTCGGCCGCCCAGGTGCCCGCCGAGCAGGTCACCCGCTTCGCCGACGGCGCCGAGATCCGCCAGCGCTGGCAGCCCGTGTCGCGGGTCGGCCTCTATGCTCCCGGCGGCAAGGCCGCATATCCGTCGTCCGTCATCATGAACGCGGTCTCGGCCCAGGTCGCCGGGGTGCCGAGCCTCGCCCTGGCCTCGCCCGCGCAGGCGGATAACTCCGGCCTCCCGCATCCCGCCGTGCTCTGGGCGGCCGCCCTGTGCGGCGTCGACGAGGTGTACGCCATCGGCGGCGCAGGGGCCATCGCGGCGTTCGCTCACGGAGTCCCCGCCATCGGCCTCGAACCCGTCGACGTCGTCACCGGGCCGGGCAACGTGTTCGTCGCAGCGGCGAAGCGCGTCGTGAGCGGCCTCGTCGGCATCGATTCGGAGGCCGGCACCACCGAGATCCTGATCATCGCCGACGGCACGGCCGACCCGGCGTTCGTCGCGGCCGACCTCATCAGCCAGGCCGAGCACGACGAAGCCGCGGCCTCCGTGCTCGTCACCGATTCCGAGGCGTTCGCGGCGCGGGTCTCCGAGGAGATCGCGCGGCGCGCACCGCGCACGAGGCACGCCGACCGCGTGGCGATCGCGCTGGGCGGTCCGCAGTCCGCGATCATCCTCGTCGACGACCTCGCGACCGCCGCTCGCGTGAGCAACGCCTACGGCCCCGAGCATCTCGAGATCCAGACCGGCGACGACGAGGCCGTGCTCGGCGACATCAGCGATGCGGGCGCGATCTTCGTCGGCGGCTACACTCCGGTGAGCCTCGGCGACTACCTCGCGGGGTCGAATCACGTGCTGCCGACCGGTGGCACCGCACGCTTCTCGGCCGGGCTCGGCGCGCACACCTTCCTGCGGCCGCAGCAGATCATCTCGTACGACCGCGCCGCACTCGCCGCGGTCGAGACGCCGCTGCTCGCACTCGCGGGCGCCGAGGGGCTCCCCGCCCACGGCGAGGCCGTGAGCGCGCGCTTCGAAACCGTCTCGGCCCCCGAGACCACTGCGAAGGAGGGCTGATCATGCACTGCCCGTTCTGCCGCCACCCCGACTCCCGCGTCATCGACTCCCGCACCGCCGATGACGGGCTCTCGATCCGTCGTCGCCGGCAGTGCCCGGAGTGCGGCCGGCGCTTCACGACGACCGAGACCGCGAGCCTCACCGTGATCAAACGCTCGGGCGTCGTCGAGCCCTTCAGCCGCGAAAAGGTCATGAGTGGGGTGCGCAAGGCCTGCCAGGGGCGCCCGGTCACCGACGCCGATCTCGCGGTGCTCGCGCAGCAGGTCGAGGAGTCGGTGCGCGCCACCGGCATCGCTCAGTTCGACGCCAACGAGATCGGGCTCGCAGTACTGCCGCACCTGCGCGAGCTCGACGAGGTCGCCTTCCTGCGCTTCGCGAGTGTCTACCAGGCCTTCGAATCGTTGGCAGATTTCGATGCCGCAATCGCCGAATTGCGTGCCCACCCGGCAGGCGAATCGCCCGCCCCGACGGCTTCGGAGGCCTGACGCATGCGGTTGTACCCGCTCCTCTTCCAGACCGTACTCCGCCGCATGGACCCCGAACGCGCGCACCACCTGGCATTCCGCGTGATCCGGGCCGTGCCCTTCGCGGGCGGCATCGTGCGGCGCTTCTGCGCGCCCGATCCCTCGCTGCGGGTGCGCGCGCTGGGCATCGACTTCCCGAGCCCGTTCGGCTTGGCCGCCGGGTTCGACAAGAACGCCGAGGGCATCATGGGCCTCGGCGGCATCGGCTTCGGCCACGTCGAGGTCGGCACGCTCACCCGCCACGCCCAGGCCGGCAACCCGAAGCCCCGCATGTTCCGTCTCGTCGACGACCGCGGCCTCATCAACCGCATGGGGTTCAACAACGGCGGCTCCGCGGCCGCGCTGCCGCGCATCGAACGCGCCCGCCTCGATCGCCACCGCCCCGTCATCGGGGTCAATATCGGCAAGAGCCGCGTGACCGCGGTCGAAGACGCCGTATCCGACTACGTCTGGAGCGCCGAGCGGCTCGCGCCGGTCGCCGACTACCTCGCGGTCAACGTGAGCTCGCCGAACACGCCGGGGCTGCGCGGACTGCAGGAGCTCGAGATGCTCGAACCGCTGCTCGCCGCGGTCAAGCAGGCGGCGGGCGATACGCCGCTGCTCGTGAAGATCGCCCCGGATATGGGCGACGAGCAGATCGACGGCATCGTGGCGCTCGCGGTGCGCCTCGATCTCGACGGCATCATCGCCACGAACACGACCATCGCGCGCACCGGGCTCTCGGCCCCGGCCGACGAGGTCGAGGCGATGGGCTCCGGCGGGCTGTCAGGGGCCCCTCTCCAGAGCCGAGCGCTCGAAGTGCTGCACCGCATCACCCGCGCCGCGCCCGCCGGGTTCTGCGTGATCTCGGTCGGAGGCGTCACCGATGCCGCCGACGTGCTCGCGCGGCTGCAGGCCGGGGCGACGCTGGTGCAGGGCTTCACGGCGTTCATCTACGAGGGGCCGCTGTGGGCGCGCGCCATCAACCGCGGGCTGGTGCGCGCCGGATGGCGGGGGAGCCGGGCCTAGAAAGCGAAGACCGACCGGTCGCGCGAGATCGCGCCGGTGAACGACGAAGCGGGGGTGCGATCCTGGAACATCCAGGATCGCGCCCCCGCTCTCGTTCGGAGCCGCTGAGATCAGGAGGGGAAGGCGCCCCGCTTGTTCTGCGGCTTCGGAGCGCGCATGGGGCGGAACTGGAACGCGCGCATCGCGGCGTACCAGCGGAAGCCCTTCTCGACCTTGCCCTCGCCGAACTTATCGGTGAGCTTGCGCTGCAGGCGCAGGCCGAGGAGGACCGCGTCGAGCACCGCGAGCCCGACGAATCCCCACACGATGTAGAGGCTGTAGAGCTGCAGCGTGCCCGGGATGAAGGTGAGCACCAGCACGACGAGCATCATGGGGATGAGGAACTCGCCGATGCTCCAGCGCGCATCGACGTAGTCGCGCACGAAGCGGCGCTGCGGCCCGCGATCGCGGGGCATGAGGTAGCGCTCCTCGCCCTGCAGCATGCCGATACGGGCGCGCTCGCGCGCCTCGTTCTGGGCCCGCCGCTGCTCCTTGAGCACCGACTTGTCCTTGGAGCCGACGATCGGGCGCGCGTTCGCCGCCTCCGCCTGCTTGCGGCTGGGGGTCGGCCGCCCCTTGCCGGCCGTGGCCTTCTCCTTGCCGTTGCCGACTTCCTCAGCGCCCGTCTCTGCCACGCCCGTCCCTTCCGAAATGCGCTCGCGCGCGAAGAATCCAGCACGCGGCGCACGATACGACCGCATGCATACCGGACCAGCCTACATCGAAGCATTGCGGGCGGGCTCCGCGCGGTAGAGTTGAGGGGAAGCCTCACGTGCAAGTCTTGAAGGAGTGGGTCGAATGACTACAGGAACGATTGCTGCCGAGGAGACCGGCGCCGCGGAGCAGGCGCACGGTGTGAAGCTCAGCGAGGCCGCCCGCGACAAGGTGAGCAGCCTGCTGGCGCAGGAGGGGCGCGATGATCTGCGCCTGCGCATCGCGGTGCAGCCGGGCGGATGCTCGGGCCTCATCTACCAGCTCTACTTCGATGAGCGCGAGCTCGATAACGACGCGGTCGTCGCCTACGACGGCGTCGAGGTCGTCGTCGATGCCATGAGCGTTCCGTACCTCGACGGCGCTTCGATCGACTTCGAGGACACCATCCAGAAGCAGGGATTCACGATCGATAATCCCAACGCCGAGGGCAGCTGCGCCTGCGGCGACAGCTTCAGCTGAACGATCGAATCGCGCGAGTCGCCGCGACACCCCTCCCGTGTTCGGGAAACGTTCAGCTTCGCGCTAAGCTAAGTAACACATGACCAGCTTCGCCTGAGCTTATGCAGGTATCGACAAAGTTTCGAAAGGTATGCGGTGCGTTCCAATCGTCGAATGAAATGGGTCGCGGCCCCGGTGGCACTTGCGGCTGCACTGGCGTTCGCGGGCTGCACGCCCGAACAGCAGCGCGGCTTCTTGCCCGAGGGATCCGTGGGCGCCACGAGCCAGACTGACGGCATCACCGGCCTGTGGGTGACCTCCTGGACGGTGCTGCTCATCGTCGGCATCATCACCTGGGGCCTGATCATCTGGGCCACGATCGTCTACCGTCGCCGCAAAGGCGAGACCGGCCTGCCGGTCCAGCTGCGGTACAACATGCCGATCGAGACCTTCTTCACCGTCGTGCCGGTCCTCCTGATCCTCGGCTTCTTCGCGTTCACCGCGCAGGAGCAGTCGCAGATCGAGGCGCGCTACGACAATCCCGAGAACGTCGTCGAGGTGTTCGGCAAGCGCTGGGCATGGGACTTCAACTACCTGAACGACGACGTCTACTTCTCGGGCGTGCAGGTGCAGACCGATGACACCGGCGAGGCGAAGGCCGAGACCGTGCCGGTGCTCTACCTGCCGGTCGACAAGACCACCGAGATCCGTCTCGAGACACGAGACGTCATCCACTCGTTCTGGGTCGTGGACTTCCTGTACAAGAAGGACATGATCCCGGGGCAGACCAACTACATGAGCTTCACTCCGGAGAAGACCGGAACCTTCATGGGCAAGTGCGCCGAGCTCTGCGGCGAGTACCACTCGATGATGCTCTTCGAGGTCAAGGTCGTCGAGCAGGACGAGTACGACGCGTACGTCGCCTCGCTGCGCGAAGAGGGCAACACCGGCACCGCCGGCGAGGAACTGAACCCGAACCAGGCTCACTTCCAGAGCGACGAGGCGAAGGCCGAGAACGAACACCAGACGAATAGCGAGAAGAAGTGATGAAGAAGGGCAATGTCATCGTCTCGTGGTTGACATCCACGGACCATAAGGTGATCGGATACATGTATCTGATCAGCTCCGTCGTGTGGTTCATGATCGGCGGCCTCCTGGCGCTCCTGATCCGCGCGCAGCTGTTCGCTCCCGGTCTCGAGGTCATTCCGACCAAGGAGCAGTACAACCAGCTCTTCACGATGCACGGCACGATCATGCTGCTGATGTTCGCCACCCCGCTCTTCGCGGGCTTCGCGAACGTCATCATGCCGCTGCAGATCGGCGCCCCCGACGTCGCGTTCCCGCGCCTGAACGCCTTCGCGTTCTGGCTCTACTCCTTCGGCTCGCTGATCGCCGTCGGCGGCTTCCTCACCCCGCAGGGTGCGGCATCGTTCGGCTGGTTCGCATACGCGCCGCTCTCGGACGTCACGTTCTCCCCGGGCGTCGGCGGCAACCTCTGGGTGCTCGGCCTGGGCATCAGCGGCTTCGGCACCATCATGGGCGGCGTGAACTTCATCACGACCATCATCACGATGCGCGCTCCCGGCATGACCATGTGGCGCATGTCGATCTTCACCTGGAACACGCTGATCACTTCGATCCTCGTGCTCGTCGTCTTCCCCGTGCTCGCGGCTGCGATGTTCGGCCTCGCCGCCGACCGCATCTTCGGTGCGCAGATCTACAACGGCGAGGGCGGAGCCATCCTCTGGCAGCACCTCTTCTGGTTCTTCGGCCACCCCGAGGTGTACATCATCGCGCTGCCGTTCTTCGGCATCGTCTCCGAGATCTTCCCGGTCTTCAGCCGCAAGCCGATGTTCGGGTACAAGACCCTCGTCTACGCGACGATCGCCATCGCCGCGCTGTCGATGACCGTCTGGGCGCACCACATGTACGTCACCGGCTCCGTGCTGCTGCCGTTCTTCTCGCTGATGACGATGCTCATCGCGGTGCCCACCGGCGTGAAGATCTTCAACTGGATCGGCACCATGTGGCGCGGCTCGATGACGTTCGAGACGCCGATGCTCTGGTCGCTCGGCTTCCTCGTGACCTTCATCTTCGGCGGCCTCACCGGCGTCATCATGGCGTCGCCGGCGCTCGACTTCCATATCTCGGACACCTACTTCATCGTCGCCCACTTCCACTACGTGGTCTTCGGCACGGTCGTGTTCGCGATGTTCGCGGGCTTCTACTTCTGGTGGCCGAAGTGGACGGGCAAGATGCTCAACGAGCGCCTCGGCAAGCTCCACTTCTGGACGCTGTTCATCGGCTTCCACTGCACCTTCCTCGTGCAGCACTGGCTCGGAGTCATGGCCATGCCCCGCCGCTACTACACCTACCTGCCTTCGGACGGCGTCACGTGGGGCAACCAGCTGTCGACGGTCGGCGCCATGATCCTCGGCGCATCGATGATCCCGTTCCTGCTGAACGTGTACATCACCGCGCGCCGCGCACCGAAGGTGACCGTGGACGACCCGTGGGGCTACGGCCGCTCGCTCGAGTGGGCGACCTCCTGCCCGCCGCCGCGCCACAACTTCACCTCGATTCCGCGCATCCGCTCGGAGGCCCCGGCGTTCGATCTCAATCACCCCGAGGTCAGCGGCATCGTCCAGCCCGGTCGCGAGCTCGAACGCGAGCTCGCCGAGAAGCACTAGAACTGAGGATATTCAGTCATGAAGTCAAGTATCGTCATCTTCTGGTTGATCGCGGCCTACTTCGCGCTCATCGGTGCCGTCTACACCGTCTGGAACTATCTGGTCCACAGCTACTTCGAGTGGGCGGGTTCGCTGGCCATCACCGGTGCAGCATTCCTGGCGGGTCTCATCGCCGTGTACCTGATGCTCGTGCAGAAGAAGCAGGGCGGCATCCTCACCGAGGATCTCGACGACTCGGACATCGATGACGGCGACCCCGAGATCGGCGAGTTCAGCCCCTGGAGCTGGTGGCCGATGTTCCTCGCCGCAGCCTGCTCCCTGTTCATGCTCGGAATCTGCGTCGGATTCAATTTCTGGCTCACGTTCCTCGCCGTGCCGCTCATCCTCGTGAGCATCGTCGGCTGGGTGTACGAGTACTACCGCGGCTACTTCGCACGCTAAGAGGCGCCGCACGTGAGTATCACGATTCGCCGAGGCCGGGCCGAAGACGGGAAGTTCGTCTTCGACCTGGCCCGGCAGTTCTCCACCGGTCGCGAGCCGATCGGCCGCGACGAGTTCTTGGTCGCCTACGACAACGTGCTGCGCCGCCGCGACCAGGAGACCAATGTGCTCTTCGTCGCCGAGCACGACGGTCGGGTCGTCGGCTACTCGCTTATGACCGTGTCGCGGCTGCTGCACGCGCCGGGCCTGACGGCGCACCTGCAGGAGATCGTCGTCGATGAGGCATCGCGCGCCCACGGCGTCGGCGATCGCCTCGTCGATGCGAACGAGCACTACTGCATGGGACGCGGCGTACGCCAGCTCTCCGCTTCCACCGCGCGCATCGGCTCCTTCTACAATCATCGAGGGTTCGAGGCCGTCGGCGAACACTATCGCAAGCTCCTCGATCTGGGATGACCATGGCGCCACGACGTGCGCGTCGCAGACCCGGCGAGAATCGGGCGCAGCTTCTGGAGGCCGGACTCATCGAGTTCGGCCTCTTCGGCTATCACGGCGCATCCACCGCATCGATCGCCGCACGCGCCGGCGTGCCCCAACCGCACCTCTACGCGAACTTCAGCGGTAAGCAGGAGCTCTTCCTCGCCTGCCTCTCCGAGGCCTCAGCAGCGCTGCTGGGTGCCGGGGGAGCGTCCGATGGATCTCGGCCCGGTCTGATGGTGCTCCAGGCCGTCGCCGCAGCCCGCGACGAACCGCTGCGCGGCGCCCTGAACGACGAACTCGTGCACTTGCGTACTCGGATCGGCGAGGCCGCCTTCGATCGGATCCTGGCCGCTGCTGCGGCCGCTCAGCTCGGTGTCCCGTCCGGTGTCCCGCCCGGTGATCAGGGCGGCGGGCAGCCCGTGTAGGAGCCCCGCTGGGCGGCATGCGCGGGTGGATGCTCCGCGCCCCGTTGTTCGCTTGTTCGTCTGTTCGTCAGCTCATCATGCGCCCCGCGGGGGCGAGGACCGGTGGGGGCGAGGACCGGTGGGGCGAAGGAGTCGTGCCTCGGTGCTCGGCGGCTCGGCAGGGGGAGCCGGGCTCTCCGCCTCACGAGTGCCGTTGAGCCAGCCTGGAGGCCTGGAGGCCTGGAGGCCTGGAGACCTGGGAGCCCGTGTGCCCGTGAGCCCGATGGCATTCTCGAGGCCGTGAGGCGACGCACGTCGCTCGAGGCGCTCGAACACCGTTCCTGTCTCTTCAGGCGCCCCTTATGCACGAGACGACGGTGTACTGATCGGAATCCACGGGGGCGTCTCGTGCTAATAGGGGGCGTTTCGCGGGCCCGGTGGGGTAGCACGGGCGTGGTGGTACTGGGCGGGCCTGGTGGTACTGGCGGGCGAGGTGGATTCTCGCGGGTGCGGTGAATTGACCGGTGCGGCGCCGGGGATGCCGCTGAGATTGCCGCATCGAGTTTGCCGCACTGAGATTGCCGCGCTGAGATTGCCGCACTGAGATTGCCGCACCGGGGGTGCGCACACAGGTGCGGCCCCGCAGGAATGAACCTGCGGGGCCGCACCCGAGAATACGGACGATGCCTAGTGGTGGCCGCCCTGCTCGATCTCGCCCTGCGTGGGCGGAACGATGCGGTCCTCGAAGAACCAACGGCTGAAGCCGGCGCGGAGGCGCTTGCCGAACGGGATGCGACCATCGTCGTTCGGGCGCAGCATCAGCGGCGCGTAGTCGTGGTAGCTCACGAGCTGCCAGCGCTCGTACTCGTCCAGGTCCTTGTGGATCTCGACGAACTCGCCGCCCGAGAGGCGCACAATGCGCGCCGACTCGTAACCGTGCAGTGCGATCGAACGATCCTTCTTCTGCAGACCGAGGCAGATGCGCTTGGCCGTGAAGTAGGCGATGATCGGGCCGAGGATGAGTAGGGCCTGCAGAGCGTGGATCACGCCCTCCATCGAGAGCTGGAAGTGCGTCGCCATGAGGTCGGAGCTCGCGCCGGCCCACATGACCGCGTAGAAGGTGACGCCTGCGGCGCCGATCGCGGTGCGAGTGGGGGCGTTGCGCGGGCGGTCGAGCAGATGGTGCTCGCGCTGGTCGCCGGTCACCCAGGCCTCGATGAACGGGTAGATCATGACGAGGACGATGAAGAGACCGATGATGATCAGCGGGAGCAGCATGTTCCACGACCAGGTGTAGCCGAACCACTCGGTCTCGAGCCCCGGCGGTACGAGGCGCAGCATGCCGTCGGCGAAGCCGATGTACCAGTCGGGCTGGGTACCGGCAGACACGGGGGAGGGATCGTACGGGCCGTACGCCCAGATCGCATTGATGCCCACGATCGACGAGATCAGCACGATGACGCCGAAGACGATGAAGAAGAAGCCGCCGGCCTTCGCCGCGTACACGGGGAGCACGGGGAAGCCGACCACGTTCTGCTGGGTCTTGCCCGGGCCGGGGTACTGCGTGTGCTTGTGGATGACCACGAACGCCAGGTGGAGCGCGACGAACAGGATCACCATCGCGGGGAGCACCATGATGTGCAGCATGTACAGGCGGCCGACGATCGCCGTGCCCGGGAACTCGCCGCCGAAGAACAGGAACGAGAGCCAGGTGCCGATCACGGGGATCGCCTTGATGATGCCGTCGATGATGCGGAGGCCGTTGCCCGAGAGCACGTCATCGGGGAGCGAGTAGCCGGTGAAGCCCTCTGCCATCGCCAGGATGAAGAGCACGAAGCCGATGACCCAGTTGAGCTCGCGCGGCTTGCGGAACGCACCCGTGAAGAAGATGCGCAGCATGTGCAGGCCGATGGATGCCACGAACAGGAGCGCAGCCCAGTGGTGCACCTGACGCATCAGGAGGCCGCCGCGGATCGAGAACGAGATATCGAGCGTCGACGCCATGGCGGCGGACATCTCGACGCCCTTCATGCCCATGTACGGGCCGTCGTAGACGACCTCGGCCATGGAGGCCTGGAAGAACAGCGTCAGGAAGGTGCCCGAGAGCAGGATGACGACGAAGCTGTAGAGCGCGACCTCGCCGAGGAGGAACGACCAGTGGTCGGGGAAGACCTTGCGGCCGAACTCCTTGACGGCGACGCCGATCTTGGTGCGCTCGTCGATGTAGTTCGCGGCAGCAGCGGTGAAACGGCTCGAGCCGTTCTGCGCGGGGGTTTCAGTTACGGTGCTGGTCACTTGAGACGCTCCCAGTAGCTCGGGCCGACGGGTTCATGGAAGTCGCTCTGCGCGACCAGGTAGCCCTCGTCGTCGACGGTGATGGGCAGCTGCGGCAGCGGACGCTTCGCCGGGCCGAAGATGACCTTCGCGTGCTCGGAGACGTCGAATTGCGACTGGTGGCAGGGGCAGAGCAGGTGGTGCGTGTGCTGCTCGTAGAGCGCGACCGGGCAGCCGACGTGCGTGCAGACCTTGGAATACGCGACGATGCCGTTGTACGACCAGCCCTCGCGCTCGGGCAGCTCCTTGAGCTCGCTCTGGTCGAGACGCATGAGCAGCACGATCGCCTTGGCCTTCGCATCGAGGAAGTGGTCGCTGCCGCCGCGTTCGTCGAGGCCGAGCTTCTCGAACTCCTCGTGGGTGAGGTTCTCGGGAATGACATGGAATGCGGAGCCGATGGTGACCTCGCTGGCCTTGATCGGAATGCCGGAGGGGTCGCGGGCGAGTCGCGTGCCCTCGGTCCACATCGTGTGCTTGAGGATCTGCACCGGGTCGCGATCCTGCGGTGCGAGGCTGCGCAGCAGGGTGATGCCGGGAAGCGGGAAGGCGATCAGCGCGCCGAGCAGGCTGTTGCGCACGAGCGAACGGCGCGAGAAGCCCGACTCCTTGTCGGCGAGCTCGAAGACCTCGGCCGAAGCCTCGCGGGTCGGGGCGTCGCTCGGCACCGGGTGGCGCAGATCGATCGACTCGTGGTCGGCCATGATGGCCTTGCCCCAGTGCACCGCGCCCGTACCGACGGCGAGCAGCGCGAGCGCCATGCCGAGGCCCACGAAGAGCGTGTGCATCCGGACGGCCGAGAGATCGCCCGACTCGATCGGGAAGAACATGTATGCGAGTACCGCGCCGAGGCTGCCCGCGATCGAGATGTAGAAGAGCGTGTAGACGGTGCGCTCGGCACGCTTCTCGCGCTTCGGATCGAGGTCGGTGACACGCTTCCGGTGCGGGGGAAGGCCCGGATTCTGAACAGCGTCTGATGAGAGCACGGCCGTACCGACGCTCTCACCCCCGCCGTGGCTCTGGGCGGCGACAACGGCGCTTTCGTCGCCGTTGTACTTCGCTTCCTCTGCCATGTTGCTCCTTGAATTACTGAACTAGTCGATATCTGTGCGCCGTGGTCGAAACTAGTTCGACTTCGCGGTGACCCAGACGGTGAGACCGATGATCGCGCCGAGGCCGATCACCCAGATGAAGAGGCCTTCGGCGACGGGGCCGATCGAGCCGAGGGTGAGGCCGCCGACCGAGGGGGCGTTCTCGATGTACTTGAGGTACGAGATGATGTCGGCCTTCTCGCTGGGCGAGATGTTCGCATCGCTGAAGACGGGCATGTTCTGCGGGCCGGTGACCATGGCCTCGTAGATGTGAGTCGGTGCGACACCGGTGAGCGCCGGGGCGAACTTGCCCTCGGTGAGCGCACCGCCGGCGGCCGAGACGTTGTGGCACATGGCGCAGTTGATGCGGAAGAGCTCTCCACCGCTCGCGATGTCGCCGTCGGCCTGGAGGTACTGGGTCTCGGGCAGGCCGGGTCCGGGAGCGAGCGAGGCCACGTACGCGGCCATCTGGAGCGTCTGCTCCTCGGTGAACTGCTGCGGCTTGACCATGCCCTGCGGCCCCTGGAAGGCGAGGGGCATGCGGCCGGTGCCGACCTGGAAGTTCACCGAAGCCGCGCCGACGCCGTACAGCGACGGGCCGTCATCGGTGCCCTGCGCTCCGGTGCCGTGGCACGTCGCGCAGTTCGCCGCGAACAGCTTCTGGCCCTCTTCGATGGTCTGAGGAGAGGTGAGATCGATCTCGGCCGTCGCGGACGTCTGGCTGAAGCCGGTGTAGGCGGCTCCGGTGACGAGCAGGCCGACTGCGACGAGTGCAGCAGTGGCGAGCGGGTGGCGACGACCCGACTTGCGTAAATTCTTCTTGGCGCGAGCCATGATGCCGGTTTCTCCTGATCCTTATTTGAGGACGTAGATGATGATGAAGAGGATGATCCACACGATGTCGACGAAGTGCCAGTAGTAGGACACGACGATTGCGGTGGTCTCTTCCTTGTGCGTGAAGTTCTTGACGGCGTAGAGGCGTCCGATGACGAGCAGGAACGCGACCAGGCCGAGCGACACGTGGATGCCGTGGAAGCCGGTGGTCATGTAGAACGCGGAGCCGTACGGGTCGGAGGACAGGGTGATGCCCTCGGAGACGAACGTCGCGTACTCGAACGACTGGCCCGCGACGAAGATCGCGCCCATGAAGAAGGTCAGGTAGAACCACTCGACGGTGCCCAGCTTGCCGTTCGCGCGGCGGGGGCGGCCGTTCTCGGCGGCGAAGACGCCGGCCTGGGCGGTGAAGGAGGAGGCGACCAGGATCAGGGTGTTGATCAGCGCGAAGGTGAAGTTGTGCTTCGCGGTCTGTTCGGCCCAGAGCTCCGGGTTCATGGCGCGCAGCGTGAAGTAGATCGCGAAGAGGCCAGCGAAGAACATGACCTCGCTGCCGAGCCACACGATCGTGCCGACGGCGACGAGATTCGGTCGCTTCACCGAGGGCACGGCTGACTTGGTATTCATAGTGGTCGTTGTCACCCCTCCATTATGGCTGAAAGTTTGGTGTGCGTTTTCATCGGGGGTCGGCGCGCCGAACTTTCTGCGTGTACTTCAGCAAGCTTATCGTGCTCAGGCGCCCGTCCGTGCACGCCGGGCGCCCCTCGTTCGTCCGACGAGCACCCCTCGTCGATCGGTAGAATCGGCACATGATCGATGAACGCAACTGGCCGACGGTTCTCACGACTCTGCTCAGCGGCGGCGACCTCAGCGTGTCGCAGGCCGATTGGGCGATGACGACCTTCATGACGGGCGCGGCGACGGACGCGCAGATCGGCGCCTTCCTCGTCGCTCTGAACTCGAAGGGCGTCACGGTCGACGAGGTGATCGGGTTCCGCGACGCGATCCTCGCCGAGGCCGAACCGATCTCGTTGCCGGCGATGTCGCTCGACATCGTGGGTACCGGCGGCGACCGCTTCGGCACCGTGAACATCTCGACGATGGCCTCGATCACGGCCGCCGCAGCCGGCGCGCCGGTGGTCAAGCACGGCAATCGTGCCGCGAGCAGCCTCTCGGGATCCTCCGACGTGCTGACGGCGCTCGGGGTCGACCTGGCCTTGGACGCGGATCGGCTGCGCGAAGCGTTCGACGATGCGGGCATCGCCTTCGTGCATGCCGCGCGGTTCCTCACCGGCTTCCGCCACGTCTCCGCGCCGCGAGCGGAGCTCGGCATTCCGACCGTCTTCAACTTCCTCGGCCCGCTGTGCAATCCGGTGCGTCCCGAGGCCTCCGCCGTCGGCATCGCAGATCTCGAGAAGGTTCCGCTGTTCGTCGGCGTCTTCCAGCTGCGCGGCGCTTCCGCGCTCGTGTTCCGCGGCGACGACGGGCTCGACGAGCTGACGACGACGGGGCATTCGCGCTTGTGGGAGGTCAGCCGCGGCGCGGTGACGGAGCACGACATCGATCCCCGCGATCTCGGCATCGCCCGCGCTTCGGTGGCCGACCTCGTCGGCGGAACGCCCGACGAGAACGCCGAGGTGGTGAAACGGGTGCTGGGCGGCGAACGGGGGCCGGTGCGCGATATCGTGCTGCTCAACGCCGCTGCCGGGCTCGTCGCCTTCGATCTCGCGCGCGACGCCGAGACGGCCGAGCAGCCGCTGCTCGAGCGCCTCGCGCGCGGTTACGAGCGTGCAGGAGACGCGATCGATTCGGGCCGTGCGGCCGCGAAGCTCGACTCGTGGGTGCGGGCGACCTCGGGGCGCGCATCGGGCGCCTGAGCGGAAGCGCGGAACGGGCCCGGGAACCAGTGCGCCGCACGGGTTCCCGGGCCCGTTCCGTTCGCGTCGGCGGCGCGCTACTTCGCTGCCGGAGCGGGGGTCTCCGCTGGCCGATCCATGCGGTAGTACTTCGCGAGGAAGGGCATCGGGTCTACGGGTTCGTCGTCCACGCGCAGCGCCAGGTGGAGGTGCGCGCCGAAGGCCATGCCGGTCGCGCCGACCTTGCCCGCGGGGTCGCCCATCTTCACGACGTCGCCGACCGCGTAGTCGTGCGAGCTGTACTGCATGTGGCAGTAGCGGCTCGTGACCTCTGCGCCGTCGATGGTGTGCTCGACCTTGAGGCCGAAGCCGCAGCCGTCGGTCGTCGGGCCCGCTTCGGTCACGGTGCCGTCGGCGATGACCTGGATGGGCGTGCCCTCGGAAGCAGCGAAATCCTGCGCATCGTGGAACTGCTCGACGGGCGCCGTGCGGTAGCCGAACGGATCCGTGAGCATCACCGGCGCGGCGAACGGGTAGTTGACGAGGGACTGCGGGCGGAACGCGAACTGCTGCGGCGACGAATCGTCAGCGACGACGGCCTCGACCGCGTCGACGGAGGCGAGCGATTCGGGGAGGTCGTCGCCGGAGAACTCCGAGAACAGTCGCTGCTGGCTCGCGGCGGGGGCCGCGGCTTCGGTGGCGCTGCTGTCGAGCACGGGGAGGGCGAACGCGAGCACGAACGCGGCGACGCCGGCGACCGCCGATGCCTGGGTGAAGCGCCGGGCGAAGGTCGGGCGCCGGCGGGCGGGCGGCTTCGCGGCGGGAGCGGCGGCGTCGGGCTTGTGCTCGCGCAGCGGGAGGCGCACCGAAGCGGTGATCGGAGAGGCCTCTCGGGCATCGGCGGTCGGGGGATCGGTCGTCGACGCCTGCGCGTCGCCCTCGAGCGCCTGCGAGGCGGCGGACTGAGAGACCTCGGTCTGCAGTGCTTCGAGCGGGGGCTCCGCGGGTGCTTCCGTCGATGCCGCCGCCGCGCGTTCGCGGAGGGTGCGGCGGGACGGGTATCGTTCGCCGGGCGCGGGGGTGTCTGTCATTCGAGCTTTCTGCTGTCGAGCCGTGCGGTGTGACGCACAAAAGATAACGAATAGGTTACAACGAAGTGAATCGAAACGCCAGACTAGGCGCCCGGTACGCCTCGGGCGGCAGTGATGAACCGATGTATCCGATCGCGATCCTTGCGGCCAGGCGAGCTCTCGACCCCGCTCGATACGTCGACGCCCCAGGGATCGACGAGCGCCACGGCTGCGCCGACGTTCTCGGCGTCGAGGCCGCCGGCCAGCAGCCACTGCCCACCCAGCCGATCGGGCGCGTCCCCCTCGCGCAGCTGCGACAGGTCCCACGTCTCGCCCGACCCGGGTACCGCGCCGTCGATGAGGAGGCGCTCCTCGCCGAACTCGCCCGCGCGGAGCCCGCTCGAGATCGGGACCGCGCGCCACAGGCGCGGCATCAGGCGGCCTGCGGCAGCGAAGTCAGCCGCGTCGTATCCGCCGTGGAGCTGGAGCACATCGAAGCCGAGGCGCTGCGCGGTCCGTGCGGCGTCCGCCGCCGGGATACCGCGGACGACCAGCACGGTGTCGATCCCGGTACCCCGCACCGCGGCGACGACCGAAGCCGCCTGCTCCTCGCTCGCGTCGCGCGGGCTGCCGGGGCTCATCACCACGCCGATGGCGTCGGCGCCCTCGTCGGCGACGAATCGGGCGTCCCCGGCCTCGCGCAGGCCGCAGATCTTCACGTACATGCGGGGTTCCTCTCGGAGCTCGTCGCGCCGGGCGGGGCGCATCGCAACTCCAGCGTAGCGCCGGTGGTGCACCGCAGAGCTACTGATCGGGATCGGTCGGGATCGTCGGAAGCCCGATGGTGTTGAGGTCGCGCGCCTTATCGCGGCGCTCGATAGCGATGCTCACCACGAGCAGCAGCGCGCCGAGGGCGGCGAGTGCGGCGCCGACCCAGCCGGGGGCGAGGTAACCGAGCCCACCCGCGATCGCGAGGCCGCCGAGCCAGGCGCCGAGGCCGTTGCCGACGTTGAAGGCGGCGTGATTGATCGCCGCGCCGAAGAGCGCGGCCTCGTTCGAGATGCGGATGAGGCGGGCCTGGACTGCGGGGAGCAGCACCGACGAGGTGAAACCCACGAGCAGCACGCCGATGATGAGCCCGACCGCGCTGCCGGCGAGCTGCGTGTAGGCGAGCATCGAGAGGATGAACGCGACGAAGCCGAGGAGCGCGGTGCGGTTGAGGTTGCGGTCGCTCGCCCAGCCCCCGAAGACGTTGCCGAACGTCATGCCGATGCCGAGGGTCGAGAGCACCCAGGGTACGGCTCCGGCCGGGAGACCCGTCTCGCGGGTCGTGACCTCGGCGATGTACGAGTAGACGGCGAAGAATCCGCCGAAACCGACCGCCCCGACCCCGATGAGCACCCAGATGCGGGGGTTCAGCAGTGCGGAGATCTCGCTCCGCGGGCTGCGGCTCGGGTTGCCCGGGAACCGGGGGAGGAAGAGCACGACGAGCAGCATCGTGACGGCGAACAGGAATGCGACGAGCAGGTAGACGGCCCGCCAGCCGAAGGCCTGGCCGAGCCAGGTGGCGAGCGGCACGCCGACCACGTTGGCGAGCGTGAGACCCGTGAGTGACAGTGCGACGCCCTTGCCCTGGCTGCCGGGGCCCATGAGGCGGGCGGCGAGCAGCGCGGACACCCCGAAGTAGGCGCCGTGGGGCAGCCCCGCGATGAAGCGGAACGCCGCGAGGGTGCCGAAGTTCGGCATGCAGGCCGATAGGGCCGTGCCGACGATGAACAGTGCGAGCAGCCAGAAGGCGAGCCTCGTCTGCGACATGCGCGCGCCGAACACCGAGAAGAGCGGCGCCCCCACGACGACGCCGAGCGCGTATACGGTGATGAGCATTCCCGCCCGGGCGATGACGGTATCCGGTGAGGCGTCGAATCCGGGAAGGAGGTCGCGCGCGATCTCGGGGAGCACGCCCATGGTCGCGAACTCGGTGACGCCGATCGCGAAGCCGCCGAGCGCGAGCGCGAAGAGCGCGAGATTGCGGCGGATCGGGGAGAGCTGCTGCATGGGTGGGCGCCTATCCGGGATCAATGGCGGGCGGCGTCGACGACGGCGCGGCCCTGAGGTACGGGTGCGCGTCGTCGCGGTCCTGCAAGACTATCGGGTGCGCTCACCAGCCGCGCGCGAGCCACGCCTCAATCTCCCGGCGCTCGGCCGCGATGGTCGTGCCGTCGCCGTGCCCCGGGCGGACGGTCGTCGCGTCGGGCAGCGTGAAGAGCTCGCCCCGGATCGACTCGATGATCTGCGGGAAGCTCGAATACTCCCAGCGGGTCGCTCCGGGACCGCCCTGGAACAGGGTGTCGCCGGAGAAGACGGTGCCGAGCGAGGGCGCGAGGAAGCACACGGACCCCGGCGTATGGCCCGGGGTGTGCACCGTCACGATCTCGGTGCCCGCGATGAGGAAGGCCGCGCGGTCGGCCAGTTCGAAGTCGGGAGTCGTCCCCGGATGGGCCTCCTCCCAGAGGAAGAGGTCGGCGGGGTGCAGATAGAGGTGCGTATCGAGGCGATCCGCAGCGGCGCGCGCCGCGTTCACGTGGTCTTCGTGACCGTGGGTCAAGAGGATGCCGAGCGCATCTCGATCGCCGACGGCGGCAGCGATCGCGTCGGCATCGTGGGCGGCGTCGATGACGATCGCCTGGGAATCGTCGCCGACGATCCATACATTGTTCTCGAGCTCGACGCCCTCCGGCGGCATCCCGGGCCTGCCCGCCCCGATGCTGCCGGTCGTCACGACGCGCTCGATGCGCACCTCTGCCATGCTCCTCCGATGTTCTGCTGTTCGAGCGGGCGGGGAACGCCGCCCGCTCCGTCGGCCTCGGCCAGTGATCAGTTCCGCGTCACGATGACGGGGCACGGGAGCGCCTGCAGCACCCCGTGGCTGACCGAGCCGAGCAGCAGGCGGCTGAGTCCGCCCCGGCCGCGGCTGCCGACGACGAGCAGCGACGCGCCTTCGGCAGCCTGCACGAGCGCGGCCACGGGCGACGCCTGGATGATCTCGCGCTTGACCTCGAGATCGGGGTAGCGGGACGCGAGACCCGCGATCCCGATCGCGATGGCCTCTTCGGCGGCGGCCTTCTGGGAATCGACGAGCTCCTCGCTCCACAGGTACTCGAGCCCTGGAGTGAGCGGCGGCATCCAGGTGTAGACCGCGATGAGCGGCACCTGGCGCCGCGACGCCTCCTCGGCCGCGTAGGCGACCGCCTTGCGGGAGGCGTCGGAGCCGTCGACGCCGACGACGACGCCCGCGTTGGGGCGCACGTCGTACTCGGCCGGCACGACCGCCACGGGGCAATGCGCCACGGCGGCGATCTTCACCGCCCGGGTGCCGAAGAGCGACCCCGCGAATCGGCTGCCGCTGTGGGCCCCGAGCACCAGCAGGTCGGCGCGCTTCGACGCCTCCTCGACCTCGGCGATGGGGTGGCCCACGACCGCGGTACCCGCGATGGGGCCCGCGAAACCGATCTGCTTCGCGTAGTCGCTCTCGGCCTGCAGCATCTGCTCGGACGCCTTCTGGGCTTCGGAGAGGAATGCCACGCTCTCCGAGAGGAAGGAGTCGTCGGCCACGTGCAGCAGCTCGACCTCGGCGCCGCGCTCGGTCGCCCGGGCGAGCCCCCAGGCGAGCGCCTTCTTGCTGTGCTCGGAGCCATCGACCCCGATGAGGTACTTCTCGGACATGAGCTGGGCCCTTCTCTTCGATTTACCGGAATGCGGACGATGCGCGGGTCAGGCCTCGAGCGCCGGGAAGCGCCGGGGCTGCACGCCGCTGAGCTGTTCGATGATGCGCACCACCTGGCAGCTGTAGCCGTACTCGTTGTCGTACCAGACGTAGAGCACGGCGCTGTCGCCGGTGACGATGGTCGCGAGGCCATCGACGATGCCGGCGCGGTTCGAGCCGACGAAGTCGTTCGAGACGATCTCGGGCGATTCGACGAAGTCGACCTGCGTGCGCAGCGCGCCGGTCAGCGAGACCTGGCGCAGGAACTCGTTGATCTCGTCGCGGGTGGTCGGCTGCTCGAGCTGCAGATTGAGTACGGCCATCGAGACATCGGGCGTGGGCACGCGGATCGCATTGCCGGTGAGCTTGCCCTCGAATTCGGGGAGGGCCTTCGCGACGGCCTTGGCGGCGCCGGTCTCGGTGAGCACCATGTTGAGCGCCGCGGAGCGGCCCCGGCGATCGCCCTTGTGGAAGTTGTCGATGAGGTTCTGGTCGTTGGTGTACGAGTGCACCGTCTCGACGTGGCCGCGCGTGACTCCGAAGCGGTCGTTCAGCACCTTCAGCACCGGCGTGATCGCGTTGGTCGTGCACGACGCGGCGCTGACGATGGTGTGCTCGTCGGTGATCTTGTCGTTGTTCACGCCGTAGACGACGTTCAGCATGTCGCCCTTGCCCGGCGCCGTGAGCAGCACGCGGGCGATCCCCTTGTTCTGCAGATGCTGGCCGAGCCCCTCGGCGTCGCGCCAGCGGCCCGTGTTGTCGACGAGCACGGCGTTCTCGATGCCGTACTCGGTGTAGTCGACGCTCGCCGGGTCGTTCGAATAGATCACCTGGATGCGCACGCCGTTCGCGAGGATCGCATCTTCGTCCTCGAGCACGCGGATGGTGCCGTTGAACGGGCCGTGCACCGAGTCGCGGCGCAGGAGGTTGGCGCGCTTGACGAGGTCGTTCTCGGCGCCCTTGCGCACGACGATGGCGCGCAGGTTCAGGCCGTTGCCCGAGCCCGAGTGGTCGATGATGATGCGCGCGAGGAGGCGTCCGATGCGGCCGAAGCCGTACAGCACGACATCGGTGCCGGTGCCGCGCTCGGCGCCGATGGTGGGCGCGAGCACCTCGCGCAGGTAGGCCTCCATATCGCTGCGGCCCGATTCGCGGAAGCCGCCCGCGAGCAGCGCGAGGTCGACCGATGCGGGGCCGGGCTGAATGGCGGCGAGCCCCTCGACCACCCGCACCGTCTCCTCGAGCGGCAGCTCGACGTCGTCGATCTTTCGGGCGAAGCTGTGGGCTCGGATGATTTCGATCGGCGAGACGCCGACGAGGCTGCGGCCGTGGACGGACATGACGATGTCGTGGTCTCGATAGAGCTGGCCGATCAGCGGGATCATCCGCTCGGCGAGCTCCTGCTTCGCCTTCCAGGCTTCGAGGTGAGCATCAGCGCGCTGGTTCATGGAAACGGAGGGTTCCTTTCAACGATGGTTCGAAGTGTCGGCCTGCCCGCCGGGCCGCATCGTGGCGGCACTCCCAGTATCCCATGACCCGGAGCATGACGCCCTATGACACGAAGATTTCGCGATGCCGGGCGGTTGCGTCAGGCTGGGAGTCGTGGCCCGCCGCGAGATCCTCGGCGAGCAATGAAATTCGAGACCGAGAACCAGATAAGGTACCCGCAATCATGAACCTGAAGAAAGCCGGCGTCTTCGTCGCCACCATCACCGCGGCCGCGCTCGCCCTCACCGGTTGCGCCGGGTCGTCGGACAAGGCCTCCGACGACACCGTCAAGCTCGGCGTCGTCGGCGCCAGCGACCCCTACTGGGAGACCTTCGTCGACGCCGCGGCGAACGAGGGCATCGACGTCGAGCTCGTCGATTTCGCCGATTACAACCTCGCGAACCCCGCGCTCGCGAGCGGCGAGGTCGACCTGAACCAGTTCCAGCACATCATCTACCTCGCGCAGCACAACAACGCGACCGGTGACGATCTCGTCCCGATCGGCGCGACCGCGATCTACCCGCTCGGCCTCTACTCGAACCAGTACCAGAGCGTCGAGGACATCCCCGACGGCGCGACCGTCGCGATCCCCTCGGACGAGACCAACCGCGCCCGCGCACTCCTCGTGCTGCAGTCGGCCGGTCTCATCGAGCTCACGGGCGGCGGCTCGGTCACCTCGACCCCCGACGAGGTCGACGAGAGCAAGTCGCGCGTCAAGGTGCAGGAGCTCGACGCCGCACTGACGGCGACCTCGCTGGGCGACGTCGCTGCGGCCGTCATCAACAACGACTTCGTCGAGGACGCCGGCGTCAAGTTCGAGGATGCGATCGCTCAGGACGACCCGAACGACCCCGCTGCCTTCCCGTACATCAACATCTTCGCCGCCCGCGCCGAGGACAAGGACAACGAGACCTACGAGAAGCTCGTCGACATCTATCAGACCGATAAGGCCGTGCTGAAGGGCGTCGCCGAGAACTCGGGCAACACGGCGGTCTTCGTCACGACCCCCGCGTCGGAGCTGCAGGAGAGCCTCGCGAAGGTCGAGAAGGACATCAAGGAGTAACCAACGGTAGTGAGCCGAAGCTGGGATGCGCCGACACCACCGGTCGCGCCAGCACAGTAAAATCGGGGCATTCGCAAGCGGATGCCCCGATTTTCATCTCGAGGAAGGACCACGTCGATGACGCGCGTACAGATCAGCGGGGTCGGCAAACGCTATCCCGGAAGAGGCAAGGGAGCCGCCGAAGTGGTCGCGGTCGACGACGTGTCGATCGATATCGCGTCGGGCGAGATCCACGCCATCATCGGGTACTCCGGTGCGGGCAAGAGCACGATGCTGCGGTTGATCAACGGGCTCGAGCGCGTGTCGAGCGGCAGCATCCTCGTCGGCGACAGCGACATCGCGACGATGGGGGAGCGCGAGCTGCGCCGCGAGCGCACCGAGATCGGCATGATCTTCCAGCACTTCAACCTCTTCCGCTCGAAGACCGTCGCCCAGAACGTCGCGTACCCGCTCGTGGTCGCCGGGGTCGCCACGGCCGAGCGGCGCGAGCGGGTCGCCGAGCTGCTCTCGTTCGTTGGGCTCGGGGACAAGGCCCGCGCGTTTCCCGAGCAGCTCTCGGGCGGTCAGAAGCAGCGCGTCGGCATCGCGCGCGCTCTCGCGACCAATCCCGGGGTGCTGCTCGCCGACGAGGCGACGAGCGCGCTCGACCCCGAGACGTCGCAGGAGGTGCTCGCGCTGCTGAAGAAGGTGAACGCCGACCTCGGCATCACCATCATCCTCATCACCCACGAGATGGAGGTCGTGCGCTCGATCGCCCACCGGGTGACCGTGATGGACGGCGGCAAGGCCGTCGAGCAGGGCGACGTGTTCGACGTGTTCGCCAGCCCGAAGACCGAGACCACCCGCCGGTTCGTCGCGACCGCGCTGCCGACGCAGCCCGATCCCGAGCACCTGCGCAGATTGCAGCAGAAGCATCGGGGCAAGCTCGTCTCGGTCACGTTCCGCGACGGAGGAGTCGATCAGCCGGTCGTCTTCCGCACCCTCGCCGAGCGCGGCATCGGCGTCAACATCGTGCACGGCGGCGTCACCGAAGTCGGCGGCCGCAGCTTCGGCAAACTGACCCTGGAGCTCATCGGCGATGAGCTCCAGGTCGAGCACGGCATCGCCGCCCTCGGGCAGCAGACCGACCTGGAGGTGCTCGTCTGATGGACGCGATCATCGAATTCCTGCCCAAGGTGCTCGTCGCCACCGGCGAGACCCTGCTCTACGTCGGCATCGCGATGCTCATCGGCGGCATCCTCGGCCTCGTCATCGGCGTCGCCATCGTCGTCACCCGCAAGGGCGGCCTCGTGCAGAGCCTGCCCGTCTACTGGGTGCTCAACCTCCTGGTCAACTTCTTCAGGCCGATCCCGTTCCTGATCCTCATGGTCGCGCTCCAGCCGCTCGCGAGAGTGGTCGTCGGCACGGGGATCCAGAGCCCGGCGTTCATCTTCGTGCTGTCGTTCGCCGCGACCTTCGGCATCGCCCGCCTGGTCGAGCAGAACCTCCTGACCGTCGACCCGGGCGTCATCGAGGCCGCCCGCGCCATGGGGGCGAGCCCGCTGCGCATCATCCTCACGGTGCTCATCCCCGAGGGCCTCGGCCCGTTGATCCTGGGCTTCACCTTCGCCTTCATTGCCGTAGTCGACATGTCGGCCCTCGCCGGCATCATCGGTGCAGGCGGTCTCGGCAACCTGGCGCTGCAGTACGGCTTCCGCCAGTTCAATCCGTGGATCACCTGGGGCACGGTGCTCGTGATGATCATCATCGTGCAGCTCGCGCAGGCGCTCGGCAACGCGCTGGCCCGGAAGATGCTGCGGCGGTAGACGGCCCGCGGCACCGGGGCGTTCCGGTAGCCTCGACCCATGGCTCCCGGAACCCCCACCGCCCCCGTACTCGCCGACCTGCGCCGCGTCGCGGAATCCCTGTGGCCCGCAGCGACGGCGGAGAGCTGGGACCGCGTCGGTCTCGCAGCGGGGCGCGATGCCGCCCCGCTGCGCCGCGTGCTGCTCGCCGTCGACGCCGTCGCCGACACCGTCGACGAGGCCCTCGGACGCGGCGCCGATGCGCTCATCACGCACCACCCGCTGCTGCTGCGCGGGGTGCACACGATCGCCGAGGACACCGGCAAGGGCGCACTGCTCGCCCGTCTGATCCGCGGCGACTGCGCGCTGCTCTCCGCCCACACCAACGCCGACCAGCCCGAGGGCGGAGTCTCCGACGTCATCGCGAAGCGCCTGGGGCTCGCAGGGATCGAGGCGCTCGTGCCGGCAGAGGGGCCGACCGCGGTCTTCGGCATCGGCCGCGCGGGCGTGCTGCCCCGCCCGGAGACGCTGCGCGAGTTCGCGCAGCGCGTCGCAGCGATCATGCCGGCGACCGTCTCGGGTGTCCGGGTCGCGGGCGATCCGGAGCGCCCGATCCGTCGCGTCGCACTGCTCGGGGGCGCGGGCGACAGCCTGCTCGACCATCCGCTCGTGCGCGGCGCCGATGTCTACCTGACCTCGGACCTGCGGCACCACCCCGCGCAGGAGGCCGTCGAGCTGGCGCGCGTGGCAGGGGGTCCGGCCCTCGTCGACGTCGCGCACTGGGCGAGCGAGTCGCTCTGGCTCGACGCCGCCGCGCAGACCCTCGCGCGTCTGCTGCCGGGCGTCGAGTTCGCAGTGAGCCGACTACGCACCGACCCGTGGACCTTCGCCACGGGCGCCGAGGCGCCGGCCATGCCCTAGGCTGAGACCTATGAAGGCCAGCCCCCGCCAGCAGCAACTGCTCCTCGACCTGCAAGAGCTCGACACCGCGCTCGCGCGCCTCGCCCGCCGCCGGCAGTCGCTGCCCGAGCGCGCGGAGCTCGCCGGCCTCGCCGGCGAGGTATCCGCGACCCGCGAGAGCTACATGGCGGCGCAGCGCGAACTCGACACGCAGTCGGCCGAGATCGATCGCATCGAGGCGGACGTGCAGCTCGTGCGCCAGCGCCGCGAGCGCGATGAGCAGCTGATCGCGCAGAGCACCTCGAGCAAAGAGGCCCAGGCGCTGCAGGGCGAGCTCGACGCGCTCGCGCGCCGCATGGGCGAGCTCGAGGACCGCCAGCTCGGGGTCATGGAACTGCAGGAGGCGGCGCAGACTGCGTTCGACGCGGCGGCGGCCGACCTCGCCGGCGTGGATGAGCGCCGAGCGGCGATCCAGGCGAAGATCGATGAGGCCGAGCGCGCCATCGATCGCGATATCGCCTCGCAGAGCGAGGAGCGCGCGGGCCTGGCCGCCGAGGTGCAGCGCGACCTCATCGAGGTCTACGAAGAGCTGCGCGGCCGCATCGGCATCGGAGCCGCGCGTCTGCGCGGCAACGTGTCCGAGGCCAGCAATATGTCGCTGACCCCGGCCGAGCTGAGCAACATCCTCTCGGCGGCGCCCGACGAGCTCGTCTTCTGCCCCGGAACGGGCGCGATCCTCGTCAGAGTCGCGGCAGACGAAGCGGCATAGCCGCGACGTCGCGCCGACCCGATCGACGGGCGGCGGAATGGGCCGACTGTACGCCGGGTTCTGTACCGACCGGTCTCCCGGCCGGTGACGGTCATCTCTCTCGACTCGCCGTTGCCGACGAGTTCTAGCAGCCTACCCGCAGACTCGGCGAGGAGCGTCGACGCCTGCTGTCTGGCCTTGCTGCGAACGAGGTTTACCTGGCCGCCCGTGTCACCACGAGCGCCGGTGGTCTCTTACACCACCCTTTCACCCTTACCCGACGCAGCGAACTGCGCCGGGCGGTCTGCTCTCTGTTGCACTTTCTCGCGGGTTGCCCCGGGTGGGCGTTACCCACCGTCCTCCTCTGTGCAGCCCGGACGTTCCTCGGTGCGGCGCCGCCGAAGCGACCCGCAACGCGACCGTCCGTCGGCCCATTCCGCAGCCCAGTCTACCCGAGACCGAGCACCGAGATCGCGACCGTGAAGTAGATCATGAGCCCGCTCGCATCGCAGAAGGTCGAGATGAACGGCGTCGAGAACACCGCCGGGTCGACGCGGCAGGCCCGCGCGACCATCGGGATGACGCCGCCGACGGTCGCAGCGATCGGGCAGTTGATCAGCAGCGTGAGGGCGATGACCGTTCCGATCGGCACCCCGTAGACGAGCGCGGCGACGGCGAAGGCGATCGCGGCGAGCAGCGCGCCGAGCAGCAGACCCGTGCGCACCTCCTTGAATGCGACGCGCAGCACATCGCGCAGTTCGACGTCGCCGACCGCGAGCGCGCGGGTCACGGTCGTCGCGGCCTGCGAGCCGGTGTTGCCGCCGATGCCGGTGAGCAGCGGGATGAACAGCGCGAGCGCGACCTGCTGCTCGAGGGTCGCTTCGTACAGTTCGAGCACGTTCACCGTCAGCACCGCCGACACCGCGAGCACGAGCAGCCAGACGATGCGCGAGCGCGCGATGCGGCGCACGGGGGTGAGCAGGTACGGGCGCCTGAGCGGTTCGCTGGCGCCCGCTCGGGCGTGGTCCTCGGCGACCGCCTCCTTGTCGATCCGCGCGGCATCGGCGATCGGCAGCACCCCGACGAGCCGCTGCTCGCTGTCGACCACCGGTGCGAGCAGCACGCCGGTGTCGAGCACGCGGCGCGCGGCCTGCTCGACGTTCTCGGCGGTCGAGGCGATGATCGGGTCGTGGTTCAGGATGTCGGCGACCGGAGCCGCGGGGTCCGCCCGCCACAGCTCGGCGGGGTCGGCGGTGCCGACGAGGATGCGGTCGTCGGTGAGCACCGGGATCGCCGCCAGATCGGCGATGCCCCCCGTCTCACGGGCGATGCGCGCTGTGAGCTCGGACACCGAATCGTGCTCGTAGCCGCGCACGACGGTGGGGGACATGTGCCTTCCGACGGAATCGACCGGGTAGCCGAGCAGGGCGAGCACGCGGACGCGGCTGGTCGGGTCGATGGACGAGATGAGCCGCTTGGCGACGCGGGCGGGCAGTTCGTCGAGCAGGCGCGCCTGCTCATCGGGGTCGAGGCCCTCGAAGACCTCGGTGACGGCGCCGTGGCCGAGCTCGTCGACGAGGTCCGCCTGCGTGCCTCCGGCGAGGCTGTCGAAGACGGGTGCGGCGGTGTTCTTGTCGAGCAGGCGGAAGACGAATGCGGCCTCGGGCGTCGGCAGCGCCTCGACGACCTCGACGATCTGCGGGGCGTCGAGGTCGTGCAGGGTCGCGGCGATGCCGGTGAGGTCGCGCTCCTGCAGCAGGTCGCGAACGGTAACCAGGATCTGGGGGTCGAGCATGGCGGAATCCTTCGGGGCGGGCGCGCTCGATGCGGCGGGCCGGCGTCTCCGCGAACAGCGGGAGGCGGCCTCATCCGCGAGGCGAGCGAAAGCGCAGCGGAACGGTCGTGTCGCGCCTCTGCAGACACCTGCTCCTGGGGTGCGGCGGCGCGCTACCCGGCCCAGAAGGTGCGGTGAGATCGACTGAGCGGATCGCTCATCATGCACCTCCTCAAGGCCTCGGGGCGGAATTCGCCACCCCCACCCTACTCGGAAACGGTGAGCAGTTCGAAACCGTCCTCGCGTACGACGATCGTGTGCTCGAACTGCGCCGTGATGCTCTTGTCCCGGGTCGTGATGGTCCAGCCGTCCTCCCACTGATCCCATTCGTGGGTGCCGAGCGTGAGCATCGGCTCGACGGTGAAGACCATGTTCGGCCTGATGACGGTGTCGTAGACGGGCGCCGAGTCGTAGTGGGGGATGATGAGCCCCGAATGGAACGACGACCCCACCCCGTGGCCGGTGAAATCGCGCACCACGCCGTAGCCGAAGCGCTTCGCATAGGTCTCGATCACGCGGCCGATGACGTTCACCTGCCGACCCGGTCGGGCGGCCTTGATGCCGCGCATCATCGCCTCGTGCGTGCGCTCGATGAGCAGGTCGACCTCCTCGCGCACCTCGCCGACGCGGAAGGTGCGGTTGGTGTCGCCGTGGAAGCCGTCGAGGTAGGCCGTGACATCGACATTGACGATGTCGCCTTCGCGCAGCACGGTGCCGTCGGGCACGCCGTGGCAGATCACCTCGTTCACCGAGGTGCACGACGAGGCACGGTAGCCGCGGTAGTCGAGCGTCGACGGGTAGGCCCCCTGCGCCACCACGTACTCGTGGGCGATGCGGTCGAGCTCCGCGGTCGTGACGCCCGGGCGCACCGCCTCGCCCACGGCGTCGAGCGCGCGCGAGGCGATGCGCCCGGCGGCGCGGATGTGCGCGATCTCCTCGGCCGTGTAGGTGTCGTCGCCCTCGTACTTCGGCGGCATCGCGAGACCGACGTAGGGCGGCCGCGCGATCGCCGTCGGTACCGTGCGCTTTGCGGGGAGGGAGCCCGGGACGAGATGGCCGTGAGAATCGAAAGGCATGCCCCTAGTCTATGAAGTGAACGCTGCAGGGAGGCACGATGGGCAAGAAGGACTGGGGGATCGACGATCCCCGGGAGACCTACTGGTACAACAGCCGCACCGGCGAGGTCGAGGAGGGGCCGCAGTCGCTCTCGCTCGACCGGCTCGGTCCGTTCGCGACGCGGGAGGAGGCCGAGCGGGCCGATGAGATCGTCGCGGAGCGCGCGAGGCAGTGGGCCGAGGAGGACGCCGACGACTGACCCGCCGCCGTGCGCGGGGAGGCGCCCGGCCGAGCACCGGTGCGCGCTAGTCTGAACGTAGTGGCACGGCCGGGCTGAAGGGAGCTGGTGTGAGCAAACAGCGCGATTTCGTACTCCGCACGATCGAGGAGCGCGGCGTGAAGTTCGTGCGCCTCTGGTTCACGGACGTCTCGGGCACCCTGAAATCGGTCGCCATCGCGCCGGCCGAGGTCGAGGGCGCGTTCAGCGAAGGGATCGGCTTCGACGGCTCCGCCATCGAGGGGCTCACCCGCGCCTACGAGTCCGACCTGCTCGCGGTGCCCGATCCCTCGACCTTCCAGCTGCTGCCCTGGCGCAATCAGGACCAGCCGAGCGCGCGCATGTTCTGCGAGATCCGGACCCCGAACGGGGAGCCCGCGGTCTCCGACCCCCGCAACGTGCTCAAGCGCACGCTCGAGCGCGCGGCCGAGCGCGGATTCGCCTTCTACACGCACCCCGAGATCGAGTTCTACCTGCTGAAGTCGAAGCAGGTGGGGCCCGAAGGGCCGATCCCTGTCGACAGCGCCGGCTACTTCGACAACGTGCCCGGAGGCACCGCCCACGACTTCAGGCGCGAGAGCGTCAACATGCTGGAGGACCTCGGCATCTCGGTGGAGTTCAGCCATCACGAGGCCGGCCCGGGGCAGAATGAGATCGACCTGCGCTACGCCGATGCGCTCACGATGGCCGACAACATCATGACCTTCCGCACGGTGGTGAAGGAGGTCGCTATCGCCCAGGGCGTGCACGCGACCTTCATGCCGAAACCGCTCGCCGAGCACCCCGGCTCGGGCATGCACACGCACCTCTCTCTCTTCGAAGGCGACACGAACGCCTTCTACGACCCCGCCGCCGTGCATCAGCTGTCGCTGACCGGCCGCCGATTCGTCGCGGGCCTGCTGCGCCACGCGCCCGAGATCACGGCCGTCACCAACCAGTACATCAACTCGTACAAGCGCCTCTGGGGCGGCGACGAGGCGCCGTCGTTCGTGAGCTGGGGCCACAACAACAGCTCGGCGCTCGTGCGCATCCCGATGTACAAGCCCAACAAGGGCGCCGCGGCGCGGGTCGAATACCGCGCGCTCGACGGGGCATCGAACCCCTACCTCGCATTCGCGGTGCTGCTCGCGGCGGGCCTCAGAGGCATCGAAGAGGAGTACGAGCTGCCGCCCGAGGCCGAGAACAACGTGTGGGCGCTCAGCGACGGCGAACGGCGCGCCATGGGCTTCGACCCGCTGCCCACGAGTCTCGACCACGCCCTCGCCCTCATGGAGCGCTCCGAGCTCGTCGCCGAGACGCTCGGCGAACAGGTCTTCGCCTACTTCCTGCGCGACAAGCGCCGCGAGGTCGCCCGCTACCGCAGCCAGGTCACGCCGTACGAGCTCGCATCGATGCTCGACACCGTGTGAGCCGCGGCACGATGGCATCGGCGGGGCGCGGAGCCGGCGGGCCGAGGCTCGCCGACATCGCGCGCGCCGGCTTCCAGGAGCTCACCGATGCGCGGGCGCAGCTCGAACCGATCGCCGAGGCGCACTCCGCAGCGACCGGCGACCTGCTCGACGCATTCTCGGCGGCCGCCGACCCCGATGCCGCGCTCGCCCGGGTGCGCCTGCTGCACGATCAGCACCCCGACGCGCTCGGCGCATTCGACGCGGTGCGCTGGCGCCGCCTGGCCCTGCTCTTCGGCGCGTCGCCGGCACTCGGCGACTTCTTCTGCCGGCAGCCCGCCGGCCTCGTCGCACTGCTCGACAGCGGCGGCTGCATCGTCGACCGCGAGACCGCGTCGCGCGAACTGCTGCGCGCCGTCGGGGCGGGCACTGCAGCCGGCGCCCTCGCGGGCGATGCGGGGTGGAACGCGCTGCGCGTGCGCTATCGCGAGCTGCTGGCAGGGCTCGAGCTGTACGAGCTCGAGCACGGCGCGCACGACGGCGCCCTCGACCTCTTCGAACGCGTCGCCGCGTCGCTCTCCGACCTCGCGACGGCGGCGATCGAGGCGTCGCTGCAGGTCGCGCGGGCATCGCTCGCGGCCGGGCTCTCGGGCCCGGCCGTCGCACCCGAGCGCCTCGAAGCGACCCGGCTCGCGATCGTCGCGATGGGCAAGTGCGGCGCCGAAGAGCTGAACGTCGTCTCCGACGTCGATGTCGTCTTCGTCGCGGAATCGGCCGACGACGACGTGCTCGCGGGTGACGCGCTGATCAGGGTCGCGACGCGGCTCGCCAGCGAGACGATGCGCGGCATCCACGACCCGGCCTCGGAGCCGCCGCTGTGGCAGCTCGATGCGAACCTCCGCCCCGAGGGGCGCCACGGCGCGCTCGTGCGCACCCTGGGGTCGATGCTGAGCTACTACGACCGATGGGCGAAGGCCTGGGAGTTCCAGGCGCTGCTCAAAGCCCGCGCCGTCGCTGGCGATATCGGGCTCGGCGAGGAGTTCGTCTCGCGCACGCGCTCCGGAGTCTGGGCGTCGTCGTCGCGTGAGGACTTCGTCGGCTCGGTGCAGCGCATGCGGGGGCGGGTCACCGAGCATATCGACGACGACGAGATCGATATCCAGCTGAAGCTCGGGCCCGGCGGCCTGCGCGACATCGAGTTCAGCGTGCAGCTGTTGCAGCTCGTGCACGGGCAGTACGACGACCGGCTGCACCTGCGCGGCACGCTGCCCGCGCTGCGCGTGCTCGTCGAGGGCGGCTTCGTCGCGCGCAGCGACGGCGAGCGGCTCGCTGAGGACTACCGCTTCCTCCGCGTGCTCGAGCATCGCCTGCAGCTGCGCCAGTTGCGGCGCACGGCGCTGATGCCGAGGGACCCCGACGAGTTGCGCGTCCTCGCTCGGGCGAGCGGGTTCGCCCCGGGTGGGCGCGAGCTCGTCGCCCGGTGGGAGACCGTGAAGCGCGAGGTGCGCGCGCTGCACCTGAAGATCTTCTACGCCCCGCTCTTGAGCGCCGTCGCCGCACTGCCCGAGGAGGAGCTCGTGCTCGGAGGCGACGAGGCGCGTGCGCGGCTCGTGAGCATCGGCTTCAGGGATCCGGACGGCGCGATGCGGCACATCGCGGCGCTCACCCGCGGCACCTCGCGGCGCGCCCGCATCCAGCGCAACCTCATGCCGGTGCTGCTGCAGTGGCTCTCGGACGGCACGGACCCCGACTACGGTCTGCTCGCGTTCCGCCGCGTGAGCGAGGCGAACAGCGAGACCCCCTGGTACCTCAGGCTGCTGCGCGACGGCGCCGAGGCCGCCGAGCGCCTCACCCGGCTCCTCTCGACGTCGAAGTTCGCGGCCGAGCTCCTGGAATCGAACCCCGAGGCCGTCGGATGGCTCGAGAAGGATGCGCTGCTGCAGCCGGTGCCGCTCGCGACGCTGCGCGAGGAGATGCGATCGCTCGCATCGCGGCGTCCGACGGCGGAAGAGGCGGCGCGTGCGCTGCGCTCGGTGCATCGCCGCGAGATCCTGCGCCTCGCGATGGGGCGCGCGGTCGGCGTCATCGGCGAGAGCGAGGTGTCGATCGGCCTCGACGCCGCCCACACGGCGCTGCTCGACGCCCTGGTGCGGTCGCTGCGCCAGGAGCACTCCGCACAGGGGGGCGACGTACCGCAGGTCGCGATCATCGGCATGGGGCGCTACGGGGGCGGGGAGCTCGGATTCGCCTCGGACATCGATATCCTCGCCGTCTACCGGCCCGTCGACGGCGGGGGAGAGGCATCGGCTCGCGCCGCGACGCGGCTCATCTCGGAGCTGCGACGACTCGTATCCGATCCGCGGTTCCCCGTCGACCTCGACTTCGATCTGCGGCCCGAGGGCAAGAACGGGCCGATCGTGCGCAGCCTCGACGCCTATCGCACCTACTACGAGCGCTGGTCGGTCACCTGGGAGGCGCAGGCGCTGCTGCGCGCCCGTCACGTCGCCGGCGACGCCGAGCTCGGCCGCGACTTCGAAGCCCTCGCCGACGCGACGCGGTACCCGCGCGAGTTTCCCGAGGCATCGGTGCGCGAGGTCAGGCGCATCAAGGCGCGGGTCGAGAACGAGCGCCTGCCGCAGGGGGCCGACCCGAAGCGGCATCTGAAGCTCGGGCCGGGCGGCATCAGCGATGTCGAATGGCTGCTGCAGCTCATCCAGCTGCGCCACGCCGCCGAGCATCCCGAACTGCGCACGGTCTCGTCCCTCGAGACGCTCGCGGCCGCACGTCGTCTCGGCTACCTCACCGCAACCGAGGCCGAGCACCTCGAAGACTCCTGGCGCTTCGCGAGCGAGGTGCGCTCCGCGGCGAAACTGTGGTCGGGCAAGGCGTCCGACGTGCTGCCGACGAACTGGGCCGATCTCGCCGGCATCGCCGGAGTGCTCGACCTCCCCGGCGAGCTCGTGTCCGAGCTCGAGGAACGGTGGTTCGCCGTCGCTCGGCGCGCGCGGGCCGTGTTCGAACGCGAGTTCTTCGGCTATGAGGAAGAGGAGCACTACCGCTTCTTCTAGGCGGACCGCACGTCGACCGGCCCGTCACGAGCCGTTCACCGACACGCTACGAAAGAACCCTTGTCCATTTCGTTATGGAAGCGTAACCTGATCGTTATGCAGTACTTACAGTCATTCCTCGAGGCCCTACTCGCCGAAGACGGGACCGAGCTTGAAGACGAGCTCGACTCCTAGATTCCTGATCGAGCGACGATGAAGTCGTTCAGAAAGCGAGAACGCCCCCGGAGATCCGATACGGACCGCCGGGGGCGTTCTCGTACTCGAGCGCGCCGAAGGGTTCACCACCACCGATCAGCGTCGATGCGCAGGTGTGTCGCAGCAGTCAAGTCGTCCTCCGAACGAACTTCACATGGTTGTCAGGATTCACGAGCCGGCCCGAACTCCCCAGCAAGTTGATCACCCGGGCTACTTCGTCTCGTTGTGACGCGGTGAGGCCCTGCAGCGGCAGCGGCAGGCACTGATGCGGTGCCAGGCCGAGGTATTCGGCGATCGCGGCGGTCACGCGCAGGCTCCCTCCGAACTCGGCGAACAACGCCCACAAGGGCGCGAGCCGCTCCGACTCCGCCACCGCGTCCGTGGCTCGGCCTTCTTGCGCAGCACGAGTGATCGCGAGAGCGGGCTCGGGGAGAGTGCCGCCGATGACGGAGTACCAGGCGTCGCAGCCCGCGTTTAAGCCGGTCGCGGCGAACGCGTCACCGGAAACTCCGATGGTGACGTGCTCGGGCACCGCCGCGCGAATCCCTGCCACGTGCTTGGCGGCCTCCGCGGGGTTCGTGGGGACGCCTGGGATCTTGATCGACGCGATCCCCGGCAACTCCGCGATGCGGGCGTACAGCTCGGTGGTGAAGGCGAAGTGGGTGGTGCCCGGGTTGTCGTAGACGATCACCGGCAGCTCCGTGTGCTCGGTGACGGTGCGGTACAGCTCGAACACGTCATCGACGGTGAGTGCCTGATAGGTCATCGGGGCCAACAGCACCCCCGCCGCCTCCGCATACTCCGCGGCCTCGACATGGGCGAGGACGTGCGAGGTGCGCAGGCCTCCGACGCCCACGAACACCGGCGTTGACCCGGCGTGCTCTACTGCGAGCTTCGCGACGCGGGCTCGTTCAGCCGGGGCGAGGTAGGCGTAAGAGCCGGTCGACCCGAGCGCAGTGATCGAGTCCACCCCTGCCGAGGCGAGTCGTTCGATCAGGCCTGCGAAAGCGTCCTCGTCGACGTGGTCGTCCTGGAGCGGGGTGAGGGGGAACGCAGAGAGGCCGGTGAGGATGCTGCTGCTCATGACTGCTCCTGTTCGGGGTGGCTCTCGAACCAGTCGAGCACCTGCTGGGCGTGCATGTTGGGTGGAAAGATCGGATAGAAGACATGCTCGATCATGCTGTCGCGCACGATGAGGGTGAGGCGCGAGTAGAGCCGGTCATGACCGGGTGCAGAGAATGTCGGCAGGCGCAAAGCGTCGGCAAGGGTGAGAGCGGGATCCGAGATCATCGTGAACGGCAGCCGGAGGCGCTGGACCACCTCATCCTGATAGGCGGAGTCCTGGCTCGACATGCCGTACACGCGCTCCGCCCCGGCCTGGCGGAGCTGGTCGAAGTGGTTGCTGAAGTCGCAGGCTTCCGTTGAGCAGCCTCGTGCCCCGGGGATAGCGTCCCATCCGTCGGGAAGATCGACACCCGGTCTTCCTGTGAGGGGATACAGATAGATGACGGTGCGTCCTGTCCCGAGCCCGGTCAGTGACGCCGTGTTTCCGTCGCTCGTGGAGAGCGTCAGATCCGGCATCCGCATGCCAGGCAGGTGGTCGGCCGCGCCGTCGTCCTCGGGGACGGGCAGGCCCTCGGGCAAGGTCGTGAAATCGGTCACGGGCTCCTCCTTCGCGAATGTGCGTCCCGCGCTCTCATCGAGCAGATGCTGCAGTTTCGTACGGCGAGTGGACAGCGATCCGATCATCCGGTCGAGTTCGGCGATCGTGTCGCGGTAGACGCTCAGGGAACTCACGCAGTCATCGCCTCGCTGATGCCCGAGCCCCAAGCACTCGAGGAAGGGTGCAGCCTGCTGCGGAGAGATCCCGACCAGTGCGAGTTCCCGGATCTCGGTGACCGCCCGCACATCATGCTCATCGAACATGCGATAGCCGTTTCCGGTTCGAGCCGGCGCGATGAGCCCCAGTCGTTCGTAGTAGCGGATCGCCTTCACCGATGCCCCGGTGCGGGCCATAAGCTCGCCAATGCGCATATCATCCTCCTCGCCGAAACGATAGACCCTGCCCTTAGGGGCGGAGTCAAGTCGATGGCACTCGTTCCGCCGATTCGTCCTCCTGCTCAGGGCGCCGACGTCCGCCGCGCTGCATGAACACGTTGTACCGGCCCCAGCAGGCGCCCGCGGCGAGAGCGAACCCGACGCCCGCGAAGTCCATGTTCCCGTGCTAGGGCTCGGTCAGGAGCACGCGGCTGAAGCGCATGCGCAGCCACGCGGTACCGGCAGCACCGATCTGGTTGATCACCGGCACTGACAGGGCGTTCGAGAACTGCACCGCCAGCATCGCCGCGACCGCCAGCGACCACGGCGGGATCCCTGTCGAGCGTCGCCGAATCACGCGCTCACCAACCGTCTCGCGACCCGCACGTGCTCGCCCAGACCCGTCAGAGCCACGACCAGCGCATCGCCCGCGGCGTCGAGCTCCTCGTCGGTGACGGGCGCGAGGGTGTCGAGGATGAAGAACGCGGCCCGGGTCGTGTCGGTGAGTCCAGTGCGCCGGCCCTGCCGCCAGTTCCACCGTCGGCACGTCACCCCGGCAGCATCGCACCAGACGACCTCACCGGGCTCGGGATGCTCGATCACGTTCTCCCCGTTCGCGCTCGTGTCGAACGGCTCTGCACCGGTGGCGCGGATCAGGCGAGCCGGTCCGTCGTAACGGTCGACGTCCTCACCGCCGAGGGGGATCTGGTGCAGCACTGAAATCGAGTTGTAGATGTCGGTGAGCGCGTTCACCCGCGGCAGTCCCTGTTCGGCTCGGCGGGTCAGGGCTTCGAGACTGTTACGGGTGCGCTGCGGCTTCGCTCCGAACGCTCGGTACGCCTCCCGCCACGACGCGATATGCGGCAGCTCATCCACGGGCGACCCTTCCAAGAGGTCGCGCGCACGAGCCTCGGCCCGGGCGATGAGCTCGTCGACAGTATCGCTGCCCTCCCCGGACTCTGCCGGGGCGAGGCCATCGACCACCAGCAGCAGGGCGCGGTAGTCCGGGCGCAACTCGAACACCGCCTCATCCACGGTGCACGCGTCCAGGAACTGTTCGGGGGTTGTGGTCTCAGGCATCAGGGGTCTCCGTTCGGTGTGCGGCTCCCACGCCCGGCTCGAACACCGTCAGCGAGAACCGGGCAGACGCATCGGTCGAGTTGATGTAGGCGTGGGTGGCATCGCCGTGGAATGACAGCGCGTCACCGGGTGCGAGGTCGTAGCGGTCGCCGTCGACCTCGACTGTGATCGAGCCCTCATGCATGTGCAGCAGCTCACGAGTGCCATCGCTGTGTGCGCCGCTATCGTGGCGCTCACCGGGCGCGAGGATCCAATCCCACAGCTCGACCACGTCCGGGGGCTCGGTGCCGGCGACGAGCACACCTCGGCCGCCACCATCTCCGGTCCACAGGACAGCGCCTTCCCCGTGGCCGGTGAACTTCACCGCGCGCGATGCCGGAGGCTCCACCAGGGCCGGCAGCCCGACCCCGAGCGCGTCCGAAAGCCGCAACAGCGTACCCACGCTCGGGTTCACCGCGCCTTGCTCCACATTGACGAGCATGCGGCGGCTCACCCCGGCGAACTCCGCGAGCTGATCCAGAGTCCACCCCCGATCCTTCCGCTGCAGCTTCACCCGCGCACCGATTGCACGCGCCAACGACTCCGCACTCGCCTCCATGCAGTGCAGCATAGTGCACCTATGGGGCAGTGTCCATCTTGCACCGCCACCGCGCCAGCACGATGGCTCAGGACTCCGATGACAGCCGTCCTGGCATCGAGCAGGAGCTCGGCCGGAAGCCTCGGAGCCGGCTCTCGCCGATGTGACGCTCGACAGGGTGCAGGTGAGCAACGAACAGCGCTTCGGACGAACAGCGAAACGCCCCTCGCCGCGAAATGCGATGAGGGGCGTTTCGTGAGCGGATCCTGGACGTGCCCTGGACGTGACGAGAACGAACTCTGATGTACTTCCGTGTAGCCAGATGCAGGTCAAGTATCCGTGATAGTCGAGGCTACGACTGGGACCGAGAGGGAAACCCCAGGTCCGCGCGACACTCCCGAGATCCCGGTTCTCACACCCCGTAGTACAGCTCGAACTCGTACGGGTGCGGGCGCAGCGCCATCGGAGCGATCTCGGTTTCGCGCTTCAGCGCGATCCATGTGTCGATGAGATCCCTGCTGAATACGCCGCCCTCGAGCAGGAACTCGTGGTCGGCCTCGAGCGCCTGCAGCGCCTCTTCGAGCGAGGCGGGCACCTGGGGGATGTTCTTCGCCTCCTCGGGGGGCAGCTCGTACAGATCCTTGTCGATCGGCTCCATCGGTTCGATGCGGCCACGGATGCCGTCGATCCCGGCGAGCAGCTGCGCGGCGAACGCGAGGTACGGGTTGCCCGAGGCGTCGGGGGCGCGGAACTCGATGCGCTTCGCCTTCGGGTTCGAACCCGTGAGCGGGATGCGCACGGCGGCGGAGCGGTTGCCCGCCGAGTACGCCAGGTTGACGGGGGCCTCGTAGCCCTTGACCAGGCGGCGGTAGCTGTTGATGGTCGGGTTCGTGAAGGCGAGCAGGGCCGGCGCGTGGTGCAGGATGCCGCCGATGAACCAGCGGGCGGTGTCCGAGAGCTGCGCGTAGCCGTTCTCGTCGTAGAACAGGGGGTCGCCGTTCTTCCACAGCGACATGTGGGTGTGCATGCCCGAACCGTTGTCGCCGAAGACGGGCTTCGGCATGAAGGTGGCGGTCTTGCCCCAGATCTCGGCAGTGTTCTTGACGATGTACTTGAACTTCAGCACGTCGTCGGCGGCCTGCACCATGGTGTCGAAGCGGTAGTTGATCTCGGCCTGGCCGGGGGCTCCGACCTCGTGGTGGGCGCGCTCGAGCTTGAGCCCCGCTTCGATGAGGCGCAGCGAGATGTCATCGCGCAGGTCGGCCTGCTTGTCGACGGGCGAGACGGGGAAGTAGCCGCCCTTCTCGGACGTGGTGTTGCCGAGGTTCGCACCGTCGCGCTTGCGCGCCGAGTTCCAATGCGCCTCCTCGGAGTCGATCTCGAAGAAGGTGCGGCGGGGGGTGGTCTCGTAGCGCACCGAATCGAGGATGTAGAACTCGGCCTCCGGAGCGAAGAACGCGGTGTCGGCGATCCCTGTCGAGACCAGGTACTGCTCGGCCTTCTTCGCGACCTGGCGCGGGTCCTTCGCGAAGATCTCGCCGGTGCGCGGGTTGAAGATGTCGCAGACGATGATGAGCGTGCGCTCGATGCGGAACTGGTCGACGTAGCAGGTGGTGACATCGGGGATCAGCTGCATATCGGAGTCGGCGATGCCGACGAAGCCGCGGATCGACGAGCCGTCGAACATCTGGCCGACCTCGAAGAAATCGAGATCCACGGTCGACGCGGGAATGTTGAAGTGCTGCTGCACGCCCGGGAGGTCGGTGAAGCGGATATCGACGAACTTGACGTCCGTCTCCGAGATGAAATCGATGACTTCCTGCGGACTCGTGAACATTGTGCTCCTCATGTCTGTGGTACGGCAATCGTACCGTTCGCTCGTTACCAGCTTAGGGGAGTCAAATTTCAGAAAAATGCGACTCGTGTTTCGTGCCTGTTACAGAATGCGGTGCGCCCTCAGGCACGGATGAGCACCGTGCCCGCGATCTTGTCATGGAAGCCGCGCTGGTCGGAATCCCAGACGGCGACAGGGATCACGAGGCACAGCAGCACGGTGCGCACGACCGGGCGCCAGAGGCCGACCCAGCCCCCCGGGAGCGGCACGACGCGCATGCCGCACAGGCGATGCCCGAGCGACCCGCCGATGGTGGGGATGAACACGATCTGGAGCAGCGCGAAGCATGCGATGTTCCAGAGCTCGGGGGTGTTGCCGCCGATCAGCAGATAGGCGGGGATCGCCGCGAGCGCCCAGTCGATGGCGATCGCGAGGATGCGCCGCCCCGGGCGGCCGACGGAACCGGGGCCGCTTTCGGGCAGCCCCAGGCGCTCGCCCGGCCACTCGCTCGGGGCGAGGTCGCCGAAAGGTTGCGGGGACTTCGGTGCGGGCATGCGGATCAGCGCGGGCGCTGTGAACGGGCCCGATTCGGGTCGATGCCCTTCGGGATGCCGATCGGGGTGCCCTGCAGCGACGACAGGCGGTTGTAGACCGCGTCGACCTCGGGGCGCCTCAGCACGGCCTTCAGCTTGACGAGCGTGCGCGAGAGCTTCTCGAGAGGCACGCCGCCCTCGTCGGGCCCGACGTACAGGTGTACGACGGGCACGTTGCGCAGTGCGCGCTTCACCTTGCGCTCTTCATCGGAGGCGAGGCGGCGGGTGCGCTGCAGCGAGCCCTCCGAGATGAGCACGACGCCGCCGCGACCGACCACGCGGTACACCGCGTCCTGATTGCGCGTGACCGCGACCGGAACCTCGGAGCCGCGCCACGACCGGCGCAGAGCGCCCTGCACCACGGCGCCGACCGCACCCGGGCGGCCTTCGATCTGACGGTACGCCGTGCGCTCCGCGCGACGGCCGAGCACGATCATGACGACCAGGATGCCCACGAGCACGCCGGTGAGCGGCCACACGATCCACCCGAACCATGCGGTCGAGAAGATCGCGGCGAGGCCGACGAAGACGAGCACGGGCACGATGAAGCACAGGATGAGGATCGCGGTCAGATTGCGGTCGTGGACCTTCGTCGTCTTGTAGACATCGATCATCTGCCGGATGCGACCGGTGCGCTTCGCTTTTTCTGCCATACCTTCTAGGGTATCGCGTCCGGAGGGGTGCTTCTTCCTCCTCCACAGCCTCCGCGAGTCCTGTTTCGCCGGCTTTCTCTCCAGAATCGCGGTTTCCGGGATGCGCATCGCGGGGAACTGCCGCAGAATCGTTGCCGAGCACGCACTCAGGAGCCCGAGATCGGGCCGAGAACCGGGGGAGGGACGTGAGAGGAGCGAGCGTGGAGCGGAACGTGCCGGCGGAGAGCCGGACGGCGGGCGGGCGTGCGAACGCGGCGAAGCGACGGCGCCGCGGATCCCGAAGCGCCCTCACCGCTGGGGAGGCAGCCGGACGATTGCTGACCCTCTGCGATGCGACGATCGCCTTCCGCGCCGGCGGGTGGTGCGCGGGCGCTCCGCATGCGCGCGACATCTCGGTGGGCGCGCACGGGGTCGTGTTCACCGCTTCGGGTCTCGCCCGTGCCGCGCGACCGGGAGCGCTGCGCCGCCATCGCGCGCACCTGCGCGGCGGTCACGACGACGCATGCGCCGCTCTCGGGGTGTCGCGCCGGTTCGTCGGGCAGATGCTCGCCGTATGGGAGGGGGACGGCGTGCGCGATCTGCTGCTCGAGGCGTTCGACGCGGCCGTCGCGGAGCTCGTGCTCGACG
This sequence comes from Leucobacter sp. gxy201, assembly GCF_051043335.1. Classification (NCBI taxonomy): domain Bacteria; kingdom Bacillati; phylum Actinomycetota; class Actinomycetes; order Micrococcales; family Microbacteriaceae; genus Leucobacter; species Leucobacter sp. gxy201. The sequence goes on from NZ_JAMXWS010000005.1 coordinate 131,441, forward strand.
CGCAGCGCGGGGCATGGTCGCCGGTCGCGGCGGGCGAGGCGATCACCCATGCCATCGGCATGCGCATCACGCCGCGTCGGTAGCCCGCGGGGGCCGCGCGCAGTGCCGGCTGACCGCCGGGCCGGTGACGCGTCCGCGCAACGCAGCGGGCCGGGCGCCCCCTGGAGGAAGCGCCCGGCCCGTCATGCACCGGTGCAGTGACCGAATCAGATGCCGAGGTTGCCCTCGAAATCGCCGGCCTCGAGACGCGCCTTCACCTGCGTGAGGAACCGCGCCGCGTCGGCTCCGTCGATGGTGCGGTGATCGTACGACAGCGCGAGGTATACGGTCGAGCGGATCGCGATCGCATCGCCGTCCGGGCCCGAGACGACGCCGGGCTTCTTCACGACCGCGCCGGTGCCGAGAATGGCGCTCTGCGGCATGAAGACGAGGGGCGTGTCGAAGAGCGCGCCGCGCGATCCGGTGTTCGTGAGGGTGAACGTGCCGCCGGCGAGCTCGTCGGGTGTCAGCTTGTTGCTGCGGGTGCGCTCCGCGAGATCGGCGATGCCCGCAGCGATCTCGGCGAGATTCTTGTCGCCGGCATCGCGCAGCACCGGGGTGAGGAGCCCGCGCTCGGAGTCGACGGCGATGCTGATGTTCTCGGTCGCCGGGTAGGTGATCGTGTCGCCGTCGAGCGTCGAGTTGATGACGGGGTAGGTGCGGAGCGCCTCGGCCGCGGCCAGCGCGAAGAACGGCATGAAGGAGAGCTTCGAGCCGGTCTTCTGCAGGAACTCGTCCTTCTTCGCCTGGCGCAGCTGAGCCACGCGGGTCACATCGACCTCGACGACCGTCGTGAGCTGAGCGGACTGCTGCAGCGACGCGACGGCGCGCTCGGCGATGACCTTGCGCAGACGGCTCATCTTCTGCGAGGTGCCGCGCAGGGGTGAGACCTCAGGAGCCGGCGCGGGGGCCGCAGCGGTCGCCGCGGCCGGAGCCGCAGCGGCGGGCTTCGCGGCAGCCGCGGCGACCACGTCCTCCTTGCGGATGCGCCCTCCGACGCCGGTGCCGGTGATGGTCGCCAGGTCGACGCCGGAGTCGGCTGCGAGCTTGCGCACGATCGGGGTGACGTAGCCGGGCTGCGATGCCGGTGCGGCCGGGGCCGCGGGCGCTGCCGCCGCTGCAGGGGCCGGCGCCGGGGCTGCGGGAGCAGCCGGAGTCGGAGCGGGGGCTGCGGGTGCGGCCGGGGCCGGCTCCGCAGGCGCAGCGGCCGGAGCCGGTGCAGCCGCGGGAGCCGGTGCAGCCGCGGGAGCCGGTGCAGCCGCGGGAGCCGGTGCAGCCGCGGGAGCCGGTGCTGCGGGCTCGGGAGCTGCGGGAGCCGCCGGAGCGCCACTACCGATACGGGCCAGGGCGCCGCCGACCTCGACGGTCTCGTCCTCCTGCACCAGGGTCTCCTGCAGCACTCCCGCGACGGGCGACGGAACCTCGGTGTCGACCTTGTCGGTCGAGACCTCGAGCAGCGGCTCGTCGACCTCGACCGAGTCGCCGACGTTCTTCAGCCAGCGAGTGACGGTGCCCTCGGTGATGCTCTCGCCCAGCGACGGGAGCGTCACCGTGGTCGCGTCGCCGGACGCGGCGGGAGCGGCGGGCGTCTCAGCAGCGGGCTCGGGTGCGGCTTCGGGGGCCGGCGCGGCAGCGGGCGCAGGAGTCGGCTCCGCAGCGGCGGGCTCCGCAGCGGGTGCGGCCGGAGCGGCACCGCTGCCGCTGCCGTCGCCGATGCGGGCGAGCACGGCGCCGACTTCGGCGGTGTCGTCCTCCTGCACGAGGATCTCTTCGAGCACACCTGCGAAGGGCGACGGGATCTCGGTGTCGACCTTGTCGGTCGAGACCTCGAGCAGCGGCTCGTCGACCTCGACCGAGTCGCCGACGTTCTTCAGCCAGCGGGTGACCGTGCCCTCGGTGACACTCTCGCCCAGTGCGGGGAGCACTACCGATTCACTCATCGTGTTTCTCCTGTTTCGTTCGTGATGTTCGCGCGGGCGCTCAGATGGCGTGCAGCGGCTTGCCGGCGAGCTTCAGCATGGTCTCGCCGATGGTCTCGTTCTGGGTGGGGTGGCCGTGGACGAACGGTGCGATGTCCTCGGGCGTCGCCTCCCAGTTCACGATGAGTTGCGCCTCGCCGACGAGTTCGCCGACGCGTGCGCCGATCATGTGCACACCGACGATCGGGCCGTCGACGACCTGCACGGCCTTCACCGAGCCTGCGGTGCCGAGGATCGAGCTCTTCGCGTTGCCCGCGAGGTTGTACTCGTACGAGGTGACCTTGTCGTCGCCGTACTGGGCCTTCGCCTTGGCCTCGGTCAGGCCGACCGAGGCGACCTCGGGGTCGCAGTAGGTGACCTTCGGAATGTTGACGTCCTCGACGATGATCGGGTTCAGACCCGCGATCTCTTCGGCGACGAAGATGCCCTGCTGGTAGCCGCGGTGCGCGAGCTGCAGGCCGGGAACGATGTCGCCGACGGCGTAGACGCCCGCGACGTTGGTGGCGAGGCGCTCGTTGGTGAGCACGAAGCCGCGATCCATCTCGATGCCGACCTCTTCGAAACCGTTGTTCGCTGTCGCGGGGCCGCGTCCCACCGCGACGAGGAGGTAGTCGGCGGAGAGCTCGGTGCCGTCCTCGAGTGTGACCGTGACGCTCGACGCATCCTGCGTGACGCCCTGGAAGCGGACGCCGAGCTTGAACGCGATCTTGCGCTTACGGAAGGCGCGCTCGAGCTGCTTCGAGATCGACTCCTCCTCGTTGGGGACGAGGTGAGGCAGACCCTCGATGATCGTGACGTCGGCGCCGAACGAGCGCCAGACGCTGGCGAACTCGACGCCGATGACGCCTCCGCCGAGGATGATGACCTTCTGCGGCACCTCGGTCAGCTCGAGCGCCTGCTCGCTCGTGATGACGCGGCCCTCGATCTCGAGGCCCGGCAGCGAGCGCGAGTACGAGCCGGTGGCGAGCACGACGTGCCGCCCGACGATGCGGTCGTCGCCGACCTGCACGGTGTTCGGCGACACGAGACGGCCGGCGCCCTCGATGACCGTGATGTCGTTGGCCTTCAGCAGGCCCTGCAGGCCCTTGTGCTTGCCGTCGACGAGCTTCTCGCGGAAGCCGTTGACACCCGCCATGTCGACGCCCGCGACGCTCGAAAGGATGCCGTACTTGTCGCCCGTGCTCGCGACATCGGCGATCTCGGCGGAATGGAGCAGTGCTTTCGTGGGAACGCAGCCGCGGTGGAGGCAGGTGCCGCCGAGCTTGTCCTTCTCGATGACAACTGCACTGAAGCCGAGTTGCTTGGCGCGGATCGCCGTCGCGTACCCGGCGCTACCGCCGCCGAGGACGACGATGTCAAACTGCTGATCAGCCAAAGTGGGATCTCCCTTGGGTCGTTCGCATGGGAATTTTCGGAGGCGTCCATATGATGAGCGGTCGCACTGCCCACAAGCCTACTACTTCGACCGCGGATCACAGCGGAACGCGGTTCGCTATCGGCGTGACCGGATCGGGCCGGTCGGCGCCGCGGTCTTCGTAGGATGGAAGTGTGAACGAGTCCATTTTCTCCGCGGAGCATGCCGAACGGCGCGCTGCGGTACCGCGCGGCCTGCCGTTGATCGTGGCGCTGCAGGGCTTCAACGACGCCGGGAGCACGATCTCGCAGCTCGAAGGATATTTCTGGGAACGCGCTTCTCCCGAAGAAATCGTGCGCTTCAACGCGGACATGCTGTTCGACTACCGTGCCCGCAGGCCGATGATCACGTTCTCCGAGGACCACCTCACCGACTTCTCTCCGGAGGAGCTCGCGCTCTCCCTCGCGAAGGACGAGCTCGGGTCGCCCTTCCTGCTCCTGAGCGGATACGAGCCCGACTTCCGCTGGGAGCTGTTCGTCGACACCGTACTGCTGCTCGTGCACGAGTTCGAGGTGACGACGACGGTGTGGTCGCACGCGCTGCCGATGCCCGTGCCGCATACGCGGCCGATCGCTGCGACCGTGAGCGGATCGCGGGAGGATCTGATCGACGCTCGTTCGGTATGGCGCCCGACGACGCGCCTGCCGGCCTCCGCCTCCCACGTCATCGAGTACCGCCTGCACAGCCTGGGGGAGGAGGTCGTGGGCTTCGCGCTGCTGATCCCGCACTATCTCGCCAACGCCGAATACCCGAGTGCTCTGCGCGCAGCGCTCGAGGGCATCATGGCGGCCACGGGGCTGATCTTCGCCACCGACGAGGTGCGCGACGCCGAGACGGAGTTCATCGCGCGCGTCGACGAGCAGATCGCCGAGAACGAGGAGTCTTTCGAGATGGTGCGCACGCTCGAGAAGCGCTACGACGCGTATATGGAGGACCGAGGCGCGCAGTCCCCGCTGATCAGCGAGGACGGGACCATCCCGACGGCCGAGCAGATCGCGAGCGAGCTCGAGCGCTACCTGGCCGAGCAGCATCGATCGGGGTCGGGCGAGGGCGAGCCAGGCGACGCCGGCTTCTGAAAGTCGGGGCCGGTGCGCGCGGCGCGGCGCCAGGGATCGCCCGGAGCCCGCTCCGGTCGAACTCGCAGGTCGCGGCGTGCAATAATAGATGAGGTAGCCCATTCAGTCCACTGATTGTTTCTTCGCGAGCAGGAATATTCCGGACTTGACGTGGGTTTTACTGCTGTGAGCACTCGGCCGACCTTTCGAGGCCGCGGTGCGACCCGACTACGGAGAGGCGGATGCGTGGCAACTGCAACCACGACCACAACTCGAGCGACGACCAAGAAGGCTGAGGCTTCGGAGCCGGAGGAGGCCACGACGGCGAAGTCGGGCGATAAGGCCCCCGCTCAGAAGAAGGCCGCTGCGCCGAAGAAGGCGGCTGCGAAGAAGACGACGACTGCCAAGGCGTCGACCGCGAAGACGGCGGCGGCGAAGGCGCCGGCGAAGAAGCGCACGGGCGCGAAGAAGGTCGCCGACGAGATCGCCGAGATCGTCAATTCCGCCGATGAGCCGATCGAGGAGGAGAAGGAAGAGAAGTCGACGCGCGCCGCCGACGAGCCGCTTCCGACCGGTGCGATCGTGCTGAAGGCCTCGGACGAGGTCGATGTGCCGACCGTCACCACGGCGATCCCCGGTGCCACTGCCGACCCGGTCAAGGACTACCTGAAGCAGATCGGCAAGGTCGCGCTGCTGAACGCTGCCGAAGAGGTCGAGCTGGCGATGCGCATCGAGGCCGGCCTCTTCGCAGAGGAGAAGCTCGCGACGGAGAAGGGCCTGCCGAAGAAGCTCACCCGCGAGCTGAAGTGGGTGGCGCGCGACGGCCAGCGGGCGAAGAGCCATCTGCTCGGCGCGAACCTGCGCCTCGTCGTCTCGCTCGCGAAGCGCTACACCGGCCGCGGCATGCAGTTCCTGGATCTCATCCAGGAGGGCAATCTCGGCCTCATCCGCGCCGTCGAGAAGTTCGATTACACCAAGGGCTTCAAATTCTCGACCTATGCGACGTGGTGGATCCGCCAGGCGATCACCCGCGCCATGGCCGACCAGGCGCGCACCATCCGTATCCCGGTGCACATGGTCGAGGTCATCAACAAGCTCGCACGCGTGCAGCGCCAGATGCTGCAGGATCTCGGCCGCGAACCGACGCCCGAGGAGCTCTCGCGCGAGCTCGACATGACGCCCGAGAAGGTCGTCGAGGTGCAGAAGTACGGCCGCGAGCCGATCTCCCTGCACACCCCGCTGGGCGAAGACGGCGATAGCGAGTTCGGCGACCTCATCGAGGACACCGAGGCGGTCGTGCCGGCCGACGCGGTGGGCTTCACGATGCTGCAGCAGCAGCTCGAGCAGCTGCTCGACTCCCTCTCCGAGCGCGAGGCCGGTGTCATCCGCATGCGCTTCGGCCTGGGCGATGGCATGCCGAAGACTTTGGACCAGATCGGCGACACCTTCGGCGTGACGCGCGAGCGCATCCGCCAGATCGAGTCGAAGACCATGGCGAAGCTGCGCCACCCCTCGCGGTCGCAGCAGCTGCGCGACTACCTCGAGTAGGAGCCGCGGGGCCCGCCCTGCTGCACGCGGGGCGGGCCCGACGGCATCGTCGCGCTGCTGCGACGCGAAAACCCCCGGCTCCGAGGAACCGGGGGTTTTCGCGTCTGACGCCGTTCGCCTACGCGGTGGCGGTCAGACGATGGCTCTCGTCATGCCACACCTCTGCGATCGGACGCAGCTTCGCCTCGTGCTTCTTGGCGTGGTGCCCGCAGAAGAGCAGCTCGCTGCCGTTCAGCATCACGCGAACGTACGCCTGCGCGCCGCAGCTGTCGCAGCGGTCGAGAGCATTCATCGGGCGGTCCGCCGCCTCACCGGTCTCGGTGCGTTCGTGCTCCAGCGTGTTCATGGCTGCCTCCCCTGTTCTCCTTGGCTTCGCCTCCATCCAAGCACGCCGAGCCGTGAAAACCGCATCGGGGCGCCACCGGTTCGCTGTACGCGTAGCCGCACGGCCGCGCCGTGCGGCTATCCTTGCCGGCTTCCGTACTCGCCGTCCCGCCTCGCGGCCGATGTCGCGGGCGTGCTCTACGCTTGAACGGTCATCAGGCGAAGGAGTGTCCAGCAGTGGCAGAGGCGAGTTATTCCGCGCGGCATCTCACCGTCCTCGAGGGTCTCGAGGCCGTGCGCAAGCGACCGGGAATGTATATCGGCACGACCGATTCCCGCGGTCTCATGCATTGCCTCTGGGAGATCATCGACAATTCCGTCGACGAGGCGCTCGCCGGCTACGGCGACGAGATCGGCATCACCCTCCACGGCGACGGCAGCGTCACCGTGAGCGACACCGGCCGCGGCGTGCCGGTCGACATCGAGCCCAAGAGCGGGCTCTCCGGTGTCGAGCTCGTCTTCACGAAGCTCCATGCCGGCGGCAAGTTCGGCGGCGGAGGCTATTCGAGCTCGGGCGGTCTGCACGGCGTCGGCGCGTCGGTCGTCAACGCCCTCTCGTCGCGGCTCGATGTCGAGGTCGACCGCAACGGCAAGACCTGGGCCATGTCGTTCAGGCACGGCGAGCCGGGCGTGTTCTCGGGCGACGGACCCGACAGTCCGTTCACGCCGTTCGAGGACGCCTCCGAGCTGCGCGCAGTGGCGAAGGTCGCGAAGGCCAAGACCGGCACCCGCGTGCGCTACTGGGCCGACCCGCAGATCTTCCTCGCGACCGCGCGATTCGAGCCCGAGTCGCTCGTCTCCCGCGCGCGGCAGACCGCATTCCTCGTGCCCGGGCTCGCGATCGAGATCACCGACGAGCGGCCCGAATCGCTCACGGAGGACGGCGCGCCGACCACCCATCGCTTCGCCTACGAGGGCGGCATCTCCGAGTTCGTCGAGTTCCTCGCGGTCGACGCCCCGATCACCGACGTCTGGCGCACGACCGATGAGGCCGAGTTCACCGAGACCGTGCCCGTGATGGACGAGCAGACCGGGCACCTCGTCTCCCGCGAGGTCTCGCGCCGCTGCGAGGTCGACATCGCGATGCGCTGGGGCACCGGTTACGACACCGAAGTGCAGAGCTTCGTGAACATCATCGCGACGCCCAAGGGCGGCACCCATATGAGCGGATTCGAACAGGGCCTGTCGAAGTTCTTCCGCAAGCAGATCGAGCAGAACGCCCGCAAGCTCAAAGCGGGATCGGACAAGCCCGACAAGGACGACATCCTGACCGGCCTCACCGCGGTCGTCACCGTGCGCGTGCCCGAACCGCAGTTCGAGGGCCAGACGAAGGAGGTGCTCGGCACCGCCGCCGTGCGCCAGATCGTCTCGAAGGCGATCGTCGCGGGTCTGACCGAGCGCTACGAGTCGAGCAAGAAGGCCGATAAGACCCAGACCGGCGCGCTGCTCGAGAAGATGGTCGCCGAGATGAAGTCGCGCATCGCGCTGCGCGCGCAGCGCGACACCGCCCGGCGCAAGAGCTCGCTCGAGAACTCGTCGCTGCCGGCGAAGCTCATCGACTGCCGGTCGAAGAACGTGGCCGAGACCGAGCTCTTCATCGTCGAGGGCGACAGCGCCCTCGGCACGGCCCGCCCCGCGCGCGACAGCGAGTTCCAGGCGCTGCTGCCGATCCGCGGCAAGATCTTGAACGTGCAGAAGGCCTCGGTCGCCGAGATGCTGAACAACGCCGAATGCGGCGCCATCATCAAGGTGATCGGCGCCGGCTCGGGCCGCGACTTCGACCTCGACTCCGCGCGCTACGGCAAGGTCATCCTCATGAGCGACGCCGACGTCGACGGCGCCCACATCCGCACGCTGCTGCTCACTCTGTTCTTCCGCTACATGCGCCCGATGCTCGAGGCCGGTCGCGTGTACGCCGCCGTGCCGCCGCTGCACCGGGTGGTCGTGCAGAACGCCGGGCGCAAGCCGAACGACATCATCTACACGTACAGCGAGAAGGAGCTGAACACGCTCCTGGCCGATCTGCGTCGCCGCGGCAAGAAGTACCAGGATCCGATCCAGCGCTACAAGGGCCTCGGCGAGATGGATGCCGATCAGCTCGCCGAGACGACGATGGATCGCGGGCAGCGTGCGCTGCGCCGCGTGCGGGTCGCCGACGCGCACGCCGCTTCGCAGATCTTCGAGCTGCTGATGGGCAATGACGTCGCGCCCCGCAAGGAGTTCATCATCGAGAACGCCGACGACCTCGATCGCGAGCGCATCGACGCCTAGGCGCGGTTCCCGCGCGGGCCGTGCGGGCTGTGCGTCATCGCGGTGCATGCCGCGCGTTCAACCGATCGGTTGATGCCGGGCGCCGCGGTGCCGCATACGCTCGGATGCGTCACTGATCCGATCGCGGCGGGAGCCCTCATGATTCGACCATCGACCGGGCGCGCTGCCGCACGGGCACTGGCTCTGCTGGTGCCGCTCGCGCTGCTGCTGAGCGGATGCGCCGCCGAGCCGGGTGCGAAGCCGGCCCCAGCACCGGCGGAGACCGCCGAAACGCGGGCCCCTGCACCTGTGGCTGAGGATGCGCCCATCGGGACTCCGCAGGCCTCCGAGGTCCCGCCGAACCCCGGGTACGATCAGGCGGAGCTCGATGCGCACCTGCGTTCGGCGGCATGGTCGAACGACGTCGACATGGCGGAGCGTCTGATCGCCTGGGGCGCGAACGTCAACGCGAAAGACGACACCGTGCGATCGGCGTATCTCATCGCGACGAGCGAGGGGCATCTCGAGCTGCTGCGCCTGACCCTCGCCCACGGCGCCGACGTGAACGACCTCGACAGCTGGGTCGGCACCGGCCTCATCCGCGCCGCCGAACGCGGCCACTGGGAGGTCGTCGGCGCGCTCATTCGGGCGGGCGTACCGCTCGATCACGTGAACCGCGTCGGCTACCAGGCGATCCACGAGGCCGTCATCTTCGGGCGCGACGACGAGAGCTACCACCAGACCGTACGCGTGCTCGTCGCCGGCGGGGCGGATGTCGCGACGCCCTCGGGATCGGAGGGCCTGACCCCGGTGCAGATGGCCACCTGGAAGGGATACCCGCAGCAGGCGGCGCTGCTCGAGGCGCTGACCACGGCCCCGGCGCCCGCGGATCCGACCGCGGCGCTGTTCGCGGCCGCCGAGGCCGGCGACCCGAACGCGGTGACGATCGCGCTGCGCGCCGGTGCGCCGCTCGATGCGCGCGACGCCGCGGGGCGTACCGCGCTCGAAGTCGCCGAGGCCGGCAACCACCCCGTGTCGGCGGGCATCCTGCGTGCGCTCGGAGGATAGCTCCGCGCTCGCATCCTTCCTCCACAGGACACGGCTCCTACCGATTCGGGTCGACTTGTTCACTCCGCAGGGATCGCCCTCGCCCGGCCCGCCCGATCTTGCAATGCTGGCCGCATGCCCCGTCCTCCGCTCCCGTTGCCCGCCGCCCTCGGCGAGGTCTTCACGGCCGCGCACGCCCGCGCCGCCGGCGTCGGGTCGCGGCGCCTGTCCCAGCCCGATGTCGAGCGCATCGCACGGGGCGTCTACCGGCGCGTCGGCGCCGGTAGAGCGCTGCCGCCGGGAGGTGCGGTAGCCGCTGAGACGTGGCGCATGATGCAGCGGGAGAACGCAGCGGCGCTCATGCGGTTCCTCCCGGAGGGAGCCTTCTACAGCCACTACACGGCCGCCGCCATCTGGCATCTGCCGGTGCCAGAGCGTCCATGCGCACGGCACGGGCTGGATGTCGCAGTGCATCTGCCCCGTCACGCGGTGAAGCGCGGCGGCGTGATCGGGCACCGGGTGCAGGCATCGTATGCGCAGACCGTGCAGAGGAATGCTCTGAGCGTGACGGATCCCGCATCGACCTGGGCGCTGCTCGCCGCCCTGCTCGTGCGCGACGACGCGGTCGCCCTCGGCGATGCGGCGATCAGGCAGAACCGCATCCCGGGAACCCGGCGCCTGGAACGGCCTCCGCTAGCGGGTATCGCGGATCTGAGCGCGGCTGCGAACGCCGCCGGCCGCTCGGGCGGGCCGCGATTGAGATCCCTCGTACAACTGCTCTCGCCGCACAGCGCATCGCCGCCCGAGAGCCACCTGCGCCTGCGCCTGACGGAGTGGGGCGTACCGCAGTTCGAGCTCGACTTCGATGTGCTCGATGAGCAGGGGCACCTGGTCGGGTGCAGCGAGTTCGCCTTCGTGGAGTTCGGGCTCGCGCTCGAGTACGAGGGCCGTCACCATCTCACCGACGCACGGCAGTGGAACCGCGACATCGAGAAGTACCGCCGCTATGCGCAGCTCGGGTGGGAGGTCATCCGCGTGACCGCCGAACTGCTGTACCGCCGCCCGCACGAACTGCGCGCCCAGATCTTCGAGGCGCTGCGCCGGCGCGGGTGGACGGGGTAGCAGCCGATGCACCGCGGAGCGGGATGGGTTTGGTGCACTATGGTCGCGCGATAGTGCACCAAACCCATCCCGCTCTCGAGAAGTTCCCCTCCACGGTGCGGTGCGGGGCGGGGAGATTACGGGGCGAGGCCGACGAAGGCCGCGGCACCGTCGATCGGAGTGCCCGACCCATCGCGCTTGCCGAGCTCGGCCGGCAGCCGACGCGCCGCGCCGTCCGCCGCGAGCGCCCGCGGGGCGCCGACGCCGACCCAGGCGCAGGCGATCTGATCCTCCCACTTGAGGAACCGCTGCACGCGCACACCGCCCGTGGCGCGGCCCTTCGCGGGAATCTCGGCCCAGTCGCTGACCTTCGCCGTCGCGACGTCGGTGCCGGGCAGCGTGATGGAGCTGTCGGCGACCGTGACGACGCGCGCCTCGGCCCCCACGGGCACGGCGCCCGCGAAGACGACGCGCGCCTCGGCCCCGAGCCTGATGCCGGCCATGCCGCCGGCCGGCCGGCCCTGCGGCCGCACCGACGATGCGGCGAAGCGCAGCAGCTGCGCATCGCTCGTGACGACCGCGAACTCCGACTCGTCGGGTGCCGGGAATGCGGCGACGAGCGCGTCGCCGGCCTTCAGCCCGATGACCTCGAACGAGGGGCGCGACGGCAGATCCGTGAGCACGACGCGCTTCACCACGCCCAGCCGGGTGAAGAGGCCGACCGGGGTCTCGACCGACCCGGCTTCGTCGCCGAGCGGCACGATGCCGACGATGCCGAGCTTCTTGTCGGTGACGCCGATGTAGTCGAGCAGCTTCACGCCCGCAGAGAACGCGATCGACGCGGCCGGCACGATCGGCAGATCGACCGGGGTGAAGCGGTGCAGCGTGCCGTCGGTGAGGATGGCGCCGAACTCGCCGCGCACGGTCCCGTCGACGCTCGAGAGCAGCGCGCCGTGCTTTGTCGCGCGCGACGAACCGCGGGGGGATTCGGGGGCTGCGGGATCCCTGTCGAGGCGCAGGGCCCGGCCCGTGACCGAGAGCAGCACCGTGCACGGGGTGTCGGCGACCTCGAGCGATGCCGAGGCCGCAGCCGCCCGACTGGGGCGCACGACCGCGCCGGTGAGCACGGTGCGGCGCGGCGTGCCGTAGGCTTCTGCGGCCGCGTCCATCTCGGTCGAGACGACCTCGCGCAGACGCTCCTCGCTGCCGAGGATCTCGAGCAGACGCTCGATCTCGGCCTGCAGTTCGTCGCGCTCGGCCTCGAGCTCGACCCGCGAGAACTTCGTGAGGCGGCGCAGCCGCAGCTCGAGGATGTACTCGGCCTGCGCTTCGGAGAGGTCGAAGACCTGCATCAGGCGGGCGCGGGCCGACTCGGCATCGTCGCTCGTGCGGATCAGCTGGATGACCTCATCGATGTCGAGGATCGCGATGAGCAGGCCCTCGACGAGGTGCAGGCGTTCGCGGCGCTTGCGCAGACGGTACTCGGAACGGCGCGTGACGACAGACAGGCGGTGGTCGAGGAAGACGCGCAGCATCTCGCGCAGGCCGAGCGTCTGCGGCTGGCCGTCGACGAGCGCGACCGAGTTGATGCTGAACGAATCCTCGAGCGGGGTCGCCCGGTAGAGCTGCTCGAGCACCGCCTCGGGCGAGAAGCCGGTCTTGAGACTGATGACGAGCTTCAGACCGTTCTTGCGGTCCGTGAGATCGACGACATCGGTGATGCCGGAGATCTTCTTTGCGTCGACGCCCTGCTTGATCTTCTCGATGACGCGCTCGGGGCCGATGAGATGCGGCAGTTCGGTGACGACGAGGCCGGTGCGGCGCGGGCCGAGCTGCTCGACCGACACCTTCGCGCGGGTGCGGAAGGCGCCGCGGCCCGATCGATAGGCATCCTTCACACCGTCGAGGCCGACGATGATGCCGCCGCCCGGCAGGTCGGGGCCCGGGATGAACTCCATGAGCTCGTCGACGGTCGCCTCGGGGTGGTGCAGCAGGTGCTTGGCGCCCTCGACCACCTCGAGGAGGTTGTGCGGGGCGAGATTCGTGGCCATGCCGACGGCGATGCCGCTCGCGCCGTTCACGAGCAGGTTCGGCACGGCGGAGGGCAGCACGGCGGGCTGCATGATCTGATTGTCGTAGTTCGGCACGAAGTCGACGACGTCTTCGTCGAGCGATTCGGTCATCGCGAGCGCGGCGCCGGCGAGACGGGCCTCGGTGTAGCGGGAGGCGGCGGGGCCGTCGTCGAGCGAGCCGAAGTTGCCGTGGCCGTCGACGAGCGGCAGGCGCATCGCGAAGCCCTGCGCGAGGCGCACGAGCGCGTCGTAGATCGACGAGTCGCCGTGCGGGTGCAGCTTGCCCATGACCTCGCCGACGACGCGCGCCGACTTCACATGGCCCTTCTCCGGGCGCAGCCCCATGTCCTGCATCATGTAGAGGATGCGGCGCTGCACAGGCTTCAGGCCGTCACGGGCATCGGGCAGTGCGCGCGAGTAGATCACCGAGTAGGCGTACTCGAGGAACGAGCCCTCCATCTCGCTCGAGATGTCGACATCGTCGATCTTCTCGCCGGCGATCTCATGGGCGAGCACCGGTGAATCCGGCGCGGTCTCGAGCTCGGAGGAATCGCTGTTCGCAGAGGCACTGGGCGCATCGGTCATAATGGACCTCATGCTACCGATTGCCGCCGACAACGGTGCGAGGCTTGCCGCACTTCTGCCAAGCGGCATCGCCGCGGTCGCGGCAGGGATCGGCGCGGCCGTGCCGCCGGCCATCTCCCATGCGGCCTCCGCGGGCCTGCCCGCGATCCGCTCGTTCGTGATGATCGTGGTCGACGGGCTCGGGCATGCGAACCTCGGGGCGAGGAAGGGGCATGCGCCGACGCTCGCGCGGCTGCCCCGCAAGCGCATCGAGACGGTCGCGCCGTCGACGACGGGAGCGGCGCTGACGACGCTGACGACGGGGGCGCTGCCGGGGGAGCACGGGCTCATCGGCTACCGCATCCGCCACCCCGAGCTCGGGCTCGTGACGACGCTGAGCGAGTGGTCGGGCATCGCCGACCGCCGCGCATGGCAGCGCGCCGAGCCGCTGTTCGGCGCCGCCGCCGGAATCGGCGCCCGTCCGGTCGCGATCGGGCGGCCCGCGCACGCCGTCGGCGGGCTGACCGAGGCGATCCTCAACGGCGCCGAGTACCGCTCCGGGCAGCGCATCGAGGATCGCTTCGCCGTCGCATCGAGGCTGCTCCGCGAAGGGGACCCGGTCGTCGCCTACCTCTACGTCGACGAGCTCGACCGCGCCGCGCACGCGTCGGGCTGGCAGAGCGAGGCCTGGGCCGAGCGGCTCGAGCGCTTCGACGCCGCGCTGACCGATTTCCTGCGCACACTGCCGGGCGATGTCGGCGTCGTCGTGACGGCCGACCACGGCATGGTCGACGTCGGCGCCCACCAGCGGATCATGCTCGATGCCGACCCGGCGATGCTCGAGGGAGTCGCCGAGATCGGGGGAGAGCCCCGATTCCGCTCGCTCTACCTCGACGACGGCGTCGATGCGACCGCGACGGCGCGCGCCTGGGCCGAGGCCGAGGGGGCGCGGGCCTGGGTGGCGACCCGAGACGAGGCGATCGCCAGCGGACTGTTCGGCGCCGTCGCGCCGGAAGTCGCGCCGCGGCTCGGCGACGTCGTCATCGCGGCGCGCAAGCAGGTCGCCTACTACAGCGGCTCGGACGACCCGCGGTCGCTCGACATGGTCGGGCAGCACGGCTCGTTCAGCGAGGACGAGCGGGGCGTGCCCCTGGTACTCGCGGGCGCCCTCGCGGGGACCGCATTCGCTGCCGCCGTGGCGGAGACGGCCGCGGGCGTCGCCGGCGCGCTCTGACTAGCGCCCCGACGGGTCCTCGTCGCTGCGGGTGCCGAAGAGGATGTCGTCCCAGCTCGGGATCGACGCGCGCCCCTTGCGAGCCTCCGGCTTCGGGGCGGGTTTCGGTCCCGGCTTCGGAGCAGGATCCGCATCGGGGCGCGGCGCATCCGTCGCATCATCGCCGACCTCGTCGCCGGCCTCGCGGAGGAAGCTCGGGATGCCGCGCTTCTTCGGCGCCCCGGCTTCACGGGAGACGCCGCCGGCCGCCCAGATGCTGCGGGGCCGCGGCGCGGTCTCCGTATCGTCGACCGGGGCGTTCCGATCGACGGGAGGCAGCGGATCCGAGGTCTGCGGCGCCGCCGGAGGCGCGGCGGGCAGCGTCGGGTGCGGCGCGGTCGGCGCGCTGTCATCGACGTTCGGGGAGGTCTCCGAGGCCGTGGACTCGGGCGCGGCCGGGGCGGCCGCCTGCGAGGAGCGTTCGCGTTCGCCCCGTCGCTTGCGCAGCGCGTCGAGCAGATCTGCGGTCTGGCTGAGGTCGGCTCCGGGCTGCGCGGTGGTCTTTACGGCGCGCTGGTCGATCTCGCGGCGGCGCTCGTACTCGGCGTCGGAGTCCGCGTCGTCCTCCTGGCGCTGCTCCGCGGTGCGCGGTGCGGTCGTGCTCGCAGGCCCGGCCTGCGTCTCGGGCGACGAGGCGGCGGGCTCGGCGGCATCGACAGCGGGCTGCTCGCCCGTCACGCCGACGGCGATGCCGTCTGCGATCTGCTCGCGATCGAAGGCGCCGGAGTCGAAACGGCCGCGGCGATCCCCGTCGTCGACCGCGCGGAGCTTCGGGATCAGACGGTCGCCGACCTCGCCCTGCTTCGAGAGGTTGGTGGCGTCCGGAGTGATCGGGGCGAGGGCGCCCTTGCGGTGCTCGAACGACCACACGGCGCGGTGCGCGGTGTCGTGCGAGATGAACTCGAGGCCGACCATCCAGCCGCCCTCGTCTTCCTTCCAGGCGGTCCACTCGGGGGCCTCGGCGCCGAGAGAGACGAGACGCGCACCGATGACGGAGCCGAAGTTCTGATCGTCCTCGTCGTGGGCGTCGGCCTGCACGGCGACGGCATGCGCGCGCTCGAGGATGTAGCGGCGTTCGGCGAGCACCGGCTCCTCGTAGCGTTCGATGTCGACTTCGTCGAGCCCGGTGATCTTCGCGACCTGGGCGCGGTTCTTGCCCGAACGGATCAGCGACTGGATCTCGCGCGGACGGATCTTCACGCCGTCGCGCTCGCGGCGGCCGATATGCCGGAGCTCCCCGAGCACGGTGTCGTCGACGATCAGCCTGAACTCGGTGCCGGAGTCGGTCGCGACGATCAGGGCGGCCTCTTCGCGGCGCACAAAGCGCAATTCGTCCATACTGCTGCTTCCTTCTCTCCGCACCGTCATCCATCCGTAACCCGGCTTGCGCATCCTAGGGTGGCACAGTCGGTGCGTTCGCGCGCGCATTGAGCCGGGCGCGTATGAAAACCAGTGCCCGACGGCGTAGCGGTCTCGGGACGCGGGGCCTCTCGAAGATCGCCGTATCTGCCCGACACGTCGGGGAAGCGGCGCTCCGGGCAGGAGCTGCCCGGGCCGTTCGTTCCGCGCTCAGAGAACTCTGAACGCCCCGGTTTGCATCAGGGGGGAATCGTAGGGCAGACTATGGCCGCTCGCAGGAAACTCAGGTGCTCGTCGGAGCACCGAATCGCAAGGGGACTCACAAGCGCATGGCTACCGATTACGACGCACCGCGTAAGTCTGATGAAGAAGCAGAGTCGATCGAGGCTCTGAAGGAACGCGGTTCGGCGAAGGGTGCCTCCTCGATCGACTCGGAGGACGCCGACAACCCGAGTTTCAACATCGGCGGTTCCGATCTGTCCGATGTCGAGCTCGACGTCGTCGTGCTGCCGCAGCAGGACGACGAGTTCACCTGCGTGAGCTGCTTCCTTGTGCGCCACCGCTCGCAGATGGACCACCAGACCGATCTCGGCCCGATCTGCGCGGAGTGCGCTGCGTAAATCGCATCGCGATTTTTAGCACTCCGCGGAGCCGCCCACGGCGGCTGCTCAGTGAGCTCGGCGCCCTGCGCCGAGCCTTGCCGTCGAAGGGCGAAACTTTGCGGCCGCCGCCGCGGGATCGCCCGATATCTCGCCTTTCGAGCCTGTTCGAGCTCGTGCGAGTCATGGAGCCCGCGGGCCGGGCTCAGCCGTTCGCGCGGGCTCCGGCGATCGCATCGGCGAGCGCCTGCGGTCGGCGCGTCGTGATGATCCAGTACGGCGCAGGGTCTGCGGGGTCGATGTTCGCGATGCGCACGCCGGTGCGCACCCAGCCGCGCACCAGGAGGTAGTTGCGCGCGTCGAGCTCGGGGCCGATGGCGCGCCGGAGCGCTTCGGAGCCGAGCAGCTCGACCGCTCCCAAGTGCTCGAGCGCGATCTGCGCGCGCCCCGCGTGCAGACGGCCATCGGCGACCCTGATCGTGGGGCTCGTCGCGAAGAGGAATCCGGCGATGACGAGGTAGGCGATGATCCCTGCGGGGATGGAGGCCTCGATTGCG
This sequence comes from Leucobacter sp. gxy201, assembly GCF_051043335.1. NCBI lineage: Bacteria > Bacillati > Actinomycetota > Actinomycetes > Micrococcales > Microbacteriaceae > Leucobacter > Leucobacter sp. gxy201. The sequence goes on from NZ_JAMXWS010000005.1 coordinate 148,682, forward strand.
ATCGGCACGAGCACCATCGCGACGGCCGGAGCCACGAGCAGCACGGCGGCGAAGAGGCCGACGCCCGGCACGAGTCGTTCACGGTAGGCGGTCGCGGCGGCAGCGGTGTTCATACCCTCATTATCCCGTGCCGCTCCTTGGAGGTCGCGTGGAGCGTCGCCGCGGCGGCTCGGCGGGCGGCGCGATGGGAGGGGGATGCGCGCGGCCGCCGGGTGGGGGTTGCCGGATTGATCCGGTAGCCTGTCCGGGTGACTGATGTCGTAGAGATTCCCGCGCTCGCCGGCGCCCTGCCGGTGTATGCGCATGATGATGATGCGGGCGCCGATCTGCGTTCGACCGATGCCGTGGAGCTCGCTCCCGGCGAGCGCGCCCTCGTGGGTACGGGCGTGTCGATCGCGCTGCCCGAGGGCTACGCGGCCTTCGTCGTGCCGCGCAGCGGCCTCGCCGCCAAGCACGGCATCACCGTGGTGAACTCGCCCGGCACCGTCGATGCGGGGTACCGCGGCGAGATCAAGGTGTCCCTGCTCAATACGGACTCCGAGAACTCGTTCAGCATCGAGCCGGGCGATCGCATTGCGCAGATGATCGTGATGCCCGTGTCCCGCGCCGTGTTCGTGCCCGTGGACGTGCTGCCCGACAGCACCCGCGGAACCGGCGGGTTCGGATCGACGGGCGTGCGGGGCTGACGCCCCGCGACATGCGCTCCGGCCGATTCGCGGCCGCGGCACAGCTGAAGAATTGATGAAGGGGATGGTGGAGATGAGCGAGGACGCGCAGAGCGCCGACGCGGTTGAGGTGCACGACGGGGCCGAGGCTCCGATCGACGATGCGAAGTCGGCGCCCGAGGACCGGGCGACGGCTGGTCCGTTCGACGCGGCCGAGGTGCCGACGATGCGCCCGTACGTGGATATGGGCGGCATCAAGGTGGCGCCGCGCGAGGGGCTGCAGCTGCGTCTCGAAGTCGACGACCGCTCGAAGCGGGTCGTCGCGGTCTCGCTCGATTATCAGGGATCGCTGCTGCAGGTGCAGGCGTTCTCGGCGCCGAAGTCGACCGGTCTCTGGCACGGCGTGCGCCACGACATCCAGCAGCAGATGCAGGCCCAGGGCGCGCAGGTCGCGGAGGAGGACGGCGCCTTCGGCCCCGAGCTCGTCGTGACCACGCAGGTCCCTGCCGAGCAGGGCGGCGGGGCGCGCGTGGCCCGATTCATCGCAGTGGACGGCCCGCGCTGGATGCTGCGCGGCGTCATCATGGGCAAGGCCGCGACCGATGCGGAGGCGCGCGCGGGCGTGAACGACCTGTTCCGCGAGCTGGTCGTCGTGCGCGGCGAGCAGCCGATGCCGCCGAGCGAGCTGCTGCCGTTGCGGGTGCCCGCCGGCGTGCAGCAGCAGGGCGCGCAGGGGCAGGGCACGACCCAGGCGTGAGCGAGTCGAACTCCGAGAGCGCTCCCGACGAAGCCGCCCCGAAGACCCGTGCGGGTCTCGGCGGCGTGGTCGAGGCCGGTCTCAGCGGCGAAGCCGTATCGGCCCGAGGCGTGCTCGCCGCGATCGGCGGCTGGTGGGGCGTCGTCGAGACCTTCGTGCCGGCGACGCTCTACCTCGGCATGTACCTCGTCACGCGCGATGCGCGGATGTCGGCGATCGCCCCCCTCGCGGTGGCGCTCGTCTTCTTCGCCCTGCGTCTGCTGCGCCGGCAGACCGTGCAGTCGGCGCTCGCCGGTCTGCTCGGCGCCGTCGTGTGCGTCGCGGTGACGCTGTTCACCGGTCGGGGCGAGGACTACTACCTGCCGGGCTTCTGGATCAACGGCGCCTGGGTGCTCGCCCACGCCGTCTCGCTGATCGTGGGCTGGCCGATCATCGGGCTGCTGCTCGGCTTCCTGCGCGGCTCGTTGACGGAGTGGCGCAAGGAGCGCGCGCTGCGCGTGGCCGCACGAGCGTGCACCTTCGTCTGGATCGCCGTGTTCGGCGCGCGTCTGGCGGTGCAGCTTCCGCTCTTCTTCGCGGCGCGCGGAGGCGACGAAGCGGCGGTCGATGCGCTGGGACTCGCCCGGCTGTTCATGGGCATTCCGCTCTTCGCGCTGGCGGTTCTCTTCACCTGGGTGGTGCTGAGCCGTGTCGCGAGCGCGGTCGACGAGGCGAACTCCCATAACGCCGACGGCGACACCGCGGGCGACGCCGCACCTTCATCTGATGATACGCCGGGCGAAAACGTTGCCAGCACTGGGGAGAACGACCCTTCCGCCTGAGTGCCCCGACCGTTCGAAACGTGTAGAATTATCTCGACATCGAGACAAGTGCCTGCTCGGCGGAGATGTCAGTGTGTCCCGCTGGGCGACGAGTGGAGGAACTGCTATGGCCGCGGTCAACAGCTTTGGTGCGAAGAGCACCCTTGCGGTGGGAGACAACGAGTACGAGATCTTCAGGATCGATCAGGTCGAAGGCCATGAGCGCCTCCCTTACAGCCTGAAGGTGCTGCTCGAGAACCTGCTTCGCACGGAGGACGGCGCGAACGTCACCCAGGAGCACATCAAGGCCCTCGGCGGCTGGGATCCGAGCGCGGAGCCCGACACCGAGATCCAGTTCACCCCGGCCCGCGTCATCATGCAGGACTTCACCGGCGTGCCCTGCGTCGTCGACCTCGCCACCATGCGCGAGGCCGTCACCGACCTCGGCGGCGACCCTTCGAAGATCAACCCGCTGGCTCCGGCGGAGCTCGTGATCGACCACTCGGTCATCTCCGACGTCTACGGAGCGGCCAACGCGCTGCAGAAGAACGTCGAGATCGAGTACCAGCGCAACGGCGAGCGCTACCAGTTCCTCCGCTGGGGTCAGGGAGCCTTCGCGGACTTCAAGGTCGTCCCCCCGGGGACCGGCATCGTGCACCAGGTGAACATCGAGCACCTCGCTCGCGTCACCTTCACCCGCGAGGTCGACGGCAAGACTCTCGCGTACCCCGACACCTCCGTCGGCACCGACTCGCACACCACGATGCAGAACGGCCTCGGCGTGCTCGGCTGGGGCGTCGGCGGTATCGAGGCGGAGGCCGCGATGCTCGGTCAGCCCATCTCGATGCTCATCCCGCGCGTCGTCGGCTTCAAGCTCTCGGGCCAGATCCCGGCCGGCGTCACCGCGACCGATGTGGTGCTCACCATCACCCAGATGCTCCGCAAGCACGGCGTCGTCGGCAAGTTCGTCGAATTCTACGGCGAGGGCGTCGGCTCGGTGCCGCTCGCGAACCGCGCCACCATCGGCAACATGAGCCCCGAGTTCGGCTCCACCGCTGCCATGTTCCCGGTCGACGATGTCACGCTCGACTACATGCGCCTCACCGGCCGCAGCGACGAGCAGGTCGAGCTGGTCAAGGCCTACACGCAGACCCAGGGCATGTGGCACGATCCGGCGCGCGAGCCCGAGTTCTCGGAGTACCTCGAGCTCGACCTCGGCACCGTGGTCTCCTCGATCGCGGGCCCGAAGCGCCCGCAGGACCGCATCGAGCTCACGAACGCGAAGAACCAGTTCGAGACCGACTTGAAGAACTACGCGCAGGCCTCCAACCCTGCGAAGGTCAAGGATCAGGCGGGAAACGAGTTCGAGCTCGATCACGGCGCGGTGACCCTCGCCTCGATCACCTCCTGCACGAACACCTCGAACCCCTCCGTGATGCTCGCGGCCGGTGTCCTCGCGCGCAACGCCGTGGCGAAGGGTCTGAAGGCGAAGCCGTGGGTGAAGACCACCCTCGCGCCCGGCTCGAAGGTCGTCACCGACTACTACGAGAAGTCCGGGCTCACCGGCGACCTCGAGGCGCTCGGCTTCTTCCTGGTCGGTTACGGCTGCATGACCTGCATCGGCAACTCCGGCCCGCTGAACGACGAGATCTCGCAGGCGGTCAACGATAACGACCTCGCGGTCACTGCGGTGCTCTCGGGCAACCGCAACTTCGAGGGTCGCATCAACCCCGACATCAAGATGAACTACCTCGCGAGCCCGCCGCTCGTGGTGGCGTACTCCCTCGCCGGCAGCATGGACTTCGACTTCGAGAACCAGGCGCTCGGCCAGGATTCCGAGGGCAACGACGTGTTCCTCAAGGACATCTGGCCGGACCCGACCGAGGTCGAGAAGATCGCGAACGAGTCGATCGACTCCGACATGTTCCGCGAGAAGTACGCGACGGTGTTCGACGGCGATGAGCACTGGACCTCGCTTCCGGTGCCCGAGGGCAACACCTTCGCGTGGGACGAGCAGTCGACCTACGTGCGGAAGGCCCCCTACTTCGATGGCATGTCGCTCGAGACCTCGCCGGTCTCCGACATCACCGGCGCCCGCGTGCTGCTGAAGCTCGGCGATTCGGTCACCACCGACCACATCAGCCCGGCGGGCAGCTTCAAGGCCGAGACCCCGGCCGGCCAGTACCTCGTCGCCAACGGCATCGCGCCGAAGGACTTCAACACCTACGGCTCGCGCCGCGGCAACCACGAGGTCATGATCCGCGGTACCTTCGCGAACATCCGCATCCGCAACCAGCTGCTCGACAACGTCGAGGGCGGCTTCACCCGCGACTTCACGCAGGAGGGCGGCCCCCAGGCGTACGTCTACGACGCGGCGCAGAACTACATCGCGAACGGTGTTCCGCTCGTCGTGCTCGGCGGCAAGGAGTACGGCTCGGGCTCGTCGCGCGACTGGGCGGCGAAGGGCACCAGCCTCCTCGGCGTCAAGGCGGTCATCGCCGAGAGCTTCGAGCGCATCCACCGCTCGAACCTCATCGGCATGGGAGTACTGCCGCTGCAGTTCCCCGCCGGCGAGAGCGCCGACTCGCTGGGCCTCGACGGCACCGAGAGCTTCGACATCTCGGGCGTCGAGCAGCTCAACGCGGGCACCACGCCGAAGACGGTCGCGGTGCAGGCGACGAAGGCCGACGGCTCGATCGTCGAGTTCGACGCCGTCGTGCGCATCGACACCCCGGGCGAAGCGGACTACTACCGCAACGGCGGCATCCTGCAGTACGTGCTGCGTTCGCTGGTCTAGTACCGGTCGGCACGACGGGCCCGGTCGCTTCGGCGGCCGGGCCCGTCGTCGTCTCACTAGTATGGAGAGATGCCCGGGCAGACCGGCCGGGCCGAGAATCGAGGTGCCTGCGTGACGATCCTGGAGAGAATCGAGCAGCCCCGGGACCTCGATGCGCTCAGCGTCGAGGAGTGCGCGCAGCTGGCCGCGGAGATCCGCGAGTTCCTCATCGCCGAGGTCGCGAAAACGGGCGGGCATCTGGGGCCGAACCTCGGAGTAGTGGAGCTGACGATCGCGCTGCACCGCGTGTTCGATTCGCCCAGGGATCCGATCGTGTTCGACACCGGCCACCAGAGCTACGTGCACAAGATCCTGACGGGGCGACGCGACTTCTCGGGTTTGCGGCAGCGCGGCGGCCTCGCCGGCTACCCCCAGCGTTCGGAATCCGAGCACGACATCGTCGAGAGTTCGCACGCCTCGAGTTCGCTGAGCTGGGCCGACGGCATCTCCCGGGCGTTCGCGCGTCGCGCCCAGAGCGACCCGGCGCAGCGCGACCGGCACGTGGTCGCCGTGGTCGGCGACGGTGCGCTCACGGGCGGGATGACGTGGGAGGCGCTCAACAACATCACCGACGACAACGATCGCAACCTCGTCATCGTCGTCAACGACAACGGGCGCTCGTACGCGCCGACGATCGGGGGCATGGCGCGCTTCCTGAACAGTGTGCGCGTCTCGTCGGGGTACCGCGACCTGCAGGAGGGCAGCGAGAAGCTCTTCTCCGCATTCGGCGCCCCCGGTCGCACCGTCTACCGGGCGACCCGCGGCGCGATGCGCGGGTTCGTCAGCCGGGCATCGGGCAACCAGGATCTCTACTCGAACCTCGACATCAAATACATCGGTCCGATCGACGGCCACGACCTCGAAGCCGTCGAGCACGCGCTGCGCCAGGCGAAGGGATACGTGCGCCCGACGCTCGTGCACGTCATCACCGAGAAGGGGCGCGGGTACGCACCCGCCGAGAACGACATCGCCGATCAGTTCCACGCCATCGGCAAGATCGACCCCGGCAGCGGCCGCCCCGTCCAGGCACCGTCGGTGCTCGGCTGGACGGGCGTCTTCCGCGCACGCCTCGTGGAGCTCGCCGAGAGAGACGAGCGCATCGTCGGCATCACCGCCGCGATGCTCGCCCCGACCGGCCTCGACGGCCTCGCCGAGCGCTTTCCCGAGCGCGTGTTCGATGTCGGCATCGCGGAGCAGCATGCGGTGACCAGCGCCGCGGGCCTCGCCTACGGCGGCCTGCATCCCGTCGTCGCGATCTACGCGACCTTCATGAACCGGGCGTTCGACCAGCTGCTGATGGATGTCGCGCTGCACCGCGCGGGGGTCACGTTCGTGCTCGACCGGGCGGGCATCACGGGGCCCGACGGGCCGAGCCACAACGGCGTCTGGGATCTCGCGACGCTGCAGGTCGTGCCCGGCATCCGCATCGCCGCGCCCCGCGACGCGGCGTCGCTGCGCGAACAGCTCGCGGAGGCGGTGTCCGTCGACGACGCCCCGACTGTGATCCGCTACCCGAAGGGCGCGATCGGAGCCGAGATACCCGCACTGCGGCGCACCGCCGATGGCGTCGACGTGCTGCACGAGGCTTCCGGGCAGGATGCCGCGGCCCTGCCTCAGGCCGATGTGCTCTTCGTGACGGTCGGCCCCATGGCGCAGATCGCGCTCGATGCCGCCGCCATGCTCGAGGCGCAGGGCATCACCTCGACCGTCGTCGACCCGCGCTGGGTGGTGCCGGTTGCTCGATCGGTGACCGATGCCGCGCGGGGGCACCGGTTGCTCATCAGCATCGAAGACGGCATCCGCGTGGGCGGTATCGGCACCCGGATCAGGCAGGCGCTGCGCGATGCCGGGGTGGACACGGCGGTACGCGAGCTCGGGGCGCCCGACGAGTTCCCCGATCACGCGACGCGCGAGGAGCTGCTCGAGGACGCCGGGCTCACCGCGGAGCTCATCGCCCAGCAAGTGGGGGAGCAGGTGCGGGGCACCCGCATCCCCGTCGCCCGACCGACCGATCACGAGCCCGAAACGATATAATCGACCCGATCCATCAACACGATTCGGAGTGACATGCCGTTCACATCTGCGGTGCTCGCTACGGCCGCCGCCGACCCCGAACAGCTCGCGATCGTCGGCAGCGGTGCAGAGGCGACGGAAGCTCCGAGTCTGAGCTACGCGGAGCTGGTCGAGGATTCGCGCCGCATGTTCGCGGTCGTGGACCGGCTGCACCGAGCGCAGCGCTCGGCGCCGCGGCCGGCGGCCGAGACCGGAGGCATTCCGATCACCGCTGTGAGCGTCGAGTCGGCCTACCATGCGGCCCGCATCGTCGCCGGGCTCGGCGGATACCGCGCCGTCTCCGCGACGATGGATCCGCACTGGCCGCTCGCGCATCGCGCCCGTGTCGTGCTCGTCACGGGCATCGGCCTGCTCATCAGCGACGATCGCGCGCTCGCGCGCGAGCTCGGATCGCGCGGTTGGACGGGCACGGTTATCGGCCTCGCCGACTTCATCGCCCTCGAGCACGGCGCCGATCTCGTGCCGGCGCCCGCCCCCGCGGTGCGCGACGGCGCGGAAGCGTTCCTGCTGCTCTTCTCGTCCGGCACGACGAGCGATCCCAAAGCCTTCGTGAAGACGCGGCAGCAGTACCGCGAGAACGTGGCGGTATCGAGCGCCCATCTCGAACCCCTCCCCGGGGTCGCGACGCTCGCGCCCGGGCCGCTGTCGTACAGCCTCACGCTCTACGCGCTCATCGAGTGCCTTGCGACCGGCGGCTCCGCGCACCTCGGCGACGGCTTCTCCGCCGTCGAGATGGCGCGCCGGGTCGCCGAGGAGCGCATCACCCGCCTGGTCGCGGTGCCGGCCGTGGTGCAGGCCCTGATCGATGCCGCGCGTCGCGACCCCGCACGTCTCGCGACCCTCGGGCTCGTCGTCACCGGCGGCGCGAACCTGCCCGCATCGTTGCGCGACGGCCTCGCCGAGGCGCTGCCGCAGGTGCGGCTCATCAGCTACTACGGCGCTGCCGAGATCGGCTTCATCGGAGACAGCCGCGGTGGCGACGGCACGCTGCTCGACGTCTACCCGACGATCGGCGTCAGCGTGCGCGACGATGCGGGCGCCGAGGTGCCCGAAGGTGAACCCGGAACGCTCTGGGCGCGCGCGGCCGCCTGCTCGGACGGCTACGTCGCGGGCACGACCGATGCCGTGCTGCGCGGCCCCGACGGCTGGGCGAGCGTCGGCGACCAGGCGCGCCTCGTCGGCGGCCGACTGCAGCTGCTCGGCCGCGAGGGCGATATCGCCATCACCGGCGGGCACAAGGTCGCGCTCCCCGAGGTCGAGCGCGCCTTCGACGGGGCGACGGGCATCGCCGCGGTATGCGCGGTCGCACTGCCGCACCCGCGGCTCGGCACCGTGATCGCGCTGGTCGTCGAGGCAGCCGCCGATGGCGCGTCGAACAGCGACAACGCTGGGGGCGCCGCGCTCGACAAATCGCGGCTGAAGCGCCTCGCATCGGAGCGGCTCGCCCCGCAGTTCGTGCCGACGCGCTGGTACCGCATGGATCGGCTGCCGCGCACGGTCGGCGGCAAGATCCGTCGCAGCGAGACCGCCGCCGCCGTCGGATCCGGAGAAGCGGTGCGGCTGTGACTTCCGGGCGGGCGGTCATCACAGGTCTCGGGGCCATCGTTCCGAGCGGTCTCGACGTGCGATCGCTCTGGCGTGCGGTACGCGACGGCCGAAGCGCGATCGACGTGCTCGACGGGCCCGAGTTCGCACAGCTCCCGGTGCGCATCGGCGGCCGGGTGCGCGGCTTCGATGTCGAGCGGGTGCTGCCCGCCGCGCTCGCGCGCCGCCTGAGCCCCGTGCAGCACTGGGCGATCGCCGCCGCCGACGAGGCGCTCGCGCAGGCCGGCGTCGCACGCCCGGACGCCGCCTCGAACGGACAGCCGCTGCCGTGGCCCGCGCATCGCACCTCCGTGATCGTCGCGAGCGGATCCGGCCCGGTCGACGCCCAGCAGCGCGCGACCCGCGCGTTCGATGAGCGCGGCTCCCGGGCCGTGCCGCTGAGCCTCTCCGTCTACGGGGCACCCGATGCCGCAGCGGCCCTGATGAGCCAGCGGTACGGCGTGCACGGACCGGCCCAGGCCGTCTCCGCGACCTGCGCGAGCGGCGCCATCGCACTCGGCGAGGCGCTCAGACGGGTGCGGCACGGCTACGTCGATGCCGTCATCGTCGTCGGCATGGAGGACTGCCTGAACGAGATCAACCTCTCGGCGAACGCGAACCTGCGATCCCTGGCAGCCGGGTACGAGAGCGAACCGACCGCGGCCAGCCGCCCCTTCGACCGCGCACGCGCCGGGTTCGTGATGTCCCAGGGCGCGGCGGCCGTCATCGTCGAATCGGCAGAGAGCGCCCGTCGGCGCGGCGCGACCGCTCTCGCCGAGCTCGCCGGTTTCGGGGCGTCGAGCGATGCCTTCCACGCGACCGCGCCGCATCCTGACGGCCGCGGTGCGGCCGAAGCGGTCGGCGCATGCCTCGCCGATGCCGGAGCGGTCCCTGCCGACATCGACCACATCAACGCGCACGGCACCGGCACTCCCGCCGGCGACCCGGTCGAGCTGCGCGCGCTCGAAACCGCCCTCGGAGACCGTGCGCGCCGGGTGCCGATCACGGCGACGAAGTCGAGCACCGGTCATCTGCTGGGCGCGGCGGGCATCGTCGAGGCGATCCTCGCCGTGATGTCGATGCGCGATGGCATCGTGCCGCCGACGTTGAATCTCGACGACCCCGAGTTCGCGGGCTGGGACTTCGTCTCGGGCGCTGCGCGGCCCGCGCGTCTGCGCGCCGTACTGTCGACCTCGTTCGGCTTCGGCGGGCACAACGGCGCCGTGCTGCTGAGAACGCCGCTCGAGGCCGGCCCGACCGCACCGATGGACTCGCCCGAGACGCACCCCCGGCCCGCACCGACGAAGGAGCACCCATGACCGACCGCGAAGCACTGCACGCCGAGATCGCGGCCCGCTACCTGCCCGACGAACTGCTCGAGCGCCTGCGCGATCGCGCCGCGGCCAGCGACCGCGAGAACGCCTTCTTCGATGCCGATCTGGCCGAGCTGCGCGAGCACGGCTATCTGACGACCCTCGTGCCCGAAGATTTCGGCGGGCCGGGCCTGACGCTGAATCAGGTGCAGCGGCTCCAGCAGCGGCTCGCGGGCGCGGCCCCGGCCACGGCGCTCGCGATCAACATGCATCTGCTGTGCGTCGGCGTCGCCCGCACCCTGCACCTGCGCGGCGACCGGTCGCTCGAACGGGTCTTCACCGAGGCGATGGCCGGCGAAGTCTTCGCCTTCGGCATCAGCGAGCCCGGCAACGACTGGGTGCTGCAGGGATCGGGCACGGCCGCCGTGCCGCAGCCGAACGGCGACTACCTGCTCTCCGGCGTCAAGATCTTCACCTCGCTGTCGCCCGTGTGGACGCGCCTCATCGTGCACGGCCTCGATGTCTCGAACGGCGACGAGCCGCAGCTCGTCTACGGCTTCCTCGAGCGCGACGGCGTCTCCGGCGAGGGGCCTCAGGGTGCGGAAGGCTCCGGGAACGGCATCTCGACCGCGGGCGAGTGGGACGTGCTCGGCATGCGCGCCTCGCACAGCCGGGCGACCGTGCTCGAGGAGGCCCGCCTGCGCGCCGATCGGGTCGTGCGCCGCCTGCCGCCCGGCCGCCACCCCGATCTGCTGGTCTTCGCGATCACGAGCAATTTCCAGCTGCTCGTCGGCTCCGTGTACGCGGGCGTCGCCGCGCGCGCCCTCGATATCGCGGCGGAGGGGCTGCACCGTCGGCGTTCGGAGAAGGCCGGGACGACCCTCGCCGACGTGCCCGAGCATCGAACCCGCCTGGCCGATGCGCACTTCGACTACCTTCCGGTGCCCGCGCAGCTCGACAGCTATTCGCGAGACCTCGACGAGCTCGTCGACCACGGAGCCGGCTGGCCGCTGCGCCTCGTGAGCGCGCGCCTGCACGCCGGCCGCGTCGCCCGCGCATGCGCCGAGACCGCGCTGGCCTGCGCGGGAGGCGCGGGCTACAGCAACTCCCACGAGGCGAGCCGGCTGATGCGCGATGCTACGGCGTCGCTCTTCCATCCGCCGAGCGCGGATGCGGCCCGCCCGATGTTCGCCGCCGCCCTGCTCGACGATTAGCGGGGTGCCGGCGCTACGCCGGCGAACCGAGATAGGCCGGAATCTCCGCGACCGAGCCGAGCAGCGCCGTGTGCGGCTGGCCCGTGAAGGCGTCGCTTCCGAGTTTGCCCGAGAGCACGCCGATCGTGATCGCGGCGCCCGAGTTCGCGCCGGCCTGCACGTCGACGACCGTGTCGCCGGCGACGAGCACCGCGCCGGTGTCGATGACGCCCGTGCGCTCCATGACCCGGTGGATCATGAACGGCGCGGGGCGCCCCTGCGCGACCTCGTCGCCGCAGCTCAGCGCATCGACGACCAGATTCGCGGCGGCGGCTTCGGGCTCGCCCGCGACCGCCCATCCGAGGCTGCGCAGGATCGGCTCGGCGATGTCGCGCGAGAACCCGGTGGTGAGCGCCACCTTGACTCCCTGCTGCTGCAGCGCCGCGATCGCCTCGGGCACTCCGGCGATCGGCATGGGCGGGGTCGCGGTGTAGAGCTCGGCGAGGATCTCGCGGAAACGGGCGAACGCATCGTCGACCCGATGCGCGGGCTGCGCCGGCTCGCCGCCTCCGAGCTCGATGAGCGCGGTGATGGCGGCGCGCTTCTCGGCGCCCATCCACGTCTGCAGATCCTCATCGGCCACGGAGACTCCGGTCTCCTCGACCGCGCGCCGCAGGGCTTCGTAGACGGCGCCTCCGTCGTCGATGGTGGTGCCGGCCATGTCGAATACGGCGAGGGAGATCATGCGTGCTCCTGTACGAGGTCGTGGTCGGGGGAGCCGACCGGTTGGGGTGGGAACGGGGTGCTCGCCTCGGGCGACGTGCTGTCGCGCTTGAAGCTGCTCGCCGAGTGCTCGGCGCTGTTCTCGATGACGAACGACGCCATCGTCGGCAGATAGCGGTCATCGGCGGTCTCGATCACGGTGCCGAGGTCGCTGTAGGCGAGGCGCCGCACGCGCAGCAGCGGCGACCCGGGTGCGACGCCCAGCTGTTCGATCTCGAGCGGGTGGGCCGAGATGGCGCTGATGACGTGCCGGGCGCGCACGGGGACGATGCCGACGCTGCGGAGCACGTGGTAGATGCTGTTGCCGTCGAGGTTCGCCGTGAGCAGGTGCCGGCCGATCTCGAAGGGCATCATCGAGCGTTCGAGCATGGCGGGCTTCTCGTCGAGCAGGCGTACGCGCAGAATCTCGACCACGGGGGAGTCGGGTGCGATCTGGAGCTCTTGCGCGACGGTCTCGGTCGCGGGCCTGCGACTCACCTCGATGACGCGCTGGCCGGGCACGAACCCGAGCTCCCGGGCCCACTCCGTGAACGAGAGGAAGGTGTCGAACGACTGCGTCGGCGTCGTGCGCTGCACCCGCGGGGGCGCCCCGCGGCCGCCGATGATCATCCCCTCCGCGCGCAGGGCGGCGAGCGCCTGGCGCACGGGGCCGCGCGAGGTGCCGAACTCGGCGACGAGCGACTTCTCGCTCGGCACCTTCTGCCCGGGCTGCCACACGCCGGTGCGGATGCGGCGCACCATCTCGGCATACAGCTGCGCATGCAGCGGCGAGTTCTCGTTCATGGCCACAGCCTATAAGTTGTCTTGATTACTCGAGAGTTGTTCTCATGGCCGCCAGGTGAACGATCTCTGAAGAAGTACGTGCGTTCGGTGACTCCGGTGAACGGTCGACGAACAGTGCTCGAGAAAGTTGTACTGACTACTTTTCGGACCGCAGGATCGAAGCATGACCTCTTCTCCCCATGCACCGCGCATCGTCGTCGTCGGCGCCGGCATCATCGGCCTGGCCCACGCCGTGGCCGCGCTCGATGCCGGTTACCGTGTGACCGTGCTCGAACGCGACGCCGCCGCATCGCTCGCGAGCATCCGCAACTTCGGCCACGTGGGCGCATCGGTCCAGAGCGGCGAGCTCGCCGAGCTCGCACAGGAGGCGTTGCCGATCTGGCGCTCGCTCGTCGAGCGCGCGGGAGTCGAAGCCCGCAGGTCAGGCACGCTCGCGGTCGCCCGATCGCACGCCGAAGAAGCGGTGCTGCACGAACTCATCGACGAGCGGGCCCCCGAGGGCGCCCGCCTCGTCTCGATCGCCGAGACGGCCGAACTGCTCGGGCTGGATTCGACGCAGGCCGCGCCGATCTTCGTCGGGGCGATGCTGCCCGCAGACCTCACGGCGAACCCGCGCACGGTCGTCGCGCGCCTCGCCGCATGGGTGCACGCCCACGAGCGGGGCGAGGTGCGCTTCGGGGCGAACGTGCGCGGCATCGAGACAGGGGCCGTCGACACCAATCGCGGGCGCTTCGCGGCCGATCACATCGTGGTCGCCGCGGGACATCTCGTCGGAGAGCTGTTCGCCGACCTCGCCGACGACGCAGAGGTGCGCCAGTGCGCTCTGCAGATGGCGCGCGTGCGCGCGCCGCACCCGATGGGGCTCGGCCCCGCAGTGCTGACGGGCACGTCGATGCTGCGCTACGGCGCCTTCGCCGGCCCCGCGGCCGATGCGCTGCGGGCCGAGATCGCACGCGATCGACCCGAACTGCTCGAGATCGACGCGAACGTCATGCTCACGCAGCAGGCCGACGGCACGCTGCTCGTCGGCGATTCGCACGCTGTGCACGACACGGCGCCGCCGTTCATGGACGAGCGCTGGTCGCGGATACTGATCGACGAGATCGCCGCGCTGCTCGGAACGGCGCGCCTCGAAGTGCTCGAGCGCTGGCAGGGACTCTACGCGACGAGCGGCCGGCAGGACATCCTCCGCGCGCAGCCCATGCCCGGGGTGAGCGTCGTCAGTATCACCACCGGCGTCGGCATGACGGTCGGGCTCGCGCTCGGCGCGCGCACGATCGCCGCGCTGTAGGCGCCCGGAACTCTCTCTGAAGACCTTCTCACAACAACACAACCAAGGAGAATCGTGAAGAAGAACATCGTGCTGGCCGCCTCGGCGGTCGCTCTGCTCGGGCTCGGCCTGACAGCCTGCTCGGGCACCGGGGAGGAGTCCGCCTCCGCCGCCTCCGGTGGGGACGCGATCACCTGCCCGGACGGCAAGATCCGCTTCGGCATCCTGCCCTACGAGGATCCCGAAGCCCTCGAGCCCGCATACCGGGTGCTCGCCGAAGCGCTCTCCGAGAAGCTCGACTGCCCGGTCGAGGTGACGATCACCGAGGATTACGCCGCCGAGGTGCTCGCGATGGAGAACGACCAGCTCGAGATCGCCCAGTTCGGCCCGCTCGGTTTCGTTTTCGCGAACGAGCGCGCCGACGCCACGGCCCTCGTCTCCTTCGGCGATGCCGAGGGCAAGCCGACGACCTACACCGGCGGCATCTGGGTGCCGGCCGATTCGAAGATCCAGACCATCGACGACCTCGCGGGCCACACCCTCGCGCTCGGCAGCCCGGGCTCGACCTCGGGCGATGCGCTGCCCGCTTCCGCACTCGAAGACGCAGGGATCACCGACGAGGTCACGGCGGACTACGCGGGCGGCCACCCCGAGGCGCTGCTGGCGCTCGTGAACGGCACCGTCGACGCCGCGCAGATCAACTCGCAGACGCTCGCGACGGCGACCGCCGAAGGAACCTTCGATCAGGCGAAGTTCCGCCAGATCTGGAAGTCGGAGGAGATTCCGAACGACCCGGTGACCGTGCGCGGCAACATGCCGCAGGAGTTCCAGGACGCCGTGAAGGAGGCGCTGCTGAGCCTCGACACCGCCGACGTCGAGAAGGTCGGCGCGTTCCTCGGCGTCGACCCCGCCGGCCCGCTCATCGAGGTCGACAACTCGACCTACCAGCCGCTGTTCGATCTCGCGCAGACCATGGGTCTCAGCGAGGAAGACGTCTGATGAGCATCGTCACCGCGCACACCGATCCCGCAGCGGATCGGGCCGGCGAGGCCGAGGGCGAAGTGCTGCTCGACGTCCGAGCCATCTCCAAGAGCTTCGGCGACCGCGTCGTGCTCCGGGACATGAGCATGCGTGTGCACGCGGGCGAGGTCGTCGCGTTCCTCGGGGCCAACGGCTCCGGGAAGTCGACGACGCTGCGCGCGGTGAACGGCCTCATCGAGGCGGATTCCGGCGACATCACGATCGCCGGGGTCCGCCTCAACGAGGCGAGCGCCGGGCGCCGGGCCGAGGCCCGCCGCAGCGCCGCCACCGTCTTCCAGAAGATCCATCTGGTGCAGCGCCGCACGGTACTGCAGAACGTGTGCGCGGGCGGCTTCTCCCGCCTGCCCGCCTGGCGCTCCGTCCCTCCGCTCTTCGGCCGTGAGCTGAAGGAGGAGGCCATGGCCTGCCTCGAACGGGTCGGTCTCGCCGACCGGGCGCACGATCGCGCCGGCAGCCTATCGGGCGGGCAGCAGCAGCGCGTCGCGATCGCGCGCGCCCTTTGCCAGCGCCCCCGCATGATCCTCGCGGACGAGCCCGTCTCGGCGCTCGACCCGAAAGCCGCAGACGACGTGATGCGGCTGCTCTACGACCTCGCGGTGAACGAGGGGCTCGGTGTCGCGGCGGTGCTGCACCAGCCGCAGCTCGCGCGTGCGTACTCGCACCGCATCATCGGACTGCGCGGCGGCAGCCTCGTCTTCGATGCGCCCACCACCGAACTCGATGACGTCGAGCTGGCGTCGCTCTACCTCTGAGGAGCCGACCATGACCGACACGATCTCCCGCACCGACGGCGCCGGCCGGCACACCGGCCGCGCGGACGCGCCCGCGCCGGGCGCCGAGCCCTCGAAGCACCGCATAGCGGTGCCCCGCGACCCCCGCGTTCCCTATCGCGCGGGCTCCTGGGCCGTCATCATCGGCGTGCTCGTCGTGCTGCACCTGCTCGCCTTCGGAGCGACCGAGTTCCATCCCGCGAAGCTCGTGTCCGGGGCGAACGGAATGGCGAACTTCCTCGCCGAGGCCTTCCCGCCCGATCTCAGTTCCGAGGTGCTCGTCAAGGGCGTCTCAGGCGCCCTGACCACCCTCTGGGTCGGTCTGCTCGGTACGACCGTGTCGATCCCGACCGCTCTGCTGCTCGCCGTGTTCGGCGCGCGCACGACGGCCCCGAACACCTTCGTCTACCAGATCGCCCGCGCGATCCTGTCGTTCTTCCGCGCGGTGCCCGACATCGTGTTCGCCCTGATCTTCGTGACCGCGGTCGGCCTGGGCCCCTTCGCGGGCGTGCTCGCCCTGATCTGCCACAATACGGGCGTCATGGGCAAGCTCTGGTCGGAGGCGATGGAGGATATCGACCCCGGCCCCGAGCAGGCGCTGCGCACCGCGGGCGCGTCGCGCTGGCAGGTCGTCGCGAACGCGACGATCCCGAGCGTGCTGCCGCAGCTCACCGGCCTGCTCCTGTACCGCTTCGACGTGAATGTGCGCTCGTCGCTCGTGCTCGGCCTCGTGGGCGCCGGCGGCATCGGGCTGCTCATCAACAAGTCGATCAAGACGTTCCAGTTCGACGAGATGCTCACGTACCTGATCATCATCCTGATCGTGATCGTCGCGGTGGATCTGGCATCCGCCTGGATCCGCAAGAGACTGCAGTAGCCCGTCGCAGGTGCACCCCGGGTCGCACGATCCGGGGTGCTTCGCTGCCGCCGTGCAGACTCGATTCCCAGACAACCCGCATGAACCCCCCTGATCAGAAGGAGTGCACACCCCCTATGTCTCACTGTTCGAGTCGACGCGCCGACCATCGCGCCGGTCGCCTGCTCGCCGGAGGCGCCCTCGCGGTGCTCATCGGCGGTCTCACCATGGCACCGGGCCTCGCGGCCCCCGCGCAGGCCGCAGCGCCGTATTCGCAAGATTTCAGTACGGCAGCCGGGCCCGCCGCAGCACCCGACGGGTGGACCGTCGAGAGCGCGAACACCACCGGAATGCGGGCCGGCTGGGCAGGATGGACTTTCCACACCACCGATGAGGTCATCGACGAGTTCGGCGGCGGAGGCGACCGGAGCGCCTTCGATCTGGCCGAAGGGATCGCGGCCGTCGTCCACTCCGACACGAATCGGCCGGAGTCGGGCGTCTTCGACTCGACGCTCTGGGCGCCGGAATACGCGCTCGACGGGGCCGACGCGGTCTCCGTGAGGTTCGCCAGCCACTACAAGCAGGGGCAGGCGCCGCAGAACGCGAAGCTCGTCGTGCGCTTCGACGCAGCAGAAGCGCAGCCGGTCGCGAACTTCGATAGCCATCGCCTGAACGAGAGCGCCCACTACACCGTCGACGTGCCTGCGGGCGCGACGACGGCTCAGTTCGGCTGGTCGTATCTGCAGAGCAGCAACAACTGGTTCTGGATGATCGACAACGTCGAGATCGCGGAATCGGCCCCGGCCGTCGTGACCCCCGAGATCACCTCGCCGCGCAAACCCGTGGTCGCCCCGGGGGCGACCACCTCCGTGTCGCTCGGCGGTCTGCGCGCGGGACAGCAGGTCGTGGCGCGGCTCGGTGAGGGCGAAGCGACGGTCGAGGTGCCGGGCGTGCCGGCGGCTGCGGCCGACGGCACGGTCGCCTTCGACGTCGCGATCCCCGCCGACCAGGTGCCCGCGACATTGCCGTTGACCCTCACGGGCGAGGGCATCGAACCGACATCGCTCACCGTGACCGTGCTGAACGACCCGGGCGAGGCCGCGAACACCACCGAACCGCAACTGTGGTGGGACGGTTTCGACGGCACCGCAGAGGGGTGGGCGGTCGACGGCGCCTGGGAGTTCATGACGCGGGCAGAAGCGGTCGACGCATACGGGCTCGATCGGCGGCACACCTTCACTCGCGCTTCGGGCGAGATCGCGGTCGCCGAGACCGCTGCCGGGGCATTCGACGGCACTCTCGCCTCTGCGCCGGCCGCCGTGACCGAGGGGGATGACCTCGAGCTGCGCTTCGACAGCCACTTCCGCGTGCGCGGCGGCGGCGAGCACATCGGCACCGTCACCGTCGAGTTCGACGAAGGAGAAGCGATCGAGCTGCGCCGTATGACCGACGAAGAGGAATCGGCACAGCCGCGCCTCTCCTTCACCGTGCCCGAGGGCGCTACGACCGCACGGGTCGTCTTCGACTACGCGGCGCCGGCTGCGGCAGGGTCATGGATGATCGACGACGTGAAGTTCGTGCGTCCGCTCGCGCCGCTCGCCGACGGGGCAGCGCCCGAGGCCATCGTCGACGTCTTCAGCGACGTGCAGGGCGCGAACGGCAAACTGCAGAACCAGGTGCTGCCGGGCTTCCGCAACCTTCCCGGCGGCCGTGCCGACGTGCTCATCTCGAACGGCGACCTGACGAGCAACGGCACCCCGGCTCAGTACGATGCCTATTTCAACGCCTACGACGCGGGCGGCGGCCCCGACTACGGCACGCGCATCTCGACGATCGGCAACCACGAGTTCTATGGTTACGACGGTGCCGCGGCCTATATCGAGCGATTCCTCGACCGCACCGGCATGCGCGACCTCGGCGTCGCAGGATCCGGCTCCCCGAACCGGGGGCTGTGGGGCGAGACCGTCGTCGACGGCAGGCTGCCGGTGCTGTGGATCGGCAGCGAGAGCCACGAGTACCACGGAGGCTCGGGGCCGTTCGTGGAGATCTGGGACGAGCAGTACAACTGGCTGCGCGACCGACTCGACCACTACCGGGAGACGAACACGCCGGTGCTGCTGAGCGTTCACCACGTATTCGAGAACTCGGTTTCGGGGTCGTACGCGAATCTCTACAAGCGCGAGTTCGGCGATGACCAGGAGCGGATCGAGCGCCTGCTCGCGGGCAACCCGAACGTGACCGTGATGTCGTCGCACACGCATTGGAACCCGGAGCTCAACGACTGGAGCGTGGAGCAGCGCTTCGTGCCCACGACCGAGCAGGCGCCGACGATCATCAACACCGCTGCGGTGACCACTCAGTACGGCCCCAGCGGCGACTGGGGCGAGGCCGGGGTCGGCGGTGCGGATCCGGCGGGGATGCGCGTAGCGCTCTACGAGGATCGCCTGCGCGCGACCGTCTACGGCTTCGACGCCGAGGCGCAGCCGACCGAGATCAAGAGCATCGATATCGCACTCCCGACCTCGGAGCCGACCGATCCGGGCGAGGGCGGTGCCGATGCGAACGGTGCCGACGCCGACGGCACCGGGGCGGATGCCGACGCCGAAGTGGGAGCGGACGCCGATGCGAATGGTGCGGAGTCGGGCGCGACCGCCTCCGGCGGAGGCACGGCGAACGGCGCGGATGCGGCCGCCGCAGGCGGGGCTGCCGGCGCCGGAGCGTCGAGTGCGGGTGGCGGCGCCACTGCGGCGAACGGCGGCGGCGGGCTGGCGATGACGGGCGCCGCAGCGCCCGGAGTCCTCGCAGCTGCTGCGGTGGCGTTGATCGCCGCGGGCGCTGCGATCACGATGAGGCGCCGCAGCGCGTCCGCACGACCGCGGCCATAGGCGCAGAACCAGCGATGCCCCGTGCGCCGGTGATGGCGCGCGGGGCATCGCTGTGCGATCGAGGGGCTACTTCGCGCCGGCGATCCTCGGGTCGTGGAAGGCGCGGCCCGTGGCGCGTTCGCTGGCGCCGACGCGATCGAGGTACGGAGTGACGCCGCCGGCCTGGAACGGCCAGCCGGCTCCGAGGATCATGCAGAGGTCGATGTCCTCCGCGGCCGCGACCACGCCCTCGTCGAGCATGATGCGGATCTCCTCTGCCATCGTGTCCTCGGCACGGCGCAGGATCTCCGCTTCCGTGGAGGGCGTGCTGCCGACGGTGATCGCCTTGCGGCCGGTCTTCGACAGCTCCTCGACCTTGCCGATCTTGTTCTTCGAGAGCGGGCCGTCGACTTCTGCGAGCCGGTGCAGATTCTCGGAGGCGTAGAAGCGCTCGGGGAAGTGGCGCACCATCGTGTCCTGCACGTGCGCGGCGACCTTCCACCCGACGAGGTCGATGAGCTCGAACGGGCCCATCGGCAAGCCGATGGGAGCGAAGGCGCGTTCGACCACCGGCAGCGGCGTGCCCTCGTCGAGCGCGCGCGCGGCCTCGCCCATGAACTTCGCGAGCAGACGGTTCACGACGAATCCGGGGCGGTCCGCCGTGATGACGGCGCTCTTGCCGAGCTTCCGTGCGACCTGCATCGCCGTCGCGAGCGACGCGTCGTCGGTCGTCGGGGTCCTGACGACCTCGATGAGCGGCATGATGGCGACCGGGTTGAAGAAGTGGAACCCGACGAGACGCTCCGGGTGCTGCAGCTTCGCGCCGATCTCCTCGACCGAGAGCGAGGAGGTGTTGGTCGCGATGATCGCGCTCTCCGAGATGATCGGTTCGATCTCGGCGAAGACCTGCTGCTTCACCGCGGTCTCCTCGAACACCGCCTCGATCACCCAATCGCAGTCGGCGTAGAGGGCCTTGTCGGTCGTGCCGCTGATGAGCTCGCGCACCTGGTTGGCATCATCTGCCGAGAGGCGGCCCTTCTCCTGCATCTTGTCGATCTCGCCGCGGATGTAGTCGAGGCCCTTGTCGACGCGCGCCTGATCGAGGTCGGTGATGAGCACCGGCACCCGCAGCTTGCGCGCGAAGAGCAGGGCGAACTGGCTGGCCATGAGGCCGGCCCCGATGACGCCGACCTTCTCGACCTTCTTCGCGAGGGCCTTGTCGGGAGCGCCGGCGGGTCGCTTGGCGCGCTTCTGCACGAGATCGAACGCGTAGATGGAGGCGGCGAACTGCTCGCCCGGAATGAGCTGCGCGAGCGCCTCGTCCTCGCGCTCGAAGCCGCGTTCGATGTCGCCGTCCTTCGCCGCTGCGAGCAGGTCGAGGGCGACGTACGGCGATTTCGCAGCGGTACCGATGCGGGCCTTGAGCTGGTCGCGGGCGATCTTGATCGCCGCCGGCCACTTGGTGAGGCGCTCCAGCTTGCCCGGCACGTGCCTCCGTTCGACCGTGATGCTGCCTGCGAGCACGCCGTCGGCCCACGCGATCGACTGCTCGAGGTACGAGGCCGAGCCGAAGAGCGCGTCGAACAGTCCGAGCTCGTAGGCCTGCTGCGGCTTGAGCATGCGGTTGTTCTTCAACGGATTCGAGACGATGATCTCGAGCGCCTTCTCGATGCCGATGAGGTTCGGCACGATCGTCGCGCCGCCCCAGCCCGGGATGATGCCGAGGAAGACCTCGGGGAAGGCGAGCGCTGCGGCCGACGAATCGAGGGTGCGGTAGGTGCAGTGCAGCGCGATCTCCATGGCGCCGCCGAGGGCGAGGCCGTTCACGAAGGCGAACGACGGGACCCCGAGCCTCCCGAGCTTGCCGAGCACGTAGTGCCCGTACTGCGCCATGAGACGAGCGTTCTGCTCGGTCGCGAGCGTCGACACCTTCGAGAGATCGGCGCCGGCGGCGAAGATGAAGGGCTTGCCCGTGATGCCGACCGCGGCGATCTCGCCCGCTGCCGCGCGCGCCGCCTGGGCGTCGAGGATGTTGGAGAGCGCCTCGAGCGTACGGGGACCGAGTGTGTTCGGGCGGGTGTGGTCGCGTCCGTTGTCGAGCGTGATGAGCGCGAGCACTCCACCCGAGGGGAGCGCGACGTCGCGGACGTACGATTCGGTGATGACCTCGTCGGCGGATGCTGCGATCAGCGGCGAGAAATCGATGGTGCTGTAATCGGTCATGGCTCTACTTCCTGCGCTTCTTGCCGTCGAAGTGGGGGTTCTCCCAGATCATGGTGCCGCCCTGGCCGAGGCCGACGCACATGGCGGTCACCCCGTACTGCACGTCGGGGCGCTCGGCGAACTGGCGTGCGAGCTGGATCATGAGCCGGACGCCGGTGGCGGCCAGCGGGTGGCCGATGGCGATCGCGCCGCCCCACGGGTTCACCCGGGGGTCGTCGTCGGCGATGCCGAAGTGGTCGGTGAACGAGAGCACCTGCACGGCGAAGGCCTCGTTGAGTTCGAACAGCCCGATATCCGAGATATCGAGACCGGCGCGCTCCAGCGCCTTTTCGGTCGAGGGGACCGGGCCGAGGCCCATCACCTCGGGCTGCACGCCGGCGTAGCCGAACGAGACGAGCTTCATCTTCGCCTCGAGACCGAGCTCGGCCGCGGTGTCGGCGCCGGCCAGGATCGACATCGTCGCGCCATCGGTGAGGGGCGACGCGTTGCCCGCGGTGACCCGGCCGTGGGGGCGGAAGGGGGTCTTCAGCCCGGCGAGGCCCTCCATGGTGGTCTGGGGGCGACGGCCCTCGTCTTCGGTGGCGAGACCCCAGCCGGCGGCGGAGCGGGTCGCGACCGGGATGAGGTCGTGCTGGATGTCTCCGCGGTCATAGGCGGCCTGCACCTTGTGCTGGCTGAGCATGCCGAAGCGGTCGGCGCGCTCCTTCGTGAGCTGCGGGAACCGGTCGTGCAGGCGCTCGGCGGTGACGCCCATGTTGAGGGCGTCCGCGCTGACGAGCTTCTCCGCGACGAAGCGGGGGTTCGGGTCGGCGTCGAGGCCGATCGGGTGCCGGCCCATGTGCTCGACGCCGCCGGCGATCGCGAGGTCGTACTGCCCCGAACCGATCGCGGCGCCCATGAACGAGGCGACGGTCATCGCGCCGGCGCACATGCGATCGAGCGCGAACCCCGGAACGGTGACGGGGAGCCCCGCGAGCATCGATACGGTGCGACCGAGTGTCAGACCCTGATCGCCCTGCTGCGTGGTCGCCGCGACGCCCACGTCGTCGATCTGCTCGACCGGCAGCGCAGGGTTGCGCTCGATGAGCCCCTGCAGCGCCTTCACGGCTAGATCATCGGAACGGGTGCCGGCGTACATGCCTTTTTCGCCGGCGCGACCGAACGGAGTGCGAACCCCGTCTACGAACACGACTTCTCTCATTGCGACCACTGCGCCTCCATCGACTTCGAACGTGCGTTGCCCCCATCATAGGGACTCAGTCTCAGGCGACGGTAGCTCTGCAAGAAATCGTTGGGACTGCGCCCCAGTCGCCGTGACGCGTTTAGTTATTCTCTACAAAAACGGGCGCGAGGATTGGTGCAGTAAGCGCAACCTGCCATTCCCGGGCGCCGAGCTCCGTGAGACGGAGTGCAACTGTAGCGGTCGTGGCGGGCAACGGCGGTCGCCAGACGAGACGGCGCAGTGTGTCGGGGGTCAGCAGATTCTCCACCGGCATGCGCTGGCGTTCGGCCTCCGCCTCCACGACCGCGCGGGCATCGGCGAGGCGCGCCGCGGCCTCGGGGTAGCGCTGCGACCAGCCCCGATGGTGCGGAATCGCATCCGGGTCCTTCGCGGGCGGGCCGGGCAGTTCGCTCGTGGTCTTCCCGCGCAGGATCGCGCGCCACCAGCGCGAGAGCTCCGAACGGCTCGCACGGCCCTTGAAATTCGGCAGGCGCGCGAGATCGTCGGCCGAGCGCGGATTCGCCGTGACGGCGGCGACGATCGAGGAGTCGGGAATGAGCCGCCCCGGGGCGACATCGCGTACGCGGGCGAGCTCATCGCGGGCCGTCCAGAGCTCCCGCACCATCGCGGCCTGTCGGGGAGTGCGGAGCTTGCTGCTGCCGGAGACCTTGCGCCACGGCTCCGAGCGCGGCGGCTTCGCCGGCCGGTTCATCACCGCGGCGAACTCCTGCTCCGCGAAATCGAGCTTCTGCTGCGAGACGAGCTCCGCATGCACCGCATCGCGCAGATCGGGCAGCAGCGTCACGTCGAGCGCGGCGTATTCGAGCCAGGACTCCGGGAGCGGCCGGCGCGACCAGTCCGCCGCCGAATGCGCCTTCTCGAGGTGCACCCCGAGGAGGGACTCCACGATCGAGCCGAGCCCGACGCGTTCGAACCCGAGCAGGCGGGCGGCGAGCTCGGTGTCGAACAGACGGTCCGGGTGCAGGCCGAGCTGATCCAGGCACGGGATGTCCTGGCTGGCTGCGTGCAGCACCCATTCCTCGCCCGCCAGCGCTTCGGCGAGCGGAGCGAAGTCGGTGATCCCTGTCGGGTCGAAGAGCATCGCCTCCCCGCCGCCGCGGCGGTAGGCCTGCACCAGATAGGCCTCGGAGCCGTACGTGAAGCCGGAGGCGCGCTCCGCATCGATCCCGATCGGTCCCGTGCCGGCCGAGAGCCGATCGGCGGCGCGGCGCAGACCCTCGTCGTCTTCGATCATCGTCCACGAAGTGTCGAGGTCCGTCTGGTCAATCATGTCGGGTCAGGCTCCTGCGAGGGGATTGCGTGCGCGGCGCGCGGCGAGCGAGTCTACGCCCTCCGCGGGCAGGCCAGCGAGCATGCAGAGCAGCTCCGACCATGCGGCCGCATGCGCGTCGAAGCCGGGTCCGTGCGGGGTCCAGGATGCGCGCAATTCGATCTGGGCGGCATCGCCGCGCGCCGCGAGCGAGCCGAAGCCGCTCGACAGCGTCTTCGTGACGGTGCCCGAGAGAGCATCATAGTCGGCGACGCGGGTGTCGAGCGCATCGGTCAGCCAGGAGCGGGTGACCTCGGTGATGAAGGGATCGACGCCGATCTCCATCTCGAGCGGCGCCTGCGCGAAGCAGACGATGCGGAACGGGCCGCCCCATTCGTCGGCCGACGCGGGGTCGTGCATGAGCACGAAGCGCCCGGCCCCGAAGGGCGAGTCGATGGCGTCGTCGTCGCCATCGCTGCCGTTCGCGATGCCCGCGGCCAGTGCGAACGAGTGCGGGGCGATGCGTTCGGGGGCAGGGATCTCGCGGACGCTCAATTCGCTGCGCAACCGCGCGCCGCGGATCTGCTCGACGGCTTCGGTGAATTCCGCGGGTGCTCCCGCCGTGGTGTCCCTCACACCACGGACATTAGAGTTTGCTGTGTGGTGCGGCCGGTAGGCTCGCCGGTGAAAGGCGATATCGGGGAGGTCGATGGTGGCGAAACGAATCTCTGGCGCGGCCGCGCTCGGCGCGGCCGGGGGAGCCGCCGCCGTGGTCGCGCTCGGCGCGGTCGGAGCAGTGGCGCTCGGCACCCTGCTCGCGCGGATGGCCGTGACACCGGCGGAGCGGACGCAGGAGCCCGTGCTGGTCGAGCGCGTCGAGCGGGGCGAGGGCAGCGCGCTCGTATGGCTGCACGGCGACGACGTCGCGCTGCCGGGCCGCTATTCGCTGCTCTTCGACCAGGGATCGGGGCACGCCCGACTCGGCGACATCGTCCAGCGCTCCGGCGGTTCGGTCGCGCGGCCGGTGCTCGCCGTCGATCGCGGGCAGCTGCGCCCGGGCGCGCGCGGTCGCATCACCGGGTGGTGGTACACCTCGCCGGAGGAGCTCGGCTTCCGCACCGAGCGCATCACCTACGAGACCGAGCTCGGCGCAGCCGAGGCCTGGATCGTGCACCCCCGCGTCGCCCGGAAGAAGCGCTGGGCGGTGCACGTGCACGGTCGCGGCGCGCGGCCCGAGGAGACGCTGCGCGGTGTCGCCCCGCTCGCGCGCGCCGGTATCACGAGCCTCGTGATCAGCTACCGCAACGACGCCGGAGCCCCCGCCGGCGAGAACGGCCGCTACGGCATGGGCCTCTCCGAGAGCCGCGACGTCGACGCCGCCATCGCGGAGGCGCTCGCGCGCCGCGGCGAGCGCGTCACGCTCTTCGGCTGGTCGATGGGCGGCACTGCCTGCCTGGTCGCGGCGACGCGGGGCGGGCACCGCGAGGCGATCGACGGGCTGATCCTCGACTCGCCCGCGGTCGACTGGCCCGCGCTCCTGCGCCATCAGGCCGGCGGCAAGCGCATGCCCGGCCCCTTCGCCGACATCGGCATCGGGCTGCTCGGTCGCGGCTACGTGCGCGGAGGCGAACCCGGGGGCCTGGCTTTCGAGACCCTCGCGCCGGCGACGTTCGCCCGTGAGCTCGCGGTTCCCGTGCTCATCCACGCCGGCGAGCACGACACCTTCGTGCCGAGCGGCCCCGCGCTCGAGCTCGCGCGGCTGCGGCCCGACACCGTGCAGGTGCGCCTGCAGCCGACCGGAGAGCACGTCAAGCTGTGGAATACCGAGCCGGAGGCCTGGGAGCGGGTGACCGAGGCCTTCGCGCGATCCCTCTCGAGACCGGCGTGGCGCGGCTAGAATAGCGCTGATGCCCGCAGACAACACCGCACCCACAGCGCTCCCAGCCCAGCAGCACAGCTCGTCGCGACTCGTCGATCGGAGGCCCAGCATCTCGGGCGCCGACCTCGTCGCCTCGCTGGTGCCGCCGCCGCAGTTCGACCACGCCTCGTTCGATTCGTACCGGCCCGACCCGCAGTACCCGTCGCAGGCCGAGGCCCGCGATCTGCTGCGCGCGTTCGGCAAGCCGGCACCGGCCGCTCCGCGCGGCGGGCTCTTCGGCTTCGGGCGCAGGAAGCAGCAGGCCGAGACTCCCGCAGTCGGTACGGACAAGCCGGGCATCTACCTCGACGGCGGATTCGGCGTCGGCAAGACCCACCTGCTGGCCGCGACGTGGCACGCGACGCCCGGGCGCAAATACTTCGGCACCTTCATCCAGTTCACGGCGCTCGTCGGCGCGCTCGGCTACACCGGCGCCGTGGGCGTGCTGCAGGGCGCGAAGCTCATCTGCATCGACGAGTTCGAACTCGACGACCCGGGCGACACGATGCTCATGACCCGTCTGATCGGCGAGCTCACGGCATCGGGGTCGCGCTTCGTGGCGACCTCGAACACGCCCCCGAACGCCCTCGGCGAGGGCCGCTTCGCCGCGGCCGACTTCATGCGCGAGATCCAGGCCATGTCCGATCGATTCGCGACCGTGCGCATCGACGGCGTCGACTACCGCCAGCGCGACATCGAGGGCGAGGCCGTCGCGCTCTCCGACGACGCATACCGCTTCGCGCTCGCGGATGTGGCGGCCGCGGGCGACCGCATGACCGACGACGACTTCTCCGAACTCATCGCCCATCTGGCGACAGTGCATCCCTCGAGCTACATCGGGCTCATCTCGGGCGTGCGCGCGATCGGCCTGCGCGATGTGCACGAGCTCACCGACCAGTCGGCGGCGCTCAGGTTCGTGGCGTTCATCGACCGCGTCTACGATGCGCAGATCCCGATCTATGCGACCGGCACGCCCCTCACCTCCATCTTCGGCGGAGGCATGCTCGAGGGCGGCTACCGCAAGAAGTATCAGCGATGCATGTCGCGCCTGAACGCGCTCACCGCGAACGGAGTGCAGTAGGCATGGGCAAGGGGCAGGGCATCATCCGCTCGATCGTGTCGGTGCTGGTCGCGGGTCTCGCGAAAGAGGCGCGGCGCGAGGTGCGACGCAGCACGAAGAGCGCATCGCAGCCCGCTCCGAGGTCGTCCGGTCCGAAGCCGCGGCTGCGCACCCAGACGGTCGCGGCAGGCGCGGGAGCGAGCGGCGCCTCCGCAGTGCTCGACAGCCCCGGGCGGTCGGGCGGCACGGCGACGCGCGAACTCGATCCCGCGGCGGTGCGCGGCCTGAAGCCGAGCTACGCGCCGGCGCCCGACGGCAACCCCGACCCGGGCGAGATCGTCTGGACCTGGGTGCCGTACGTCGAGAACGATGGGCGGGGCAAGGATCGCCCCGTGCTCATCATCGCGCGCCTCGACGCGCACACGACCGCCGGCTGCTACCTGAGCACGAAGCAGCACCGGGGGTTCGTGCCGATCGGTTCGGGCGGCTGGGACCCGCAGGGGCGCGAGAGCTTCCTCTCGCCCGAGCGCGTGCTGCGCATCTCGGACGAGGGCATGCGGCGCGAGGGGCATGTGCTGGCACGGGGGCCGTTCGATGCGGCGGTCGCGGCGATCTCGGCGCTGCACGGCATCCGCGGCTGACGCGCCGTCTTTCAGGCGGGACCACGGCCCGGGCTTCGGGCGCGGCCCTAACCGGCCGTGACGAGGCCGCTCACGAGCGACACGATCATCGCGACGACGAGCGCGTTGAAGGCGAAGGCGATGAAGGTGTGCGTGCGCACCACGGCGAGCCCCGCCCGAGTGCGCGGCGACCCCGCCGAGAGCGCCCCGACCGATGAGACCATCACCGACATGGAGACGAAGTCGATGAACTCGGGCGTCTCCCTGATGTCGAAGACGATCTCCTCTCCGCCCGCGTGCAGACGGAAGTAGCGCAGGGCGAAGGCGTAGACCATCGTCGCCCAGGCCGTCGCGGCCGTGACGAGCACGAGCGCGGGCAGCCAGATGCCGCGGGTGCCGGCGCTCACCGTCGTCGCGCCGATCGAGATGATGAGCGCCGTGCTGGCGGCGAACACGGCCCAATCCTCGGCGCGCGCGAACCCGAGGGTGCGGGCGAGACGGCTCGGGCCCCGGCGATGCTGGATCGCCGCGATACGGTTCACTGTGCCGGGATCGGTGCGCGTGAAGGCGCGGTGGGTCCAGATCAGGTACATGACCGAGAAGCCGGAGTACATGAAGCAGATCGCCGCGAAGGCGTAGGGGAGCGCCGTCGCGCCTTCGAGGCCGCGCTGCAGCACGGCGATGAGCAGCACGGCGAAGGGCAGCGGCGTCGAGACGAGCATCGTGATCGCGGCGCGGAAGCCGTCGTCGTAGCGCAGCGGAACGACGCGAGAAGGGCGAGCAGGCATGGTCAACATTTTACGGTCAGCGGCACCGGCTCTTCCGGTTGCACCGTCGAACCGGAATAATGACCAGTGAGCACGCAGTACCGCTCGGCAAGTCTCGATTCATTCGAAAGGACGCAGAACATGGGTATTGAGGATCTGGGCAAGAAGGCCGCGGACCTGGCGCGGGACAACGCGGACAAGGTCAACGATGCGCTGAAGAGCGAGCAGGCTGAAGGCATCAGCGACAAGATTCTCGGCGGCGCCGCTGACCTCGCGAACAAGGTCACCGGCGGCAAGTTCGCCGACCAGGTCGAGGACGTCCGCAAGAACATCGACGGCCAGATCGGCAACGAGTAACGGCTCGAGAGTCCAGGGGTCGCCGCCGGTGAACGTCGGCGATCCGCTGCAGAGCCCCGCACGGTGAATCGTGCGGGGCTTTTGCGTCTGCCGCTGACACGCCCGGCGTTCGCACCGCCTGCGCCCGCGTCGGGCTAAGTTGGTGCCATGAACGCGATGACGCCTCTGCTGGCCATCACCGACGAACCGCTCGGCGAACGAATCGGTCCATACATCTTCTGGGCCGTCCTCGCGCTCCTGCTCGCGACGATCGTCTGGGCGATGCTGCGCAGGTCGAAACCCGGGGGCACTTCCGCGGCCGACATGCGCAGGCCCGGCAAGCCCGGCAGATCCGGCGCATCAGCGAAACAGTCGAAGACCTGGACTCGGCCCGAAGACTACGCAGAACATCACCGCGTCGAATGGAGCGAGGATCCGACGACACTCTCGCCGAACGACCTGCACTGGCCGCTCGCAGTCGCAGCCGTGTTCGGCATCTGCACCGGTGACCCGTGGGATCGCCTGGCATTTCGCGATCTCGAGAACGCCGCTTCGGGACTGCAGGAGGCCTGGGGCATTCGATCGCGCCCGCAGCTGCTGAGTCGTCTGCATTGGATTCTGCGCGAGGGACACCGCGTCGAGTTCGAGTTCGAGATCGCGCAGGCCGAAAGCCTCAGCGACGCGGAAGCTGCGGAGTTCTCCCGGAGAGCCGCCGCGGACTCGAATGAGAGGACTCAAGAGCAGGGCTGGCGGGTGCTGCAGCTGCGCGGCAATGCGCGGGGCATTCGCGATGCGAACTTCGAAGCGTGGGATCTGGTGCGCGCTGCCATGCTGACCCGCGCCGGGTATTCGCTCGGATGGCTGAGCGAAGCCGAGGCCGTCGATACCCTCAATCTCGTGTCGGCGCAGCTGCAGCAGAGCTATTCGAGTTGGCAAGAACTCGGCGAGCACTTCGTGACCGCCCGCTGGTTCTGGGAAGGCGTCACCGGACTCGAAGCGAAGCAGTCGGACGCGCACGACGCAAGCCGCCAGGCGGCGCTGCTCGACCCCGAGCGCGGGCCCTGGGCGCACGTGCCCTGGAGCCAGCGGATCACACCGAGTCGGGTGCTGATCGCTGATGCGCTGGTCGCCGAGGATCTCCTCGACGAGAGCGCGCTCGAGGTCGATCCCTTTTCCGCGACAGCGCTCGCCGTACTCATCGACGATGCCGTCGCAGCCAGACTCGAGCAGCGCCCGTGAACCCGGTCCGCTTCGCCCGCGGCGAATGGACGCCGTGGGTCATCGTGATCATCGCTCTTGCAATGATCCTTCTCGCGATCGTGTGGTGGTCCCGGCGCAGGGAGCGCCGTGGAGATTGGAGGCCGGGGCTTGTGAACGTCGCGCAGACCCACGGGTATTCGCCTGCCGATCTGCGAGGATCGGCCCGGGCGTTTACGGTGGTCGATCCGTATGAGGCATGGCTGCTCGGTCTCGCCGCCCTGTATGTCGAGCAGGCGGGCCTGCTGCATGATCGTTGGAGCCTCGTGCCTGCGTTCTGCGGCGACGACTGGCGTCGGCGGTTGCTCGGCGTTGCCCAGAGCTGGGATGCGGTGCGCGGGAACGAATGGCGCGGTTCGGTCGCCGCTCTCGAGCAGCAGCTGAACCGCCTGTCCGCAGCAGGACGGACGCAGAGCGCCGAATCCTCAGGCGTTGCGGCAGCCGCGCCGGATGTCGACGCGCGGCCCATGCTGGTCGCCAGGCTCGCGATGCTGCTGCGCCTCGGCGTCGCCGCGCGGCACGTCAGCGCCGGCCAGGCCCGTCGTAGACTCGCGACTGCTGCCGCACCGCTGCGAGAGGATTGCGGAGACTGGCTCGGCTTTGGCACCGCGCTCATCGAGGCCGAAACCCGGGCGAGCTCGCGCGGCGCACTCGATCTCCGGGCCGACATGCGCATGCTCTACGCACCCGGTGGCCCGTGGCACGAAGTCCAGTGGCCGCTCGCCGAAAAGCGCTAAGTTCTCACAACAAAATCCCCCGTTCTGAGAGCGGGGGATTTCTGATCGGTGGAAGCAATGGAGCGTTGCGGGAACAGCCGACAACGGGTTCAGAAGCTTGTTTCCGCATGGAATCAAGGGTCTCAGCGCGGCGGCGATGCAGTAGGCGAGGCTGACGACGCACTGATCGGGGCATCGGCGGAACCAAAGAAACGACCTCGAACACGACTCACCGGCACCGAAGTGGACGCTATGCGAACAGCCCGCGAGCACGGTGTCAGCGTGAAAACGCTCGCGAAGCGGTTCGGTGTTCACCGGGGCACCGTATGGGCAAAGACGCGGTGATGGCGTGGGAGTTGGACTGATATCAATCCCTCGCACCGCGAACCTTGGTAGCGCGTTCTGGTGCATGGATTCAACGACCGATGGGAGGTCCTCTATGGAGAACTCCACTGCTATACGCAGACCTGCGCACACGTCTCGTTCAGACCATCACGTTCCATCGCCAGTTCTCCGTCGTCGTCGACGTATCACGACGATGACGACGATGACCACGAGGGCGAGTACGAGAATCGCACCGAGCACGAGAACCGCGATGACAGGAGCGAGCATCCACATCACGGAATCCGCACCCGAAGCGGCCGGTTCCGAAGAAGGCGTAGGCTCTGGTTCCGGCTCCGCGAAGACTTCGTCATAGGAGAGCTCTTGATCGTCGCGGAACAGCGGGTACTCATCCGGATACTGCGACGGATCCGTCGCGATCATCGCCAGCAGATCGATAACGCCGTACCCGACAGCGTCGTTCCACGCCATCTCTTCCGCATCATCACCGGCATTTCGAATCAACGACTGGAGCAGCTGAGCCGAAGTCGCGTCCGGCCATTTCTGCTTTGTCAACGCCAGCGCCCCGGACACGAGTGGTGTCGCCGCAGAATTGCCGCTCCAGTACCCGTATCCCCACCCATCGGCGCTCGCAGCCTCCTGCACGCCTGCAACGTCGAGGCCCGGCGCTGCCACATCGACGTTCTCGTTGAGCAACGGTCCGTCTTTTAGATTATTGGGCTGTATATCGCCTGCCGCGTCCACCGCGGCAACGCTCACGACACCGCTTGTCGTATCGAAAATGCCAGAATCGACGCCCCAGGCGTTTGGCAACCCGGTGACGAAGATCACGCCAGCGCGCATCGCCTCAGCCATCAGCTCGCGCTGCGCCCTCTGGCCTTCAGGCGTCGCCGCCCCGAACGTACCGGAGATGCTGACGATGTCCGCACCCTGATCGATGGCATCCTGCAGGGTCACGTCGAACGAGAGGTGAGTATGGCACTCGATATCGAGCTCGTTGTAATACAGCACGCGGACATCCGGAGCGATGCCCTTTACTCCAGCGCCGCTCGACGAGGTCCCGTTGCCGACAATCAGAGATGTCACGTCCGAACCATGTCCCGCATCCAACTTATTCGTTGATTCGAGCTCGCACCCCTCCAACGGGCGTAACTCGATATCGGCACCATCGAATGTCACCAGATCCGGGTTGAACTTTCCGTCGAGCACCGCGATCGTGACGCCCTCGCCCGTGATACCCGCATCATGAACGGCCTGCACCCCCATCTGCTCGAAATACCACAGCGGGTTCACGTCATCTGCGGATGCCGCTACCGGCGCACTCACCAGCAGAGCGGCCACGCTGAGAGCAACCGGCGCGACAAAGCGACGAACCCTCGTCCGGAGCGCCCTGTGTGTCCGCGCACGAGCACCGGTGTGCGTTGCAGAGCGATCCCGCTCATCGTCCAGATGTGTGATGTCGTTCATTCGCTCTCTCTGTCTTGACTGTGCGTGCCTGCTGCGGTGTCGTCGCCTGCGCGCGAGTACCACGCGTCCCGCAGCGCTCTCCCTCCGAGCCAGCAGAAGAGCGCTCCCCAAGCGCCGGCCCAGATTGTCCCGAGCCAGATCGGCATGCCTCCGCGTTTCGTGCTGAATAGGAAGGCCGGGTCTCCGCCCGCACGCACCCACCCGAAGACGATCCCTACCCCGCACAGAACACCCAGAGCGAGAAAGAAGATGCCGACAATGATGAGGGGTCGCCGGGTGGCGCGCTTAATGGCTGGTTTCTTCATGGAAGATGGTCCGGGGTTAAGCGCGCTGCGCGCGGATTCGCGAGGATTCTTCGTCGGCACGACGCGTCCAGAGCCCGTGATACCCGAAGAACAGGATCACGCCCGCAGCGAAGGTCGTCACGATGAGAGTGTTCGTGTGCGCGTCACGAGCCTTCCCGCACACAACCTCCGTCCGAAGCGAGTCGATGTTCAGGCCAAGGATCTGCTGGTTAAAGGGCAGCAGTAGCGGGTTCGGGTCAGTGTTCACCTCCTGGCCGCGCACCACCTTAGGAGGATCCCATCTGAACGAGCCTCCGTTCGCGCATGCGAACGAGTGAAACTCGCCCTCCGCGGACAACGACTCCACCTGTACTTCGGGAATGCGAAACCACACGACCATCACCATGATCATCGCCGCCAGAACGACAACGACATATGCGGGACGCTTCCACCGCCTGGGCGCTTTAGGGACAGCGCGTTTGTCGTTCTCGGTGCTGTTGTTATCCATGCATAACGCTTTCCGATACTAGGCGGCACAAGCTGGGCATACCGCGATCTGAAATCAGAAAAACCGAGGCCCCAGACTCCTCAGATAGTCAAGACGATTCTATCGGGGTGTCCGCAGAAGCCAGCCTGCGAACAGCTGGCTCTCGGAGACAACCGCCGAACGCCTCCTCAACGCAATTCGTGAACGTCGCCCCCATCCAATTCGGAGCTTCCAAATCTGCCGCGTTCTCGGAATGTCCAATGACCAGCTCGAATTACCTGTTCGCAGCGTTCCGCACCCGGTTCTCACCATCCTTGCCAACATGGAGCGGCACGTGAACCCAACGCTGACCGACGGTCGGGATGCGCATCCCGTGCGTGGCGTTCTCCGTCGCTAAACTTCTCCGATATGACACATGCTCCCAACAGCAAGGCCGCACACATCGCTGCTCTGGCTGCCGGGGTACTCGCCATCGTAGTGCTGTTCGCCATGCCCGGGGGGCCGGTCAGCTACCTCATCGCGATCGCTGCCGGATTGATCGCAGTGATCATCGGTCATTATGCGGCCCGCCGTTCTGGACCACTCTGGCGGGCGAGCATTCTCGGCGTCGTGCTCGCGTACCTTGAGCTGATCGTCTCTGTGGGCTTGTTCGTGGTGCGTGTCATCCGCATCCTGACTTGAATGAAACACTCGCGCCCGTGCTTGCATCGGCCTGAGTTCGGGCCCCGACGCCGCTCCCAGAGGCATGAAGGCGCTGGACGTTGTCGAAAGACCGAACCTGCCCCGGGGCATATCAAGCGACTTTCGCAATTGATTATCAGACGGCCCTTCGCTTCACAATGACTGATCAACGCAGGCCGCCGACGGTAGTGATTCGGATACTTCACCGTCCCAGACCCGGTCCGCTCTGGGCGCTGATACCGTGGGGCGTACGCGACGGCTGGCGTTCGCGTTCTGCGAGCATGCGGGCGGTCTCCCGTCTGGCTTCCTCGGCGGCGCGGGTCTGCTTGATTCGTTCGACCGCCTCGGCGGGGGTGAGAGCGCGCAGAGTCGCGGCTTCAGCGCGAGCCTGCTGGGCGGTGCGGGTCGCGGCCTCGGCCTGCCGAGCGGGTCGGGCGTCGACGTAACCGCCGGGGTTCCTCCTCACGGCTTCGTCGCCGAAGATGCGGACGTAGACGCTGATGCTCTGCCACGGGTTCGACTCGATCACCGTGTGAAGATCCTGCCCGGTGTCGGTGCGCCGCTGCTCGGCCTCAACCACGCGAGGATCAGCATCAACTCTGTGCTGAGTGACGCGCTCTGCCCAGGCCGCCTGACTCTGGTTCCAGCGAGGCGGCTCTCCCCACGTCTTCGTGAGGCGTCGTTTCGCGTCGCGGGCGACAGTCTGGGTGATGTCGTGCTCGGCGGTGGCGCGGCGCTTCTTGAACCTCCCCGCCGTTCGTACTTTCGCGCGGGCGGTCTGCTCGGCACTGTCCGCGTCCTGCCAGTCGGTGAGCGCGGCGCGCGCCTGCGCCATAAGCGGTTCTGCGACCTCAGCGCGCACCAGGTCGAGCTGCTGCTTCGCCGCGTCGTTCGCCTCAACCGCCTGCTCGCGCTCAGCCCATTTTCGAGCGTGCATCTTGTCCAGGGCATCACTGGCTTGCTGCCACTGCGCGGCGCTGACTTCGGCGTGTTCGGCGCGCCGGACGAGGGCCGCTATTTCGTTGCGTACGAGCTTCACCGGGCCGTCTTCAACCAACCCACGCACGGCCTCTGCGGCCTGCTGGGTTGCGTCGGTGATGCCGCGGTCTGCGCGGTCGCGTTCCATCGCCTCAATGAACTGCTCCCGCGCCTCCGGCAGGTTGTCGGCGATGATGTGTAGCCGGTTCTCGTCCTTGCCCCTCGTCATGCCGACGTAGACGGCCGGGCCGCTCAGCGCGTCGGTGAGGATGTGTGTGACACGGGCGCCGTCGCGCCTTGTACGCCGTAGGCGGTGGAGGCGTAAGCGAGATGCGCATGCTCGGAAGTATAGGCGGCGGGCAGGCGCACCGAATGATCACGCTTCCGGCCACTGTCGGCCTCGACCGCCCAGACGGTGCCGTCCTCCTCGACGTGCTGGATGACCCACTGCTGCCGGTTCGCTACGTTCAGGCTGGTGTCGTTCTTTCGCGTCTGGAGCAAATCGCCCCTCCCGATGGGTAGCCCGTCGCTGCCGGTCGTTGTCACCTGATCGTCCACGGTTCCGGCGCGCACGCGCTGGTCACGGATGCGGGCGTTCAACCGGGTGGCTTCGTCGTTGGTGGCGACGGTGACCGCCTGCCCGTCGCGCCGCTGCGTGGCGATGTGCTCGTGCAGATCGTCGGCGTCGGCGTGCAACTGAATGAGACCCAGATTCTGTAGCTGCTCGAAGATCGCGGCGGGATGATCCCGACCCCGCAGGCGGATGGAGAGTTCGGCGTAGGCGGCGTCAGTGAAACGGTGAACCTCGGCCATGTCGATGGTGCGACCCCGAATCTGCGCAGTCATGTCGAGCACCCCGCCGCGCCCGACGGCGGGCAGTTGCGCCCGGTCGCCGACGAGCGCGAGTGTTGCGCCGTGCTCGGCTACGACGGTGAACAAAGCGAGCGCGCTGTCTTGATCGAGCATCCCCGCCTCATCCACCACGATCCGCTCATCACGTAGTAACTGCGCCGCTTCCAGCGGGCCGGTGTAGGTGCGGCCGGTCTCCGGGTCAGTGTCACCGACGGCGAGGCGTGTCCATACGCCGTCACCGTTCCATCTGTACCCGTGGGCGTGTACGAGCGCAGCAACGGAGTTGGCGGGCACGCCGAGGGCCTGGTGCGCGACGTCAGCGGCTTTCTTCGTCGGCGCAACCACCCGCACAGACCGTCCCTCCCGCTCGGCAGCGGTGATGGCGGTGGCAAGCATGGTCGTCTTCCCGCTGCCCGCAGCTCCTTCAACGATCACCAGCGGATCAGCGGACGCGACCGCTGCGGGCGCGCCTGGAGTCAGAGTCCGACAAGCTCCTCGCGGCGCACTTCGCCGACGCCATCGACCTCGACACATTGAAGCGCCACCAAGACCGTATTCGCGCG
Source organism: Leucobacter sp. gxy201 (assembly GCF_051043335.1). Lineage (NCBI taxonomy): Bacteria > Bacillati > Actinomycetota > Actinomycetes > Micrococcales > Microbacteriaceae > Leucobacter > Leucobacter sp. gxy201. The sequence goes on from NZ_JAMXWS010000005.1 coordinate 185,313, forward strand.
GGCCTGGCCGACGTGAACCGTCGCCTTGCCGAGCACAGTGAGCACCACACGGGCGGACGCGCGTTCCTCCACGACAGCCTGCGACTGCTGACCGATGCGCACCGCGCCTACCTGCACTCCGGCGACGCCGACCGCAGGCTCGCGAACCAGGCGTTCTACACCCGGCTCGACATCACCGACGACGAACAACTCCGCCCGACGCTCGCGGAGCCCTTCGCGACGATCTTGCGCGAAGCCCACGACAGTGGCGACGAAGGCAAGGAAGCGAAACGGGAACACACCACATCTCTCGATGTCGCGTGTTCCCGTAAGACACTTTGGGTGGGCGATGCCGGGCTCGAACCGACGACCTCTTCCGTGTGAAGGAAGCGCGCTACCAGCTGCGCCAATCGCCCGAAGGCACTGCGCTCGCGCGTTGTGCCGACCGAAACGATAGTACACGGAAAAGCACGGCCTGATGCTCCCGCACGGGCGAACCGCGGAAACTCGGGGCTGCCGGCCGCTCTATTCGGGCGTGTCGCTCACGGGGGCGAGGGAGCTGTTCAGCTTCTCATCGAGCTCGGCGCTCACCTGGCCGAGGTCGCGCAGCTGATCGCGCATCGAGTTGTAGGCGTCGATGTCGGCTTGGAGCTGCGCGAGCGTGGCCTCCAGCGCGTCGCGCCGCGTCTGGAGCTCGGCCTTGAGGCGATCGAACTCGGCGACATCGCCCGAGAATTCGAAGCGGTCGTTGCGGGCCGAGAAATCGGCGGCGTCGAGATTGAACTGCGCGACGGCGGCGTCGTAGTCGGCGTTGCGCTGCTCGATATCCGCGCGCAGGTCGGTCATGTCCGACTCGAGCGCCGTGGCCTGGAGCTCGAGGTCGGTGAAGACCGCGTGGAAGGCGTCGAAGCGGTCGAGAAGCACGGCGCGATCCGAGAAGTACCGCGCGTAGTGCTCTTCGATGGCGTCGGGAAGGTCGCGCACCTCCGTACCGAGCACCGAGTGCAGCTCGTTGGCGTAGGCGCTGGGGGAGAGGTGGTTGTAGACCGCCATGCGTTCGGCGAGGGCCGAGTCGCCGGCGCTCAGCTCGTCGAAGGTCTGCCGCAGCTCGCGATCCAGCGCGTCGCGCTCCCGCTGCCCCAGGCGGGCATACGCGGCATGCAGCAGCTCGTGCGCCGCCGTGACCTCGACGATCCCGCTGATGCGCTCGTCGGTCACGTCGAACAGCCGCACATGCTCCTGCGAGTAGCAGCCGAGCACATGGCCGTTCTCCGAATGCTCCACATCCGCGCACTGCGTGTTGAAGTACTGGCTGCCATCGACCGTCGGCCGGGACGCGAGGAAGATGCGTTCGCCGCGATCGGTCAGGTGCAGATCGTCGAGGATCTGGGAGATGCGGGCCGACGGTTCGAAGGACGCGGCGCGGATCCGGTCGCTGATGTCCTGCCTATTGGCGAAGCCGATCGCCACGGCGCCGGCGATGAGGATCACGAGCGCCCACGTGAATACGCGGCGCACGGCGCTGCGCTCCCGATCTGCCATGGCATCAACAGTATCTGCGCGGCCTTCGCAATTGAGAGGAAGCCCTGCGGAAATCGGGGCATTCCCTTGTGTATTCCCAGGTGGCCACGTAAATTGGAGGCGCGGCGCGCCCGGGCATTACGGCGTGATTTGCACTGCCCGGCGCACCCCCCTATAGTTATCTAGGTCGCCACGGCAACGGAAACGAAGCCGGCAGGTGATTTGCGGATGTAGCGCAGTTGGTAGCGCATCACCTTGCCAAGGTGAGGGTCGCGAGTTCGAGTCTCGTCATCCGCTCCAGTGGCCGAGTTCGTCTCGGCCGCTTGTGGTGTCAACCACTCCGGTGGCGTGGCCGAGAGGCGAGGCAGCGGCCTGCAAAGCCGTATACACGGGTTCGAATCCCGTCGCCACCTCGCTGGTATAACTGAATAGCCTGCATAGGCGCGATTGGCGCAGCGGTAGCGCGCTTCCCTGACACGGAAGAGGTCACTGGTTCGATCCCAGTATCGCGCACAGAGAAAAACCCCCGGTTCTGCCGGGGGTTTTTGCGTTCGCGGGGCGATCGAACACGGTGACCTCGCGAGAATCGCGAACGCGGTGCGTTCGCTCCGAGATTCTCGCGCTGGTTCGATCCCAGTATCGCGCACAGAGAAAAACCCCCGGTTCTGCCGGGGGTTTTTGCGTTCGCGCGTTCACGAGGTCACTCGGCGGGCCTCTCCGGGAGGCGACGAACGATCATCGATCCGGCGAACAGCGCCGCTGAGAGCGGGAGCCCGAAGAGGCTCGCGACTTTGCCGATGTAGCTCGTCAGCAGTCCCAGATCCTGGTACGGGTTGCCGAGCTCGATGAGGAGCCCGGTGAGCCCCATCGTCCCGATGAGGCCGAGCACCAGGAGCCAGATCGCCCCAAGGCGCATCCTTCTCGCGGTGGCGACGTTGCTCCGGTCGGTTCGTTCGAATGCGTCCATAGTGCCGATACCTCGATTCTGCTGGGACTCGGTCCGTATCCCCGCGGCGTCGTTCCGGGCCTCGATCTGAAGGCTTTTCTCCTCCACCGTTGCACGAACTCGGCGAGATCGCGAGCGGTCAGCGCATTTCCTGACCTCCCTGATCGCGAACTGCCCGGTACCGGGCGGGCCGCCTGTGCTATCGCGTCGCGGTCACGACCTTCTGCGAGGACCCGGAGCCGCTTCACCTCGGGGCTGCGTTCGGCGAATGCGGTGATCAGTGCAGAATCACGGCGCGATTGCGCACCAGATCGGGCATTCGCGCTCCCTCGGTGCGTGACCACCGGGAACGCCTGCGCTGCTCCGGCCCCTAGGGTGGAGAGTGCCGAAGCGCACGGATGTGCACCGACCCGAAGGAGCGAAGTTGAACGACCAGCCCGTCGAGAAGCCCCAGAACGGTGCGCCGGTGCCTCCACCGGCGCAGGGCGGCGATGCGACCGTCAGCCGCCCGCCGCAGATGCCGTCGCAGCCCGCGCAGGCGTGGCAGCAGGCGCCGCAGCGGTCGACGCAGGCGTGGCAGCAGGCGCCGCAGGCGCAGCAGCAGGCGCCGGTTCAGCAGGGGGCGCCGTACCCGGGGCGACAGGGATCGCCGATGCCGGCCGCACCGTCGGCAGCGGCCCCGCAGCATCCGTTCCCGCAGCAGGATCCCGGGCCGCACGGTGCGCAGTACGGGCAGACGCAGCCCTATCCGGCGCAGGGCTTCCCGGCCGCGCAGATGCGGCACCGCGGTCCCGGAGACGCGGGCAACGCCCGCGCTGTCGGTCAAGCGGGCCGGCGACCGGCCAGGAACGGCGAGCCCGGCTTCTTCGCCGCGCTGTTCGATCTCGACTTCGCGCACTTCGTCTCGATCAAGTTCGCGAAGGTGCTGTACGTGCTCGGCATCGCGTTGAACGTGCTCGCCTGGATCGGCTGGGTCGTGTTCTTCTTCGCCGCCGCATCCGCGGTCGGTTCGTACGACGGAGGCGGTGCGTTCGTGATCCTCGGAGTGCTGGCATTGCTCTTCGGCTGGGTCTTCGTCGGGCTCAACGTGATCGTGCTCCGGGTGGTCATCGAACTCGTCGTCGCGCAGGTGCGCACTGCGCAGAACACGTCGTTGCTCGTGCACCGAGAATCGTGAGCCGGTGCCGGTAGACTCGACTGGTCTGCAGTTCCCTCCTGAAGGAGATCACCCGTGGCCGATGGCTTCACCCTGTTCACCGATCGTTCGATCGTCGCGATGCGCGTCAATGGCGAGCTGAGAGACCTGGCGGCCACGGTGTCCGACACCGACACGGTGGAGCCGGTGTCGATCGACTCCGAGGACGGGCTGAACATCCTGCGCCACTCGGCGGCGCACGTGCTCGCGCAGGCGGTGCAGCGCATCAACCCCGAGACCAAGCTCGGCATCGGTCCTCCTATCACCGACGGCTTCTACTACGACTTCGACCCCGCAGAGTCCTTCACGCCCGAAGACCTCAAGGCGATCGAGAAAGAGATGCAGAAGATCGTCAAGCAGGGTCAGCGCTTCGTGCGCCGCGTCGTGACCGACGACGAGGCGCGCGCCGAGCTCGCCGACGAGCCGTACAAGCTCGAACTCATCGGGCTCAAGGGCGGCGCCGACAGCGGCAGCGATAACGAGAGCGTCGAGGTCGGCGGCGCCGAGCTCACCATCTACGACAACATCGACCCGAAGACGGGCGAGCTGTGCTGGAAGGACCTCTGCCGGGGCCCGCACCTGCCGTCGACCCGCCTCATCGGCAACGGCTGGTCGCTCATGCGCTCCGCGGGCGCCTACTGGCGCGGCAGCGAGAAGAACCCGATGCTGCAGCGCATCTACGGCACCGCCTGGCCCACGAAGGCCGAGCTGAGCGACTACCGCACCCGCCTCGAGGAGGCCGCGAAGCGCGACCACCGCAAGCTCGGCGTCGAGCTCGACCTCTTCAGCTTCCCCGACGAGATCGGTTCGGGGCTCGCGGTGTTCCACCCGAAGGGCGGCATCATCCGCCACGAGATCGAGAGCTTCATGCAGGCGGAGCTGCGCAAGAACGGCTACGAGTTCGTGAACAGCCCTCACATCACGAAGGGCACGTTGTTCGAGACCAGCCAGCACCTCAACTGGTACAAGGACGGCATGTTCCCGGCCATGCACCTCGACGAGGTCGAGGATGCGGCCGGCAACGTGGTCAAGCAGGGCCAGGACTACTACCTGAAGCCCATGAACTGCCCGTTCCACAATCTCATCTTCCGGGCGCGGGCCCGCAGCTACCGCGAACTGCCGCTGCGCCTCGCCGAATTCGGCACCGTGTACCGCTACGAGAAGAGCGGCACCCTGTCGGGCCTCACCCGCGTGCGCGGTCTGACGCAGGACGACGCCCACATCTACGTCACCGACGACCAGGTGAAGAGCGAGATCAAGCGCCAGCTCGATTTCGTGTTCGCGACGCTGCGCGCCTACGGCCTCGATGACTTCTATCTCGAGCTCTCGACGAGGGATCCTGAGAAGTCCGTCGGCACCGACGAGCAGTGGGAGATCGCGACCGAGACCCTGCGCCAGGTCGGCGAGGAGTCGGGTCTCGAGCTCGTCGCGGACCCGGGCGGGGCCGCGTTCTACGGCCCGAAGATCTCGGTGCAGGCGCGCGACGCGATCGGCCGCACCTGGCAGCTGTCGACCGTGCAGCTCGACTTCAACCAGCCGGCGCTGTTCGAGCTCGAGTACGCGGCCGCCGACGGCACCCGCAAGCAGCCGGTCATGATCCACCGTGCGCTGCTCGGATCGGTCGAGCGCTTCTTCGCGATCCTGCTCGAGCACTACGCCGGCGCGTTCCCGGTCTGGCTCGCCCCCGAACAGGTGGTGGGCGTGCCCGTCGCCGAGCAGTACGGCGAGTACCTCGACGGCATCATCGCGAAGCTGCGCGAGCACGGCGTGCGCGCCCACGTCGACCACTCCGATGATCGCATGCCGAAGAAGATCCGCACCCATACGAAGGCCAAGGTGCCGTTCCAGCTCATCGCCGGCGAAGAGGATCGGGCGAACGGAGCCGTGAGCTTCCGCTTCCGCGACGGCACTCAGCTCAACGGCGTGCCCGTCGACGAGGCCGTCGAGCGCATCCTCGCCTCGATCGCGGGCCACGAGCAGGTATCGACCGCCTGGACGGAGTAGCAGTGGCGGCGGTAGAGGATCTCGGCTCGACGCACGCGGTCGGCACCCCCGACGAGATGCAGCGCCTGTGGGTGCCGCACCGCATGGTCTACGTGTCCGACGGGCATCAGCCCGAACAGCACGACTGCCCGTTCTGCGCGGCGCCCGGCCGCGAGGACGAGGACGCGCTGATCGTGGCGCGCGGCAAGACCGCCTATGTGCTGCTGAACCTGTTCCCCTACAACAGCGGGCACATGCTCGTCTGCCCCTATCGCCATATCGCGCAGTACGACGAGGCGACCCCCGAGGAGGTCGCCGAGATCGGGGCTCTCACGCAGACCGCCATGCGGGTGACCCGCGAGGTGCTCGCCTGCCACGGCTTCAATCTCGGAATGAATCAGGGCCAGATCGCGGGGGCAGGCGTCGCCGCCCATCTGCACCAGCACATCGTGCCGCGCTGGTCGTCGGACGCGAATTTCTTCCCGATCATCGCGCAGACGAAAGCGCTGCCGCAACTGCTCGGCGACGTGCGCCGCCTCATCGCTGCCGCCTGGCCGGTGGACCCCGGACCGGACGACTGACGCATGCGCACCCGAACTTGAAACGACACGAACACGACTGAGAAATGAGGTGCTCCGGTGTCCGGACACTCCAAGTGGGCGACCACGAAGCATAAGAAGGCGATCCTCGACTCGCGCCGCGCGAAGGCATTCGCGAAGTACATCAAGGTCATCGAGGTCGCGGCCCGCATCGGCGGCGCCGACCTCGAGGGCAACCCGGCGCTCGCCGATGCCGTGCACAAGGCGAAGAAGAACTCGGTTCCCGGCGACAACATCGACCGCGCCATCAAGCGCGGCGCCGGCATCTCGGGCGAGGTCGTCGAGTACACGACCATCATCTACGAAGGCTACGGCCCGAACGGCGTCGCGCTCATGATCGAGTGCCTCACCGACAACAAGAACCGCGCCGCCGCCGAGGTGCGCACCGCGCTCAGCCGCAACGGCGGCACCCTCGCCGACCCCGGCTCGGTCGCGTACAACTTCGCGCGCAAGGGCGTCATCACGGTTCCCGCAGAGGGCACGACCGAGGACGACGTGCTCATGGCGGTGCTCGACGCCGGCGCCGAGGAGGTCGTCCCGACCCCGAACGGCGAGTCCTTCGAGGTGTTCACCGAGGCCTCCGACCTTGTCGCCGCGCGCACCGCGCTCGTCGAGGCCGGCATCGACTACGACTCGGCCGACGCCGAGTTCGTGCCGAGCCTCAAGGTCGAGATCGACGCCGACACCGCGCGCAAGGTGTTCCGCCTGATCGATGCGCTCGAAGACAGCGACGACGTGCAGAACGTGTTCTCGAACTTCGATCTGACCGCAGAGGTGCAGTCGGAGCTCGCGAACGACGAGTAGTCGGCACTGCCGAGAGCAATGGGTCGCGAATCGGGGATCTCCGGGAAGGAAGCCCCCGATTCGCGACCCATTGCCGCATAACGGAGGTGCGCCGCAGCCGCCCTCGGTTGCGGTGCGGACGAGGGAGCATACGTGTCACGGATCATCGGCATCGACCCCGGTCTCACCCGCTGCGGCATCGGAGTGGTGACCGCCGGCGCGGGGCGCAAGTTGGAGTTCGAGCACGTCGAGGTGCTCACGAGCTCGGCCGACATGCCGCTTCCGGAACGCATCCACCGGCTGGGGTCGGCGATCGAGCGGCTGTTCGACGGCGAGAAGCCCGCGGGCGTCGCCCTGGAGCGGGTGTTCGCGCAGGACAACGTGGCGAGCGTGATGGGCGTCGCCCAGATCAGCGGCGTCGTCATGTACCTCGCCGAGGAGCGGGGGATCCCGGTCTCGCTGTACACCCCGAACGAGGTCAAGGCGCAGGTGACGGGGTACGGCGCGGCCGAGAAGGCGCAGGTGACCGCCATGGTCACCCGGCTGCTCGGCCTGCAGGCCCCGCCGAAGCCGGCGGATGCGGCCGACGCCCTCGCGCTCGCGATCACGCACGCCTGGCATCTGGGCCGCGGCGGCGCGGCGAGCCGCATGGAGCGCTTCGACACGCGGGCCACGGGTCGATCGGCCGGCGGCCGTGCGGGCGAGACTCCGGCTCAGCGCGCGTGGCGGGAGGCCGAGACGAAGCTCGGTCGACGGCGCGGCGCGCGGTCGTAGGCGCTGCGGCTCGTCACTCGGGTCGGCGGCGTCGGCGTCGGCCGCGCCCCTCGTCGTCGGAATCGTCGCCGCCGGGCTCGCCGAGCCCGTCGAGGTCGTCGAGGTCGTCCAGGTCGAGCCCGGGAATCGTGATCGGCATGGTGATGGTGCCGGTCTGCAGGGCCTCCTCGATGACCTCTTCGACCTGGCGCTGCTTGCGCAGCTTGAGCCGGCTGAGCGCCCGCTGCTCGGGCAGGCTCCATCCGAACTTCACGGAGAGCATGCGCATCACCGCGGTCACGACGGTGCAGACGATGCCCGCGGCTACCACGGGCACGCCGAGGGCGAGCAGCACCGTGAGCACCGAAACGCCCGCGAGGGCGGCCGCCGCGTAGAGCGAACCGACGTGCATCACCGCGATCGGCAGGTTCAGCATCACATCGCGCAGCGCGCCGCCGCCGACCGCCGCGATCGTGCCGATGAACAGCGCGGGCACGACGGGCAGGCCCGCTGACAGCGCCTTCGTCGTGCCGATCGCCCCGAACATGCCGATGCTGATCGCGTCGAGCAGGTTGACGAGCGGGTCGAGCCGGCGGAAGAGCCGGGGGAGCATCATGCCGACGAGGGCCGATCCGACCGCGACGAGCAGGTAGAAGTTGTTCGTGAACGCGGCCGGCGAGATGCCGAGCAGGATGTCTCGGAGGAAGCCGCCGCCGATGCCGCAGACGACACCGATGAGCGCGACGCCGAGCAGGTCGAGACGGCGGAAGCCGGCCGCGAAGACGGCGCCCTGCAGACTGCCGGTGCCGACCGCGATGAGGTCTGCGGCGAGCGGAATCTTGAAGGTCTCGAACACGCGCTCTATTCTTGCGCACCGACCGGCTTCCGCGCACGGGCGGTCGCGGTTCGCGACGGGCGGAGCGCGCGCCGCCGCCGGGGTGCGCGATACTGGAGCCGTGCCCCTGTACCGTGAAGAAGGCGTCGTGCTGCGCACGCAGAAGCTCGGCGAAGCCGACCGCATCGTGACGCTGCTCACCCGCGGTCGCGGTCTACTGCGCGCGGTCGCGAAGGGCGTGCGGCGCACCTCGTCGAAGTTCGGCGCCCGGCTCGAACCGTTCATGGTCGCCGACCTGCAGTGCTACGAGGGGCGCACGCTCGACACCATCACGCAGGTGGAGACCCTCGCGCCGTACGGTCCGCGCATCTCCGCCGATTACGACCGCTATCGGGCCGGGAACGTGATCGTCGAGACCGCCGAGCGGCTCGCTGAGGGGGCGCCGTCGGCGCAGCAGTACGCGCTGCTCGTCGGTGCGCTGCGCACGCTCGCGGCGGGGAGGATCCCTGCCGACCTCGTTCGCGACGGCTACCTGCTGCGGGCCATGTCGCTCGCGGGATGGTCGCCCGGGTTCGACGAGTGCGTGGTCTGCGGGTCTTCCGGGCCGCACACCGCGGTCTCGGTGCAGCTCGGCGGCGTCACCTGCGAAGCGCACCGGGTACCGGGCTCGCCGCGGCTCGACGCGGGGTCGATCGCCCTGCTGGCGGCGCTCGCGCGGGGCGACTGGGATGCGGCGCTCGAGAGCAGCGAGCGCGAGCAGGGGCAGGCGGCGGGGATCACGGCGGCCTATACCCAGTTCCACCTCGAACGCGGTCTGCGCTCGTACGGCGCGGCGAAGCGGTGACCTCGGGCCGGCGGCGCCGGCAATAGACTCGTCCCATGCCCCCAGCACCCTCCTCGCTCGTGCCGGTCGATTGGACCGGTGCGCAGCCCCCGCGCTTCGCGGGCCCGCCGCCCGAGCACGTGGCGATCGTCATGGACGGCAACGGCCGGTGGGCGAACCAGCGGGGGCTCCCGCGGGTGGAGGGCCACCGGATGGGCGAGCAGGCGCTGCTCGACGTGGTCGCCGGCGCGATCCAGGCCGGGGTGAAGCACTTGAGCGTGTACGCCTTCTCGACCGAGAACTGGCGGCGTTCGCCCGACGAGGTGCGGTTTCTCATGGGGTTCAACCGCGATGTGCTGCGGCGTCGCCGCGAGCAGCTCGACGCCTGGAACGTGCGCATGCGCTGGGCCGGGCGCAAGCCCCGGCTCTGGGGGTCGGTCATCAGCGAGCTGCAGGCCTCCGAACGGGCCACGCACGCCAACACCGGGCTCACACTCACGATGTGCGTGAACTACGGCGGCCGCAACGAACTCACCGACGCGGTGCGCGGCATCGCCGCCGAGGTACGTGCGGGGCGGCTGTCGCCGAACGGCATCACCGAGCGCACCATCGAGCGGCATCTGTACGTGCCCGAGCTGCCCGACGTCGACCTGTTCCTGCGCAGTTCGGGCGAGCAGCGCACGAGCAACTTCATGCTGTGGCAGTCCGCGTACGCCGAGATGGTCTTCCTCGACACGCTCTGGCCCGACTTCGGGCGCGAGGAGCTGTGGCGGGCGATCCAGATCTACCATGACAGGGATCGCCGCTTCGGGGGAGCGATCGACGCGCCCTCCCAGTCGTGATCTGCGAGAATGGGGGCGATATGACTGCTCAGACTCTGCACGGCGAACGCCTGCGCATCGGCCCGATCGAACTCGATGTCCCCGTCGTGCTCGCGCCGATGGCGGGCATCACGAACACCGCCTTCCGCAGGCTGTGCCGCGAATACGGCGCGGGCCTCTACGTCAGCGAGATGATCACGAGCCGAGCGCTGGTCGAGCGCACGCCGGCATCGCTGCGGCTCATCAAGCACCACGAGAGCGAGACGCTCCGGTCGATCCAGCTCTACGGCGTCGATCCGAAGACGGTCTCGGAGGCGGTGCGCTTCCTCGTCGATCAGGATCTGGCCGACCACATCGACCTGAACTTCGGGTGCCCGGTGCCGAAGGTGACGCGAAAGGGCGGCGGGTCGGCCCTGCCGTGGAAGAGCGATCTGTTCCGCTCGATCGTCGAGGAGGCGGTGCGCGCCGCCGGCGACATCCCGCTCACGGTGAAGATGCGCAAGGGCATCGACGCCGACCACCTCACCTACCTCGATGCCGCGCGGGCCGCCGAGCAGGCGGGAGTCGCGGCGATCGCGCTGCACGGCCGCACCGCCAACGAGTTCTATTCGGGCCACGCCGATTGGAGCGCGATCGCGAAGCTCAAGGAGACGATCACGAGCGTGCCGGTGCTCGGCAACGGCGACATCTGGTCGGCCGACGACGCGCTCCGCATGGTGCGCGAGACCGGCTGCGACGGCGTCGTCGTGGGGCGCGGCTGCCTCGGGCGGCCGTGGCTGTTCGGCGATCTGCACGCGGCGTTCCGCGCCGAAGCCGGCGAGATCTCGGCCGATGAGGCCGCGAGCGCGCTCGCGAAGCCGCCGCTCGGGTTCGTGATGGACGCCATGCGCCGCCACACCGAACTGCTCGTCGAGTTCTTCGACGGCGACGAGGGCCGCGCCTGCCGCGACATCCGCAAGCACGTGGCCTGGTACTTCAAGGGCTACGGCGTCGGCGGCGACACCCGTCGCGCGCTCGCGACGGTCGAGTCGCTCGAGCAGATGGACGAGATCTTCCGGACCATGGACGCTTCCATGCCCTACCCGGGCGAGGGCGCCGAGGGGCAGCGCGGCCGCGCCGGCAGCCCGAAGCGCGTGCACCTGCCCGACGGTTGGCTGCAGAGCCGTTCGATCGACAGTGCGGCCCGCGCGATCGTGGCCGAGGCCGAGCGCGTCGACGGAGGCTCGGACGGTGGCTGATGCGCAGACCCCGGCCGGCTACGGCGCCCGCGACGCCGAGCGCTTCATGCCCGAGCAGCACCGGGGGCCGCGCAGCGACTACGCGAGGGATCGCGCACGCGTGCTGCACTCGAGCGGCTGGCGCCGGCTCGCCGCGAAGACCCAGGTGCTCAGCCCGACCGCCGGCGTCGACTTCGCCCGCAATCGGCTGACGCATTCGCTCGAGGTCGCGCAGATCGGGCGCGAGCTCGCCGCGTCGCTGGGGCTGTCGCAGGACGTCGTCGATACGGCCTGCCTCGCCCACGACCTCGGCCACCCGCCGTTCGGGCACAACGGCGAGAAGGCGCTCGGCGAGTGGATGTCGGGCTTCGGCGGCTTCGAGGGCAACGCGCAGACGCTCAGAATCCTCACGCGGCTCGAGCCCAAGCACTTCGCCGAGAGCGGCGAGAGCGTCGGGCTGAACCTCACCCGCGCCACGCTCGACGCGAGCTGCAAGTACCCCTGGGCGCTCGACGAAGCGGGCCCCGGCGGGGCCGCGGGCGGCGTGAAGTTCGGCTACTTCGCCGATGACGCCCCCGTGTTCCACTGGCTGCGCGACGGCGCCCCCGATCGGCGCAAGTGCGTCGAGGCCCAGGTCATGGACCTCTCCGACGATATCGCCTACTCCGTGCACGATTTCGAGGACGCGATCGTCAGCGAGCACATCGACCCCGCGTTCCTCACCGCGCGCTCGGGGCACAGCGCCCTGATCGCGCAGGTCGCGGCGTGGGCGGACGACCGGTTCACGACCGACGACCTCGGCGCCGCGTACGACCGCATGTCGGCGAGCCGCAGCTGGTCGGATGCGTGGGACGGATCGCGCCGCCATCAGGCCCGTCTCAAGAACTTCACGAGCGAGATGATCGGCCGCTTCGCCCGCGGCTCGATCGGCGCCACGCTCGATGCGGCGGCGCCCGGGCCGCTCGCCCGCTACGGGGCCGAGATCGTCGTGCCGCACGAGATCCAGGCCGAGATCGCCGTGCTGAAGGGCATCGTCGCCGCCTTCGTGATGCAGAGCGACCGCCGCAGGCCGACCTATCGGCGTCAGCGCGGTCTGCTCACTGAGCTGCTGCACACGCTCTGGGAGTCGGGGGCGCATGAGCTCGAACCCGCCTACGCCGCCGACTTCCGCGCGGCCGGGAGCGAGGCGGCGGCGCGGCGCGCCATCGTCGATCAGGTCGCATCGCTCACCGACCAGTCGGCGATCGCCTGGTACCAGCGGCTGTGCACGGCGCCGCTGGTTTAGGCGGAACGCATCGCGTTCCGCACCAGCGGCGCGGCCGCACCAGATTTCCTCCGAAGCGTGGAGCCTCTGTGCGCATCCGAGAGGCTCCGGTGGGCGATACGGCTCCACACGACCTTCGGCGCGAGCCAGCCGGTATGCTCATCAGCATGGCAGGGCGTATTCAGGCGAGTGACATCGAGGAGGTCAAGCGCCGCGTCAACCTCGGCGATCTCGTCGGCGACTACGTCACGTTGAAGAACGCCGGCATCGACTCGATGAAGGGCCTCTGCCCCTTCCACGACGAGCGCAGCCCCAGCTTCCACGTACGGCCGGCCCTCGGCTACTACCACTGCTTCGGCTGCGGCGAATCGGGCGACGCCTTCACCTTTCTGCAGCGCATGGACCACCTCACCTTCGCGGAGTCGGTGGAGCGTCTCGCCGCCCGCATCCACTACACGCTCACGTACGAGGAGGGCGGGTTCCAGCGCGAGGACGGCCCGAACCGGGCCCGACTGCTCGCCGCGAACCAGGAGGCCGCAGCCTTCTACCGCCAGCAGCTGGCGGAAGAGGAGGGCGCAGCGGCGCGCCAGTTCCTCTCGGGCCGAGGATTCGACGACGCCGCGTGCGAGCGCTTCGGCGTCGGCTACGCCCCGCGCGGCTGGGACGGCCTCACGAAGCACCTGCGCGCCGCCGGCTACACCCAGGTCGAACTCGTGCAGGCTGGCCTCGTCTCGGAGGGGCAGCGGGGCGTCTACGACCGCTTCCGCGGCCGTATCGTCTGGCCGATCCGCGACACGAGCGGGCAGACCCTCGGGTTCGGCGCGCGCAAGCTGTACGAGGACGACAACGGCCCGAAGTATCTGAACACCCCGGAGACGCCGGTCTACCACAAGTCGCAGGTGCTCTACGGCCTCGATCTCGCGAAGAAGGCGATCTCCCGCGGTCGGCGCGCCGTGGTCGTCGAGGGGTACACCGACGTCATGGCCTGCCACCTCGCCGGCGTCGAGACCGCCGTCGCGACGTGCGGCACGGCATTCGGCAAGGATCACATCTCCGTGCTGCGGCGCATCATGAGCGACGACTCGGCGGCGGAAGTCGTCTTCACCTTCGACCCCGACGAAGCGGGCCAGAAAGCGGCCCTTCGCGCCTTCAGCGAGGAGAAGCGCTTCACCGCGCAGACCTACGTCGCCGTCGCGCCCGACGGACTTGACCCGAGCGACCTCCGTCTGCACCGCGGCGACGACGCCGTGCGCGAACTCTTCGCGCGGAAGACCCCGCTGTTCGAGTTCGCCCTGCGCCAGGAGGTCGCCCGCTTCGACCTCAACTCGGTCGAGGGCCGGCTCAACGCGCTGCGCGCCGCCGCCCCCATCATCTCCGAGATCAAGGATCCGGCCCTCAGGCCCGGCTACACCCGTGAGCTCGCCCGCATGCTCGGCAGCGAGCTCGTCGAGGTGCAGCAGGCCGTGCGCGCCGCGAGCGCGAAGCCCGCGCCGCAGGGCGGCGGGCGCGGCCCGCAGCGCCCCGCGCCGCAGCCGCAGCCGCGCACCGGCCGCGCGCACGGCGGCCCGGTCGGCGTACCCGATGCGCCGAGCGACTGGGGCGACGACGGGGGCGATCCCTGGAGCGAGGAGAGCGCCCGCGCCGCACGGATCTCGCTCTCGACCCTGCCCAGCACCCCCGTCGCCTGGCTCGAGCGCGATGCGCTCATGGCGATGCTGCAGCAGGGCGTCGCCGTCGGCCCGGGCCTCATGCAGCAGGCCGTCACGGCCCAGGTGACGACCGAACCGCTGCGCGTCGTGCGCGACGCCGTCGCCGCCGGACTGCCGGCGCTCGGCACCGACAAATGGCTCGACGCCGTGATCGCCGCTGCCCCCGAGACGCATCGGGGCCTCGTGCGCGAGCTGGCGATCGCGCCCATCCCGCAGCGCAACCCCGACATGCTCGAAGCCTACGCCCGCGGCGTCGTCGTCTCGCTGCTCGACCGCGACCTGGTCTCGTTGAAGCAGGAGCTGCTCGCCCGGATGCAGCGCATCGGCAACCCGAGCGACGCGGGCTCCCGGCGCATCCAGGAGCAGCTGGCTGCGCTCGAGGCGGCGCGTCGGGGCTTACGCGAAGAGTGACCGCGTAGGCTGAAAAAGCACGTCCGCACGAAGCAACTGACGGTTAGAAGGAGGCCTGATGGCATACCCCGTCGTCGATGCAGACCCCGTGGTGCGGGTCTCCGACCTCTCACTCTCCTACCCGGCGCACGCCGGCGGCCGATCGTTCCAGGCCGTGGAGGGCGTGTCGTTCCAGCTGCCGCGAGGCGGCATCACGGCGCTGCTCGGCGAGAGCGGCTCGGGCAAGTCGACCCTGACGAAGTTCCTCGCCGGCCGCGCGCTCGACGCCGGGCAGAAGGCGGCGCGCATCAAGCACAGCGGCGGCGAGGCCTCGGTCATGGACGTGCCGATGCGCCGCCTCGGCCGTCGCACCCGCAGCCGCCTCACCGCCTATGTCGGGTACCTGGCGCAGGATGCCGGGGCGACGCTCGTGCCCGAGCTCAACGTCGGCGACATCCTGCTCGAGCCGATCGCGGAACGGTCGAAGAACTTCGACCGGGAAGAGCTCGGCGAGCGCATCGCCGAGATGATGGACATCGTCGCCATGCCGCTCAGCAAGCTGCAGGAGTATCCGTACGAGCTCTCGAAGGGGCAGCGGCAGCGCATTGCCGTGATCCGCGCGCTCATGCTCGACCCGGCCCTGCTCATCGCGGACGAGCCGACCCTCGGGGTCGACGCCAACAACCGGCCGAAGATCGTCGAACTGCTGCAGTGGTACCGCTCGCGCACCGGTGCCTCGATGATGCTCATCAGCCACGACATCGGTATGCTCGAGGCGCTCGTGCAGAACGTGCTCGTCATGCAGCAGGGGCGCTTCGTCGGCGAGGGCGACATCAACGATATCTTCCGCAATGCCGACCACGGCTACGTGCAGCGCCTCGCGCAGGCGCTGCGTGCGACCGCGTACGACGAGATCGCCGAGGAATAGGCGCGTCGGCGGGGGAGCGGCAGTGCTCCGTTCGCGGCCCGCGGGCCCGACGCGCCCGGGGCGCACGATTCGATTTGCGCGGCATCCTCGGGTTTGCCTAGGATAGAGGACGTTGCTTCGGCAATATTCCCCCTTAGCTCAGTTGGCAGAGCGCTTGACTGTTAATCAGGATGTCGCTGGATCGAGACCAGCAGGGGGAGCGGATTCAGCCCCTACCGATTCGGTAGGGGCTTTTCGCTATCCGCGAGGAGGACTCATGGCCGAGGCGGCAGTTCAGCGGGGGCTCGAGATCGCGGTGCCGCCGTACGGCGCCCCGGACGTGCATGCGACGGCATGGCTCGCGCCGGGATCGATCGTCGTGGGCGACGTCGTCATCGGCGAGGAGTCGAGCATCTGGTACAACGCGGTCGTGCGCGGCGACTCGAACGCGGTGCGCATCGGCGCCCGCACCAATGTGCAGGACGGCGTCGTCATCCACACCCAGCGCGGCGACTCCGAATCAGGCGCGGCGATCATCGGCGACGACGTCTCGATCGGCCACAACGCCGTCGTGCACGGGGCGCGCGTCGAGCACGGGTGCCTCATCGGCATGAACTCGACGGTGCTCAGCGGTGCGGTGATCGGCGAGGGATCGCTCATCGCCGCCGGCGCGCTCGTGCCCCAGGGCATGGTCGTGCCGCCCCACTCGCTCGTCGCCGGCATCCCCGGGCGGGTCGTGCGCGAGCTGCGCGAATCCGACCGCGCCGCCGTGCAGCGCAATGCCGAGGTGTACGCCGACTACACGGAGCACCACCGCGACGCGACCCGGTGAGACGACGATCGCCCCCTACCGAGGCAGGGGGCGATCGTCGTTATTGACCGAGGGGATGACGGGCGCGACGATTCTCAGGGATGGACGCATCGCGTCCATCGAATCTCGCGCGATTCCCGGTCTCAGACCCGGAACGAAGTGGAGGGGATGACGGGAATCGACGCGAATGCTGGGCTGCGCCCGGCATTCGCCGCGCTCGCTACGGCTCCGCCTGCGCTCGCGCCGCGACAGTTCGCACGCGATGCGTGCTCATGCTGTCGCGCCCCTTGCGGGGTTCGATTCCCGTCAACCCGGAAACGAGGTGAACCCCTACCGATGGCAGGGGTTCACCTCGTTGTTCACAGAGGGGATGACGGGAATCGAACCCGCGTGACCAGTTTGGAAGACTGGGGCTCTACCATTGAGCTACATCCCCGGAGGGGGTCGGCGCCGCAGCACCTCATCGATCATAGTGCAAAACTCGAGAGGTTCGCATTCGCGCGGTTGCTGAACCCTCGGCGGCTTTCGGCTAGACTTGCTCAGGTTGCGCGGAGACCCGCGCGGCGCTTGGTGACACCCACGTGTTTCGGGGCATAGCTCAGCTTGGCTAGAGCGCCCGCTTTGGGAGCGGGAGGTCGCAGGTTCAAATCCTGTTGCCCCGACCAGGGTCATCAGACCCGACAGGCAGTAGAACGAATTCGATTCATGAGAGGCCAAATTGCCGAAGATCACCGCTGAGAAGCTCACCCCGACCCGTGCGAAGCTGAGCGCCACCGTCGCTCAGAGCGAGCTGGATCCGTACCTCAAGCAGGCCTACAAGACCATCGCCGAGCAGGTGTCGATCCCCGGCTTCCGCAAGGGCAAGGCGCCCGCGCAGATTATCGATCAGCGCGTCGGCCGCGAGGCCGTCATCCAGGAGGCCGTCAACGCCTCGTTGGACGACTTCTACCGCGCCGCACTCGACGAGTCGGGCGAGCGCCCCATGGGCCGCCCGAGCGCCGACGTCGAGGCCTGGCCCGACGCGAAGGACGAGAAGAGCGAGCTCGTGCTGGTCTTCGAGGTCGAGGTGCGCCCCGAGTTCACCCTGCCGGACTACGACGGTCTCGAGATCGTCGTCGACGACGCGCAGACCGATGACGACGCCGTCGAGGCCGAGCTGACCAAGCTGCGCGAGCGCTTCGGCAACCTCGTCACCGTCGACCGCGCCGCAGCGAAGGGCGACTTCGTCGAGCTCGATCTCGTCGCGCGCATCGACGGCGAAGACGTCGATCAGGCTTCGGGCGTGTCGTACGAGGTCGGCGCGGGCAACCTGCTCGAGGGCACCGACGAAGCCGTCGAGACGCTGACCGCCGGCGAGACCACCACGTTCGCTTCGCAGCTGCTGGGCGGCGAGCACGAGGGCAAGGAGGCGGAGGTCGAGCTGACGCTCACCGCCGTCAAGGAGCGAGAGCTCCCCGAGGCCGACGACGAGTTCGCGCAGCTCGCGAGCGAGTTCGACACCATCGCCGAGCTCCGCGAGAGCCTCAAGGAGCAGGCCGACCGCACCGCCGTCTTCGCTCAGGGCCAGCAGGCGCGCGACATCTTCACCGAGACCCTCATCGAGCAGGCCGGCATCCCGGTCTCCGAGGAGCTCGTCGAGGAGGAGGTGCACCGTCACCTCGAGGGCGAAGGCCGTCTCGAGGACGACGAGCACCGCGCCGAGGTGCGCAAGTCCTCCGAGCAGCAGATCCAGCTGCAGCTGCTCCTCGACGCGATCGTCGAGGCAGAGGGCGTCACTCCGACCCAGAACGAGCTGTCGCAGTACATCTTCCAGTCGGCGCAGCAGTACGGCATGGAGCCCGCGCAGTTCCTCCAGGCGATCAGCCAGGGCGACCAGATGGGCGTCATCCTCGGCGAGGTCACCCGCAACAAGGCGCTCGCCGTTGCGCTCGGCAAGGCGAAGGTGACCGATAAGTCGGGCAACGTCGTCGACCTCAGCGAGTTCGTCTCGGTCGACACCGAGGACGAGGCGGAGGAGGCCCCCGAGGCCGCCGAGGCCGCCGAGACCGAGGCTGCGGAGACCGAAGCCGCCGAGTAGGGCGCTTCGCACTGCGCGAACACCGTGAAGAGGGATCCCGCCGCCGAGGCGCGGGATCCCTCTTCCGTCTTCTCGGGCACGCCGGGCGACGGGGCGCCCGCGACGTGTCGCCGTCAGCGAACACGGCCGCGCATCGCCCGGCGAGTCGATAGCCTCGAATCAGACAACAAGAATGGAGCGCCGCATGGCAGAACAGACGCCCCCGCCGAACCAGGTGTTCGACCGGCTGCTGAAGGATCGCATCATCTGGCTCGGGTCGGAAGTACGCGATGAGAACGCGAATGAGATCTGCGCCAAGATCCTGCTGCTCGCAGCGGAGGATCCCGAAGCGGATATCTACCTCTACATCAACTCGCCCGGCGGCTCGATCACGGCCGGCATGGCGATCTACGACACGATGAGCTTCGTGCCGAACGACATCGTCACGGTGGGCATCGGCATGGCGGCCTCGATGGGGCAGTTCCTGCTCACCGCGGGCACCCGGGGCAAGCGCTACATCACGCCGAACGCCCGCGTGCTGCTGCACCAGCCGCACGGCGGCTTCGGCGGCACCGCGAGCGACATCCAGACCCAGGCGGCGCTCATCACCTCGATGAAGAACCGCCTCGCCGAGATCACGGCGGCGCAGACGGGCAAGACCGTCGAGCAGGTGAACGCCGACGGCGATCGCGACCGCTGGTTCACCGCCGATGAGGCGCTCGAGTACGGTTTCGTCGATTTCATCCGCGATTCTGCCGCAGACGTCGTCGGCGGCGGCGGCACGAACAAGTAACGGTGAGGAAGAACCCGGATATGACGAACCTTCAGATGCCGCAGGCCGGGGGCTCCGGCCTGCAGATGCCCGACGCCCGCTACGTGCTGCCGTCGTTCGAGGAGCGCACGGCCTACGGCTTCAAGCGCCAGGACCCGTATGCGAAGCTCTTCGAGGACCGCATCATCTTCCTCGGCGTGCAGGTCGACGACGCGTCGGCGGACGATGTCATGGCCCAGCTGCTCGTGCTCGAGAGCCAGGATCCCGAGCGCGACATCACGATGTACATCAACTCGCCGGGCGGTTCGTTCACGGCGATGACGGCGATCTACGACACGATGCAGTACATCCGTCCGCATGTGCAGACGGTGTGCCTCGGTCAGGCCGCTTCGGCCGCCGCGGTGCTGCTCGCCGGTGGCCAGCCGGGCAAGCGGCTGGCGCTGCCGAACGCGCGCGTGCTGATCCATCAGCCCTCGGTCGGGCAGGCGGGGCACGGCCAGGCCTCCGATATCGAGATCCAGGCCGCCGAGATCATGCGCATGCGCGACTGGCTCGAGGAGACGCTTTCGAAGCATTCGAAGCGCTCGATCGAGGAAGTGCACAAGGACATCGATCGCGACAAGATCCTGAGCGCCCAGGAGGCGTTCGAATACGGTCTGGTCGACCAGGTGCTGACGAGCCGCAAGAACGCCTGATCGGCTCGCGGCCCCCGCATCCCGTTGCTTCTGCAGGGATCGGGGGCCGCTCCCGCGCACCCTGTTCGAGCGACTGCGGCTCGAGACGGCGTGCCCAGCAGGGCAATGTCGGCGGGTGCGGTTAGTCTTCATAAGAAGTTGATGCATACCGAGTGTGAAGGAGCCTGGGGTGGCGAAGATCGGCGAGAGCAGCGAGCTGCTGAAGTGTTCCTTCTGCGGGAAATCGCAGAAGCAGGTGCAGCAGCTCATCGCCGGCCCGCAGATCTACATCTGCGACGAGTGCGTCGCGCTCTGCAACGAGATCATCGAGGAGCGCCTCGCGGAGCATCAGACCGCGGAGCCCTCGGACTTCGCGCTGCACAAGCCCCGTGAGATCGCCGAGTTCCTCGATCAGTACGTGATCGGCCAGGAGCGCGCGAAGCAGTCGCTCGCGGTTGCCGTCTACAACCACTACAAGCGCGTGCGCGCGATGTCGGCGCTGACCGCCGCCGAGGAGGCGTCGGAGCAGGTCGAGATCGCGAAGTCGAACATCCTCATGCTCGGGCCCACCGGGTGCGGCAAGACCTATCTCGCCCAGTCCCTCGCGCGCCAGCTCGGCGTGCCCTTCGCGGTCGCGGATGCGACGGCGCTCACCGAGGCGGGCTACGTCGGCGAGGACGTCGAGAACATCCTGCTGAAGCTGCTGCAGGCGGCCGACTTCGACGTGCAGCGCGCCGAGACCGGCATCATCTACATCGACGAGATCGACAAGATCTCGCGCAAGGCCGAGAACCCCTCGATCACCCGCGATGTGTCGGGCGAAGGGGTGCAGCAGGCGCTGCTCAAGATCTTCGAGGGCACCGTCGCCTCGATCCCGCCGCAGGGCGGGCGCAAGCACCCGAACCAGGAGTTCATCCAGCTCGACACGACGAACGTGCTGTTCATCGTCGCGGGCGCCTTCGCCGGCCTCGAGGAGATCATCGGATCGCGCCTCGGCAAGGGCGGCATCGGTTTCGGCTCGCCGGTCGCGAGCAAGCGCAACGACGACGAGCTGATCTCCGAGGTGCAGCCGGAAGACCTGCACAAGTTCGGGCTGATCCCCGAGTTCATCGGCCGTCTTCCCGTCGTCGCGACGGTCAGCCCGCTCGACGTCGAGGCGCTCACGCGCATTCTCACCGAGCCGAAGAATGCGCTCGTCAAGCAGTACCAGCGCATGTTCGAGATCGACGGCGTCGGCCTCGAGTTCGAACCGCAGGCGCTCGAGGCGATCGCCGAGCTCGCCGTCGCCCGGAAGACGGGCGCGCGAGGACTGCGCGCCATCATGGAGGACGTGCTGGGCCCGGTGATGTTCGAGGTGCCCTCGGCGGGAGATGTCGCCAAGGTCATCGTGACGCGGGAGGCCGTGCTCGGTGAGGCTCCGCCCCGGGTGCTGCAGGCCCACGGGCGCGCAGAGCGCAGCGCCTGAGACGGCCTCGCGGGCCCCGGGCCCCGGAGGAGCTCAACCGGCGATGCTCGTGATGTCGTAGTTCAAGAAGACCGGGCCGCCATCGGGTTCGGGCATCGTGACGGCGATGACGGAGAGCTCCGCGCTCGTGAGCGTCGCGGCGATGCCGCCCTCGGTGGTATCGGCGGTCTCGCCGACCGTGAACCCGCCCTGTTCGATCACGGCCTGCCAGGCCGCGTCGGCGCCGGCCTGATCCCTGGCTTCGAAGACGATGAACCAGACCCCCGGTTCGCGTTCGCCGGTGTCGTCGACGGTGAGGCCGTCGATCAGGGGGAAGGCGGCGGGGAAGCTTTCGGGGATCTCGGTGCGCTTCTCGAACGCCTCCTCCGGAGGCTCGGGATGCTCGGCCTCGCCCTGCTCGATCGGGTTCTTGCCGTGGAACTCGCTCCCATCGGGCGCGGAGCCGGGCTCGGGCGCGCAGGCCGCGAGCGAGAACGCGACGAGCACGGCGGCCAGCGAAGCCGCTACCGAGCGATACGGGTGCTGCAGCATGGGTGATGCCTCGTTTCGGAAGTGTCGTTCAGTTGAGCCAGTCGTCGTCATCGTCGGAGTGGCCACCCGGCGCATCCGGTCGCTCGGTTGCGTCGACCGCGCCGACCCGTCCCGCGGCATCGACGCCGAGCACGACGAGGTCGTCGAGGGCCGCCCGCGGCCGGCCCTCGAGCCAGGTCAGCGTCCAGGCCGACGCTCCGGGGTGGACGGCCTCCTGCTCCGCGATCGCGTCGTGCAGCAGCGGGGGCACGCTGCGGTGCGGCGCGTCCCCGGCCTGCCAGCGCACCCCCAGCTGCATGATCAGCCCTCGACCTGCTCGAGGCGGATCTCGGCGACGGTCACGGCGTCGACGTCGGCGGCCTCGATGCGCAGATCCGCGATGCGGCCCACCGCCGCGAGGTCGGCGGACGCGAGCTCGAGACGATCGCGATCGGCCGCAGGGGCGTGCACCCGGGCGAGCTCGACGGGCGTGCGCTGAGACGCCTTCGCCTCGGTCTTGGCGCCGCGGATGCCGATGAGCGCGCGCCCGACGAGGTCGAGCAGCGCCGAGTCGGCGTCATCGCCCACGAACTCCTGCACCTCAGCAGCGCTCGGCCAGGCGGCGCGGTGCACGGAGCCCTCGCCGAACCAGGACCAGACCTCTTCCGTCGCGTAGGGGAGGAACGGAGCGAACAGGCGTGCGAACGCGGAGAGCGCCGTGCGCAGCGCGGTGACGGCGGAGGCCTGTTCCTGGCCGACGCCGTTGTGGGCGCGCTCCTTGACGAGCTCGAGGTAGTCGTCGCAGAAGGTCCAGAAGAACGATTCCGTGATCTCGAGAGCGCGGGCGTGATCGTAGTTCTCGAAGGCGCGAGTGGCGCCTGAGATCACGTGCTGCAGGCCCGCGAGCATCGAGCGGTCGATGGCCTCGGTCACCGTCCCGGCGCCCGACGCATCGAACGAGAGCGTGAACTTCGCCGCATTCAGCAGCTTGATGGCGAGACGGCGACCGATCTTGATCTGGGTCGGGTTCTGCGGGTCGAAGGCGGCGTCGGTTCCGAGCTTCGCCGATGCCGCCCAGTAGCGCACCGCGTCCGAGCCGTGCTGCTGCAGCATGCCCGCCGGAGTGACCACATTGCCCTTCGACTTCGACATCTTCTTGCGGTCGGGGTCGAGGATCCAGCCCGAGATGCCCGCGTTCTTCCAGGGCAGGGTGCCCGACTCGAGCTCGGAGCGCAGCAGGGTCGAGAAGAGCCAGGTGCGGATGATGTCCTGGCCCTGCGGGCGCAGATCGTAGGGGGAGACGAGATCGAAGAGCGCGGGATCCCGCTCCCACTGGCCGGCGAGCTGCGGGGTGAGCGATGACGTCGCCCAGGTATCCATCACGTCGACTTCGCCCTGGAAGCCGCCCGCTTCGCCGCGCTGCGACTCGTCGTAGCCGACGGGGACGTCGCTCGACGGGTCGACGGGCAGGCTGTCCTCGCTCGGCAGGATCGGACGATCGAATACGGGGTTGCCGTCGGCGTCGAGCGGGTACCAGACCGGGATCGGGACGCCGAAGAAGCGCTGGCGCGAGATGAGCCAATCGCCCGAGAGGCCCTCGACCCAGTTCTCGTAGCGCACCCGCATGAAGTCGGGATGCCATTCGAGCTGCTTGCCGTGCGCCAGGAGTCGCTCGCGCAGCGCCTCGTCGCGGGCGCCGTTCTTGATGTACCACTGGCGTGTCGAGACGATCTCGAGCGGCTTGTCGCCCTTCTCGAAGAACTTCACGGGGTGGGTGATCTTGCGGATCTCGCCGACGAGTTCGCCCGAGGACTGCAGGGCCTCGACCACGGCCGCCTTGGCGCTGAAGACGGTCTTCCCGGCGAGCTGGGCGAAGAGCTCGCGGCCGCGTGCGGAGGTGATGGCCTCGGGGGCCTCGGAGACGATGCGGCCATCGAAGCCGAGGATCGCGCGGTTCGGCAGATCGAGTTCGCGCCACCAGATGACGTCGGTGACATCGCCGAAGGTGCAGATCATGGCGATGCCGGTGCCCTTGTCCTGTTGGGCGAGGTGGTGCGCGACGATCGGCACCTCCACGTCGAAGAGGGGCGTGCGCACCGTCGTGCCGAAGAGCGCCTGGTAGCGCTCGTCGTCCGGGTGGGCCACGAGGGCGACGCATGCCGCGAGCAGCTCGGGGCGGGTGGTGTCGATGAGGAGGTCGCCCGATCCATCGCTCTTGTGGAATGCGAGCGCGTGGTAAGCGCTCGGCTGCTCGCGATCCTCGAGCTCGGCCTGCGCGACGGCGGTGCGGAAGGTCACGTCCCACAGCGTCGGCGCCTGCGCCTGGTAGGCCTCGCCGCGCTCGATGTTGCGGATGAACGCCAGCTGGGAAGCTCGCAGCGACTCATGGCCGATCGTGCGGTAGCTCTGCTTCCAGTCGACCGAGAGGCCGAGCGTGCGCCACAGATCCTCGAACTGCTGCTCGTCCTCTTCCGTCAGGCGTTCGCAGAGCTCGATGAAGTTGCGGCGCGAGATCGGCTGCTGGTCGGCGGCCTTGATGCTCTTGCCGTCGCCGCCGTCATGCGGGGGGACGAAGCCGTCGACGTAGGGGAGCGCGGGGTCGCAGCGGACGCCGTAGTAGTTCTGCACGCGGCGCTCGGTCGGGAGGCCGTTGTCGTCCCAGCCCATCGGGTAGAAGACGCGCTTGCCGCGCATGCGCTGGAAGCGCGCGACGGTGTCGGTGTGGGTGTACGAGAAGACGTGGCCGACGTGCAGCGAGCCCGATGCGGTGGGCGGGGGAGTGTCGATGCTGTAGACGTCATCGCGGGTCGCGCCCGCACGATCGAAGGCGTACGTGCCCTCGGCTTCCCAAACCTCGCCCCACTTCTCCTCGAGTCCTTCGAGTTTCGGCTTGTCGGGGATCGCGCTCATACAGGGGCTCCGTTTTCGCTATGGGCGGCACCGCGTGATCGAGCCGGCCGATTCGGCGGACGGGCTCTGGTGCCTGATGGTCAACCCGACCCAGTCTAGCCGCTGGCGTTCGGGAAAGCGGGGAGGCGGTGCACGGCAGAAGGGTCGCCCGGTGACCTGCACCGGACGACCCTTCGTCGCTCTGTCGACCGAGCGTCAGTCGGTCAGCAGGCCGGGGTAGGCGTCGGCGTTCTCGGCGAGCCAGGCGTCGACCGCGCCCTGCGGGTCGTCCTGGTACTCGTCGCCGGTGATCAGTCCCTCGAGGGCGCCGTACGCGGCGTCATCGAGCTTGATCTTCGACACGTACTCGGCGACCTCGGGGAACTCGTCCGCGAAGCCCTTCTTGCCGAGGAAGTGCAGCGACTCGGGCTCGCCCATGGCGCCCTTCGGATCCTCGAGATCCTTGACGGGGAAGGCGTCGTTCGCCCAGAACGGGCGCCACAGCGTGACGACGACGTCCTCCTCGTTGTCGATCTTGTCCTGCAGTGTCGCGAGCATCGTGGCGGTCGACGAGGTGACGAGCTCGTACTCCGAATCGAGTCCGTACTCGGGCATCATGACGGTCTCGGTCTGCTCGGTGAGGCCGGCGCTCGGCTCGATGCCGATGATCTCCCCGCCGAAGCGGTCGGCCTGGCCCGTGAGATCCTCGATCGAGTTCACATCGTCCATGTACTCGGGCACGGCGATGGTGAGCACGGCGCCGTCGTAGTACGCGCCGAGATCGTCGATGTCGTCGCCGTACTGCTCCATGTAGGTCGCGTGGGTGACCTCGGACCAGGCCGACGGGTACATGTCGAAGTCGCCGCTCGCCAGGCCGGTGTAGAGCACGCTCGCCTCGGTGAGCTCCTCCATCTTCACGTCGTAGCCCATCTTGCCGAGCTGATCCTCGAGCAGGTACGCCGTGCTCAGGCCGTCGGTCCAGCTGGGGAGGAAGCCGAGGGTGATGGTGCCCTGGTCGCCGCCCGTGGCCTCTCCATCGCCGGAGCCGGAGCAGCCGGTGAGCGCGAGAGCCGCGGCGGCTCCGAGTGCGATGAATCCGGTGAGCTTGCGCATGTGCATATTGCGTCCTTTCTTCCCGTGCGACGAACGCACGGCTGGTGGGTTTCTAGAAGTCGTGCAGCGGCCGGTCAGGCCGCCTTGGCCAGGGCCTGCTTGCGCTGCGCATCGCGCCGCTTGCGCAGCGCGCCGAGCAGCGAGTGGCGGTAGTCGCCGGGGTTGCCGAGCGCGGCGGTGACGCGGTCGAGGAAGACGGCGAGGATCACGACGCCGAGACCGGCTTCCACGCCCTGGGCGATGTTGAGGGTCGCGATCGCCGCGACGACCTCCTTGCCGAGACCGTTCGCTCCGGCCATGCCGGCGACGACGGCCATGGACAGCGCGAGCATGATGACCTGGTTGATGCCGGCCATGATGGTCGGCATGGCGAGGGGCAGCTGGATGCCGCGGAGAATCTTGCCCGGAGTCGCGCCGAAGGCGTAGCCCGCCTCGACCGTCTCCGAATCGACGCCGCGGATGCCGAGCTCGGTGAAGCGCACTCCCGGCGCGACCGAGAACAGCACGGTCGCGAAGACGCCCGGCACGTAGCCGATGCTGAAGAAGATCACGGCGGGGATCAGGTAGACGAAGGCCGGCATCGTCTGCATGAAGTCGAGGATCGGCTTCACGATCGCGCTGAACGCGTCGTGCCGCGCGGCGAGTATGCCGAGCGGCACCGCGATCAGCACGGCGATCGCTGCGGCGACGATCACGAGCGCGAGGGTGAGCATCGCGTTCTCCCATTGCCCCATCGCGACGATGAGCAGCATCGTGAGCAGCGTGCCGACGGCGAGCTGCCACGAGCGGACGAGCCAGCCGATCAGCGCGAAGACGATGATGAGTACGGCGAACGGGACGGCGGTGAGACCGTCGGCGAGCCCGGAGACGAGCATCTTCACGACGAGCGTGATCACGTCGAGCAGCCCGTCGAAGGTGCTCTTGAACCAGTCGAGACCGTCGGCGACCCATTCGCCGAGCGGAATGCGGAATCCGTCCATCAGCGCGCCTCCCCGTCCTCAGCGCCGCCCGCGGTCGCGGCGGCGAGCGTCTGCGTGATGATGTCTGCGGGAACGTCGGGCGTGGGTTCGATGATCGGGATCTCCGTAGTGACGGCGGGCAGGTCGGTGAGCGCTGCGAGCAGCGTGACGCGGGGGACGACGCCGATGAGACGGTCCGCCTCATCGGTGACGGCGACCGGCAGCGGCGATTCGACGGCGAGCTCGAACAACTCGGAGATGAGCTGGTCGGGTTTCACGATCGATGGCGTCGGACGCAGCCGCTCGGTGATGTCGCTGCCGCCCTCGCGCACCTGGCGCAGCACGTCCTTGTCGCGGACGACGCCGAGGAGCTTGCGCGACCCGGTGGTCACGAAGCATGCGGAGGTCTGCAGGTCTCGCATCGTGCGCAGCGCGGTGCGCGGGCCGGCGCTGGCGGGGACGACGGCGCGCGGCGGCTCCATGACATCGCCCGCGGTCAGTACGCGCGCACGGTCGACATCCTGCACGAACTGGGCGACGTAGTCGTTCGCGGGGTCGGTGAGGATATCGTTCGGGGTGCCCACCTGCACGATGCGGCCGTCGCGCATGACGGCGATGCGATCGCCGAGGAACATCGCCTCGTTGAGGTCGTGGGTGATGAAGACGATGGTCTTGCCCAGCTCCTGCTGCAGCTCGACGAGCTGCTCCTGCATCTCGCGGCGGATCAGCGGGTCGAGTGCCGAGAACGCCTCATCCATGAGCAGGATATCGGTGTCCGCGGCGAAGGCGCGGGCGATGCCGACGCGCTGCTGCATCCCGCCGGACAGTTCGCCGGGCATATGGTTCTCCCAGCCGGCGAGGCCGACGCGGGCGAGCCACCCGGTGGCGCGCTCGTTGCGTTCGGCGAGCGGAACGCCCTGCAGTTCCAGGCCGTACGCCACGTTCTCGAGCACGGTGCGGTGCGGGAGCAGCGCGAAGTGCTGGAACACCATCGACATGCGGTCGCGACGGATCTCGCGCAGTTCGGCGGGGGAGCGATCGACCACTTCGGCGCCCTGCACCTTGATCGAGCCCGCTGTCGTCGGGTTCAGCCCGTTGAGCATGCGGATCAGCGTGGACTTGCCGGATCCGGAGAGGCCCATGACGACGAAGATCTCGCCCGGCTGCACAGTGAAGTCGGCGTCAATGACCGCGGCCGTGCCGAACTGCTTCACCTGGTCGCGCGTGGCTCCGCTCTTCAACCGCTTCACGGCCTCGCGCGCGCGACGGCCGAAGACCTTGTAGGCCCCCGTCACCTCGATCGCCGGGACGACCGCGGCGCTGTGCTCGGGTGGTGTATTCACTTCTTCAACTCTCTCGATAATGAATCCGAGAGGCCGGGAACGACGGGGTCGTCGCAAACGATTCCGATCGGTCGAGCCGTTTTCCGGCGCTGCCGAGCGAAGGCCTCTCAGCAGGCCTGCATCTGGTATTGCGCGAGCATATCGGCCACCTGCCATCGCACTCATCCCGGTTCGCCGTATCTCAGCGTTTTCGGTCCGGGGGCGCAATGAGCGGCACTGATTTCTGCACTCAACGCTGTCTTCGACGCTAACAAGGGTGTGGTGCGATCTGCAATGCCTGTGTTTCGGCCATCGGTCGCTATGAAGATCCGATTGTTAGCCTGATCTGGAGTTCTCACTTCGAGCAGTCGTTATGCGTTCGTTACCTGGAAGTCCGTTCGGCGGGCCGCCGGGCCGCATCCGCGGGCTGCGGCCCGGTTCGGGCTCTGCTCGGATACGATGCGATAGGGTGGTCTTCAAGGACTGCGAACCGGCTATCACCGGGGAGTCCTCGGAAGAACGGTGCCGCGGCTCGCCGCGGCGCTCAGTAGAACCGAGCGGGTGGCCCGTTACAGCCGAACGAAGTGGCCGCGCAGGCATCCGCAAGGGTGCAGTGCGGCAAGCGGGGTGGTACCGCGGGTCGACGAATCTCATCGGCCCGTCCCGGCAGCAGGACACGATCAGCCGCAGCCGACAAGGACCCCCATGCCGTACCCGCAGCAGCACACCGGTGCAGAGCAGCCAGCAGCCGAAGACCGCTCAGGAGCAGCGTTCGGCGTCTCGCCGTCGCCGAAGCTCCCCGAGATCGAGCAGAGCGTGCTCGGCTACTGGGCCGCCGACGACACGTTCCGCGAATCCATCCGTCAGCGCGAGTCCGCGCCCGAATGGGTGTTCAACGACGGCCCTCCCTTCGCCAACGGCCTGCCGCACTACGGCCACCTGCTGACCGGTTACGCGAAAGACGTCTTCCCGCGGTTCCAGACGATGCGCGGCAAGAAGGTCGAGCGCCGCTTCGGCTGGGACACTCACGGCCTCCCGGCCGAGCTCGAGGCGATGAAGCAGCTCGGCATCACCGAGAAGAGCCAGATCGAGGAGATGGGCGTCGCGGAGTTCAACGCGAAGGCCCGCGAGTCGGTGCTGCAGTACACGAAGGAGTGGGAGGAGTACGTCACCCGCCAGGCGCGATGGGTCGACTTCGAGAACGACTACAAGACGCTGAACCTCGGGTACATGGAGAGCGTGCTGTGGGCGTTCAAGCAGCTCTACGACAAGGGCCTCGCCTACGAGGGCCACCGCGTGCTGCCCTACTGCTGGCGCGACGAGACTCCCCTCTCGAATCACGAGCTGCGCATGGACGACGACGTCTACCAGATGCGCCAGGACCCGTCGGTGACGGTGACCTTCCCGCTCACAGGCGATCGCGCTGAAGCGCTCGGACTCACCGGCGTACGCGCCCTCGCGTGGACGACGACCCCGTGGACGCTGCCGACGAACGCCGCGCTCGCAGTCGGGCCCGAGATCGACTACGCCGTCGTGCCGGCAGGGCCGCTCGGCGCGGCCGACGGCGCTGCCGAGGGCGAGGCGGAATACCTCATCGCCATCGATCTCGCGGGCAACTACGCCAAGGATCTCGGCTACGAATCCGCCGACGCCGTGCGCGAGGCCGCGGCGCGAACCGTGCGCGGCGCCGACCTCGCCGACGTGCGCTACACCGCCGTGTTCGACTACTTCGCCGATGCCGAGACCTGGGGCACCGAGAACTGCTGGCGCATCCTCGTCGACGACTACGTCTCGACGAGCGACGGCACCGGCATCGTACACCAGTCGCCGGCGTACGGCGAAGACGACATGCGCATCACGACCGCTGCGGGCATGCCGACGATCGTGAGCCTCGACGACAGCGGACGCTTCATCAAGGCCGTCACCGACGTCGCCGGCGAACTGTGGATGGATGCGAACCGGCCGCTCATCCGTCTGCTGAAGCAGAACGGCCGGCTGCTGCGCGAGCAGAGCTACGAGCACAGCTATCCGCACTGCTGGCGCTGCCGCAATCCGCTCATCTACAAGGCGGTCTCGAGCTGGTTCGTACGCGTCGCTCCCATCAAGGAGCGGATGCTCGAGAACAACGAAGCGATCACCTGGGTGCCCGAGAACGTGAAGCACGGCCAGTTCGGCAAGTGGCTCGAGGGTGCGCGCGACTGGTCGGTGAGCCGCAACCGCTACTGGGGCAGCCCGATCCCCGTCTGGAAGAGCGACGACCCCGAGCACCCGCGCGTCGACGTCTACGGCTCGCTCGCCGAGCTCGAGCGCGATTTCGGGGCACTGCCCGTGAACGACGACGGCGAGCCCGACCTGCACCGCCCCTATATCGACTCGCTGACCCGGCCGAACCCGGACGACCCGACCGGCAAGTCGACCATGCGCCGCATCGAGGACGTCTTCGACGTCTGGTTCGACTCGGGGTCGATGCCCTTCGCCCAGGTGCACTACCCGTTCGAGAACCGAGACTGGTTCGACACGCACCAGCCCGCCGATTTCATCGTCGAGTACATCGGTCAGACCCGCGGCTGGTTCTACGTGCAGCACGTGCTCGCGACCGCGCTCTTCGACCGCCCCGCGTTCAAGAACGTGATCAGCCACGGCATCGTGCTCGGCTCGGACGGCAACAAGATGTCGAAGAGCCTGCGCAACTACCCCGACGTCAACGAGGTCTTCGACCGCGACGGATCCGACGCGATGCGCTGGTTCCTCATGGCATCGCCCGTCGTGCGCGGCGGCAACCTCATCGTCACCGAGGAGGGCATCCGCGAGGGCGTGCGCCAGTTCATCCTGCCGCTGTGGAACACCTGGTACTTCTTCAGCCTCTACGCGAACGCCGACGGCACCGAAGGCGTGCGCCGCACCGACTCGAGCGATCCGCTCGACCGCTACATCCTCGCGAAGACCGGGCAGCTCGTGCGCGACGTCGAAGCGCACCTCGAGGGCCTCGACACGACCTCCGCTGCGGAGTCGCTGCGCGCGTTCGCCGAGGTGCTGACGAACTGGTACGTGCGGCGCTCGCGCGATCGCTTCTGGGAGGGCGCGACCGGCGACCCCGCGAACCGGCAGGCCTTCGATACCCTGTACACCGTGCTCGAGACGCTCACCCGGGTCGCCGCACCGCTGGCGCCGCTCGTCACCGAGCAGATCTGGCGCGGGCTCGGGTACACCGAGGGCCGCAGCGCCGGCCGCTCGGTGCACCTCGAGGACTGGCCCGTCGCCGACGAGTTCCCGGTCGACGACGAGCTCGTCGCGGCCATGGACGAGGTGCGCGACATCACCTCGCACGCGCTCTCGCTGCGCAAGGCCCGCCGCCTGCGCGTGCGTCTGCCGCTCGCGCGGCTGACCGTGGTCACGACGCGACCAGCAGCGCTCGAACCCTTCACCGACATTCTGCGCGAAGAGCTCAACGTGAAGTCGGTGGAGCTCGCGCAGCAGACGGAGGGGAGCGCGGCCGAGCACGGCATCGTGCACACCCTCGCCGTCAACGCGCGTGCAGCGGGCCCTCGTCTGGGCAAGCAGGTGCAGCAGGCGATCAAGGGCGCGAAGTCGGGCGACTGGAGCGAGGTCGACGGCGTCGTCACGGCCGGCGGCATCGCCCTCGAGCCGCACGAGTACGAGCTGACGCTCAAGGCGGGCGACGACTCCGCGGGAGCTTCTGCGCTCGCGCTGATTCCCGGCGGCGGCTTCCTGCTGCTCGATACGGCGACGACTCCGGAGCTCGAAGCGGAGGGCATCGCGCGCGACGCGATCCGCGCCGTTCAGGAGGCGCGCAAGAACGCCGGCCTCGACGTCAGCGATCGCATCTCGCTCACCCTGAGCGCGGCTCCCGAGTACGCCGCGGCGCTCGAGGCGCACGCAGATCTGATCGCGAGGGAGACCCTCGCGACGAGCTTCGGCCTCGGCGAAGGCACGGGCGAGGCTCCGGAGCAGACGCCCGATGGCGTCTTCGCGACCACGGCCTCCGCTCTCGGCGCCGAGAAGGCGGCGGTGCAGATCGTGATCGAGGCCGCGCGATGAGCCCCCTGGTCACCGGTGGTGTCGGCGCGGGCGGCTCCGAGCCCGCGGAACGGGTCTTCGAGGAGCTCATGACGCGGGTGGGCGAGGCGAACCCGCGCCCCCGTATCGAGCCGGTGCGCCGACTCGCCGAGCTCGCCGGATCGCCGCAGCTGTCGTTCCCCGTCATCCAGATCGCCGGCACCAACGGCAAGACCTCGACCAGCCGGGCGATCGAGTCGCTGCTGCGTGCGCACGGGCTGCGCACCGGTCTCTTCACGAGCCCGCACCTCGTCGACTTCACCGAGCGCTTCCAGATCGACGGCGAGCCCGTCGACGGCGCCGTGCTCGAATCGGCCTGGAAGGAGCTCGAGCTGCCGCTCCAGGCGGTCGACGCCGAGCTCGAGGCCGCCGGGCAGGGGCCCATCACCTTCTTCGAAGCGCTCGCCGTGCTCGCCTACGCCGTCTTCGCCGATGCTCCCGTCGATGTGGCGGTCATCGAGGTCGGGATGGGCGGCGAATGGGATGCCACCAACATCGTCGATGCGCAGGTCGCGGTGTTCACCCCGATCGCCCTCGACCACACGGCCATCCTCGGGCCCGACATCGAGACGATCGCGCGCACCAAGGCCGGCATCATCAAGACCGGCAGCACCGCGGTGACGGCCGAGCAGCGGCCGGAAGCGCTCGAGGAGCTCGAAGCGGCGGCCGAACGCCACGGCGCGCGTCTCATCGTGCAGGGCCGCGACTTCCGCCTCGTCGAGGACAGGCTCGCGGTCGGCGGACGCCAGATCGACGTGCTCGGCGTCTCGGGCCAGGCCTACGATCCGGTGTTCGTGCCGCTGTTCGGGCGGCATCAGGCCGAGAACGCGACCCTCGCGACCGCGGCCGTCGAGGCGTTCTTCGACCGCCCGGTCCCCGAGGAGATCATGGACGAGGGCTTCGGGCAGCTGACCTCGCCGGGCCGTCTGCAGCTCATCAGCGCCGACCCCGTCGTCTACGTCGATGCGGCGCACAACCCGCATGGAGCCGAAGCGCTCGTGCGCGCGGTCGTCGAATCGTTCGCGTTCACCGAGATCGCGATAGTGGTCGGCGTGCTGGCGGAGAAGGATGCCGCGGGTCTGCTCGAGAAGTTCGCGCCGATCGCCGATCGCGCCACCGTCACGCGAGTGGATTCGCCGCGCAGCATCGGGTCGGACCGGCTGCGGGAGATCGCCGTCGAAGCGATGCCCGAGACCGCGGTCGAGGTCGCGGAGTCGCTGGCGGAGGCGCTCGACGAGGCGCGGGCGTGGGCCGCTCGCGAGCAGGGCCGCGCGGTGCTGGTCGTCGGTTCCGTCGTGCTCGCCGGCGAGGCGATCGCCCACGCGCGCGCCGAGGGCTGGGGGAGCGCATGACCGATCAGCAGCCCGGCTCGGACGACGACCTCGTGCTCTCGCCCTCCGAGGAGCGCGCGCACAATGCGGCTCTCCGCGTGTCGGGCGCGGGGCGGGGCGCGGGCTCGACGCAGAAGGCGCTCGCCTCGATCGTGCTCGGCTTCGAGCTCATCATCGTCGTGCTCATGGGGCTCACCATCTTCGGCCTCGGCATCCTCGACCCGCGCGAGCTCGGTCTCTTCATCGGCGGCGGCCTCGCAGTGGTCATCATCGCGGCCCTCGCCGCGATGCGCTTCGGTCGCATCGGCATCGTGATGGGGTGGGCGGTGCACCTGCTCATGCTCATCACCGGTTTCGTGCTGCCCGCGGCCGTCTTCGTGGGGCTCGTGTTCACGGCCCTCTGGGTCTTCTGCATGGTGCGAGGCGCGAAGATCGACCGCGATCGCGCAGCCTGGATGGCCGCCCAGTAGACTGGCTCGGCAGGGATCGACCCCGCCTTCCCGACGACACGAAGGAGCGTGCATGTCCGCAGAACAGACCCTCATCCTGGTGAAGCCCGATGGGGTTGCCCGGGGGCTGACCGGCGAGATCCTGCGCCGCATCGAGGCGAAGGGATACTCGATCGCCGATCTGCGCATGGTGCAGCCCGATCGGGGCCTGCTGGCGGAGCACTACGCCGAGCACGAGGGCAAGCCGTTCTACGAGCCGCTCGTCGAGTTCATGATGTCCGGCCCCGTCGTCGCGATCCGCGCCGAGGGCCACCGAGTCATCGAAGGGTTCCGTTCGCTCGCGGGAACCACCGATCCGACGACTGCGGCCCCCGGTACCATCCGCGGCGATCTCGGCCGCGACTGGGGCCTCAAGGTGCAGCAGAACCTGGTGCACGGCTCGGACTCGACCGAGTCGGCGGAGCGCGAGCTCGCCCTCTGGTTCGGCTAGACGGCGCAGTGAGAACGGAGCGATGCGGCGCGAGATGAGATCGTCCCCTCCGCCGCATCGCCCGGCCCTGCAGCTGAGCCCGACCGAGGCCCGTCGCGTCGCGCTCGGCGCGCAGGGCTTCTCGAACGCCCCTCGGCTGCGCCGTCGGCGCCCGTTCGACGCCGCCCTCGAGCGGCTGCACGTGCTGCAGATCGATTCGGTGAACGTCTTCTCCCGCAGCCATTACCTGCCGGTGCTGTCGCGGCACGGCGCATACGATCGCAGCGCGCTCGATGGGCATCTCTGGTCGAGCGGCGAGTTCACCGAGTACTGGGCGCACGAGGCCGCCTTCATCCCGGTCGCCGACCGCCCGCTGTTCGCCTGGCGCATGTCGGATTTCCGCGATCGACATATCCGCACCGGCCGCACCGAGGCGCTCGAGGCCGCGGTCTCGCGAGTCAGGAGCCGCCTCGCCGCCGACGGCCCGCAGTTCGTCCGTCAGCTCGAAGACGGATCGCGCGGTGGCCGGGGCCCATGGTGGGACTGGAGCGAGACCAAGCGCGCCGTCGAGCAGCTCTTCGCCGAGGGCGAAGTCGTCTCCGCCGGTCGCGAGGGGTTCCAACGGCGCTACGCGCTCGCCGAGCAGACGCTTCCCGATATCGCGCTCGGTGCGGCGCCGCGCGAGCTCGCTCAGCGCCGCCTCATCGACCGGGCCGCTCGTTCGCTCGGCGTCGCAACGCTCGCCGACCTCGCCGATTACCACCGCCTCAAGGCCGGCGACGCCCGGGCGGCGGTGCAGGCCCTCGAACAGTCCGGGGAGCTGATCCCTGTCGAGGTCGCCGGGTGGGCCCGGGCCGACGGCCGTCCCGAGCGCGCCTGGATGCATCGCGACGCCGCCGTTCCGGCGCGGCTCGCGCCCGATGCGCTGCTGACGCCCTTCGACCCGCTCGTGTGGTTCCGCCCGCGCGCCGAGCGCATCTTCGACTTCCACTACCGCATCGAGATCTACACTCCGAAGGCGCAGCGGCGCTTCGGCTACTACTGCCTCCCGCTGCTCGTCGGCGGGCGCATGGCCGGGCGGCTCGACCTCAAGGCCGATCGGCCGAAACGGCTCGGCGAGCGCGGGGCGCTGCTGGTGCAGGCGGCGTGGCGGGAGCCCGGGGCGCATCCGCGCACGGCGGAGACCGCGGAGCGGCTGCTCGCGGAAGCGGCGCGGTGGCAGGGGCTCGACGAGGTGCGGTGGAGCGGAGCCGGCGACCTCCGGCTCCCCGAGCGCTTCGCCGCGGCCGAGGCCTGACGAGGAGTGCTGTGCTGACGTTCGCCGCCGTGACGGTTGTCGCGATCGCTGCCGCGGTGCAACGGCTGACCGGTCTCGGGTTCGCGCTCGTGGCGACTCCGCTCATCGTGCTGCTCATGGGGCCCGTCCAAGGAGTGCTGACGATCACCGTCATCGGCTTCTTCGTGTCGCTGGTGCTCCTCGTGATGATGTTCCGGGACGTGGATTGGCGGCGCACCGCAATCATCGTCGGCGCGGGCGCCCTGGCCTCGCCGCTGGCCGCGCTGGCGATCGTGCGCTCCTCGGCGCCGATGCTGCTGCTCGGGGTGGGATGCGCCGGCCTGCTCGCGCTCATCGCCGGAAGACTCACCGTTCTCACGCGACGGCTGCGCGGTACCGGAGGCGCGATCGCCACTGGCGTCGCGAGCGGATTCCTGCATGTCACGAGCGGTCTCTCCGGGCCGCCGCTGATCGCCTACGGCCTCAACGATCGGTGGGAGCAGCGGAGCTTCATCGCCTCGCTCCAGGCGATCTTCATCGGGTTCCACCTGATCACCCTGGGCTGGCGCGGGTTCCCGGAAGTGTCCCTCGCCCGCTTGAGCGAACTGCTGGTCGCAGCTGCTGCGGGCACGCTCGTCGGTGCGCTGGCGGAGCGGCGGGTGCGGCCCGCCTGGTCCCGGATCGGGATGCTCGTGATCGCATGGATCGGCACGATCGCCGTGCTGCTCCGCGGACTATGGATGATGGTCGCGCCGGCGCTCTGAGCCGCCGCCTACCGGGGCGGCATATCGGCGAGGATCTCGCGGAACATGTGCGCGGGGAGATCGGGATCGGCCCCCGTGCCATTGATGAGCACAGCGACGGTGCGGCCCGAGCCAGCGTCGTGCATCGTGAGCGCCTGGAAGCCGAGCCCGTTGCCCGTGTGGCCCACCCAGCCGTCGATCTCGCCGAGCGCGAAGCCGTACCGGTCGTACTCGGGGCTCTTCGGGTCGTCGGCGATCGAACCGAGAACGGAGAGTCGGGCGGAGTGCGTCGCGGCATCGATGAGCGCTCCGCTCCCGAGAGCCGTGCCCCAGGTCGCTAGATCCCGGATATCTCCGGTGAGGGCTCCGGCCGCGCCGAACCAGCCGGGCGCCGCCTGCGGAAGGCGTTCGGGGTCGCCCTCGAGCCCGAACTGGAAGCCGCGCGCGTCGAGCTGCGGATCGGTGAATCCGTAATGCACCGAGTCGAGGCGCAGCGGCCGCAATATCCGCTGCCGCACCGCCTCCTGCCACGGCTTGCCGGTGATGCGCTCGATCGTCTCGCCGAGCAGCAGCGTGTTGGTGTTCGAGTACTCGTACGCCGTGCCGGCGTCGAAGACCGGCGAATCCGGGTAGGCGAGGTCCAGCAGTTCGGAGGTCCGAGGCTCCCGATCGGGGGCGGAGACGAGCAGCTCGCCGAGCTGCGGACTCGCCGAGTAGTTCGCGAGGCCGGAGCGCATATCGCCGAGATCGGCGATCGTCACGCCGTCTCCGCCCGGGACGCCGTCGACGTATCGCGAGATCGGGTCGTCGAGCGCCAGTTTGCCCTCGTCCGCCAATTGCATGATCACCGTACCGACGAAGGACTTGGTGATGCTGCGGTAGGCGAAACGCGTGCCGTCCGCGACCTCGCGCGATTCGCCGCCGGTCTCGCCGGGGGCTTCGCGATCGGCGTCGCCGAACGTCAGCAGAGTCTCGGCCGCGCCGGGGCCCGTGACGATGATCGCGCCGCCCGGAACGTCCTGCCCCTCGAGCGCACGGTGCACGGCGCCGCTGAGCTCGGCGTGAGTCGGAACGCCGCGCGGCTCGGTTGCGGCCTGCGGGGGAGTCGCGCACGCGGCGAGGAGCAGTACCGTGCCGAGGGCGGCGACTCTCATGAGGGGCTTCGATGCCTGCATGTGCTCATGTAAACACTCTGCGGGGCATTCGACAACCCTATGATCGGTCTCGGCGTGCATCGAGACGTCTGCGAACCTCGGCGAGCAGTGCTTCGGGGTCGTCGGCCCAGAACCTCAGGACATCGATGGCGTGCCCGCCGCCCTTCGGGGGCCTCCCCGGCAGGTCGACCTCGAGCGGCGCTTCGAACTCGATCGCGAGGTTCGTTTCGCTGCCGACCCAGATCGCGCCGACCCGCTCGCCCTCGTACTGGAACACCCGCCCGGGCTTGTCGGTGCTGGTCGGATCGATGCTCTCCTGGGTGAGCGGGGCGTAGCGGATCGCTCCGAACTCCTCCCAGCTCACCGGTATCTCGATCTCGAGGCCCTCCCGCACGATGATGCCGTCATCGCCGACGGTGTGGGGCCGGGTGAAGTAGGCGCAGAGCAGGCCGATCATCCAGGTGAGCCCCCAAATTCCGAGCACGAGGAAGGCGATGCGCACCGGCGTCCAGCGGTGCACCACGGCGTCGATGATCGGAATCTCGACCGCGGAGACGGCCATGAAGATGATGAGGATCGTGAGGACCGGTCGATGGTAGGCGAACCCCGTCGCGCCCTCGTCGATCTTCGGGCGTCGGGCGACGGCGCGCCAGAGGCTCTCGTAGATGCGCAGCTCCATGCGAGCGGCGCGCACCGCGAGATCCGTGATGACGTGACGGCGTGCGCTCATGCTCCCGAGAGTACCGGCAGCATCGCGCGGAACATGTGCGCGGGGAGGTTCGCATCCTCCGAAGCCCCGTTGAGCAGGATCGCGACGGTGCGGCCGGTGCCCGGGTCGTAGAGCACCAGCGATTCGAAGCCGAGGCCGTTGCCGGTGTGCCCGACCCAGCCGTCGATCTCCCCGAGCGCGAAGCCGTATCTGTCGTACTCGGGGCTCGACGGGTCGTCCTCGACACCGCCGAGCGTCGCGCTCCGGTAGTCGTGGGTGCCGAGGTCGAGGAGGGAACCCGAGCCGAGCGCCCGGCCCCATGCTGCGAGATCGACCACGTCGCCGTCGAGGCCGCCCGCTGCGCTGTACCACCCGGGAGCGGCGTCCACGACCCGGCCGAGGGTCTCCGCGCCGAGCACATCGAATCCGTCGGCGTCGAACCCCGAGCCGTCGGCGCCGACGTGCACGGACGCGAGTTGGAGCGGCTCGGTGATGCGTTCGGCGATCGCCCGCTCCCAAGGCTCGCCGGTGACCTCGGCGATGACCGCGCCGAGCAGCAGCGTGTTGGTGTTCGAGTACTGGTAGGCCTCGCCCGGCGCGAAGACGGGTGAGGCGGAGTATGCGATCTCGAGCAGTTCGGCGTCGTCGGGCGAGTGCTCGGGATCGGCCTCGAACAGCTCGTCCGTCTCGGGCATCGCGAGATAGTTCGCGAGCCCGGAGCGCATCACCGCGAGGTGCTCGATCGTGATGTCGTCGCCGTTCGGTACGCCGTCGACGAATTGCGAGATCGGATCGTCGACGTGCAGTGCGCCCTCGTCGGCGAGTTGGAGGACGACCGTTCCGATGAAGGTCTTGGTGATGCTGCGGTACGCGAATCGGGTCGCCTCCGTCACCTCGGTGTCGGTGGTCGCGCTGCCGAACACGTCGACGACCCGGTCGCCGTCGGCGGCGGTGAGCATGACGGCCCCACCGGGCACGGCAGCATCTCCGAGCGCGTCGGCGACGGCGGCGCTCAGCTCCTCCTCGGAGGGCAGCGGTGCGGTGTCGACGATCGGGGCCGGTGCCTGTGCGGGACGCTCGCCGTCGGCGGCGCAGCCTGCGGCCGCGATCGCGATCAGCGCGCCGAGGGCGCAAGCGGCGAACGCGCGAGTGGGGTGTGCGGGCATGGGTGCCATCGAACCACACCGGATTCGATCGCAGATGTGCGAACGGTGCGAATGCGGGCGGCGACCGTACCCGAGTCGGCTATGCGGAGCCGTCGGCGACGAGCTGCCTGAGTCCGGTGTCGTGCAGCAGGAACTGCGCTCGGATCTGGGGGCCGTTCGACGGCCAGGAAGCGGCGAGCTCGCCGGCCCACTCGAGATCCTCCGCGCTGAACCGCTCGCTTCCGAGCCGCTCCCAGACGAGCACGACGCGGGAGGCGCCGGCGAGTTCCGCGATCATCGCGAGACGGTCGCGGAACACTTCGATGAACGGTACCGTCCCGAGATCCTCGACGTCCCAGAGCTCCTGCGGATCATCGGGGAGTTCGTCGAACGGCATGACGGGGTCGACGATCCGGTGCGATTCGTCGAGCAGGAACGTCCATACCTGGCGCCGGCACGCACCGGTGAGCAGTTGCAGCAGCGTCCGCTGCAGTTCGGCATCGGTCTCGAGTCTCGCTCGCGGGGGAGCGGCGGGGGTCGGGCCGGCGATTCGGGGAGTCATGCCAGGAGTCTGCGGCTCCGCGGTCGCGGAAGCGAGCGGGAAACCGCGAATGTGGACAGGTACTCGGGAATAGCGCTTCAGAGCTGCGTGTGGAGGAATGGTCGGCGAGCATGCGGGAGGCGCGACCCGCGAGAATCGAGCCCAGGGTGCGCCGGTCCCGCGACTGATCCCGGTTCGCCCGGAGCGGGAATCCGAGACGGATGTCGTACCCGCGGAGTAGCCTGGAGCGCATGCAGCCGACACGCAGTATCCGCCCGTTCGAAGTGATCTCGGAGTACGAGCCTTCCGGTGATCAGCCCGCTGCCATCGCGGAGCTCGCCGGCCGCATCAACGCCGGCGAGACCGACATCGTGCTGCTCGGCGCGACCGGAACCGGCAAATCGGCGACGACGGCCTGGCTCATCGAGCAGGTGCAGCGGCCCACGCTGATCCTCGCGCACAACAAGACGCTTGCGGCGCAGCTCGCGAACGAGTTCCGCGCACTGATGCCCAACAATTCGGTCGAGTACTTCGTGTCGTACTACGACTACTACCAGCCCGAGGCCTATGTGCCGCAGACCGACACCTTCATCGAGAAGGATTCGTCGGTCAACGCCGAGGTCGAACGCCTGCGCCACTCGACGACGAATGCGCTGCTCTCGCGGCGCGACACCGTCGTCGTGTCGACCGTGTCGTGCATCTACGGCCTCGGCAAGCCCGAAGAGTACTACGAGGCGATGGTGCCCCTCGCCACCGGCGATCGCCTCGATCGCGACGTGCTGCTGCGCAGGTTCGTCGACATGCAGTACCAGCGCAACGACATCGAGTTCGTGCGCGGCAATTTCCGCGTGCGCGGCGACACCGTCGAGATCATCCCGATGTACGAGGAGCTCGCGATCCGCATCGAATTCTTCGGCGACGAGATCGAAGCGCTCTACTACCTGCACCCGGTCACCGGAGATGTGATCAAGCAGGTCGACACCGTGTCGGTCTTCCCGGGCTCCCACTACGTCGCGAGCCGCGAGGTGATGAACCGGGCGATGCGCGACATCTCGGCCGAGCTCGATGCGCGCACCGGCGAGCTCAAGCAGCAGAACAAGCTGGTCGAGGAGCAGCGGCTGCGCATGCGCACCACCTTCGACCTCGAGATGATGGAGCAGATCGGGTTCTGCTCGGGCATCGAGAACTATTCGATGCACATGGACGGCCGCAAGCCGGGCGAGGCGCCCCACTGCCTGCTCGACTACTTCCCCGATGATTTCCTCGTCGTGATCGACGAGTCGCACGTGACCGTGCCGCAGATCGGGGCGATGTACGAGGGCGACGCCTCCCGCAAGCGCACGCTCGTCGAGCACGGCTTCCGCCTGCCGAGCGCGCTCGACAACCGTCCGCTCAAGTTCGGGGAATTCAAAGAGCGCGTCGGGCAGACGGTGTACCTCTCGGCCACGCCCGGCAAGTACGAGATGGAGCTCGCCGATGGCGTCGTCGAGCAGATCATCCGGCCGACCGGACTCATCGACCCAGAGATCGTGGTCAAGCCCTCCGAGGGCCAGATCGACGATCTGCTCGAAGAGGTGCGCGCCCGCGCCGAGCGCGACGAGCGCGTACTGGTGACGACGCTCACGAAGAAG
Source organism: Leucobacter sp. gxy201 (assembly GCF_051043335.1). NCBI lineage: Bacteria > Bacillati > Actinomycetota > Actinomycetes > Micrococcales > Microbacteriaceae > Leucobacter > Leucobacter sp. gxy201. The sequence goes on from NZ_JAMXWS010000005.1 coordinate 227,134, forward strand.
ATGGCCGAGCAGCTGACCGCCTTCATGGAGGAGGCGGGGGTGCGGGTGCGCTACCTGCACTCCGACGTCGACACGCTGCGACGGGTCGAGCTGCTCACGGAGCTGCGGGCCGGAGTCTACGACGTGCTGGTCGGCATCAATCTGCTGCGCGAGGGCCTCGACCTGCCTGAGGTCTCGCTCGTGGCGATCCTCGACGCCGATAAGGAGGGCTTCCTGCGCTCGTCGACCTCGCTGATCCAGACCATCGGCCGCGCCGCGCGCAACGTGTCCGGCCAGGTGCACATGTACGCCGACACGGTGACGCGTTCGATGCGCGAAGCGATCGACGAGACAAATCGGCGCCGTGCGATCCAGATGGCGTACAACACCGAGCACGGCATCGACCCGCAGCCGCTGCGCAAGAAGATCGGCGATATCACGGAGCTGTTGAACCGCGAGGCCGCCGACACCGAAGCGGTGCTCTCCCGCACCGGGGCGCACGCTCAGCGGGGCGGCTCGTCGTCGCAGCGCGCGAAGGGCAAATCGGCTGCGCGCGCCGGTGCGATCGCCTCCGAGGGTGCGCACAAGCTGGAGGAGCTGATCGCCGACCTCACTGAGCAGATGCTGTCGGCGGCGGATGAGCTCAAGTTCGAGCTCGCGGCGCGGCTGCGCGACGAAGTCGCCGAGCTGAAGCGCGAGCTGCGCAGCATGGATGCCGCTGGGCACATCTGAGCCGCGGATCGCGCGGTGTCTGCGAGTCGGCGGCTCAGACCGGCTGCGACCCGACTGCGCGGGATTCCACGGCGATGCCCTCGGCGCGGCGGACGGGCTGCCTGAGGATAGTGCGCCGCTTCTCGGGCGCCGTTCTGCGGAAGTCGCCGAGGTAGATCTCGTGGTGCGTGCCGCGGAGTGCGAGCCCGTGCCGCGGTGCGATCTCCTCGTGCAGGCGGGCTAGCGTCTCGCCCTCATCGTCGAAGGGGCCGATGTGCAGCGTCTGAAGGCACAGCCCCTCGGTCAATGTCTCGAGGCGTAGGGCGTCGAGTCGAGGCGCACGGCCCTTCTGCCGCGCCGCGTGCACGGAGCGGTCGAGATCCTCGTGCCCGAGCCACGCGGGCAGCATGAGCATGAGCGTCCAGTGCCACAGCGACTTGTCCCGCGCCGCGGTGAATGCGCTCATGTCATCGGCCCACCACAGGCCTTCGAGCGGCGGCACGACGTAATCTCGGCCGAGTTCGCGCTTGCTCGCGAATTTGAGCCCGTACGCGACCGGGTAGAGCGTTTCGACCGCCGCGGCGAACTCCGGCGCCCGGTTCGGGTCGCCGTGGCCGTCGATCATGAGGTACTGCATCGGCGGGAGGTCGATGAGACGGAACTCGCCCGGCTTCGCCCGGTACGCGTCGCCCTCCCGGACGAAGTCGATCTTGCGCGCCGCGGGGTGTTCTGGAGGCATGGCGAACAGTGTAGGCGGTGCGGGGCGGGCGTCAGAGCACGAGGTAGCCGTAGCGGTCGGCTGCGGCGTCGATGAGGGACGTGAGTTCATCGCGGTCGAGTCTCAGGCGGGCGAGCGGGTGGCGCGGCAGCGCATCGCGCGCCGGGCTCCACAGCGCGGCGATGCGCACCGGCGGTACGACGGAGGACGCGGAGACGACGCCGTCGAGTTCGGGGTACGCGACCCTGATCGCGCGGGCCCAGGCTCGGGCGCGCGATCGTTCGCCCGAAGAGATCGCGGCATTGCCGCCGGCGACGGCCAGCCAGTCGCTGTCGCTGAGATCGAGCAGCCGCAGCGGTCTGGCGTTCTCGAACATCACGAGCGTCGGCGCGCCCTCGCTGCGCTGCACCATGCGGGTGCTCTGGAAGGCCTCGAGGAGGCATGCGGCGAAGGCGGCCGCCGGGAACGCGTGCTCGCCCTGCGGCTCCAGCACCGCATAGTAGACGCCCTCGTCGGGATGCTCGCCCGTCGGTTCCGGGTGCGGGTCGAAGCGGGAGTCGAGCGGTCCGTACTCCCGGAACTCGTGCCAGTCGACCGGGTGCGGCCCGCCGGCCTTGTAGATGCGCGACAGCAGGGTGCCGGCAGGGATCTCCCGCACCCATTCGCCCTCCGGTCGGAGTTCGGGGAAGCGGTCGGCCCGCGGCGGCGGGAGCTCCTCGCTCACGGCAGGCGGCTCAGCGCGTCGTCGACCGCGGCCGCGGCCTCGTGCGGGTCGCCGCCCTGGGCCAGCCATTCGAGCGGTGCGAGCTCTTCGCCGTCGATGCGCAGCCGCGGGGCCGGCGAAGTGAGTACGCGCTCCGCGAGCAGCAGCGGCGTCGCGCGGGGGATGGCCTGCGCGACGGTCGCCCATCCCCGGGGTTCGCGGCGGTCGTGGAACTGGAAGGCGGGGAGGTGCCAGCCGTCGCTGCGCCGCTGCGCGAGCAGCGTGCCGGCGGCGCAGCGCTGGCGCACGCGGGTGGGGGTGACGCCGAGGATCTCGGCGGCCTCGGCGACGGAGACGCTCTGCGCCCCCAGCTGTTGCTCCCACACGAGGCCGCGCGTCGACGCGGGCAGGGCGGTCGGCTGCTGCAGCTGATCCTCGGTCGCCCCGAGCCGCGCGAGCGCCGCGGTTTCGGCCTCGGTGAGGCCGCGGAGGTCGGTCTGCTGATGGGCCACCACTCCTGCGAGCAGCGACTCCGCCGCGTTCAGGCGATCCGCGTCGATCTGCGCGACGAGGCCGGCGAGGCGCTCTCGCGCCGTGCGGGCCTGCGCGTCCCCGTGCGTGCTCCGGCCGCTGGCCGGCAGTTGGGCGATCGACATCTCGGCTCCTTACGTGATCTTTCATCAATAGTACGCGAAAGGCGAGTTTCGGGGAACCCTGCTGCGGAGCAGCGGCGCCGGGAGGGGCCGAAAAGTTCGTAGATATGTTCGAACACTCAGTCGAATCGAAGTAGGATGAAGTGGTGACTCCGCAGCAGACGACTCCGATCCGATCCTCGGCCGCCCAGGCGCATATCAAGGTGCAGGGGGCCCGCGTCCACAACCTGCGCGACGTCGACCTCTCGATCCCGCGCGACTCGATGGTCGTGTTCACCGGGCTTTCGGGCAGCGGCAAATCGAGCCTGGCATTCGACACGATCTTCGCGGAGGGCCAGCGCCGGTACGTCGAGAGCCTGAGCGCCTATGCACGGCAGTTCCTCGGCCAGGTCGACCGCCCGGACGTCGATTTCATCGAGGGCCTGAGCCCTGCCGTGTCGATCGACCAGAAATCGACGAACCGCAACCCGCGCTCCACGGTCGGCACGATCACAGAGATCTACGACTACATGCGCCTGCTGTGGGCGCGCGTCGGCGTGCCGCACTGCGCCGTCTGCGGCGAGAAGATCGAATCGCAGACCGTGCAGCAGATCGCCGACCGGCTCATGGAGCTCCCGGAGCGCACCCGCTTCCAGGTGCTCGCGCCGGTGGTGAGCAAGAAGAAGGGCGAGTTCGTCGACCTCTTCCACGACCTCGCGGCGAGCGGCTACTCGCGCGCGATCGTCGACGGCGAACTCGTGCAGCTCTCGGACCCGCCGAAGCTGAAGAAGCAGATCAAGCACGATATCTCGGTCGTCATCGACCGCCTCGTCGCGAGCCCCGAAGGCCTCGGTCGGCTCACCGACTCGCTCGAGACCGCGCTGAAGCTGGCTGGCGGCATCGTCGCCATCGACTTCGTGGATCTCGACGAGACGGCGGAGGACCGCACCCGGCTATTCTCCGAGCACCTCTCGTGCCCGAACCAGCACCCCGTGCAGCTCACGGAGATCGAACCGCGCACCTTCTCGTTCAACGCGCCGTTCGGCGCGTGCGCGACATGCTCGGGGCTCGGTACGAGCATGTCGGTCGATGAGGATCTGGTGCTCGGCGACCCGCAGCTCTCGATCGCCGAAGGAGTCATCGTCCCGTGGACGAGCCAGGGCAAGAGCCTGTACCAGTACTACGAGAAGCTGCTCGTGGGGCTGTCGCGCGATCTCGACTTCTCGCTGAAGACCCCCTGGGAGGAACTGGGCGACGAGGTGCGGGAGGCCGTGCTCTACGGCAACAACTTCAAGGTGAACGTGCGGTGGCGCAACCGCTTCGGGCGCGAGGTGAAGTACTCGAGCGGCTTCGAGGGCGTCATCCCGTTCATCGAGCGGCAGTACGCCGAGGCGGAGTCCGACGCGAAGCGCGATCGCTGGCAGGAGTTCCTGCGCGAAGTGCCGTGCCACGCCTGCCACGGGCAGCGCCTGAAGCCCGAGGTCCTGGCGGTCACCGTCGACGGCGAATCCATCGCAGCGGTCGGCGAGTTCAGCCTCAGCGACGCGAAGCGCTTCTTCGACGACGTCGTGCTCACCGAGCGCGAGGCGAAGATCGCCGCCCAGGTGCTGCGTGAGATCCGCCTCCGCTTCGATTTCCTCATCGAGGTGGGCCTCGGCTACCTCACGCTGGCGCGCGCAGCGGGCACGCTCTCGGGCGGCGAAGCGCAGCGCATCCGCCTCGCGACCCAGATCGGCTCGGGGCTGACCGGCGTGCTCTACGTGCTCGACGAGCCCAGCATCGGCCTGCACCAGCGCGACAACCGTCGGCTGATCGAGACGCTGGTGAAGCTGCGCGATCTCGGAAATACGCTCATCGTCGTCGAGCACGACGAGGAGACGATCGAGGCCGCGGATTGGATCGTGGACATCGGCCCCGGCGCGGGCGTCGAGGGCGGCACGGTCGTGCACTCGGGGGAGTACTCGGGGCTGCTCGAGAACCCGCGCTCCATCACCGGCGACTATCTCGCGGGGCGCCGTTCGATCGAGACGCCGAGGAAGCGCCGGAGACGCGAGCGCGGGCGCGAACTCACGGTCGTCGGGGCGCGCTCGAACAATCTCCAGAACGTCGACGCCACCTTCCCGCTCGGGGTGATGACGGCCGTCACCGGCGTCTCTGGGTCGGGCAAGTCGACGCTCGTGAACGACATCCTGTACCGTGTGCTCGCGAACCAGCTCAACGGCGCGCGTCTCGTGCCGGGCAAGCACACGCGCGTGACCGGGCTCGAGCACCTCGACAAGGTGGTGCACGTCGACCAGGCGCCCATCGGGCGCACGCCGCGCTCGAACCCGGCGACCTACACCGGGGTGTTCGACAAGATCCGCACCCTCTTCGCCGAGACGCCCGAGTCGAAGATCCGCGGCTACCTGCCGGGCCGATTCAGCTTCAACGTCAAGGGCGGGCGCTGCGAAGCGTGCTCGGGCGACGGCACGCTGAAGATCGAGATGAACTTCCTGCCCGATGTCTACGTCGCCTGCGAATCCTGCGGCGGCAAGCGCTACAACCGCGAAACGCTGCAGGTGCGGTACAAGGGCAAGAACATCTCCGAGGTGCTCGAGATGCCGATCGCCGAGGCCGAGGAGTTCTTCGAGCCGATCTCGTCGATCCACCGCTACATGAAGACGCTGGTCGACGTCGGCCTCGGGTACGTGCGTCTCGGCCAGAGCGCGACGACCCTGTCGGGCGGCGAGGCGCAGCGCGTGAAGCTCGCGACCGAGCTGCAGAAGCGCTCGAACGGGCGGAGCATCTACGTGCTCGACGAGCCGACCACCGGCCTCCATTTCGAGGATGTGCGCAAGCTGCTGCTGGTGCTGAACGGCCTCGTCGACAAGGGGAACACGGTCATCACCATCGAGCACAACCTGGATGTCATCCGCAGCGCCGACTGGGTGATCGACCTCGGCCCCGAGGGCGGTTCCGGGGGCGGTACGATCCTCGCCGTGGGAACTCCGGAGCAGCTGGCGGAGCACGAGGAGAGCCACACCGGCCGGTTCCTCGCAGAAGTGCTGCACGGACGCGCCGCGAAGGCGGCGAACTCGGCGAAGGCGGCGCACACCTCGAAGGCGGCAGCTCGGAAGCAGCCGGCGGCCCGGAAGCCGGCGGCGGGCAAGGCGAAGGCCCGGGCGTGAGCCCCGACGATCGTCGGGCGGCCTTCCGGCCCGCCCAGGGCGAGATCCCGACGAGCCCGGGCGTCTACCGCTTCAGCGATCGCTACGGGCGCGTGCTCTACATCGGCAAGGCGAAGAATCTGCGCGCGCGGCTCGCCAACTACTTCCAGCCGCTCGACGCGCTCATGCCGCGCACGCGGCGCATGCTGATGCTCGCCGCGAAGCTCGACTGGACGGTGGTCGCGACCGACACCGAGTCGCTCGTGCTCGAGCACACCTGGATCACCGAGTTCAAGCCGCCCTTCAACGTGCAGTTCAAGGACGACAAGACCTATCCGTACCTGGCGGTGACGCTGCGCGAGGAGGCGCCCCGCCTCATCATCACCCGCAACGAGCGCATCCGGGGCGCCCGCTACTTCGGTCCGTATCCGAAGGTCTGGGCCCTCAAGGAGACCACGCGCCTGCTGCAGCAGGCGTTCCCGATCCGCACCTGCAACGACGCCGACTACCGGCGCGCGATGCAATCGGGGCGGCCGTGCCTCGCCGGGCAGATCGGACGCTGCAGCGGCCCGTGCTCCCAGCTGCTCACCGTCTCCGAGCATCGCGCCCGCGTCGACGAGCTCGTCGCCTTTCTCTCGGGCGGCGATCGCAGCCACCTGCGGGCCCTCCAGAGCGAGATGCGCACCGCGGCGGGGGAGCAGCGCTACGAGGACGCCGCGCGGCTGCGCGATCAGGCCGAGGCGGTCGAGCACGTGATGGAGAAGAACGCCGTCGTGCTCGGCCTCGACGTCAATCTCGACGTCTTCGGGCTGCGCTCCGACGAGCTCGCCGCCGCCGCCCACCAGTTCATCATCCGCGGCGGCCGCATCCGCGGCGAACGCAGCTGGATCGTCGACGTCGAGCTCGACGATTCTCCGGGCACGCTGCTCGAGCAGGTCATCCAGTCGGCCTACGCCGACGACCGCGAGCCGCCGCCCGAGGTGCTCGTGCCGCAGCTGCCCGAGAACTCGCTCGAGCTCGAGAACGCGCTGGCCGAGCGGCGGCCGCGCCGGGGGCGCGTGCGGGTGCGGGTGCCCGAGCGCGGCGACAAGGCGCAGCTCATGGAGCGCGCGGTGCTGAACGCGGGCGAGCACCTGATCCGGCACAAGCTGAAGCGTGCGGCGGACCTCACCGCCCGCACCGACGCGCTCGCGGAGCTGCAGCAGGCGCTCGGCATGGACGAGCCGCCCCTGCGCATCGAATGCATCGACGTCTCGCACCTCCAGGGCACGGGCGTCGTCGCGTCGCTCGTCGTGTTCGAGGACGGACTGCCCGCCAAGGGCGCCTACCGCAAGTACCGCATCGAATCGACGCGCGACGACACCGACTCGATCCACCAGGTCGTGTCGCGCCGGGCCGCGCAGCTCAATGCGGCGGCCGAGAACGGCGACCTGCCGTCGGGCGTCTACCGCGACCGGCCGCAGCTGCTCGTCGTCGACGGCGGCGAGCCGCAAGTGAAAGCGGCGGCGCGCGCGCTCGACGCCGCAGGGATCACCGATGTCGCGCTCTGCGGCATCGCGAAGCGGCTGGAGGAGATCTGGCTGCCCGGCGATCCCTTCCCCGTCATCCTGCCGCGCACGAGCGAGGCGCTGTTCCTCGTGCAGCGCATCCGTGACGAGGCGCACCGATTCGCGATCACCTTCCAGCGGCAGCGCCGCAGCACCTCCATCTCGAGCCGGCTCTCCGAGATCCCCGGGCTCGGCCCGAAGCGGGTGCAGGCACTGCTGAAGCACTTCGGGTCGGTCGCCCGATTGAGGGCCGCCTCGCTCGACGAGCTCGCCTCAGCCCCGGGCGTCGGGCCGAAGCTCGCGGAGCAGATCGCCTCGCATATCGCAGATCCATCGGCGGAGGGCGAAACCGAGCAACCGAACGCCGTCGCTGACGCTAAGCTGGGTGGGACGAAGCTACCGGATGCAGACGAGGGGGAAACCGAATGAACGGCACAGCGTCGATTCAGGAGATCCTGATCGTCACGGGCATGTCGGGCGCTGGTCGCAGCACGGTGGCGAACACGCTCGAGGATCTCGGCTGGTACGTCGTCGACAATCTGCCGCTCGCCATGGTGAAGACGCTCGCCGATATGGCGGATCGTTCGGGCGGCGCCCTGCCCCGCATCGTCGCCGTGGTCGACGTGCGCGGCCGCAATCTGTTCGAGGACATCCAGCAGACCGTGACCGATCTCGGGCAGAACGCCGATGTGCGCGTCGTCTTCCTCGACGCGACCGACGAGACGCTGGTGCGCCGATACGAATCCGTGCGCCGTCCGCATCCGCTCCAGGCCGACACGGGCAGCCTGCTCGAAGGCATCAGGCTCGAGCGCGAGCGCCTGCAGGAGCTGCGGGCCTCAAGCGACGTCGTGATCGATACGTCCCGCTACAACGTGCACGACCTGTCGACCGCGACGCGGGAGCTGTTCTCGGACGAGGACACCCCGGGACTGCAGCTGTCGGTGATGAGCTTCGGGTTCAAGTACGGCACGCCGACCGATGTCGACCTGATGGTCGACATGCGCTTCCTGCCGAACCCGTTCTGGGAGCCAGAGCTGCGCGCCCTCACGGGAGTCGACCCCGAGGTGAAGGACTACGTGCTGAGCCGCGACGGCGCCGCCGAGTTCCTCGACCACTACGTCGCAGCGCTCACCCCGGTGCTCGCGGGCTTCCAACGCGAGAACAAGCGCCATGCGTCGCTCGCGGTGGGGTGCACCGGCGGCAAGCACCGTTCGGTGGCGAGCGCTCGTGAACTGGCCGATCGCCTCGCGGGTCTGCCCGGTGTCAGCGTCAGTCTGCGCCACCGCGATCTCGGCCGCGAATAATCCCGCGCCGCGGCTGCTGCCGCCGATCGCCGTTTTCTATCATCGTTCCAGAGAGGATCATCTGTGCCGTCAACCGCTGAGGTCAAGAGCGAGCTTGTACGCATCCCCGTCGCGCAGACGGGGGAGCGGATCGCGGAGGTCGCGACCGTGCTGCGCCTCGCGGGCGGACTGCACACGATCTCGGGACGCATCGCGCTCGAGGCTGAACTGCACACCCCGCAGATCGTGCAGCGCGTGCGCAAGGATCTCGCTCAGCTCTACGGCGTGCGCTCGGAAGCGAAGCAGCTGCCGCCGACGAGCACGCGACCGGGCGCCCCGCAGTTCCTCGTGCGCGTCATCGACGGCGAGACCCTCGCACGCCAGCTCGGCCTGCTCGATCAGCGCCGCCGTCAGATCCGCGGCCTGCCGAACCGCTTGACCACGGGCGCCCAGCCCGAGCTCGCCGCGATCCTGCGCGGCGCCTTCCTCGCGCGCGGTACGCTCACGCCTCCCGGCCGCTCGGTCGGCCTGGACATCGGCTGCCCGACCAACGAGGTCGCGATGGCGCTCGTGGGCGCGGCGCACCGTCTCGGCGTCGAAGCGAAGAGCCGCGAGATCCGCGGGCAGCACAAGGTGCTGATCCGCGACAGCGAGACCATCGGCCAGGCGCTCGGCGTCATGGGCGCGACCGGGGCCCGCAGCGCCTGGGACGAGCTGCGCAAGGCGCGCGAGACCCGCGCCACCGCGAACCGTCTCGTGAACTTCGACGACGCCAACCTGCGCCGCTCGGCGCAGGCGTCGGTGGCGGCCTGCGCCCGCGTCGAGCGCGCGCTCGAGATCCTCGGCGACGAGGTGCCTGAGCACCTGCGCTACGCAGGATCACTGCGCCTCACCCACCGCGAGGCGAGCCTCGACGATCTCGGCGCGCGCGCAGAGCCTCCGCTGACGAAGGACGCCATCGCGGGGCGCATCCGCCGCCTGCTCGCGATGGCCGACAAGGAGGCCTCCGCCCGAGGCATCCCGGGCACCGAGGCGAGCCTGCCCGAGGAGCTCGACTAGCCCGCGGGGCGCGTTCCGCCAGGAGTGAATCTTCGCGCGGCGCGAACGCGCCGAGGACTAAGCTGGAAGCGACCACCGTCGATCGCAGAGATTGGAGCACCGTTATGGCTGCCTACTCACTTCCCGAATTGCCTTACGATTACGCTGCCCTCGAGCCGCACATCAGCGGCAAGATCATGCAGCTGCACCACGACAAGCACCACGCGGCATACGTCGCCGGCGCGAACGCTGCGCTCGAAGGCCTCGCCGAAGCGCGCGAGACCGGCAACCTCGCGAACGTCAACAAGCTCGAGAAGGATCTGGCCTTCAACCTCGGCGGCCACGTCAACCACTCGATCTTCTGGACCAACCTGTCGCCGGAGGGCGGCGGACAGCCCGAGGGCGAGCTGAAGGCCGCCATCGACGAGTACTTCGGTTCGTTCGAGAAGTTCCAGGCGCACTTCGCCGCCGCCGCCGCGGGCATCCAGGGCTCCGGTTGGGCCGTGCTCAGCTGGGACGTGCTCGGTTCGCAGCTCATCGTGCAGCAGATGTTCGATCAGCACTCCAACACAGCGCAGGGCACCGTTCCGCTGTTCCAGCTCGACATGTGGGAGCACGCCTTCTACCTCGACTACCTGAATGTGAAGGCCGACTACATCAAGGCCGCATGGAACATCGCCAACTGGCAGAATGTCGCCGAGCGCTTCGAGGCTGCACGCAAGCAGACCCCGGGCCTCATCTGACCCGTACCACCCACCGCTTCTCGTCACGCACTCACCCAGGGAGACTCCCACATTCATGCGCACACTCGATACGCTGGGCGACCTTCGCTCGCAGACCGTGGTTGTCCGTTGCGATCTGAACGTTCCGCTGAAAGAGGGTGAGATCACCGACGACGGCCGCATCCGCGCCTCGCTCACCACTATCCGGGAGCTGCGCGAAGCCGGCGCCAGACTGGTGCTCGTGAGCCATCTCGGTCGCCCGGCCGGCGCGCCCGACGAGAAGTATTCGCTGCGGCCCGTCGCGGCGCGCATGTCGGAGCTGCTGGGCGCCCCCGTCGGCTTCGCCTCGGAGACCGTCGGTCCCGAGGCCGAAGCCGCGCGAGGGGCGCTCGCGGACGGCGACGTGCTGCTGCTCGAGAACTTGCGGTTCAACGCGGGGGAGACGAGCAAGGACGAGGCCGAGCGCCGCGCCTTCGCCGAGCAGCTCGCTCGCGGTGCCGACGCGTTCGTCTCGGACGGCTTCGGCGTCGTGCACCGCCGTCAGGCGAGCGTGACGGAGCTCGCAGCGATCCTGCCGAGCGCCGCCGGGCGCTTGGTCGCCGCTGAGCTCGAGGTGCTCGAGCGCCTCACCGTGAACCCCGAGCGCCCCTACACGGTCGTGCTCGGCGGGTCGAAGGTCTCGGACAAGCTCGGCGTGATCGCCCACCTGCTCGAGCGCGTCGACACGCTGCTCGTGGGCGGCGGCATGCTCTTCACCTTCCTCGCGGCGCAGGGCCGAGGCGTCGGCGCGAGCCTCCTCGAGGAGGATCAGCTCGACACCGTCCGCGGATACCTCGCCGAAGCGGAGAAGCGCGGTGTGCGCATCGTGCTGCCGACCGATGTGGTCGTGGCCGAGGCCTTCGCGGCCGACGCCGCGCACGAGGTCGTCGCGGCCGATGCGATCGAGAGCTCGAGCTTCGGCGCGGCCGGTCTCGGACTCGATATCGGTCCCGACTCCGCGCGCGCCTTCGCCGCGGAGATCGCGGCGTCGGCCACCGTCTTCTGGAACGGCCCGATGGGCGTGTTCGAGATGGAGGCGTTCGCGGGCGGCACCCGTGCCGTCGCGCAGGCGCTCACCGAGACCGACGGCTTCACCGTCGTCGGCGGCGGCGACTCCGCGGCCGCCGTGCGCGCGCTCGGCTTTGCAGACGATCAGTTCGGCCATATTTCTACCGGAGGCGGGGCCAGCCTCGAGTTCTTGGAAGGGAAGCATCTTCCCGGTTTGGAGGTGCTCGCGTGAGTGAGCAGCAGCGTACACCGCTCATCGCAGGCAACTGGAAGATGAATTTCGACCACCTGCAGGCGATCGCTTTCGTGCAGAAGCTCTCGTGGAGCCTGAAGGATGCGCGTCACGACTACGGCGACGTCGAGGTCGCGGTGTTCCCGCCCTTCACCGATCTCCGCTCGGTGCAGACGCTGCTCTCGGCCGATAAGATCTCGATGTCGCTCGGCGCGCAGGACCTGTCGCAGCACGCCTCGGGCGCCTACACCGGCGATATCTCCGCCGACATGCTGCTGAAGCTCGACGTCGACTACGCGCTCGTCGGCCACTCGGAGCGGCGCCAGGGCCACGGCGAAGGCGACGACGTGGTGGCGTCGAAGGCCCGCGCCGCGCAGGCCGCAGGCCTGGTGCCGATGATCTGCGTCGGCGAGACCGCAGAGGACCTCGAGGAGCACGGCGCCGCCGCGATCCCCGTCGCGCAGCTCACCGCCGCGATCGCCGACCTGCCCGAAGACGCCGACTTCGTCATCGCGTACGAGCCGGTCTGGGCGATCGGCAGCGGTCAGGCCGCAACGCCCGAGCAGGCCGAGGAAGTGGCGAAGGCCATCCGCGAAGCGCTGCGCGAGCTGCGCGGCGACGATCGCGCCGATGCGACCCGTATCCTGTACGGGGGCTCGGTCGCGAGCCAGAACGTCGCCGGCTTCATGCGCCAGCCGAACGTCGACGGCGCCCTCGTCGGGGGCGCGAGCCTGAAGGCAGACGAGTTCTCGAAGATCGTGCAGTTCAAGAAGCACGTCACCGGCGCGTAAAGGAAGGCCTCGGAAACGGGGCGGTATACTGGTCGTTGGCCCACGGCCCCCTCGACCCGAAAGGCGAACCGAGTGTTCATTCTCAAGATCGCACTGATCGTCCTCCTCGTGGTGACGAGCCTGCTGCTCACGCTCTTCATCCTGCTCCACAAGGGGCGCGGCGGCGGCCTCTCCGATATGTTCGGCGGCGGCATCACGTCCAGCCTCGGCTCTTCGGGCGTCGCGGAGCGCAACCTGAACCGCGTCACGATCATCGTCTCGCTCGTGTGGGGCGCGTCGATCATCGGCCTCGGGCTGCTGTCGCGGTTCGCCGTCGTCTAACCCGGTAGCGACCGGGAACTCAGCACCACAATCCAGAAAGGTCACCGATGGCCGGCAGTAACGCCATTCGCGGTGCCCGCGTCGGATCCGGCCCCATGGGCGAGATGGATCACGGAGCGCGCGCCGATCGTATTCAGATCTCGTACTGGGACGCGCTCGGCAACGAGACCGTCCGCTATTTCGCAGCCGACGTGTCGGCCGACGACATCCCCGAGCAGATCGACTGCCCGAGCACGGGCCTGCCCGCGGGGCGCGACCGGGAGAATCCGCCGATGCTCCCCAAGAACGAGCCCTACAAGACGCACCTCGCATACGTGAAGGAGCGCCGCACGCCCGAGGAAGCTGAGGAGCTGCTCGAAGCGGCCCTCGTGAAACTGCGCACCCGTCGCGGCTCGCTGAAGGCCTCGGCGTAGGCGACGCAGCGCAGAGCGCAGAAAGAAACCCCCGGGGCCTCAGCCCCGGGGGTTTCTTCGTCTCGCCGTCGTCAGATCGCGGCCGCGAGGCTGGAGAGCACCGCCTCCGGGTCGTCGCAGGCGACCGTGATGACCGGGCGGCCGCGCTCGACGAGCACGTCGCGGTCGCCGCGGGCCTGAGCCGCGATCAGCGCCTCGAACGTGCTGCCCTGGCCCGGGATCTCGAGCGAGCCGGGATGGGCGTCGGTGAACTGGAGGTAGACGCCGACGCGCGGCCCGCCCTTGTGGAGCTGGCCGGTGGAATGCAGGAAGCTCGGGCCCCAGCCCAGAGCCACCGGAGCACCGAGAGCGGCGGCCAGACGGTCGCGCAGGCCGCGCAGCACCTCGGCATGCGGCGCATGAGGGTCGAGGTAGGCGTGAATCGCCAGGTACCCGTTCTCGGGAAGCGCCTCGCGCAGGCGTTCGACCAGCTCGGCTCCCGTGGGCACCGGCTCGACCTGCGCGTCCTGCTGCGCGCCGGCTCCGGCCGCGGCCGCGAGCGCCGCGCGAGCCGCGACCTTCGCCGCCTCGACATCCGGCTGGTTGAACGGATCGATGCCCATGAGGCGGCCGAGCGCGGCGGTCGCAGTCTCCCAGAGCAGGAAGTGGGCGCCGAGCGGGCCGCCGACGGCGATCGCCGTGCCGGAGTCGGCGGCGTCGACCGCGGTGTCGGCCGATACGGTCGCCGAGAGCACGTTCGCGGGTGCGTTCGCGCCGAGCTCCGGGGCCGCGTCGGTGAGGGAGACGGGGAGCACGCCGTGCCCCTCCTTGCCCGTCGACTCGGCGATGAGCTGCTCGATCCAGGCGCCGAGCGCCCAATCGGCGTCAGCGGCCTGGCGCACCGCGAGGATGTACTGATCGGGCAGCCCGGCCGCCAGCGCCGCGGCGAGCCGCAGCGCCGGGTTCGACGCCGAGTTCTCGGACAAGCCCGCGCGCACCGCGACCGCCTCGTTCACGAGAGCCGCGATATCGACGCCGGCGAGTCCCGAGGGCACGAGGCCGAACGCGGTGAGCGCCGAGAAACGACCGCCGACATCGGGGTCGGCGTTGAAGACGATGCGGCCCGCCTCGCGCGACTCCTGATCGAGCGGCGAACCGGGATCGGTGACGATGACGACGTGCTCGCCGGGAACGAGCCCGGCTTCGCGGAAGGCGTGCTCGAAGAGCGCGAGATGGCTGCGCGTCTCGATCGTGCTGCCCGACTTCGAGCTGACCACCACCGCGGTGCGCGCGAGGTCGCCCTCGAGCGCGCGCGCGACGGCCGCGGGGTGCGTCGAGTCGAGCATCGTCAGCTCGACCCGCGCCCGACGGGTGATCACCGCGGGCGCGAGGCTCGAGCCGCCCATGCCGCACAGCACGATGCGGTCGATGCCGCGTGCGGCGAACTCGCCGCGCAGTCGTTCGATGGCCGGGACCAGGTCGGCCGCCGCGGGGGCGATATCCGTCCAGCCGAGGCGGATGCGGGCCTCGGCCTCGGCGGCCTCGCCCCACAGCGTCGCATCGAACCCGAAGATGCGCGATGCGGCGCTGTCGGCGACGAGCGCGTCGAGCGCCGAGCGGTAGCGCTCGTCGGCCTCGAGCGCCGAGGAGAGGGAGACGCCGATGCTCATCGTGCCGCCTCCAGCGCCTCGTCGACGGTCTGCTGGAGCTCGGCCCACGAGACGTCGAACTTCTCGAGGCCCTCGACCTCGAGCTTCTCGGTGACCTCGGCGTAGCCGATGCCCTGAGCGTCGAGCGCGTTGAGCAGCTGGTTCGACGCGGCGTACTCGGAGGTGACGGTGTCGCCCGCGACCTCGCCGTGATCGGCGAAGGCGTTCAGCGTGGCCTCGGGCATCGTGTTCACGACGCCATCGGCGACGAGCCCAGCGACGTAGAGGGTGTCGGGCAGCGCCGGGTCCTTGACACCGGTCGATGCCCAGAGCGGTCGCTGACGGTTCGCCCCCTGGTCGAGCAGGTGCTTCGCGCGCTCGGACGAGAATGCCTGCTCGTACACCTCGTAGGCGAGGCGCGCGTTGGCGAGGCCGGCCTGCGACTTCAGCTCGAGCGCCTCGGGCGTGCCGATCGCGGCGAGGCGGCCATCGACCTCGGAGTCGACGCGCGATACGAAGAACGACGCGACCGAGTGGATGGTCGACAGGTCGATGCCTGCGGCGCGCGCCTGCTCGAGGCCGGTGAGGTACGCGTTGATGACCTGGCGGTAGCGCTCGAGGCTGAAGATGAGCGTGATGTTCACGCTGATGCCCTGGGCGATCGTGGCGGTGATCGCCTCCAGCCCCTCGACGGTCGCCGGGATCTTGATCATCGCGTTCGGGCGGTCGACCTTGGCCCACAGCTCGCGCGCCTGCGCGATGGTGCCGGCGGTGTCGCGGGCGAGGTGCGGCTCGACCTCGATCGAGACGCGGCCGTCGAAGCCGTGCGACGCGGCGTAGACGTCGGCGAAGATGTCGCAGGCATCGGCGACATCGGAGGTCGTGAGCTCGAAGATCGTCGCGTCGGCACTCAGGCCGCGCTTCGCGCAGTCGGCGATGCGATCGCCGTAGCCGACGCCGCCGCCGATCGCGTTCGCGAAGATCGTCGGGTTCGTGGTGACGCCGACGACGTTGTGGCTCGAGATCGCCGCGGCGAGCGTGCCGCTCTCGATGCGCTCCCGGGAGAGATCGTCGAGCCAGATGCTGACGCCGGCCTTGCTGAGTTCTGCGGTACGAGCATTCGTCATAGTGTTTCGGTCTCCTTCAACCTGTTCTGATATCAAGCCTGGGCGGTCGCGCGTGCCGCGTCGACGACGGCGTCGGCGGTGATGCCGAACTCGCGGAAGAGGGTTTCGTAGTCGGCCGAGGCGCCGAAGTGCTCGATCGAGATCGAGCGGCCGCGATCTCCGACGTAGCGCTCCCAGCCGAGCGCGATGCCGGCTTCGACGCTCACGCGCGCGGTCACGGCGGCGGGCAGCACGCTCTCGCGGTACTCATCGCTCTGCTCGGCGAACCACTCGAGGCAGGGGGCGCTCACGACGCGGGCGCCGATGCCGTCGGCGGCCAGGCGCTCGCGCGCCTCGACGGCGAGCTGCACCTCGGAACCGGTGCCGATGAGGATCACGTCGACCCGGCCGGTGGGGGAGTCCGCGAGCACATATGCGCCGCGGCGCACGCCGTCTGCGGAGGTGCCCTCGAGCACGGGGACGTTCTGGCGGGTCAGCGCGATGCCGGTCGGGCCGGCGTGGCGCGACAGGATCTCGTGCCACGCGTACGCCGTCTCGTTCGCGTCGGCCGGGCGCACCATCGCCAGATTCGGGATGGCGCGCAGCGCGGCGAGGTGCTCGATCGGCTGGTGCGTCGGGCCGTCCTCGCCGAGGGCGATCGAGTCGTGCGTCCAGACGAAGATGCTCGGCGTGTTCATGAGGGCGGCGAGACGCACAGCGGGGCGCATGTAGTCGGCGAACTGCAGGAAGGTGCCGCCGTAGCTGCGGGTGTTGCCGTGCAGCTGGATGCCGTTCAGGATGGCCGCCATCGCGTGCTCGCGGATGCCGAAGTGCAGCACGCGGCCGTACGGGTTGCCCTGCCAGCTCGAGGTGGAGTGCTTCTCGGGGATGAACGACGCCGCGCCGGGGATCGTGGTGTTGTTCGAACCGGCGAGGTCGGCCGATCCGCCCCACAGCTCGGGCATGACGGCGCCGAGGCCGGCGAGCACCTTGCCGCTGGCGGCGCGGGTCGCGATGCTCATTCCCGCTTCGAACACCGGCAGGGCGTCTTCGACGCCCTCGGGGAGCTCGTGCGCCTCGAGGCGGTCGAAGAGCGCCTTGCGCTCGGGGTTCGCCGCGGCCCACGCGTCGAAGCGGGTCTGCCACTCGGCATGTCGGGCGGTGCCGCGGTCGACGGCCCCACGGGTGTGGGCGATGACCTCGGGCGCCACGGCGAAGTGCGCTGCCGGGTCGAAGCCGAGCGTGGTCTTCAGCGCGGCGAGCTCATCGGCGCCAAGCTTCGAGCCGTGGATGCCGCCGGTGTTCTGCTTGCCGGGGGAGGGCCATCCGATGATGGTCTTCAGCACGATCAGCGACGGCTTCGAGGTCTCGGCCTTTGCCGCCTCGATTGCGCGGTTCAGCTCCGCGATGTCCTCGACGTACTCGCCGGTCTTCTTCCAGTCGACCTCGAGCACCTGCCAGCCGTAGGCCTCGTAGCGCTTCGCGACGTCCTCGGTGAACGAGACGTTGGTGTCGTCCTCGATCGAGATCTGGTTCGAGTCGTAGATCGCGATCAGGTTGCCGAGCTCCTGATGGCCGGCGAGCGACGACGCCTCGCTGGTCACGCCCTCCTGCAGATCGCCGTCGCCCGCGATGACGTAGATGAAGTGGTCGAACGGGCTCGTGCCGGCGGCCGCTTCGGGGTCGAAGAGGCCGCGCTCGTAGCGGGCGGCGTACGCGAAGCCGACAGCCGAGGCGAGGCCCTGGCCGAGCGGGCCGGTCGTGATCTCGACGCCGGCGGTGTGGCCGACCTCCGGGTGGCCGGGAGTCTTCGAACCCCAGGTGCGCAGTGCTTCGATGTCTTCGAGCTCGAGGCCGTAGCCGCCGAGGTAGAGCTGCACGTACTGCGTGAGCGACGAGTGGCCGACCGAGAGGATGAAGCGGTCACGGCCGGCCCAGTGGGCATCGGAGGGATCGTGCTGCATGACCTTCTGGTGGAGCAGGTAGGCGACCGGTGCGAGACTGATCGCGGTGCCGGGATGGCCGTTGCCGACCTTCTCGACGGCGTCCGCCGCCAGTACTCGGGCGGTGTTCACCGCGGCCTCGTCAAGCTCATTCCACTGCAGTTCGTTTCCCAACGATTCACCTTTCTGCGGAGAGGTTCGGGCGCGGTTGCGCACACAGGCCAATCCTAGGGCAGTACGGGGTACGATAGGGAGTGATGTCCACCGAGATCTCAGCAAATACCAGCACGGCGCCCTCCCGGTCCGGCCGCTCGTTCGGTCGTACGATCATGAACTACGTCGCGCTGACGAAACCCCGCGTGATGGAGCTGCTGCTGGTGGTGACGGTGCCGGCGATGATCCTCGCGGCGCAGGGGCTGCCGAACCTCTGGCTCGTGCTGGCGACGCTGATCGGCGGCGCGATGAGCGCCGGCTCGGCCGGTGCGTTCAACTGCTACATCGACCGCGAAGCCGACCGGGTGATGAAGCGCACCAAGAACCGGCCGCTCGTGACCCGCGAGATCTCCGACCGCAATGCGCTCGTCTTCGCCTGGGTGCTCGGCATCGCCTCGATCGTCTGGCTGTACGTCACCACGAACTGGCTGGCGGCGCTGCTCAGCGCGGCCGCGATCTTCACCTACGTCGTCGTCTACACGATGTGGCTCAAGGGCCGCAGCGAGCAGAACATCATCTGGGGCGGCATCGCGGGCTGCTTCCCGGTGCTCATCGGCTGGGCCGCGGTCACCGAGTCGCTGGACTGGCCGGCCTGGGTCTTCTTCCTCATCATCTTCCTGTGGACGCCTGCCCACTACTGGCCGCTCTCCATGCGCTACCGCGACGACTACGCCGCGGCGGGGGTGCCGATGCTCGGCGTCGTGCGCGGCCGCGCCACGGTCGGCCTGCAGGTCATCCTGTACGCGTGGGCGACCGTCATCTCGAGCCTGCTGCTGATCCCCGCGGCCGGTATCGGCTGGGTGTACACCGTCATCGCGGTGCTGACCGGCGGCTACTTCATCTTCCAGGCCCACCGCCTCTACGGCAGCGCGATCCGCGGCCGCGAGGGCAAGCCGATGCAGGTCTTCCACGGCTCGATCAGCTATCTGTCGCTGCTCTCGCTCGCGATCGCGATCGACCCGCTGCTGCCCTTCTGACCCGGCGCCGGTGCCGCGGCGCTCCGGTACTTCATCGCTCGCGGCGCGGTACCCGCGTAACGGCCGGTAACACGCGCCGCGAGCCCCCGGGGCGCGGGAGTAACGTGGTGCGCATGAACGACTCCGCGCATCCGCTGTCAGCAATCGACCCGAGCACCGCGGTCGTCTCGCTGGGTCGGCCGCCGCGCGAAGTCGGCGCCGCGCTCAACCCGCCGATCGCGCTGGCCTCGACGTTCGTCGGGTGGGATACCCCGGACGGCGACACCGATCGCGGCTATGCGCGCTTCGCGAACGCGTCGTGGGAGCCGCTCGAGGCGGCCGTCGCCGCGCTCGAGGGATCGCCGCTGCCCGCGCTCGCCTACGCCTCGGGAATGGCCGCGGTCTCGGCCGCGCTGTCGCTGGTGCCGGTCGGCGGCGTCGCGCTGGTGCCGGCGACCTCGTACAACGGCACGATCGGCCTCGCCCGATCCCTGGCCGAGGCGGGCGCACTGCGGCTGCGCGAGATCGACCCGTGCGACATCGAGGCCACGGTCGCGGCGATGGACGGCGCCGACCTCATCTGGCTCGAGTCGCCGACGAACCCGCTGCTCGAGGTCGTCGACCTGCCGCGGCTCATCGGGGCGGCCCGAGAGCGTGGCGTGCGCACCGTCGTCGACAACACCTTCTCGACCCCGTTGCGGCAGCGGCCGTTCGAGCACGGCGCCGACGTCGTCGTGCACTCCGCGACCAAGTTCATCGCCGGCCACTCGGATGTGCTGCTCGGCATCGTGGCGACCCGCGACGCCGAGACCCGGGCGCGGCTCGTCGCGCAGCGCACGCTGCACGGTGCGATCGCCGGCCCGTTCGAGGCGTGGCTGGCGCTGCGCGGTCTGCGCACCCTCTCGCTGCGGCTCGATCGCGCCGAGGCGACGGCGGGGGAGCTGGCTCGGCGGCTGAGCGCCGCGTCGGGCGTGTCGCGGGTGCGGTATCCGGGCCTGCCCGACGACCCGGGCCACGCGCTCGCGACCGCGCAGCTCGACGGCTACGGCGCGCTCGTCTCGATCGAGCTCGCGGGCGGCGCCGACCACGCCGACGCCTTCGTCAGGGCGCTGCGCCTCGTGACGCCCGCGACGAGCCTCGGCGGCGTCGAGACGCTCGCGGAGCGCCGGAGGCGCCAGACGAGCGAGCCGGTGCAGGTGCCCGAGTCGCTCGTGCGGCTCAGCATCGGCATCGAGCACGTCGATGATCTGTGGGCCGACATCTCGCAGGCGCTCGAGGCCGCTGCGCGCTGACCCGGGCGCCTCCCGCGACCGGATCCGGTCTTCGGCCCGCTGCCCGCCCGGCCCGGCTCTGACCGGGGCAATCGGTCTCGAAGGGCGAGAAATCAGGGCCAGGGATCAATCCCTGTCGAATCTCTCGCCCCTCGAGCACCATCCCACGGCGAGGGCCTATCGAGGGGCTTCGCGCGCAGCTCTGCGACGCGGGTGCTCAGGCCTCGTTCTCGCTCGGGCCTGCGATGGGGCGCTTCAGGCGCAGCACCGTGACCGTCATCGCGGCCGCGGCGAGCGATGCGAGCACCATGTGCATGCCGACGATCAGGGGAGGCAGGCCGTTGCGCGCCTGGTAGAGGCCGAGACCCACCTGCACCGCCTCGACGACGAGCAGCGCGGTGAGCCAGGCCGCGGGGCGCAGCCGGTCGCGTCGCGCCCAGACGAGCAGCACGACGGTGAGCAGCGCCAGCAGGTAGCCGGGCCAGGCGTGGATGTGGCTCATGAGCACGGCGTCGATGCCGTCGCGCTGGATGTTCGCGTCGCCCGAGTGCGGCCCCGAAGCGGTGGTGAGCACGCCGACGAGGGTCGTGATCGCGAAGACGACGGTGGTGATGTGCGCGAGGATCGCGAAGGCCCGCGGCACCGCGCGCTCGCGGGCGCCGGCGGGCTCGTAGAGGCGCACGAGGTACGCAGCGGTGATGCACACCAGCAGCACCGAGACGATGTAGTGGAAACCGACGAGGTTCGCGTTCAGGTGCAGCCAGACGATGACTCCGCCGACGAACGCCTGCAGCAGCACGAGACCGAGCACGACCGAGGCGAGCACGACGAGGTCGCGGCGCGAGCGCCGGGCCAGGAGCGTCAGCGCGAACACGAGCACGGCGAAGATCAGCAGCGGGCCCGAGATCGTGCGATTGCCGAACTCGATGAGCGAGTGGTAGCTGAGCTCGGGGGTCGGCACCAGCGAACCGGGGGTGCACAAGGGCCACTCCGAGCAGCCGAGGCCCGAGCCGGTGAGCCGCACGGCGCCGCCGGTGCCGATGATCAGCACGTTGAGCGCGAACGAGACCCACGCCGCGATGGGGAGGAGCCTCGGGAACGACCTCTGCGCGAGGCGGGTTTCGCTGGATGCGGTCGTGCTGGGCACGGGGTTCCCTTCTGCTGACGTTTTCCACTGCCGAATCGCCCGGGGAACGGGCGCTTGTGTGGACACGAGCCGATCTCGCCCCATTCCGGGCAAGAGCCTGTAGACTCGGAAGTCGTGGTTTAGTGCGGCGTTTCAAAACGTCTGACGATTGATCGGAAGCATCCGAAACGCCCGAAGCCCAGACTACTGCACCGGTGCAGGGCATAATCTGTGCACCCGATTCGTTTTCGCGAGTGCACGGTACGACTGCCCTGCGAGGACGAAGATGAGGGAGTGATCATGCCTGAGGTATTGATCGACCGACCCGAGCTCGAAGGCTTGGGCCAGTACGAATTCGGCTGGCACGACAGCGATGAGGCGGGCGCGATCGCAAAACGCGGCCTCAACGAACAGGTCGTGCGCGAGATTTCGGCCTTGAAGAACGAGCCCGAGTGGATGCTCGAGCGCCGGCTCAAGGCCCTGAAGATCTTCGAGCGCAAACCCATGCCCACGTGGGGCGCCGATCTGTCGGACATCGACTTCGACAACATCAAGTACTTCGTGCGTTCGACCGAGAAGCAGGCGACGACCTGGGAGGAGCTCCCCGACGAGATCAAGGAGACCTACGAGAAGCTCGGCATCCCCGAGGCCGAGCGCCAGCGCCTCGTCGCGGGCGTCGCCGCCCAATACGAGTCGGAGGTTGTCTACCACCAGATCCGCGAGGATCTCGAGTCGCAGGGCGTGCTGTTCCTCGACACGGACACCGCGCTGCGCGAGCACCCGGAGATCTTCAAGGAGTACTTCGGCACGGTCATCCCGTCGGGCGACAACAAGTTCGCGGCGCTGAACACCGCGGTGTGGTCGGGCGGCTCGTTCGTCTACGTGCCGAAGGGTGTGCACGTCGAGATCCCGCTTCAGGCCTACTTCCGCATCAACACGGAGAACATGGGCCAGTTCGAGCGCACGCTGATCATCGCCGATGAGGACAGCTACGTGCACTACATCGAGGGCTGCACGGCGCCGATCTACAAGTCGGACTCGCTGCATTCGGCCGTCGTCGAGATCGTCGTGAAGAAGAACGCCCGCGTGCGCTACACGACGATCCAGAACTGGTCGAACAACGTGTACAACCTTGTGACGAAGCGCACGCTCGCCGAGGCCGGCGCCACCATGGAGTGGGTCGACGGCAACATCGGTTCGAAGGTCACCATGAAGTACCCGTCGGTGTTCCTGGTCGGCGAGCACGCGAAGGGCGAGACCCTGTCGGTCGCCTTCGCCGGCCCCGGCCAGCACCAGGATGCGGGCGCGAAGATGGTGCACCTGGCGCCGCACACGAAGTCCTCGATCCTCTCGAAGTCGATCGCGCGCGGCGGCGGGCGCACCGGCTACCGCGGCGAGGTGCGCGTCGAGGCGAACGCCCACCACGCGGCCAACTCGGTGGTGTGCGACGCCCTGCTCGTCGACACGATCTCGCGCTCGGACACCTATCCGGCGATCGACATCCGCACCGATGACGCGACGCTCGCACACGAGGCGACGGTGACGCGCGTGAGCGAGGAGCAGCTCTTCTACCTGATGAGCCGCGGCCTCTCCGAGGAGGAGTCGATGGCGATGATCGTGCGCGGCTTCATCGAGCCGATCGCGCGCGAGCTGCCCATGGAGTACGCACTCGAACTGAACAAGCTCATCGACATGAGCATGGAAGGATCCGTCGGTTAAAGATGTCAACGCTTCAGACAGCACAAGCTGAACAGATGGGCCACCGGGCGCACACCGACGGCGATTGGGATCACCGGGCCCCGGTGCAGACCCGCTCGGACCGCTTCAAGTCGAAGAACATCGCGGACTACCCGGAGGTCACCGGCCGCGAGGTGAACTGGAAGTTCACCCCGGTCGCGGAGCTCGGGGCGCTGCTGACCGGCGAGCTCGACGGCGGCCCGCTGCCCGTGGAGATCTCGGAGAGCGCCGGCCTCGAGGTGTCTGCCCTCGGCATGGATTCTGAGCTCGTCGGCCGCGCCGGCATCCCCGAGGATCAGGCCGCGGCGAACGCCTGGGGCCAGGTGCGGGAGGCGCAGCGCATCCTGCTCTCGGGCGAGGAGCGCCAGACCGTCACGATCCGTCGCTCGGCGCTCCGCTCCGAGCCGACCGCGGCGCACACCATCATCGAGGCGGCACCGAACGCGAACGCGCTCGTGATCATCGAGAACTCCGGCAGCGCGCAGCTCACCGAGTCGCTCGAGATCGTCGTCGGCGAAGGGGCGAACCTCTCGGTCGTCTCGATCCAGGAGTGGGACGACGACGCGATCCATCTCGCGAGCCACAGCGCGACGGTCGCCCGCGACGGCAACCTGCAGCACATCGTGGTCTCGCTCGGCGGCAAGATCGTGCGCGTGAACCCCACGATCCACCTCGACGGCCCGGGCGCGAACGGCGAGGGCTACGGTGCGTACTTCGCCGATGCCGGCCAGCATCTCGAGCACCAGGTCTACATCGATCACAATGCTCCCCGCACCCGCAGCCGCGTGGCCTACAAGGGCGCGCTGCAGGGCGAGGGTGCGCAGGCGGTCTGGATCGGCGACGTGCTGATCCGCCGAGTGGCCGAAGGCACCGACTCGTACGAGGAGAACCGCAACCTCACCCTCACCGAAGGAACCCGCACCGACTCGATCCCGAACCTCGAGATCGAGACGGGCGACATCGAGGGGGCCGGTCATGCCTCGACCACGGGCCGCTTCGACGAGGAGCACATCTTCTATCTGCGCAGTCGCGGCATCTCCGAGGACGAGGCGCGCAAGCTCGTCGTGCGCGGCTTCCTGTACGAGGTCATCCAGCGCATCGGCAGCGAGCAGGTCGAGGAGCGCCTGCAGCGGGCCATCGACGCCGAGCTGCAGCAGAGCGTGCTGGCGTAATGGCCCGTCAGAAGGCGCTCGCTCTGAGCGATCTGGCGCAGGATCAGGCGGTCCGTGTCGTCATCGACGACACGCCCATCGCCGTCGTGCTCGATGCGCAGGGCGAAGTGCACGCCATCGGCGATACCTGCAGCCACGGCCAGGTCAGCCTGTCGGAGGGATTCGTGGAGAGCGACACGCTCGAGTGCTGGGCGCACGGCTCCCAGTTCTCGCTGACCACCGGAATGCCTCAGAACCTCCCGGCGTACGAGCCGGTACCCGTCTACACGGTCGAGATCGTAGACGGCGACGTATTCATCGACCCCAACGTTACGAAAGAGATTTGAACACATGAGCTCCGTTCTGGAAATCAAGGACCTGCACGTCAGCGTCGAGACCGAACAGGGTCCCAAGGAGATCCTGAAGGGCGTCAACCTCACCATCAAGAAGGGCGAGACGCACGCCATCATGGGCCCGAACGGCTCGGGCAAGTCGACGCTCGCCTACGCCGTCGCGGGCCACCCGCGCTACGAGATCACCAGCGGTCAGCTGCTGCTCGACGGCGAGGACATCACCGAGAGCGGTGCCGACGAGCGCGCCCAGGCCGGCCTCTTCCTCGCGATGCAGTACCCGGTCGAGATCCCGGGCGTCACGAACGCCAACTTCCTGCGCACCGCGAAGACCGCGATCGACGGCGAGGCCCCGGCCATCCGCACCTGGATGAAGGACGTCAAGGAGGCCATGGGCAACCTGCGCATGGACGAGTCGTTCGCGTCCCGCAACGTCAACGAGGGCTTCTCCGGCGGCGAGAAGAAGCGCAACGAGATCCTGCAGCTCGAGCTGCTGAAGCCGAAGTTCGCCGTGCTCGACGAGACCGACTCGGGCCTCGACGTCGACGCGCTGAAGATCGTCTCCGAGGGCGTCAACCGCGCGAAGGAGAACACGGGTCTCGGGGTGCTCCTCATCACGCACTACACCCGCATTCTGCGGTACATCAAGCCCGATTTCGTGCACGTCTTCGTCAACGGCAAGATCGCCGAAGAGGGCGGCCCGGAGCTCGCCGAGCGTCTCGAGGAGGAAGGCTACGACCGCTTCCTCACCGAGGCTGCGTAAGCGGCGGGCACTGGTCTAGGCTGGACTCATGAGCGACGAAGCAACGACAGTTCCGCAGTCGATCGACCCCGAGTTCAAGGAACAGGCGATCGAGGCGCTCAAGAACGTCTCGGACCCCGAGCTCGGCGTCAACATCGTCGACCTGGGGCTCATCTACGATCTCGCCTTCGACGAGGAGCACGACGCGCTCGTGATCAGCATGACGCTGACGAGCGCGGGGTGCCCGCTGACCGACGTGATCGAGGCCGACATCGCCGAATCCCTCGACGGTCTCGTGACGGCCTTCCGCATCAACTGGGTATGGATGCCGCCGTGGACTCCGGAGCGCATCACCGATGACGGTCGCGACATGATGAGAGCATTGGGCTTCGCCATCTGACCGATCACGACGCACCGGCGGCGGGCCGTGCGCATCGCCGCCGGAGGCGATGCGCACGGCTCGTGCCGGCTCGTCGGATCGCCTTCCACTCCCTGCAACCTCGAGAAAGGCCGGGATGCTTCCCCCCGAGAATCCGCTCCGCTCGCCCGATGATCCCCGTCTCAACCGGATCGCCGGCCCCAGCGCGCTCGTCATCTTCGGGGTGACGGGCGACCTCTCCCGCACGAAGCTCATGCCAGCGGTCTACGACCTCGCGAACCGCGGCCTGCTGCCCCCCGGCTTCGCGCTCGTGGGCTTCGCCCGCCGCGACTGGGCCGATCGCGACTTCGCCGAGATCGTCCGGGAGGCCGTGCGCAAGTACGCCCGCACGCCCTTCCGCGAGGAGACCTGGCAGCAGCTCGCCGAGGGCATCCGCTTCGTGCAGGGCCAGTTCGACGACGACTCCGCCTATCGGCGTCTGAAGGAGACGGTCGACGCGCTCGACAGCGAGCGCGGCACGATGGGCAACCACGCCTTCTACCTCTCGATCCCGCCGCGCATGTTCCCCGAGGTCGCGCAGCAGCTCTCGCGCTCGGGTCTCGTCGACCGTTCGGCCGACGGCGGGCCCTGGCGCCGAGTGATCATCGAGAAGCCCTTCGGCGAGGATCTCGCCTCGGCGCGCGCCCTCAACGATGCGCTCGAGGCGTCGTTCCCGGCCGAGTCGATCTTCCGCATCGACCACTACCTCGGCAAGGAGACGGTGCAGAACATCCTGTCGCTGCGCTTCGCCAACACGATGTACGAGCCGATCTGGAACCGCAACTACGTCGACCACGTGCAGATCACGATGGCGGAAGACATCGGTGTCGGTGGCCGAGCCGGGTACTACGACGGCGTCGGCGCCGCCCGCGACGTCATCCAGAACCATCTGCTGCAGCTGCTCGCTCTGACCGCGATGGAGGAGCCGATCAGTCTCAGCGCCGACCATCTGCGCGCCGAGAAGGAGAAGGTGCTCGAGGCGGTGCGCCTGCCGAGCGATCTCGGCGAGGCGAGCGCCCGCGGGCAGTACGCGGGCGGCTGGCAGGGCGGCGAGCTCGTGCACGGCTTCCTCGACGAGGAGGGCATGAACCCGGCCTCGCGCACCGAGACCTATGCGGCGATGAAGCTGTTCGTGAACACGCGCCGCTGGGCCGATGTGCCCTTCTACCTGCGCAGCGGCAAACGGCTCGGGCGCCGCGTCACCGAGATCGCCGTGGTCTTCCGCAAGGAGCCGGGCGAGCTGTTCGGCAAGAACGAGACCACCGAGCAGGGATCGAACGCCCTCGTCATCAGAGTGCAGCCCGATGAGGGCATCACGATGCGCTTCGGCGCCAAGGTGCCCGGCACCGCGGCCCGCGTGCGCGATGTGACGATGGACTTCGGCTACGGCCACGCCTTCACCGAGGCGAGCCCCGAGGCCTACGAGCGGCTCATCCTCGATGTGCTGCTCGGCGATGCTCCGCTCTTCCCGCGCCAGCGCGAGGTCGAGCTCTCCTGGCGCATCCTCGACCCGGTCGAGGAGTACTGGGCGTCGCTCGACGAGCCGCTCGAGCAGTACTCGCCGGGCTCCTGGGGCCCGGCATCGGCCCATCAACTACTCGCCCGCGACGGCAGGGTCTGGAGGCGACCGTGATCGAGGAACTCCCCAAGACGACCGTGAGCGAGGTCGCCAAGCGCCTCGTCTCGATGCGGCAGGAGAGCGGCGTCTCGGCGCTCGGACGCGTGCTCACCCTCGTCATCGCCGCTCAGGGCGAACTCGACGAAGCCGCCGTCGAGGCCGCGAACGCCGCGTCGAACGAGCACCCGATGCGGGTCGTCGTCGTCATCACCGAGACCGACGGCGAGGATCGGCTCGACGCCGAGATCCGCGTCGGCGCCGATGCCGGCGCCAGCGAGGTCGTCGTGCTGCGCGCCTTCGGCGACGTCTGCAGCGGCATCGAGAGCCTCGTCACCGGGCTCCTGCTGCCCGACGCGCCCGTCGTCGTCTGGTGGCCCGGCCAGGCCCCGGAATGCCCGGGCTGCAGCCCGCTCGGCCGCATCGCGCAGCGCCGCATCACCAACAGCACGGAGGGGCTCAACGGACCGGAGCTCGAACGCCGGCTCGCCGGCTACATTCCCGGCGACACCGACCTCGCGTGGACGCGCATCACGCGCTGGCGCGAATACCTCGCGGCGATCCTCGATCAGCCGCCGCACGACCCCGTGACGAGCGTCGAGGTCGTCGGCGCCGCCGGATCCCTGTCGACCCAGCTGCTCGCGGCATGGCTCGAGCTCGCCCTCGGCGTGCCCACGACCTGCCGCATGCCGCACGACGACGAGACCGTCGAGGGCGTGCGATCCGTGACGCTGCGCCGCGATGCCGGCGACTCGGTCATGGAGCGCATGACGCCCGTGCAGACGTCGCTGCGCCAGCCGGGCCACCCCGAGCATCGCATCGTACTGCCCCGACGCACGCTGAGCGAGTGCCTCGCGGAGGAGCTGCGGCGCCTCGACGAGGACGTCATGTACGGGCGCGTGCTGGCGCGGCTCAGCAGCATCCGCACGGAGCAGGAAGCGCATCAGAACCGAACAAGTGAATGGAGCACCGAACATGAGTGATGGCAAGGCGAACATCGGCGTTGTCGGCCTGGCAGTCATGGGCGCGAACCTCGCGCGCAACCTCGCGAGCCGCGAGGGCAACACCGTTGCGGTGCTCAACCGCAGCCGCGGGCGCACCGATGCGCTGGTGACCGAGCACCCCGAGGCGGGACTCGTGCCCGCGTTCTCGTACGAGGAGTTCGCGGCGAGCCTCGAGCGCCCCCGCACCGCCATCATCATGGTCCAGGCCGGG
Source organism: Leucobacter sp. gxy201 (assembly GCF_051043335.1). NCBI lineage: Bacteria > Bacillati > Actinomycetota > Actinomycetes > Micrococcales > Microbacteriaceae > Leucobacter > Leucobacter sp. gxy201. Next base: position 255,888 of record NZ_JAMXWS010000005.1, read on the forward strand.
CAGCCGACCGACGACACCATCGACGCGCTCGTCGAGGTCTTCGAGCCGGGCGACATCATCGTCGACGGCGGCAACGCCTACTTCCCCGACACGATCCGTCGCGAACGCGCCGTGCGCGAGACCGGCATCAACTTCGTCGGCGCCGGCATCTCGGGCGGCGAGGAGGGCGCGTTGAACGGCCCGAGCATCATGCCCGGCGGCTCGGACGAGTCGTGGGTGACCCTCGGGCCGATCCTGAAGTCGATCGCCGCGGTCGCCGAGGGCGTGCCGTGCGTCACCCACATCGGGCACGACGGCGCGGGCCACTTCGTGAAGATGGTGCACAACGGCATCGAGTACGCCGACATGCAGCTCATCGCCGAGGCCTACGACATGATCCGTCGCGGCACGGGCATGGCCCCCGCCGAGATCGCCGATATCTTCGCCGAATGGAACACGGGCGAGCTCGAGTCGTACCTCATCGAGATCACCGCGGAGGTACTGCGTCAGAACGACGCCGCGACCGGCAAGCCCCTCGTCGATGTCATCCTCGACCAGGCCGGCGCCAAGGGGACCGGCGCCTGGACGGTGCAGACGGCCCTCTCGCTCGGCGTGCCGGTATCGGGCATCGCCGAGGCGACTTTCGCGCGCTCGCTGTCGTCGCACCCCGAGCAGCGCGCTGCGGCGGCGGCGCTTCCCGGCCCCGACGCGTCCGTCGCGGTCGCGGACCAGGCCGCATTCATCGAGGATGTGCGGCAGGCGCTCTACGCATCGAAGATCGTCGCCTACTCGCAGGGCTTCGACGAGATCCGCGCCGGCGCCGCAGAGTACGACTGGAGCATCGACCTCGGCGCAGTGTCGAAGATCTGGCGTGCCGGCTGCATCATCCGCGCCCAGTTCCTCAACCGCATCGCCGACGCCTACGCCGCCGAGCCCGAGCTGCCCGCGCTGCTCACGGCACCGTACTTCGCCGAGGCGCTGGGCCGCGGCCAGGCGGCATGGCGCCGCGTCGTGGTGCACGCGGCCCAGGCCGGCATCCCGGTGCCCGCGTTCTCGTCGTCGCTCTCGTACTACGACGGCCTGCGCGCCGAGCGCCTGCCGGCCGCCCTCGTGCAGGGTCAGCGCGACTTCTTCGGCGCGCACACCTACAAGCGCGTCGATCGCGACGGAGTGTTCCACACCCTGTGGTCGGGCGACCGCTCGGAGGTCGAGATCTGATGCGCATCGAACGCGTCGCCGACCTCGCCGATCTGGGGTCGCGTGCCGCGGGCGAGATCCTGAGCGTCTTCCGCGAACGCCAGGCCGCGGGCGGCGTCCCGTGCCTGGTGCTCACCGGCGGTCGCGGGGGAGCGCAGGTGCTCATCGGCCTGCGCGACCACGCGGATCGGGACACGGTCGACTGGAAGCGCGTGCGCCTCATCTGGGGCGACGAGCGCTGGGCACCGGCCGGTCATGCCGATCGCAACGACCTGCTCGCCGACGACAGCCTGCTCGGCGCGGTCGAGACCGACCCGGAGCTCGTGCACCGGATCGCGGGCCCCGATTCGGGCCTCTCGCTCGACGAGGCCGCCGCGCAGTACGCCGCGATCGTCGACCGCATCGATCGCATCGACATCGCGGTGAACGGGGTGGGCGAGGACGGCCACGTCGCCTCGATCTTCCCGGGACGCGACGATCTGCTGCGCGAGGACGACGGTGTGCCGTCGGCGTTCGCCGTGCGCGACTCCCCGAAGCCGCCGCCCGAGCGCGTCAGCCTGTCGCTGCCCGCACTGCGCCGCGCGGAGCGCGTGTGGCTGGTGGCCGCCGGCGCCGGCAAGGCCGAGGCGCTGCGCGATGTGCTCGAGCGGGCCGACGGCGCCGATGCGCTGCCCGCCGAGCGGGTGAGCACCGGGCTCGACGCGACGCTGTGGGCCGACGGCGCCGCCCTCGGCCTCGTCGCCTCCGCTTCCTGAACCCCCTCCTCGATCGAGGGAGTAGACTGGAAAGGTTGCCCGCAGACTGGGCAGCCTTTCCAGTCGTCTTGAGGAGCCCCGCAGCATGATCATCGTCGAAGACCTCGCGATCGACGTCGGCGCCAGGCGCCTCATGTCGGGCGTCGACTTCCGAGTGAACCCGGGCGACAAGATCGGTCTCGTCGGGCGCAACGGCGCCGGCAAGACCACCCTCACGCGCACGCTCTCGGGGGAGTTGCAGCCCGCGGAGGGCAAGATCACGGTCGGGGGAGAGCTCGGCTTCCTGCCGCAGGATCCGCGCACGGGCGATCCCGAGCAGATCGCGCGGCACCGCATCCTCGACGCCCGCGGTCTCGGCACGCTGCAGCAGAACCTCGCCCGGGCGACCGAGGACATGGCCTCCGAGGATCCCGTGATCGCCGAGAAGGCGATGCGGCGCTTCGGAAATCTGACCGATCGCTTCCAAGCGCTCGGCGGGTACGCCGCCGAGTCGGAAGCGGCGTCGATCTCGCACAACCTCGGCCTGCCCGACCGCATCCTCGAGCAACCGCTCAAGACCCTCTCGGGCGGTCAGCGGCGTCGCATCGAGCTCGCCCGCATCCTGTTCTCGGACGCCGACACGATGATCCTCGACGAGCCGACGAACCACCTCGACGCCGACTCGATCATCTGGTTGCGCGAGTTCCTCAAGAGCTACAAGGGCGGCGTCATCGTCATCTCGCACGATATCGACCTCGTCGGCGAGACCGTGAACCGTGTGTTCTACCTCGACGCGAACCGCCAGGTCATCGACGTCTACAACATGAACTGGAAGCTGTACCAGCGTCAGCGCGCCGCCGACGAGGAGCGTCGACGCAAGGAGCGCGCCAACGTCGAGAAGAAGGCTTCGGCGCTCAAGGACCAGGCCGCGAAGTTCGGTGCCAAGGCGTCGAAGGCGGCCGCCGCCCACCAGATGGTCGCGCGGGCCGAGAAGATGCTGTCGGGGCTCGAAGAGGTGCGCCAGGCGGATCGGGTCGCGAAGCTGCGCTTCCCGGACCCCGCTCCCTGCGGCAAGACCCCGCTCATGGCGGAGGGGCTGTCGAAGTCGTACGGCTCGCTCGAGATCTTCGCGGGCGTCGACCTCGCGATCGATCGAGGATCGAAGGTCGTCGTGCTCGGCCTCAACGGCGCCGGCAAGACGACGCTGCTCAGGCTGCTCGCGGGCGTTGACGCGCCCGACACCGGCGAGCTCGTCGCCGGGCACGGCCTCAAGGTCGGCTACTACGCGCAGGAGCACGAGACGCTCGATGTCAAGGCGAGCGTGCTGCAGAACATGATCTCGGTGTCGCAGCACCTGACCGAGACCGAAGCGCGGCGCGTGCTCGGCTCGTTCCTCTTCACCGGCGACGACGTGCACAAGCCCGCAGGGGTGCTCTCGGGCGGCGAGAAGACGCGCCTCGCCCTCGCGATGCTCGTGGTCTCGAGCGCGAACGTGCTGCTGCTCGACGAGCCGACGAACAACCTCGACCCGGCGAGCCGCGAGGAGGTGCTCGACGCTCTGGCGCACTTCTCCGGCGCCGTCGTGCTGGTCTCGCACGACCCCGGTGCGGTCGAGGCGCTGAATCCCGAGCGCGTGCTCATCATGCCCGAGGCGACCGAGGATCACTGGTCGAAGGAGTACCTCGAGCTCATCGAACTCGCGTAGCCCGCGCTGCGGCGCAGCGATACTGCGGCCCAGCGCGGGTTACGGCGCAGCGCTGTTCCAGCCGAGCTTCTCGAGCACGAACGCCGCGGCCTGCTTGCGCATGCCGTTCTTGAAATAGTCGACGTGGCCCTCCTCGTCGATCTCGCCGTCGTCGCGCAGCACGATGCCGCTCTGGCAGATGAAGTCCTCGGCGACGCAGAAGTCGAGCAGGCGCTCCTCGTACGCGGCGAGCGCGCCGCTCGGGCGGGGGAGGAGGCCACTGTAGGCCGAGTCGTAGGTGCCCGCGTTGAACGCCTCGGCGGCGTTGAAGCGCGGGTCGCCGAAGAGTGCGACGGCCCAGATGCCGGCCGCCGCGTCGATCCCGACCTCTCCGGCCGTCGCGCCCACGAGTCGGGTATCGGGCGCGCTGAGCGCATCGCCGATCACGAGCGCGCCCTGCGAGTAGCCGAGCAGCACGAACTGCTGACCGGGGCAGTGCTCCGCCTGCACGTTGAGCGTATCGATGAGCGTGCGCACGCCGAGGGTGCCGCCCTCCTTGACCTCGGTGTCGGCGGGGTAGTCGAGGTCGATCACCTCGGTCTTGTCGGGCTCCGCCTTCTCGATCGCCTTCGCGATCCCCGAGACGAGCTGCCCTTTCGTCGGTTCGCCCGTTCCGCGAACGGTGATGACGAGCACGGGGGTGCAGTCCTCGTTCGGTGCGACGATCGGGGCGGGATGCAGCGACGCATCGTACTCCTCGGCCGCATCGGGCGGTGCCGGGTCCTCCGTGACCTGCTCGAGCGACTCCCGTGCGACCACCGGGTCGGCGGGCTGGGCGCAGCCGGCCAGCCCGAGCCCGAGCGCGACGAGCAGGCCGGACCCGAGGCCGAAACGCAGCGCCGATTCACGCATCGAGCAGCGCGTCTTCCTCGTCGGCATCGCTCGGGCGGCGCCGGCTCCGGCGTTCGGCGCTGCGACGATCCTGCTCGGCGACGGCGTCGCTACCGCTGTTCAGGCCGCGGAACTCGCGCCTGGCGGCGTAGGCCACGCCGATGCCCGCGATGAGGATGAACACGTACCACTGCAGCGCGTACGACAGGTGCGGGCCCTCGTCGCGCTCGGGCCGCTCGGGCAGCGCACCGTGCGCGCGCGCGGGGCTCTCGGAGACGAGCATGCCGTAGGCGCCCGTGTAGGCCTCGCCCGCGGTGCCGCTGAGCCCGGCGAGCTCGTGCAGATCGATGCTCGCGACGGTGTTGCCGGTGGCGGTGCGGCCGCCGATCTGCGGTTCGGAGGCGCGCAGTCGCGCCTCGACGGTCACCGTGCCGGTCGCGGGCAGCGGCAGGTCGAGGTTCTCGAGCGAGAGCGAGCCGTCGTCGATGCTGTCGGCGGTGATGCCGTCGACCGGCACCCAGCCGCGGTCGACGAAGAAGATGTCGCCCTGCTCGGTGCGCAGCATCTGCAGCAGATTCGACCCCACGCCCTGAGGGCCCGGCCGGTTGCGCGCGAAGTACGGCTCGCCGACGTACTCGCCGGTCGCGGTGACCGTCTGCCACTTGTTGCCGTCGAGGTCGAAGCTCTCGAGCGTCGGCAGCTCGTCTGCGAGCGGCACGGGCGCAGCGTCGTAGTTGGCGTCGATGCGCGCGATCTCCGCGCGGGCCTCGGCCCGTCGGTCGAACTGCCAGTTGCCGAGGAAGACGCAGGCCACCGCGAACACGATCAGCATCGCGAAATAGCCGAGCCAGCGGCGCGAGTACAGGAACGTCCAACCGACGTGCTGCGGTGCAGCGGTCTGCGGGGTCGGGTCAGTCATCGAGGGCACCTACCGGGACGATGTCGAGCGGAAAATCGCGGGCGGCGAGGAACTCGTGCAAGGTGCCGAGGTGCTCGTCGCATGCGAGCCAGATCTTGCGACGACCGGCGTCGTGGATCTTCGGATTGCGCCAGCGTATCGCGTTCACGGCCGGTCTCGTGCAGCCCGCGCGGGAGCACTCGAAGCGCTGCCCGGTGTCGCCGCCGAGCCCGGGTAGGCCGATGGCGTTCACGAGTCCGCCTCACCCGGCACCGCATCGCCGTCCGGCGAAGGATCGGGCTCGGCGGGAGGCGCCGCGGGGCCCCCGCGCCGCGCGGGCTCCACATCGACGACGATCAGCGTCTCGGCCGCGTCCTCGCGCGGAGCGGGCGCCGTCGACGCCTGCAGCTGCAGCGGCTCGGGGGCGTCGGGCTCGACCTCGCCGCCGTGCGCGACCGCGTTGCCGACCATCACCGCGAACCAGGGCAGCACCGCCACCGCGATGCCGACGAGCAGCACCCACCAGCCCCGCACCCAGAAGAGGGAGATGACGCAGAGCACGCGCAGCACCATGGCGACGTAGTACATGCGCATGCGGTGCGCGCGATCCTGCGCCGGGTTCACACCCGCCGATGTCACGCTGTAGCTCTTCGACATGCGCCCCTATCTCCGTACCCCACCAGCCTACGCCGTCTAGGCTGGTGCTCAGCTGGCCAGACGGAAGGATCCACACATGACCACCTCGCGCACCGTACTCGTCACCGGAGGCAACCGCGGCATCGGATACGCGATCGCCGAGCGCATGCTCGCCGACGGCCACCGCGTCGCCGTGACCTCCCGTTCGGGCACCGGCCCCGAGGGCGCTTTCACGGTGCACGCCGAGATGGGCGACGCCACATCGATCGACGCGGCGTTCACGCAGATCGAGGCCGAGCTCGGCCCGGTCGAGATCGTCGTCGCGAACGCGGGCATCACCAAGGATACGCTGCTGCTGCGTATGAGCGAGGAGGAGTTCTCGAGCGTCATCGACATCAATCTCACCGGCACTTTCCGCGTCGTGAAGCGGGCCGCGAAGGGCCTTCTGAAGGGGCGCTTCGGCCGCGTCATCCTCATCTCCTCCGTCGTCGGCCTCTACGGGTCGCCGGGGCAGATCAACTACGCCTCGTCGAAGGCCGCGCTCGTCGGCTTCGCCCGCTCGCTCACCCGCGAGCTCGGTGCGCGGAACATCACCGCGAATGTGATCGCCCCGGGCTTCATCGAGACCGATATGACTGCGGCACTCCCGGAGGCGCAGCAGCAGCAGTACCTCTCGTCCATCCCGGCGGCCCGCTTCGGTCATGTCGCAGAGATCGCGGGCGCGGCGTCGTTCCTCGCGGGCGATGACGCCGCCTACATCTCGGGCGCGGTCATCCCGGTCGACGGCGGCCTCGGCATGGGTCACTGAGAGCTTCGTTCCCAGGGCTCCCTGTTCTCGACAGGGATCACCCGAGCCGTTCGCGCAGGCGGGCGACGAGCGCTGCGGTCAACGATCGCGGCGCCGTCGCCGACGCCGCGAGCACGATGTCGATGGGGCGCTGACGGGGGAGCCCGCTCCCGGCGCCCATGATCTCGGCTCCCTCGGGCATGCAGCTGCGCGCGATCGGCGCGATCGCGAGCCGGGCGCGGATCGCGGCCTGCACCGCCGACATGCTGCGGCTTTCGCAGACGATGTCGGTGGCGATGCCGAGCGTCGAGAGATCGGCGAGGGCCGCGGCCCGCACGATGCAGCCCGTGGGGAAGAGCGCCAGCGGGATCGCGCCATCGGCGAGCGCCGTCTCGTGCCGGGCCGATGCCCACACGACCTCCTCCCGGCGCAGCAGGACTCCCGCGCCGGAGCCGGCGGGCTCCGAGAGCACTGCGAGGTCGAGATCGGCATTCGCGATGAGCGGCCGGAGCTCGGCGCTCGGGGCGCACTGCACTTCGAGGCGCGCCTGAGGGGCGACCGCGCCGAGCGCGTCGAAGAGGGGCGACATGAGCGTCGGCACGTAGTCGTCGGGCAGACCGACCCGCAGCGTGCCGGCGAACGCCGAGGCGTCGAAGCGCGCGAGGAGCTCGTGCTCGAGGCCGACCATGCGTCGCGCGATCTTCACGACCTCCGCGCCGTCCGGCGTGAGTTCGAGACCCCGCCCCCGTCGCTGCAGCAGCGGTCGGCCGATCGAGGTCGAGAGCTTCGAGAGGTGGGTGCTCACTGCCGACGGCGTTCTGCGGACGACGCGGGCCGCGTTCTTCACGCTGCCGGTGTCGGCGAAGGCGAGCAGCGTGCGCAACTGGTCGAGGTCGAGACTCATGGCGATAGTTTCCAGAATACGAATCGTCAGGTCAAGTATTTCTGATTTTCTTCATCGTCTTATCGCCGTAGCCTGAGATCGGCAGCCGATGACGGCGCCGTACGAGGCACACAGGAGGCGAAGATGTCACTGCTCAAGCTGCGCAAGCTCGTGGTGCAGGTCGAAGAGACGCACTCGGAGATGGGACGCCCCGTCGACCCGCCGACGCGCAAGGCCATCGCCGCCGCCGTGGTCGACAACCCCTACGCCGGGCGGTACGTCGAAGACCTCTCGCCGCTCTACGATCTCGGCGCCGAGCTCGGGGGCCTCCTCGCCGGCCGCGCGGTCGAGGCACTCGGCGTCGAGCCCGGCGCCGTCGAGTCGTACGGCAAGGGCGCCATCATCGGGCTCGCGGGCGAGATCGAGCATGCCGCCGCCATTCTGCATCCCCGCTTCGGCGCACCGGTGCGCGCGGCGGTCGATCACGGCGACGACATCATCCCGGGCACGAAGAAGATGGGCGGCGCGGGAGCCGTCATCACGATGCCGCTGACGAACAAGAACAGCATCTGGGAGTTCGACGACATGGATGCCGCCGACATCGCGATCGGCGATGCGCCGCGCGATGACGAGATGCTCGTAGCGGTCGTGCTCGCGATCGGCGGGCGCCCGTTGCACCGCGTACCGAAGCCCGCATGAGCGGGAGAACCATCGGCTGGAGATAAGAGGAAGAGGCGATCGAGATGGCGTTCAAGGCGATCATCATGCTGACCCGGCGGGACGGGATGAGCCGCGACGAGTTCGCCGAGTGGTGGCTGCGGCGGCACGCCCCGCTCGCGCGGCAGCTCCCCGATGTCAGGGATGCGCGTTTCAACCTCGTGCTCGGGGATGAGACCGGGGGAGTGGACGGCATCTCGGAGCTCTGGTTCGACTCTCAGTCGGCGTTCGAGGCGGCCTACGCTTCCGAGCTCGGTCAGCGGGTCGCTGCCGACTCGCTCGCGAACGTCTCGGGTCGGCAGCGGCTGTTCGTCGAGGAGCATCGCATCCTCGAGGGATAGACGAATCGCTCTCAGGAAATAGGCAGGCGATCCAGCAGCGGGATCGCTCCCGCGAGGTCGTGCTCGAGCGAGACGTCGGCCCGTTCGACGACGATGGGCTTCGCGTTGAAGCCGACGCCGATCGCAGCGAGCTCCATCATCCGCAGGTCGTTCGCGCCGTCGCCGATCGCGATCGTCGCCGAGAGCGGTGTTCCGCTCGCCTCGGCCCACTCGCGCAGCGCGCTCGCCTTCGCCTCGGCGTCGATCACCGGGCCGACGGTGCGCCCCGAAAGAGCACCGTCGACGATCTCGAGCCGGTTGGCGCGCCAGAAGTCGAGACCGAGATCGGCCGCGATCAGGTCGAGCACCTCGTGAAAACCGCCCGAGATCACGCCGACCTTGCCGCCCCGTGCGTGCACGGCCGCGATGAGCTCGCGGATGCCGGGGGAGAGGCGCACCTTGCCGTACGCCTCCGCGAACACCGATTCGGGCGTGCCCCGCAGGGTCGCGACGCGTTCCGCGAGGCTTGCCGAGAAATCGAGATCGCCGCGCATCGCGCGCTCGGTCACCTCGGCGACGAGCTCCCGCGTGCCCGCGGCTTCGGCGAGCAGTTCGATCACCTCGTCCTGAATGGTGGTGGAATCGCAATCGAGCACGACGAGGGGTGAAACGGTCATACCCCCAGTCTAGGGAACTCGCGCGACCCGCTTCAGCGCGCCGTCGCCCCGTGCGGGCAGATCACTCGTAGCATGGTGGGCATGGTCAATGTTCTGCGCCTCACCGACGTCACCTACGCACGGAACGGCCGCGCGATCCTCGATCATCTCGATTGGAGCGTCGAGGATTCGGAGCGCTGGGTCGTGCTCGGGCCGAACGGGGCGGGCAAGACGACGCTCATGAAGCTCGCCACCGGCAACGACTATCCGTCGACGGGCACCGTCGACGTGCTCGAGAACCGTCTCGGCAAGATCGACATCTTCGAACTGCGCAGCCGCATCGGCCTCGTCTCCTCGGCGACGTCCCGCCGCATCCCCGCGAACGAGTCGGTGCGCAACCTCGTGCTGACGGCAGCGCACTCGGTCGAGGGCCGCTGGAACGAGCACTACGACGACATCGATGTGCGCCAGGCCGACCGCATCCTCGCCGAGTGGGATCTCACCGATCTCGCCGATCGCACCTTCGGCACGCTGAGCGACGGCGAGCGCAAGCGCGCGCTCATCGCCCGCGCGGTCATGACCGACCCCGAGATGCTGCTGCTCGACGAGCCGAGCGCGAGCCTCGATCTCGGCGCCCGCGAGCGCCTGCTGCAGATGCTCTCGGGCTTCGCGCAGTCGCCGTACTCCCCGGCGATGATCATGGTGACCCATCACGTGGAGGAGATTCCGCCCGGATTCACCCATGTGCTCCTCGTGCGCGACGGCCGAGTGCAGGCCGCCGGCCCGATCGCGCTCACGCTGACCGCTTCGAACCTCGAGGCGACATTCGGCATGCCGTTCGAGCTCACCGAAACGAACGGCCGCTACACCGCCGTCGCCCGGCCGAGCATCTGATAAGATAGAACCTTGTGCGGTTATCCGCGCACTCCCAAGACCTCGGGGCGTGCTGCTACACGCCCGTATCCAGGCACCAATCCGAAGGAACACTCATGAAGAACGAAATCCACCCCGAGTACAACGCCATCGTATTCCGCGACCTCGCGTCGGGCGAGACGTTCCTGACCCGTTCCACGCTCACGAGCGAGAAGACCATCGAGCTCGACGGCGCGACCTACCCCGTCATCGACGTCGAGATCTCGAGCGCATCGCACCCGTTCTACACGGGCAAGCAGCGCATCATGGACTCGGCCGGCCGCGTCGAGAAGTTCAACCAGCGCTTCAAGGGCTTCGGCGCCTAAGGCACGATCCCTGCAGAAGGACCTCCGGAGCTCGCGCCCCGGAGGTCCTTTTACTATGCCTTCTGCGGCCAGCGGCCATCGGCCACGAAGTTCGGGTCGCGCACCCGCCGCATGTATTCCTGGAAGTTCGCGGCCTGCGCGGCCGCCCAATCGATCTGGGCGCGGTGCAGGTCGTCGAGCTCCTGCGGCAGCACATCGGCGTACTTCAGTGCGAGGCGCTGGAGCACGCGCCCCGCGGCGATCGCATCGTCGCCGGCATCGTGCGCGTTGCCGAGCGCGACGCCGTGGTGGGCCGACACTGCGATGAGGGTGCGCTTGCCCTTGCGGTAGCGGTCGAATTGCTTGTCGATGATGAGCGGGTCGACGACGGGGGAGATGCTCGCGGGCCAGGCGATGCCGTGGCGCGCGGCCTCCGAGGCGAGCAGGCTGAGATCGTACGGCGCGTTGTATGCGACGATCGGGAAGCCGCGCTCGATCATCTCGAGCAGCTGCGCGACGATCTGCTGCACGCCGACGGCCGCGTTGATGCCGCTGGCCCGCGCGACCTCGGTCGTGATGCCGTGCACCTGAGCCGCTCCTGCCGGAATCTCGATGCCCGGGTCGAGCAGCCAGTCGTAGCGCTCGCGCACGGTGCCGTCGGCGCCGAGCAGCGCGATCGTCGCGCTCACGATGCGCGCATGGTCGGTATCGACCCCGGTCGTCTCGGTGTCGAACACGGCGATGTTCTCGGCCCAGAGCGGCATTCTGTTGGTCACGGGAGTCCTTTCGTCTCCCACGATGCTAGGGCATTCCCGAACCGCCGCCGCGGCCGGTGCACGCCCTGCGAAACTCCGCGGGGCGCCAAGGGGCTTTCCAGGGCGCGCCATTACACTCGATCCGTGACCATCGCGCCGAATCCAATTGCCGCCGCCACGCTCGGCATCCAGACCCGGGCCTGGGCCTACGGCGACCCCGCAGGTGCGACGCTGATCCTCGTGCACGGCTTCCGCGGCGACCACCACGGCCTCGAAGGGCTCGCACGGGCGCTGGTCGATTCGACCCCGGGTCTGCGCGCGATCGTGCCCGACCTGCCGGGTTTCGGCGAGACGCCCGCTGTTCCCGGCCGCGAGCACGACATCGCCCTCTACGGAGAATGGCTGCGGGAGTTCGCGGCCGCGGCGGCCCCCGAGAGCTTCGCGGTGCTCGGGCACTCGTTCGGGTCCCTAGTCGTGTCGGCGGCGATCGCCGGCGGGCTGGCACCCCGGCGACTGGTGCTCGTCAATCCGATCTCCGCGCCGGCGCTCGAGGGGCCGCAGGCCCTGCTCACCCAGCTCGCGATCGGCTACTATCGGGCCGCAGACCTGCTGCCCGGCGCCGCATCGCGTCAGCTGCTCGGCAACCCGCTCATCGTGCGCGGGATGAGCGAGGTGATGGCGAAGACCGGCGATGCAGAGCTGCGCTCATGGATCCACGGGCAGCACGCCGAGTACTTCAGCACGTTCTCCGACCCGAGGACGCTGCTGCAGGCGTTCCGCGCCTCGGTATCGCATACGGTCGCCGAGTTCGCGGATGCGATCGGCATGCCGACGCTGCTGATCGCGGGGGAGCGGGACGACATCACGCCGCTCGCGAAGCAGCTCGATCTCGCCCACCGCATCGCGGACGCGCGGCTGCGCATCGTCCCGGGCACGGGGCATCTGGTGCACTACGAGGCCGTCGGCGACGCCTGCGCGTTCGTGCGGGAGTTCCTCTCGGAGCCGACCCGGCTCGACGCTGCGGACGCGGTCGAGGCCGCCGCGTGAGGGTCATCCGCATCGACGACCTCACGATTCCCGAGCTCGCCGATTACACGCAGCTGACCGATGTCGCCCTGCGCCGCGTTCGCGAACCCGAAGAGGGCCTGTATCTCGCGGAGTCGCCGAAGGTGATCGAGCGCGCCCTGCAGGCAGGGCATCGCCCGCGCTCGGTGCTGCTGCTCGAGCAGTGGCTGCCGAAGGTGGAGCCGATGCTCGCGGCCTTCCCCGACGTACCCGTCTACGTGGGGGAGTCTGAGCAGCTGGAGGCCCTCACCGGGTTCCATATGCATCGCGGCGCGCTCGCGTCGATGCACCGGCCGGCGCTGCTCGACCCGGCGGAGCTGCTGCGCGCATCGCGCCGCGTGATCGTGCTCGACGACCTCGCCGATCACACGAACGTCGGGGCCATCTTCCGCTCCGTGGCCGCGCTCGGCGCCGATGCGGTGCTGCTCTCGCCGGCCTGCGCCGACCCGCTGTACCGGCGCGCCGTGCGCGTGAGCATGGGCGCCGTGCTGCAGGTGCCCTGGGCGCGTCTGCCCGATTGGCGGGTCGCCGGTCCCTTGATCCGCGACGCCGGCTTCGAACTCGCCGCGTTCGCGTTGAACGACGAGGCGGAGGACCTCGCTGATTTCATGCTCGACGTACCCGAGAGGCTCGCCCTGATGTTCGGTACCGAGGGCACCGGGCTGTCCCGGCGGGCCCTCGCCTCGGCGACGCGTTCCGTCGTGATCCCGATGGAGCACGAGGTCGACTCGCTCAACGTCGCGACCGCAGCGGCGCTCGCGCTGTTCGCCGTGCGCACCTCCGATCGGCGGGGCCGCCGGTGAGGCATGCGCTCGGCCGGCGCCGCAGCGCGATCTGGTCGGCCGTCTTCTGGGCGGTGCTCGGCGTCGGCTCGTTCGTGCTCGGCGTCGGCAGCTCGCTCGGGCAGCGCGCCGAGGAGAGCGTGCTCGCCGCCGCCCGATTCACGACCGATCCGCCGGCGCCGCTCGATCTCATGTCGGCGCCGACGCTGCTCATCGCGATGGCGGTCATCGGCGTCATCGCGCTCGCCACGTACGGCTGGAGGCGCGCCATCGGCGTCGTCGGAGCCTCGGCCGCGGCGATCATCGCGTCCCAGTTGCTCAAGTTGCGGGTGCTCGAGCGGCCGCAGCTGCTCGACTTCAACATCGACAACACCTTTCCGAGCGGTCACATGACGGCGTTCGTCGTCGTCGTCGCGGCCGCGGCATGGGCGGTGCCCGTGGCGTTGCGCTCGGCGACGGCCGTCGGGGGAGCCGTGCTGCTCTCGACCGTCGCCTGGCAGCTGCTGGCCTACGGGTGGCACCGGCCGAGCGATGTGCTCGGCGGCATTGCGCTCGGGGTGCTCACCTTCTCGTGCGCCGCCATCGTGAAGCCGCTCGACGCCGGTCGCCGCTCGCCGCTCGGCCGGCTGGTCGCCGCAGGCCTTTTGCTCGCCGCGCTGCTCGTCATCGTCGGGGCGCTCGTACTGCTCGCGGTCGCCGTCGCGAAGGATCAGATGGGCCTCATGCTCACGGCCGGCCAGTTCGGCTCGATCGGCGTGAGCGCCTTCGCCGCGCGCACGGTGCTCGCGCTCGCCGAGCCCCGTTGAGCGCTCGGCGGCATGCGGCGGGGAGGATCCCTGCGGCTGGGCTACGCCGGCCGCGAGCCCCTCGGGCTCCTGATCACGAGCACCGCCTCGCCCGGCCCGTCGACCGCCGTGTAGCGGTGCGGCCGGTCGCTCGCCCAGCTGGTGCTCTCGCCGGCGACGACGGTGCTGCCGGCGCCGTCGGGGCCGACCTCGAGGGCGCCGGCGACGACGGTGATGTGCTCGGTGACGCCGGGGCCGTGGGCGGGGGAGACGTGGTCGGCGCTCGCCGGGAACTCGAGGCGGAACACCTCGACGGTCGCATCCGAGAGCTCGCGCACCGAGATGAGGATCGTGCGCATGCCGCCCGGAGCGACGGATTCGGACCCGGCTGTGCCACCGAGCAGCGCGCTGAGCGGGATGCCGAGCGGCCGGCAGAGCGCGTAGAGCGTGTCGACGGTCGGGTTTCGCTTGCCCGTTTCGATCTCCGAGAGCGACCCCTTGCCGACGCCCGATCTGCGTGCGAGCTCGGAGAGGCTCAGCCCCTGCTCGGTGCGTGCGCGGCGCAGGCGCAGGCCGATCTCGAGTGTGCTCATGCTGAGGATGCTACAGTGAACCCGTGCATCGTTCCGTAAACAGAACAACTGGGCCAGGGATCGCCGAGCCGCTCACCGCAGGTATCGCCAGCGGGGTAGTGGGCTTCGCCTCGACGTTCGCCGTGGTGCTGGCGGGTCTCTCCGCCGTCGGCGCGAGCCCGGCCCAGGCCGCATCGGGCCTCGCCGCGGTGACAGTGCTGATGGGGCTTGCGACTGTGCTGCTCTCGTGGCGGTACCGTATGCCGATCACCGTCGTCTGGTCGACGCCCGGCGCGGCGCTGCTCATCAGCGTCGGCGCCGTCGCCGGGGGATGGCCTGCGGCGGTCGGAGCCTTCGCCGTCACCGGCGTACTGCTGGCACTGACCGGGCTGTGGCCGCAGCTCGCATCGCTCGTGCAGCGTATACCGGCGTCGCTCGCGCAGGCGATGCTCGCGGGCATTCTGCTGCCGCTGTGCCTGGCGCCGTTCCGTGCGCTCGTCGAGGAGCCGTGGCTGGTCGCGCCCGTGCTGATCGCCTGGCTCGTCACGATGCGACTGCGGGCGCGATGGGCCGTGCTCGCCGCGGTGGCCGCGGGGCTCATCGCCGTCGGTGCGCATCGCGCGCTCACCGGCGCGGCATTCGATGCGGCCGCCTTCGTGCCGCACTTCGAGTGGACGATGCCCGTCGTCGCATTGCAGGCGCTCACCGGCGTCGCGCTGCCGCTGTACATCGTCACGATGGCGTCGCAGAACATCCCGGGTGCGGCCGTGCTGCAGAGCTTCGGGTACACCGTGCCCTGGAAACCGGCGCTCGTCACGACCGGCTTCGGCACCGTCGTCGGTGCATTCTTCGGAGCGTTCGCACTCAATCTCGCGGCGATCACCGCGGCGCTGGCTGCGGGCGCGGATGCCGGCGCCGACAAGCAGAGACGCTGGATCGCGGGCTTCACCGCCGGCTGCCTGTACATCGTGCTCGGGCTCGCGAGCGCCGGACTCGTCGCGGTCACCGTCGCGGCGCCGCCGGAGATCATGCAGGCGGTCGCCGGCGTCGCGCTGTTCGGCGCACTGGCATCCGCGTGCGTCGAAGCGCTGAGCGACCCGCGCGGGCGCATCGCGGCGATCGTCACGATGCTCGTCGCCGCATCGGGCGTCGTCGTCGCCGGCCTCGGCGCCGCATTCTGGGCGCTCGCCATCGGCCTGATCACGTGGCTCGTCACCGCAGCGGGCAAGGCCAGTGCGACACGGTCCGTCTCAAAGGATTCGGCGTGATGGTCGAGTGTCGATAATCTATATTATGTCAGTTTGCACTTCGAGCAGGGACGCCACGACTCCCCGCACGGCCCGAACTGCGCTTCCCGCCGAGCGGCACCGAGGGAAGCTCCGAGCCGTTGCGATGCGACGAAGTCCGCCACGAGCTCGGTGCGTCGCGCCGCGCGAGTCGACGACTCCGGGCCTCGATGTTTCTACGGGCGAAGTGTCCGTTCGATCGGGCCGCGCCCGACGTCGACGGCGTACGGGCCGGACGACGTATGTGGAGGAAACGGTGCGCCCTGAGAGACTCGAACTCCCGACCCTCTCGGTGTAAACGAGATGCTCTAACCAACTGAGCTAAGGGCGCATTCGCGAAACGAACCTCACCAGCATAGGGTACGGGGTCGCATCACGACGAATCGCACTGCGGCGCTCCGGGCTACTCCCCGATCGCCGCGATCGCCTCGCGGTACGAGGCGAAGTCGCGGGCCTGCCCCGGTGCGGTCTCGAACGAGGCGAGCACGCGCCGATCCTCGCCGATGAGCAGCGTCGCCCGGGTCGCGATGCCCCGCTCCTCGATGAAGACGCCGTAGTCGCGCGCTACGGCACCGTGCGGCCAAAAGTCAGAGAGGATCGGGAATTCGTATCCCTCGCGCACCGAGAACTCGCGCAGCGTCGGCACTGTGTCGACCGAGATCGCGAAGAGCCGCACCTCGCCGTCGTCGAACACCGAGAGGTTGTCGCGCAGTTCGCACAGCTCCCCCGTGCAGATGCCGGTGAATGCGAGCGGGAAGAACACGAGCGCGATCGGGCCCGAGGCGACGAGCTCGGAGAGGGTGCGCTCCTCGCCGTGCTGATCGGAAAGGGTGAAGTCGGGCGCCTGTGCGCCGGGCTCGAGAACCATCGATACTCCTCAGTGAATGTGTGCGGACGCCGTGCGCACCGCAGTCGGCTACTCCCCCAGAGTATCCGAACGCATAAAGCGACGCTTCACCGAAGAATATCCGAAGCTTCTTCGCGTGCATTTGATATCACAAATGAAAAATGCACGAAATCAGTGCAATTTCGTATCCGTTGGTTCGTAATCGGTTGTTTTGCGGCTGATCCGCTGCGGGGTATGCGAATTTTGTGCAGCTGTGACACTTTCTACAAGCGTACTCCGTGTTTCGCAGTGGACTTTCGATAGTCTTGAGGGAAGACCGCGAATCACGCGGCCGACCCGCTGTGCCGCGTTCGTGCGTCTACCCGCGCCCCGCCAGGTACGCAAACATGGTGAATGGAGATTGAATCTTGGCTGTGAACACTCAGGATCCCTACGCCCCCGACCAGGACGATATCGATCCGCAGGAGACCGCGGAATGGCGGGAATCGCTCGACGCAGTCGTCGAGGAGCGCGGCGCAGGCCGGGGTCGCGAGGTCATGACGAGCCTGCTCGATCGCTCGCGCCAGCTGCACTTGAACGTGCCGATGGTGCCGACGACCGATTACGTCAACACCATCGCGAGCGATGACGAGCCCGACTTCCCGGGCGACGAGCCGCTCGAGCGCAAGTACCGTCACTGGATCCGCTGGAACGCCGCGATGACCGTGCACCGCGCGCAGCGCCCCGGCATCGGCGTCGGCGGCCACATCTCCACCTACGCGTCGGCGGCGTCGCTCTACGAGGTCGGCTTCAACCACTTCTTCCGCGGCCAGGATCACCCGAGCGGCGGCGACCAGATCTTCATCCAGGGCCACGCCTCCCCCGGCATCTACGCGCGCGCCTTCCTCGAAGGGCGCCTGAGCAACGATCAGCTGGACGGCTTCCGCCAGGAGAAGTCGCGTGCCGCGAACGGACTCCCCAGCTACCCGCACCCGCGTCTGCTGTCCGACTTCTGGCAGTTCCCGACGGTGTCGATGGGCCTCGGCCCCATCAACGCCATCTACCAGGCGCAGCTCAATAAGTACCTCACCAACCGCGGCATCAAGGATGCCTCGGATCAGCATGTCTGGGCCTTCCTCGGCGACGGCGAGATGGACGAGGTCGAGAGCCGCGGCCAGCTGCAGGTCGCCGCGAACGAGGGCCTCGACAACCTGACCTTCGTCATCAACTGCAACCTGCAGCGCCTCGACGGCCCGGTGCGCGGCAACGGCAAGATCATCCAGGAGCTCGAGAGCTACTTCCGCGGTGCCGGATGGAACGTCATCAAGGTCATCTGGGGTCGCGAATGGGACGAGCTGCTCGCCCGCGACACCGACGGCGCGCTGCTCAACGTCATGAACACGACGCCCGACGGCGACTACCAGACCTACAAGGCCGAGAACGGCGCCTACGTGCGCAACCACTTCTTCGGCAAGGACGAGCGCGCTCTGCGTCTCGTCGAGAACTACACCGATGACGAGGTCTGGGGTCTGCGCCGCGGCGGCCACGACTACCGCAAGGTGTACGCCGCCTTCAAGGCCGCGACGGAGCACAAGGGCCGCCCGACCGTCATCCTCGCGAAGACGATCAAGGGCTACGGTCTCGGCCCGCACTTCGCCGGGCGCAATGCGACGCACCAGATGAAGAAGATGACGCTGGACGATCTGAAGATGTTCCGCGACACCATGCAGGTGCCGATCACTGATGCGCAGCTCGAGGAGAACCCGTACCTGCCCCCGTACTACCACCCGGGCGAGAACGATCCGACGATCCAGTACATGCACGAACGCCGTCGCGAACTCGGCGGCTTTCTGCCCTCGCGACGCTCGTCGCATGCGCCGCTCGCGCTCCCGGAGCAGAAGACCTACGCGATCGCGGCGAAGGGCACCGGCCACCAGGAGGCCGCGACCACCATGGTGTTCGTGCGCCTGCTGAAGGATCTCATGCGCGACAAGGGCATGGGCGAGCGCTTCGTGCCGATCATTCCCGACGAGGCCCGCACCTTCGGCATGGACGCCTACTTCCCGACATCGAAGATCTACAACCCGCACGGCCAGAACTACACTTCGGTCGACCGCGAGCTGCTGCTCGCGTACAAGGAGAGCGCGCAGGGCGTGCTGCTCCACGTCGGCATCAACGAGGCCGGTGCCGCCGCCGCGTTCACGAACGTCGGCACCTCGTACTCGACGCAGGGCGAGCCGCTGATCCCGATCTACATCTTCTACTCGATGTTCGGCTTCCAGCGCACCGGCGACGCGTTCTGGGCCGCCGGCGACCAGATGGCGCGCGGCTTCATCATCGGAGCCACCGCCGGCCGCACCACGCTCACGGGCGAAGGCCTGCAGCACGCCGACGGCCACTCGATGGCGCTGGCGTCGACCAACCCCGCGGTCGTCTCGTACGACCCGGCGTACGGTTACGAGATCGGGCACATCGTGCGCTCGGGGCTCGAGCGCATGTACGGCGGCACCCACCCCGACCCGAACGTCATGTACTACATGTCGGTCTACAACGAGCCGATCATCCACCCGGCCGAGCCCGAGGACGTGGATGCCGAAGGCATCGTCAAGGGCATCCATCGCGTGAGCGAAGCCGCAGGGGACGGCGTCCGCGCGCAGATCCTCGCCTCGGGCGTCGCCGTGCCGTGGTCGATCGAGGCGCAGCAGCTGCTCGCCGACGACTGGGGCGTGGCGGCGGACGTGTGGAGCGTCACGAGCTGGAACGAGCTGCAGCGCGACGGCCTCGCCGCAGAGCAGCACAACTTCCATCACTTCGGCGACGACCCCCGGGTGCCCTACCTCACGCAGAAGCTGCAGAGCGCCGAGGGCCCCTTCGTGGCGGTCAGCGACTGGGAGACCCTCGTCCCCGAGCAGATCCGCCCGTACGTGCCCGGCGACTACTCGGTGCTCGGCGCCGACGGCTTCGGCTTCTCGGACACCCGTGCTGCGGCGCGCCGCTACTTCGGGATCGACCGCGAGTCCGTCGTCGTGAAGGTGCTGCAGCGCCTCGCCCTGCAGGGCAAGATCGATGCCGACGTGCCGCGCCGCGCGGCCGAGAAGTACCGCCTCGACGACGTCAACGCCGGTTCGACGGGCGGAGCGGGCGGCGAGGCCTGACCCGGTGACCGGACACGGAGCGGTGAAGGATAAGGAGCTGGCGTGGCTCCGCTCGATCACGGGCGAGCTCTCCACCCGCACCATCACACGACTCGATGACACGCTGCCCTGGTACGGCGATATGCCGCCGTCCAGGCGCAGCGCCGTCGGCCTCGTCGCGCAGACGGGCATCACATCGTTCATCCAGTGGTACGAGGACCCGACATCGACTCCGTGGATCGCCTCGGATGTCTTCGGGGCCGCACCGCGCGAGCTGCTGCGCTCGATCAGCCTGCAGGAGACCCTGCAGTTGATCCGCGTCGTCGTCTCGGTCGTCGAGGAGCGCGTCGCACCCCGCAGCGCGGCCCTCCGGGATGCTGTGCTGCACTATTCGCGCGATGTCGCCTTCGCGGCGGCGGACGTGTACGCCCGCGCCGCCGAGGCGCGCGGGCTCTGGGACGCCCGGCTCGAGGCCCTCGTCGTCGACTCGATCCTCACGGGCGAGAGCGATGACGAGCTGCCGAGCCGCATCGCGGCCCTCGGCTGGCACGGCGACGGAGAATCGGCGGTGCTCGTGGGCACCGCCGAACGGGTCGTCGATGTCGACCAGCTGCGGCGCAGCGCGCGCCACGCGGGCGCCGACCTGCTCGTCGGCCTTCAGGGCAGCCGCCTCGTGCTGGTGCTCGGGCGCATCGAGCCGAAGCAGCGCGACGCGTCGGGCCAGCCGGCGGAGGCGCTCAGCTTCCTCGAGATCGCCGGGCGCCTGGCCGACGGCTTCTCGGACGGCCCGCTCGTGCTCGGGCCTACCGTCGACAACCTGATCGAGGCATCGCGCAGCGCGCGCGCCGCTCTCGCAGGCGTCGCGGTGGCGCGTTCGTGGCGCAATTCGCCGCGCCCGGTCGCGGCCGACGATCTGCTGCCCGAGCGCGCGCTCGTGGGCGACGGACTCGCCCGGCGCACGCTCATCGAGCAGATCTACGAACCGCTGCGCGCGCAGTCCCCCGAACTGCTCGAGACCCTCTGGTGCTACCTCGACAACGGCCGTTCGCTGGAGGCGACGGCCCGCGAGCTCTTCGTGCACCCGAACACGGTGCGCTACCGGCTCAAGAAGGTGTCCGAGCTCATCGGGTGGAACGCGACGGGTGCGCGCGAAGCGCTCATCCTGCAGTCGGCGCTCATCGCCGGTTCGATCGCCCACCAGGCCCGCCGAGGGCCGACATCCGGTCGGAATTAGGCGCTTTCCGACAGCACTCCGGCAGATTTGTGGTGGAATATATGCAGAATCGTGCCGTTTGATCTGAGAGACTGAAACACGTGATCGTTATCGCATGCCCTGGACAGGGCTCACAGACCCCCGGCTTCCTGAACGAGTGGCTCGAACTTCCGGGCGCGCGCGAGCGCCTCGGCGCCGCCTCAGAGAGCGCCGGCACCGACCTCATCGCCCATGGCACCGTCAGCGACGCCGATACGATCCGCGACACCTCGATCGCGCAGCCGCTCATCGTCGCAGCGAGCCTGCTCGCCTTCGAGGCGCTCTCGCAGCGCGCCGACACGTCGGCCGCCGGCGTGGCCGGCCATTCGGTCGGAGAATTCGCCGCCGCCGCGGTCGCCGGCGTGCTCGACGCGAGCGACGCGCTCCGCCTCGTGGGCATCCGCGGCCGCGCGATGGCGGAGGCCGCGGCCCGCGCCGAGACCGGCATGTCCGCGGTCGTCGGCGGCGTCGAAGCCGATGTGATCGCCGCGATCGAGGCCCAGGGCCTCACCCCGGCGAACCGCAACGGCGGCGGCCAGATCGTCGCGGCCGGTGCGAAGGATGCGCTCGCCGCGCTGTCGGAGAACGCACCGCGCGCCGCACGCGTCATCCCGCTGCAGGTCGCGGGCGCCTTCCACACCGACTACATGGCTTCGGCGATCCCTGTACTGCGCGAAGCCGCAGACGGCGTCGCGGCCGGCGAGCACGGAGTGCACGACCCCCAGCGCGCCCTGTGGACGAACGCCGACGGATCGCTCGTGAGGAGCGGCACGGCCTTCCTCGACTCGCTGGTCACGCAGATCGCGAACCCGGTGCGCTGGGATGCCTGTATGACCGGTTTCCAGGATGCGGGCATCACCGGCATCATCGAGCTCTCCCCCGCCGGCGCCCTCGTCGGCATCGCGAAGCGCGCGCTGAAGGGCGTGCCCTCGGTCGCGATCAAGTCGCCCGACGACCTCGAAGCCGCGGTCGCGATGATCGCCGACGCAGCCTGACCGGAAGGACTCCCGAACCATGGCATCCCTGCTCCAGCAGACCGGCCCTGCCCACACGCGCATCCTCTCGGTCGGCGCCGCGCGCGGCGACCTCGACGTGCCGAATGACGACCTCGTCGGGCCGATCGACTCCTCCGACGAGTGGATCCGCCAGCGCACCGGCATCGTCCAGCGCCGCCGCGCCAGCGCATCGGTGCAGGCCGTCGACCTCGCCGTAGAAGCCGGCGAAGAGGCCATTGCTCGCTCGGGCCTCGACCGCGCCGCCATCGACGGCGTGATCATCTCGACGATCTCGAACGTCGCGGTGACGCCCTCGATGGCTTCGCTCGCCGCGCACCGGCTCGGGCTCACCCCCGCGGCCGCATTCGACATCTCGGCCGCCTGCGCCGGCTACGTATACGGCGTCGCGCAGGCCGACGCGCTCGTGCGCTCGGGTCAGTGCAAGAACGTGCTCGTCATCGGCGCCGAGAAGCTCTCTGACATCGTCGACCCGACCGACCGCAGCATCTCGTTCCTGCTCGCCGACGGTGCCGGCGCCGTGATCGTCGGCGCGAGCGACCACATCGGCATCGGCCCGACCGAGTGGGGCTCCGACGGCGAGAAGTGGGACACCATCCGTGTCACCTCCACGTTCGAGGAGTACCGCAGCAACCCCGGCGAGGTGGCCTGGCCGACGCTCCGCCAGGACGGCCAGACCGTGTTCCGCTGGGCCGTATGGGAGATGGCCAAGGTCGCCCGCCGCACCCTCGAGGTCTCCGGCGTCGAACCCGGCGAGCTCGCCGCCTTCATCCCGCACCAGGCCAACATGCGCATCATCGACGAGTTCGCGAAGCAGTTGAAGCTCCCCGACACCGTCGCGATCGCGCGCGACATCGAGATGCAGGGCAATACCTCCGCGGCCTCGATCCCTCTCGCGATGCACACGCTGCTCGAAGCTCAGCCCGAGCTCTCGGGCGGCCTCGCGCTCACCATCGGCTTCGGAGCCGGACTCGTCTACGCCGCGCAGGTCGTCGAGCTGCCCTGATTTCCGCGAGTCGCGCATTGCGACCCGCGGTTCCGGGCCAGACTAGTACGGCCCTACAATCCACTCAATCCCCCATCAATACAAGGAGAAACCCCATGGCATTCAGCAACGAAGAGGTCCTCGCAGGTCTTGCAGAGCTCATCAACGACGAGACCGGCATCGCCGCTGACGTCGTTGCGCTCGACAAGTCGTTCACCGACGACCTCGACATCGACTCGATCTCGATGATGACCATCGTCGTCAACGCCGAAGAGAAGTTCGACGTCAAGATCCCCGACGAAGAGGTCAAGAACCTCAAGACCGTCGGCGACGCCGTCGACTTCATCGCCCAGGCCCAGGCCTAAGCTGCTGCGAGGCGGGTGGCCGTCGCCCCTGGCACGAGCCACCCGCCAGCACTCGGCGGCAGCAGCGCGCGCCCTGCGCCGCACACACAGACTTCTCGGGACACCCGAATACACACCATTCCTCAGATCAGCGGAGCACGCATCATGACGAAGAAGATTGTCGTTACCGGAATCGGTGCCTCTACCCCGATCGGCGGCACCGCCCCCGAGAGCTGGGAGGCGCTCCTCGCCGGTGAGACCGGCATCCATACCCTCGACAACGACTGGGCCGAGAAGTACGGACTGGCCGTCGACTTCGCCGGCAAGGCGAAGGTGCGCCCCGATGAGGTGCTCGAGCGCCCGGTCGCGAAGCGCCTCGACCCGTCGAGCCAGTTCGCGCTCGTCGCGGCCTTCGAAGCCTTCGCCGACGCGGGCAGCCCCGAGATTCCGGCCGAGCGTCTCGGCGTCGACTGGGCCACCGGCATCGGCGGCCTGTGGTCGCTGCTCGATGCATGGGACACCCTGCGCGAGAAGGGTCCGCGCCGCGTCATGCCTCTGACGGTGCCGATGCTCATGCCGAACGCGCCCTCGGCCGCGATCTCGATGCACCTCGAGGGCCGCGCCTTTGCGCGCACCGTCGCATCGGCGTGCGCCTCGAGCACCGAGGCCATCGTCAACGCGTACGAGCACCTGCAGGCGGGGCTCGCCGACGTCGTCATCGCCGGCGGCTCGGAGGCCGCGATCCACCCGATCACCCTCGCCGCGTTCAATTCGGCGCAGGCGCTCTCGAAGCGCACCGACTCCCCCGAGTCGGCCTCGCGCCCCTACAGCACCGACCGCGACGGCTTCGTCATGGGCGAGGGCGCGGCCGCGCTCGTGCTCGAGACCGAGGAGCACGCGCTCGCCCGCGGGGCGAAGATCTACGCCGAGATCGCAGGCGGCGGCGTGACCGCCGATGCGTACCACATCACGGCCAACGACCCCGAGGGCCGCGGTGCGATCCGTGCGGTCGAGCTCGCGCTCGGCGTCGCCGGCGCCGAGGTCGATGAGGTCACGCACATCAATGCGCACGCGACGTCGACCCCTGTCGGCGACATCAACGAATTCGTGGCGCTGCAGAAGGTGTTCGGCGAGCGCGTGAACGAGATCCCTGTTTCGGCGACGAAGGCCGCGACCGGTCACCTGCTCGGCGGTACCGGCGCGCTCGAGGCGCTCTTCACGGTGCTCGCCGTGCAGAACCGGGTCGCTCCCCCGACGGCGAATCTGGTCGATCAGGATCCGGAGATTCCGTTCCGCGCCTCGCGCGAGCCGCAGCCCCTCGGCGACGGCCCGCAGCTGGCGATCTCGAACTCCTTCGGGTTCGGCGGGCACAACGCCGTCGTCGCCATCCGCAGCTACGACGCGTGACCTCCACGGTCGGGGCCCGGGACGCGCGATGCGTCGTCCCGGGCCCCGACCGTCTGCACGGCCTCGGCTACCCCGCGGCGCAGAACTCGTTGCCCTCGGGATCCTGCATGACCCACCAGTGGCCGGCGGGGCCCTGATCGACCTCGTGCACCCTCGTCGCGCCGATCGCCTCGAGGCGCACGACGAGCCGATCGAGCGTCTCGTCTCCGGCGTGAACATCGATGTGGAGCCGGTTCTTCGCCGCCTTGTGCTCCGGCACCTCCTGGAAGAGCAATCGGCGCCCGTGCCCGGCACCGCTGGCGGCATCGAACGGGTCATCGGGGTGCCGGATGCCGGCGAGGCCGCGGAAGAGTCGGCGCCCATCGCGATCCACGACCGCGGATTCATCGAGACGCCCGGCTGCGAGCAGCGCGGCGATCAGCGGCGACGAGTCCTCCAGCGTATAGTCGAGCGCTGCAGCCCAGAACTCCGACAGTGCGGGCGCATCGGCGCAATCGATCACGAGTTTCCAATGCAGTGCCATGACTCCAGTTCTATCCCCGGTCGTGGCCCGTACGCAAGGCACGGGCCTGTTGAACAGGTCGTCTCCTCCGGCTCTCGACCGCGCATGTCGCCGGGTGACGGCTCGGCCTCGGTGCGCTCCGAATCGCGATACGGTAGAGGGATGAAGCCGTTCCTGCTGATCTCGACCCGTGGTGAAGACCTCGAGGCCGCAGACGAGCATGCCGCGTACTGCCGGCTGACGGGCCTGCTGCCCGAAGACCTCGAGTGGCGGCGCCTCGACCGCGCACCGCTCGGCCCGGTCGATTTCGACCGGTACTCGGGCATCATCCTCGCCGGCAGCCCGTTCACCGTGAGCGAGCCCGTCGAGAAGAAGACCGAGACCGAACTGCGGGTCGAGCGCGAGCTTTCGTCCCTGCTCGACGAGGTCGTCCGTCTCGACGTGCCGTTCCTCGGCGTCTGCTACGGCATCGGCACCATCGGTGCGCACCAGGGTGCGCGGGTCGATCGCACCTACGGTGAATCCTCGCAGGCGGTGCGCATCTCGCTGACCGATGAGGGCGCCAGGGATCGGCTCTTCCACCAGCTCCCCGCTCGCTTCGACGCGTTCGTCGGGCACAAGGAGGCGATCAGCGAGGTGCCCGAGAGCATCGTCGTGCTCGCCGGTTCGCCGACCTGCCCGGTGCAGGCTTTCCGCGTGGGCCGCAACGTGTACGCGACCCAGTTCCATCCCGAGCTCGACCCCGATTCGTTCGCCTCGCGCGTACGCGCCTATGCCGATCACGGGTATTTCCATCCCGGCGAGGTCGATGCGATCATCGAGCAGGTCGCTCGAGCCGACGTTCGCGCGTCGCACATGGTGCTCGGCCGTTTCGTCGAGGAGTACCTGTCGTCTTCCCCGGCCCCTGCGCCGATTCCCGGCCCGGGAACGGAACCGGCCTCGCCGGTCGCCGCATAGGGCGTACCGACGAGGCCGGGCCGGGCGGAGCCGCGCTCCCCCGCATCGATTATTCGGCGTAGTGCGAGAACAGGAACCAGCGATCCTTATCGAGCTGCTGCGCGATGCCGATCACGATGTCCTGGCTCACGAGATCGATCTCGTCGAGGCCCTTGACCGCTGCGTAGAGCGTGACGAGCGCAGCATCGAGTTGGGCGACGATCTCGCGCACGGTGACGTTCGACTGCTGGAAGCCGGAGCTCAGCTCGGGCGTCGTCGTGCGCGCCGCGACGGTACCGATACGGCCGTCGATCGGCAGGCCCAGTGCGACGACGCGCTCGGCGACCTCGTCGGCCGCGTCCTGCGCGTGCAGCACGACCTGGTCGAGGAACTCGTGCACGCCCATGAAGTTCTCGCCGCGCACGTGCCAGTGCGCCTGCTTGCCGTTGACCGCGAGTGCGACGAGGTCGTGCAGCACCGGGCTCAGGTACTGGGCCACGCCGGTCGGGCGCTGGAGGTCGCCCTGCGCTGCGGGAATGTTGATCTGCTTGGTTGCCATCTGGATGATCCCCTATTCGTTCGGTCGGTTCTGTCTACTGCTCACGGTACGCGTCGCGTCTGTGATGCCGCAAGCAAGGTTAGGCTGCGCTCAACTCGCGCACGGCTCGTGCGGCCTGCTCAGCCGTTGAAGCTGGCGGGGTGCGGGCCGGTGCGCCCGTCGCGCTCGAGACCGTCGATCGCAGCGAGTTCGTCGGAGTCGAGCACGAAGCCGAACACGTCGAGGTTCGAGGCGATGCGCGACGGGGTGACCGACTTCGGAATCACGATGCGCCCCTGCTGCAGGTGCCAGCGCAGCACGACCTGGGCCGGCGAGACGCCGTGGCGTTCTGCGGCGGCGACGACCGGTGCGTCTCCGAGCACCGCACCTTGAGCGAGCGGGCTCCACGCCTCGGTCGCGATGCCGCGCTCGGTGTTCGCGGCGACGGTCTCACGGTTCTGCATGGCCGGGTGCAGCTCGATCTGGTTCACGGCGGGCACGAGGTCGCTGACCTCCGCGAGGCGCGCCAGGTGCTCGGGCAGGAAGTTCGAAACGCCGACGGCGCCCACGCGTCCATCCGCGTGCAGCTGGGCCAGGGCGCGCCAGGCCTCGGTGTACGCGTCGCTCGCGGGCGCGGGCCAGTGGATGAGGAAGAGGTCGAGCCTGTCGAGGCCGAGTCGTTCGAGCGATGCCTCGTAGCCGCGCATCGCCTCGTCGTAGCCGAGCGCATCGATCCAGAGCTTCGAGGTGATGAACAGCTCGTCGCGTGCGACGCCCGACTCGGCGATCGCGCGCCCGACTCCCGCCTCGTTGCCGTAGATGGCTGCGGTGTCGATGCTGCGGTAGCCGGTCTCGATCGCCGTGGCGACGGCCGCCGTGGTCTCCGCGTCGGGCACCTGGAAGACGCCGAAGCCGAGCTGCGGCATCTGCAGGCCGTTGTTGAGGGTGATGGTCGGAACGTTCGCCGCGGTCATGATGTCTCCTTGCTGATGGGAATGTTCGTGGTGGATGTACTGAGACGCTTCTATGATTGTCAAGTCGTAGAACCGGCAGAATGTAGGGCATTGAGCG